>NZ_JAMYNB010000016.1:0-116747 GCF_040318795.1 Mesorhizobium sp. M1004
GCGGCCCTGCGCCAAAATCTCCATGCCTTGCGATATCGCTGGCGCGAACCACCACGAAAGCGCAAGTTTCAGTCCATGCCAAAGCTATCTTAGCGCCTATGCCTTTGAGGGGGAGATGGCCGGCAGGCCAGAGGGGGGCGCGAAGAAACGCGACCTTTCGGTCAAACAAGCTCACCCTCTCAGTCCAACCCGGGCAAACTTTAGTCAACTGAAATGCCAGCGGGACAGCGCCCCCCTCTGCCCTGCCGGGCATCTCCCCCTCAAGGGGGGAGATTGGCAATTTCACTGGTCGTCACCACCCTTGGTGAGAAGATCGTCGGCAAGCGAAATCGCCGTGCGGCGGTCGGCTTCGCCGGCGGCGGCAAATGCCTCTTCCTGCATGCCGCGGATCCACGGCTGGTCGCTCGGCGAGGCGCGTTCGAGCGCGGCGGTCATCATGGCCAGCCCGCGCACGATCTTGCCGCTCTGGAACAGAAGATTGCCGAGCGTCGCCTGGGCGCCGGCATGGCCTTTTTCGGCGGCGAGTTGGAACCAGCGGCCGGCCTGCTTGACGCTGGCCTTGACGCCGCCCTCGCCCTTCAAAAACATCTGGCCCATCTCGAACTGGGCGTTCGGGTTGCGGTAGTTGGCGGCCGCGCGCATGTAATATTCCTGCGCCGCGACCTCGTTTTCCTCGACCGGGCTGCCGGGGATACCTGTCCGGAGATAGTCGCCCAGCGCCACCAGCGCGTCGGAGACATAGCTTTCCTCCGGCGATCCCGGCTCGACATCCTGATCGACGATCTCGGAGAAGAATTTGAAGGCCGCATAGTCGTCGCGCGTCACGCCGTCGCCTTCGGCGTACATGCGCGCGAGCTTCCAGGTGGCGCCGATCTGGCCGTTCTCGGCGGCGTATTTATAGGCCTCGACCGCCTGTTCCTTGTGGCCGCTCTTGTAAGCGGAGAAGCCGAACTGGAACACGGCCCATGGGCTCGATTGCGGCTTCACGCCGGTCTTGTCGTCGAACACCTTGTCGTCGAAGGCCATGGCCTGGCCCACGGCGCCAAAGATCGCAACAGCGACCAGTGCCGGAAGGACAGACGACCTCAACAACTCAGATATCCGCATAGCAATGTGTTTCTTTGGCACCGCCCGGATGGGTGACCGCGCCGTCGCGGGCAGGCCCTACCGTTTGTGCGTATTTCCAGATCGCGCCCGACTGATAGTCGGTCGTGCGCGCCTTCCAGGCCTTCGCCCGCGTTGCCAGTTCGGCCTCGGACAGGTCGACCTCGATCGTGCCTTTGGTTGCATCGATCGAAATCACATCGCCGTCTTTCAAGAGCCCGATCGGGCCGCCAACGGCAGCTTCGGGCCCGACATGACCGATGCAGAAACCGCGCGTCGCGCCCGAGAAACGACCGTCGGTGATGAGAGCGACCTTGCCGCCCATGCCCTGGCCGTAGAGCGCCGCCGTCGTCGACAGCATCTCGCGCATGCCCGGGCCGCCGCGCGGACCTTCGTAACGGATGACGAGAACCTCGCCTTCCCGGTAGTTGCGGTGCGTGACCGCCTCGAAACATTCCTCTTCCGAATCGAAACACCGTGCCGGACCTGAGAATTTCAGCTCCGTCATGCCCGCGACCTTCACGATCGCGCCTTCGGGGGCAAGGTTGCCCTTCAAGCCCACGACACCGCCGGTTTGGGTGATTGGTCGGTTGGCGGGACGGACCACATCCTGGCTATCATTCCAGGCAACATGCTCCATGTTTTCGGCCAAAGTACGGCCAGTCACGGTCATGCAGTCGCCATGCAGATAGCCATGGTCGAGCAGCGTCTTCATCAACAGCGGAATGCCGCCGGCCTCGAACATGTCCTTGGCGACATATTTGCCGCCCGGCTTGAGGTCGGCGATGTAAGGCGTCTTCTCGAAAATCGCGGCAACGTCGAACAGGTCGAACTTGATGCCTGCCTCATGCGCGATCGCCGGCAGGTGCAAAGCCGCATTCGTCGAGCCGCCGGTGGCCGAGACCACGGTCGCCGCATTCTCCAGCGCCTTCAGCGTGACGATGTCGCGCGGCCGGATGTTCTTGGCGATCAGCTCCATTATCTTTTCGCCGGACGCGAAATTGAAGCGGTCGCGCATCTCGTAAGGCGCCGGCGCGCCGCAGGAATAGGGCAGCGCGAGGCCAATCGCCTCGGCGACGGTGGCCATGGTGTTGGCTGTGAACTGGGCCCCGCAGGAGCCGGCGGACGGACACGCCGCCTGCTCGATCTCGAGCAGTTCGGCATCGCTGACCGTGCCGACCGAATGCTGGCCGACCGCCTCGAACACGTCCTGCACAGTGATCTGGCGGCCGCGATAGGAGCCCGGCAGGATCGAGCCGCCATAGATGAAGATCGACGGCACGTTGAGCCGCACCATGGCCATCATCATGCCGGGCAGCGACTTGTCGCAGCCGGCAAGGCCGACCAGCGCATCGTAGCAATGGCCGCGCATGGTGAGTTCGACCGAGTCGGCGATGACATCGCGCGACACCAGCGACGACTTCATGCCCTGGTGGCCCATGGCGATACCGTCGGTGACGGTGATGGTGCAGAATTCGCGCGGCGTGCCGTTGGCGGCCGCGACGCCTTTCTTGACCACTTGCGCCTGGCGCATCAGCGAGATGTTGCAAGGCGCCGCTTCGTTCCAGCAGGAGGCAACGCCGACCAGCGGCTGCGCGATCTCGGCCGCCGACAACCCCATGGCATAGAGATACGAACGGTGCGGCGCACGCGCCGGACCGACGGTCACATGGCGGCTAGGCAGCTTGGCCTTGGAGATGACTTTGGCGTCCATTCTCTTCCTTGCCGCGGGCGGCGCGGCCTGCCTCATCGCCGAGCCTTTTGGCGCGTGTCCCGAGACAAATTCGAGGTGCGCCGGGTTTATGGCGGGAAATGGGCAATTTGGTCGGGCGGAACTCTAGCGCGGGGGTTGTTCAGAAACTGTTGCCAAAACGTCACAATCGCGAGAGGCGACGCCCGTGCGGCGTATCTGCAACGCCAACTCTCGCCGACAAGGCTCGACGCGGTGCCCGCATAAGAAAAAGACCGGGGATGACCGGCCTTTTTCTTTTCAATTTGAAAGGCTTACCACTTCACCTTCAACGAAGTTGAAATGGCCGACACAAGATCGTTGCCGAAGTCAGCGGTGTAGTCCGTACCATAGGTGACGCCATCGTCGCCTACGACTGGATGGATCGACCCGCTGGTAAGCACGCCCAGCGCCCCACCAAGACGAACCTCGATGTTCTGGGTCGGCGTGTAAGCCACGCCACCGCCAACCGTCCAGGTGTCCGTCTGGGCGCTCAGACCGGTGGAGGTTCCGCGATCCCAGGTCAGAATGGCGGCGCCGCTCCACTGATCGTTGAACTTGTGACCGATACCGCCTGAGACCGTCCAGCCATCCCGGTAGAGCAGATCAAGCGATGTAGCGCGGGTGGGGCCGGTCGTGGTGCAAGCCCCCGGGGCGCCGGTCGGGCAGAATGGTATGCTCTGCAACACGCTCCAATTGACCCACTTTATGGATCCAAACGCGAGCCAACCAGCCGCAATACCTGACTGGAGCTTGAGTTCCAAAGACTCAGGCACCTCCGAAGAACCGCTTACGTCGGTTATGCGACCCAAAATCGGATTAGTTGGGTCGAGGAATCCGGGAACCTGGGTCAGATCAAGGGTCCCCGAGAGGTTGTCGAGCTTGACGGCTGAATTGTAGACCAGGCTGGCGCGCAGCGCGATATCAGGAATTTCATAGGCGGCACCGACGCGCCATCCCCAGCCGTCTCCCTTGAGATCAAGGCGCCCGATGCCTGTGCCCAAAAATACGGGAAGCGGAGCGACCAGCTGTTCCTTGAAGCCCGAGACGTCCTCATGGAACACGCCGCCGATGAAACGAAACTGGCCTTTGCCGACGTCCATTTTGTACGAGCAGGTTCCGCCCACGGCCTCGCTCTTGACCTTGGTTACGATATTGCCGTTCGCGCCGGCCCAGTTAACGCCGGGATTGCTGTACGCACCGATCGGTTGGCCATAGTCGACAAGACAATCGACCGGGCCCATACCAGCCTTGATGCCTACGCTCGGCACCCAATAACTTGCGGTATCGCGGGCGCTGTTGGAAAGGCCCAACGCGTTAAGGGGGCCGTCAGCCGGATTCGTGTCCACCACATTCTTGAGGTCGCGCTGCGGCATCACATAGGTGCCGGTAACCTCGCCCGTGACCTGCGCAGGATCGAACAGCAGATCGATGTCATAGCCGCCGCGCTCCAGGCCGCCGGCATGCACGGAACCGATCAGACCCAGCGAAAAACACCCTGCCCCCAGCAGTGCTTTCAAACGCAAATTGCTCATGGATGTCCTCCCCGAAATACTAGTGCGTCAAGCTAGAACCAATTCGGGTTAACGGCGCAACAATGAATTCGAATAGCGTACATGTACACTCTTGCGGACCGCATTTCGAACACAGTGGCGGCCCTGGCCGGTAGGTTCGAAAATGACCATTTGGGCGGCAGACTGGGGAACAAATCAGGTAAAACCGCTCAAAACAGCACCCAAACCAGCTATTTTGCCGGCATTCGGCCCCATTGTTACATTATGGCAACAATGAGGTCGAAACTTTCCGTTTACGTCAATATTAACGTTACGAAACGCCTATTTTTCGAGCAAAAGAACCTTCGCGAAGCGCTGCAAGCGTCTCGCGAATCCGGCGCTCAGCCGGCGTCGCGCACCCGGGTCAACGCCACCGAAAGCTTCTCCTGCTGATCACGGTATTCCGCGAGTTTTTCGCGCTCGGCCGCGACGATCTCTTCCGGCGCGCTGGCGACGAACCGTTCGTTCGACAGCTTCTTGTGCAGCCGCGCGATTTCCTCGGTCACCTTGGCCAGTTCCTTCTGCAGCCGCGCCGCCTCGGCGGACAGATCGATCAGGCTGCCGAGCGGCAGGCAGATCGTCGCCTCGTTGAGCACGATCTGGGCCGAGCCCTTGGGTGCGGCGTCCTGCAGCGAGATGTCGCCGACCCGCGCCAGCCGCTTGATGGCGGACGCATGGCGTTCCAGCCTCTGGTGAGTCTCGGCGCTGGCGCCGACCACCACCAGCGGCGCGATCGCCGCCGGCGGCACGTTCATTTCAGAGCGCACGGAGCGAATACCGGAGACCAGATCGACCAGCCAGTTGATGTCGGCGGCTGCATCGGCGTCCTCGAAGTCGGGCGACGGCCAGGCGGCGTGGCACAGCAGCGTTGCGCGCGTCCTGCCCTCCCCTGCCGTCTGCGCCCACAGCTCCTCCGTCATGAACGGCATCATGGGGTGAAGCAGCTTGTAGATCTCTTCGAGCACGAAGGCGACGCAGGCGCGGCTTTCGGCTTTGGCCGCCTCGTCGGCGCCCATGAACACCGGCTTGAGCAGTTCCAGGTACCAGTCGCAGAACAGGTTCCAGACGAAGCGGTAGGCGGCGCCCGCCGCCTCGTTGAAGCGGTATGAGGTGATGCCCTCGGTGATCGCGTGCGACGCCCTGGTCAGCTCGGTCAGGATCCAGCGGTTGACCGGCAGCTTGGCGTCGTTCAGCCAAAAATCGTCATTGCGCGCGACCTCGTTCATCTCGGCAAAGCGTGTCGCGTTCCACAGCTTGGTGCCGAAATTGCGGTAGCCGGCGATGCGCGCCGGATCGAGCTTTACGTCGCGCCCCTGCGCCGCCATCACCGTCAGCGTGAAGCGCAGTGCATCGGCGCCAAACTCGTCGATGAGGTCGAGCGGATCGATGACGTTGCCTTTCGACTTCGACATCTTCTGCCCGTTCTTGTCGCGCACCAGCGCATGCACATAGACGGTGTGGAACGGCTCCTCGTGCATGAAATGCAGGCCCATCATCATCATCCGGGCGACCCAGAAGAAGATGATGTCGAAACCGGTCACCAGCACGTCGGTCTGGTAATAGGTCTTCAGCTCCGGCGTGTGATCCGGCCAGCCCAGTGTCGAGAACGGCCACAGTGCGGACGAGAACCAGGTGTCGAGCACATCCTCGTCGCGGCTCAGGATTTCGCCCGGCTTGAAGGTCTCGAGCTTGTCCTCGACCCAGGCCTTCCACGGGCCTTCCAGCGCCAGATAATATTCAATCGCGGCGCCCAGCGCCTCTTCCTCGGTCTTCTCGACGAAGACGCGGCCGTCCGGCCCGTACCAGGCCGGGATCTGATGACCCCACCACAGCTGGCGTGAAATACACCAGGGCTGAATGTTCTCCATCCAGTCAAAATAGGTCTTTTCCCAGTTCTTCGGCACGAAGTTGGTACGGCCTTCACGCAGCGATGCGATCGCCGGCTTGGCGAGCTCGGCGGCGTTTGCATACCACTGCTCGGTCAGAAACGGCTCGATCGGCACGCCGCCGCGGTCGCCATGCGGCACGGCGTGGCGGTGCGGCTCGATCTTGTCGAGGAAGCCGCCGGCCTCCATCAGCTCGACGATTTTCTTGCGCGCGACGAAACGGTCGAGACCGTCGAGCTCGTCCCAGACGGCCTGGCGCTCCGGCGTCACGTCGAGCCCGGCGAGAAAATCCTCGTTATCCCTGAGCGTTATTGCCGCCTCGATGGTCAGGATGTTGATCGCCGGCAGCTTGTGGCGCTTGCCAACCTCGAAATCGTTGAAGTCGTGCGCCGGCGTGATCTTGACGGCGCCGGAACCCTTTTCCGGGTCGGAATACTCGTCAGCCACAACCGGAATTTTCCGGCCGACGATCGGCAACACGACATTCTTGCCGACCAGATGCCGGTAGCGCTCGTCGTCCGGGTGCACGGCGACTGCCGTATCGCCCAGCATCGTCTCGGGCCGTGTCGTCGCCACGGTGATGAATGTCCCAGGATTTTCCGGATCGAAAATCTCGCCCTCGATCGGATAGCGGAAGTGCCAGAGATTGCCATTGACCTCCTGCGGCTCGACCTCCAGGTCGGAGATCGCCGTCAACAGCTTCGGGTCCCAGTTCACAAGGCGCTTGTCCTTGTAGATCAGCCCTTCCTTGTAGAGGCTGACAAAAACTTCGAGCACGGCCTTGGACAGGCCTTCATCCATGGTGAAGCGTTCGCGCGACCAGTCCGCCGAGGCGCCGAGCCGCTTCAGCTGGTTGAAAATGGCGCCGCCGGACTCGGCCTTCCACTCCCAGACCTTGTCGATGAACTGTTCGCGGGTGAGATCGCGGCGATGTATCTGCTTTTCCATCAGCTGGCGTTCGACCACCATCTGCGTGGCGATGCCGGCATGATCCATGCCGGGCTGCCACAGCACGTTTTTGCCGCGCATGCGCTCGAAGCGCACGAGTATGTCCTGCAGCGTGTTGTTGAGTGCATGGCCCATATGCAGCGAGCCGGTGACGTTGGGCGGCGGGATGACGATGGTGAAGGCCTCCGCCCCCTCCTCGGCGCCGGCGCCGGCGCGAAATGCGTCCGCCTCTTCCCAGATTTTGGCGATCCTGGGCTCGACGGTCTTGGCGTCGTAGGTCTTTTCAAGCATGGGAAAATGGTCCGCGCGGTCGGGAGTTTTGCTGACCCGGTGTAAATCGGAAGGTTTTGGCCAAGTCAACCGCGAGGGCGGCCTCAGTCCTTCAACGCAAATAGGCGGGGCCCTGGTCATTTCAACGGGAAGGCCATGCCCGCACCTTCATCGTCAGCGATCCCGACGGTAACCTGATCGTGTTCGCGACATCGGCCGGAAGCTGACCTGCAGCGAAAGCGTCGCCCGAAGGCGGCGCCTTAATCCGGAACCGGCTATGGTGATGTCTACTGCGCGCCGCGCGCGACGCGCTCGATTTCTTCGCGTACCAGGCGCTCGACCAGCGTCGGCAGATTGTTGTCCAGCCAGTCCTGCAACATCGGCCGCAGCATCTCCTCGGCCATCTCGTCGAAGGTCTTCTTGCTGCGGCTGGCGAAGGCGTCGGAGAGCTCGCCGAAGGCGGCTGCGACCTGCCGTCCCGTATGTTCCGAAACGATCGCCGACCGAACCGGAGTTGTATCGGCCGGGCGCGCGCGCTCGCCGCTCGAAGGACGAGGCTCGAAAGCCGGCTCGGCAGCGAGATCGTCCTCGAAAGCCTCGACCTCCGCGATTGCTGCCTGCCGATTTTCAGTCTCCAGCTGCCTGATCTCCGGCTGCCTGATCTCGGGCCGCCGTACTGTGTCAGCCGGTTTTGCCTGATTGCCAACGGCCGCGATTTCGCGGCGCCAATCCGTGACGATCGAGTCGGTGGTTTCCGCCTTTGCCCGCACTGCAGCTTCTGCCCTGACGGCGGGAGCTGGCTCACTGGCTATCCTGGCGCTTACTTCCGCCAATGTCATCGGAGCATGCGCGGGTGGCGCGGCGGTCGTGGCATTTGCCGCAATGGCAGGCTTCACTGGCGACGGCTCGGAGCGCGGCTCCGGCCGCGCAACCACCGGCTCGGCCAGTTGGGCCTGCACCTCGGCCAGCGTCACCGGCTTCTTGCTTTCGGTCGAGCTGTGCAATTCGCTGCGGAAGGCCTCGACATCCGAAACAGGCCCGGCGGCCGGCACAAGGTCCTGGCGCAACTCATCGGCGTCGCCCGGCAGCTTGCGGCCGGTGTCGCTGTCTTCGATGATCCTCCTGATGGAAGCCAGTATTTCTTCCATGGAAGGTTCGCGCTGTGCGCTGCTTGCCGTCGCCATCGTCACATCCGCCGCCCCCGCGCATGATCCCGAAAATCGATCTTCGATTTTCGAAGAGGATCAGGCGCAAAATCAAAGTTCTACAGCGTCCTTTGCGCATCCACCGGACGCGTGGCGCTGTAGTGACCCGTTCCTGGATTCCTGTCCGGCAAAGCCGGATACGAATCATGGCGACAGCGTAGCCGACGGATCGCCATCCGAGAATCCCCAATCTCGGAAGACGCCGGATTTCAACAGTTTAAGCCATAAAAGATAAACGCCGCGCATCCTTGGGAAGCGCGGCGCTACGATACTTTCAACCTTGGCGGGATTTGAACCGCTCGGGGGGCTCAACGGCCGTCCGGCGTACGCAGCCCGATCCATTTGTCCTTGACGGCTCTGTAGTGCTCTTCAGGCTTGTACTTCACCACATTCAACGCCAGGCGATCGGCCGACAGGCGGCCCATTGCCGAAAGGATGGCGTAGCTCGCTACGACCACATCGCGCTCGGAGCTGGCGAGGTCGATCTTTGCCGAGATGACGGCGTTCTGGGCGTTCAACACGTCGAGCGTGGTGCGCTGTCCGACATTGCGCTCCTCGATGACGCCGTTGAGTGCCAACTGTGCGGCCGCGATCACCTGCCGATTAGCGTCGACGCTTTCCCGCGCTGCAATGTATTGCGTCCATGCCGAGGTCACGGCCTGGCGCACCGAGTCACGGCTGACATCCACCTCGATGCGAGCCTGGCTGAGCGATTCCTTCGACTGACGAACGAGTGCGGAGGTACGGCCGCCCGAATAGATCGGAACGGTCAGCGTCGCGCCGACGGTGGCGGCATTGGAGTCGCCGTCCGAATTCCCCGCGCCAGGTACGGTATTTTGATAGGCATGGGAAAGGCCGGCACTGGCAGTCAACTGCGGCAGCAACGCACCTTCCTGCGTCTTTACATCAAATCCCGCTGCATCGACGGAATGTAGGGCGGCCAGGATGGCCGGATGCTCGTTCGATGCAATACCGATCGCCGCCTCGAGACTCCTCGGCAACAGCTTCGCCAACGGCGACGCAGCCTTGAGCTTGCCCGGCTCGTCACCGACGATCTGATGATAGGTTGCTGCACTGGCCAGAGCCTGCGCACGGGCAGCACTCAACTGCGCCACCGCGGCCGAACGCGACGCGTCGGCCTGCGCCACATCGGTGCGCGTGCCCTCGCCGACCTCGAAGCGCGAGCGTGCCGCGCGCGCCTGCTCGGTCAGGAACTGCAGATTCTGTTCGGTCAGCACCGCCACCTGGCGGTCGCGAATCACGTCCATATAGGCGCTCGCCGCGTTAAACAGCGTGTTCTCCTCGGTGTTGCGCAGGCCCTCGACCGAGGCCCTCACCTGTGCAGCAGCCGACGCGACCCTGTTCTTGGTCTGGAAGCCGTCGAACAGCGTCTGATCAATCCGAACGCCGAAGCTGCCGGTTGTCAATGCCAGGCTCGCGTTCCTGCCGTTTAGGTGCCTGGAGGTGTAATCGATATCAGCCGAACCAGTGATCACCGGGCGATAGCCCGACTTGGCGATCGCCACGCCCTCATCGGTGACGCGCACGCCGGCACGGGCCGAATTCAGCGAGGAATTGTTCTGGTAGGCCTTGGAAAGCGCGCCGAGAATGGTTTCCGCCGAGGCGGCTATCGGCGAAAGCGCTGTCGCGGAAATGAGGACAGTAACAAACAAACTCTTGGCTAAGGACGGCACTTTATATCCCTCATTCGTTTTGCACGGGGACCACGCCACGCCAGCCCATCCCTAGGGATCGGCCAGCGCCGCGTCGATGTATCGTTCCCCCGCTGACAGCCTCCCGAAACCCCGGTTAACCAATCAGCAACGATTGTTCAATCGCAAGCCAACATGACAGAGTCTTTGCTGCAAGGCAAAATCACTTAGAACTCGAAGGCATGAATGCGTTCAAATCCGGGTAGTGGCTTAATTGCCGCATTAAATGCCCGTCTTCCGGTTACAACCCCCCCTGCATTGAAAAAGAGCCGGGCTACGCCCGCATTGCCCTGCCCTTCCACAGCCACCAGCCGGCCGCCTTCGGCAAGCTGGTCAAGCAGCGCCGCAGGCACTTTCTCGACGCTGCCGCCGATGAGAATCACATTGTAGGGCGCCTTGGCGGCATGACCTTGCGGCAGTGGGCCGGTGACCACCGTGACGTTATCGCAGCCCTGCGCCGAAAGCGCCGCTTTGGCTGCTTCCGCCAGTGTGGTATCGCTTTCCAGCGCCACGACGGATTTGGCCAGCCTGGACAGCAGCGCCGCGGAATAACCGGTGCCGCAGCCGACATCGAGCACCGAATCGCCGACGTCGATCTCGGCCAACTGCAAAAGCTTGGCCAACGGCGACGGCTCCATGAGGTAGCGCGCACCGCTGCCATCGGCGCCGTCGGAGATGCGGATATCCTCGTCGATATAGGCGAGAGCCTGTTGGCCGGCCCCGACAAAGGCCTCGCGCGGCACGGCAAGCATGGCATCGAGCAATGCTGCGTCGGTCACATCGGTGGTGCGGACCTGGCCGTCGACCATCTTGACGCGAAGTTCGGAGAAATCAGCGCTCATGTCCCAACCAATCCGTCAAAAGCCAATGCGCTGAAATGCGCTTGTCGCGCCGACACTGCGGCGCATTCGACCGGAACTCAAGCCCCCGGCATGCGGGAGTTGAAGCGATTGGAGGCCTCGCCCGGAATCGAACCGGGGTGCAAGGATTTGCAGTCCTCTGCGTAACCACTCCGCCACGAGGCCTCATCGCTCCCGGCGAGCGAACTCAATATGGTGGCAGCGAAAGGTCGTCAAGCGTCCGCGCGGCATTCCGGCGCGCTTTCCTCATCAGCCGCCGCAACGTGGTTCCCTAGCGATTTCAGCGCTTGGCGCACCGGCATATTGGCCGCTCCTCAAGCATGGCTGCGCGACCGGCGAAACTCAACCCGCGGCTTTACGCAGCGGGTGCAAACTGGCTTCCACCGTAAACGCGCGGCTGACACCAGGGCTGCCGTTCTCAAGGAGATATTCGAGGGGAAGGTCTGCGAGGGGCTGGAAGCGAAGCGTCCACTGAACCGGGACCGCGCGCCATCGCTTTCAATTTGGCCGGCGACGCCGTTCCCACCAGACGACGAACCGGCGCCGCAGGCGGCGCACCGCGGCAAATTCGTAGGAAAGCACCAAAAGGCCGAGCGGAATCATCCAGAAGCCGAGAATCGGCAGGAAACCGAGAAGGCCGAAAAACACCAGCACGATACCGATGGCGATCCTCAGCCCGCGCGAGCGCGGCATGGTGAACTCGCGCCCGAACACCGAGATTTTCCGCGCCGGTGCCTGGTTTTCGTCTGCTGCAGTCATGTCGAAAGTCGATCCGGTTGCCTTCGATAAAGCCATATGCGCTAAAGGCTGCAATCGCCTTTCAGGTTCCGCCGACCAAGGTCCGACGGCGCCCAAGACGGCTCATATGTGGTGTCATCCGGCGATTGCCAGAAACCATTGGGTGAAAATGCGCTAAAAAATGCGAAATGCTTCTTTGCAAAGCCGAAAAGGGTTTGCTATAGGCTGCGCCACTCACATGAGAGCCTCTATTCCCCGGTAGCTCAGTGGTAGAGCAACCGGCTGTTAACCGGTTGGTCGCTGGTTCGAATCCGGCCCGGGGAGCCACCGCCTTTTCTAAGCCGTGGTGCGATCTTGTACACTACAGCGCCATTGTCCGCGCACTTCGGTCCGCTTAGCTTCTGCCAGAACGGCTGGTAACAGCTACGAAGCCGATCGAGGCAGTTTGGTGGGCATCGCGCCCCTGCCCTCGCCCGAAGGCAGCCTGATAACGCCCGGTATCACCTATGAAAATACCAAATCGGGAGGACGTTGGTGCAAACCAAGAAGATCATCAATGACGGCAATCGGGCCGTCGACGAGATGCTGGAAGGCATCCTGGCTGCGCATCCCCGCCATCTCAAAGCCGTTGACGGAAGCCCGCGCTCGATCATCGCCCGCGATGGACCGCGCCAAGGCAAGGTAGGCCTCGTCATTGGTGGCGGCTCGGGCCACGAGCCGAGTTTTCTCGGCTTCGTCGGCAAGGGGCTGGCCGACGCGGCGGCGATCGGCAATGTCTTCGCCTCTCCGCCGCCCGACCCGATCCTCGAATGCGCCAAGGCGGCGAGCGGCGGCGCCGGTGTGCTGTTCATGTACGGCAACTATGCCGGCGACGTCATGAATTTCGACATGGCGGCCGAGATGGCCGCGATGGACGACATCGAGGTGCGCACGGTGCTGAGCACCGACGACGTCGCTTCCGCGCCCGTTGGTGACAGGCACAAGCGGCGCGGTGTCGCAGGGAACTTCTTCATCTTCAAGGCGGCAGGCGCCGCCTGCGACCGCATGTTGTCTTTCGATGAATGCGAACGCATTGCCGGGAAAGCCAACGACCACACCTTTACCATGGGCGTCGCATTGGCGCCCTGTTCGTTGCCGCAAACCCGCCGGCCGAATTTCGAAATCGGACCCGACGAGATGGAGATCGGCATGGGCATCCATGGCGAACCCGGCATCGCACGCGGAAAACTCAAAACGGCCGACGAGATCACCGACGAAATGTTGGACAGGATTCTCGCCGAGATGGCGCCGGCACGCGGCGAGAAGGTCGCCGTGCTGGTCAATTCGCTGGGTTCGACACCGCTGATGGAACTCTACATCATGAACCGGCGCGTGAAGCAGCGGCTTGACGATATCGGTGTATCCATTCACGCAAGCTGGGTCGGCAATTACTGCACCTCGCTCGAAATGGCCGGCGCTTCGATCACGCTGCACCACCTCGACGACGAGTTGCAAACGATGCTCGACCACCCTTGCGACTGCGCCATGTTTCGCGCCGGGTAAACTGGGGACGGCAAGGAACAACAGATGACAACAATCGACACCACCCGCCTTGCCGCGATGTTCGTTGCCATCACCGACGCCATGTCAGCCGACCGGGACCGGTTGTGCGCGCTTGACGGGGTGATCGGCGATGCCGACCACGGCATTGCCATGGAGTTGGGATTTGCCGCGGCACGCGACGCGGTGGCCGTATTGGACGACGGGACCACCGATCCGACCATCTTGCTGAACACGGCGGCGAAGTCGTTCCTCAACGCCGTCGGCGCCTCCTCGGGCCCGCTCTATGCCACGGCATTCATGCGCGGCGCGGCCGCCGTCAAGGGCAAGGCGACGCTCGACGACGCCGACGCGGTCGCTATGTTCCAAGCGATGGCCAGAGGCATTCAGGATCGCGGCAAGGCCGAGCCTGGGGAAAAGACGATGATCGATGCGTGGGCGCCGGCCGCGACGGCTGCGGGCGAGGCACTGGCCGCCGGCAAGGGGCTGGCCGGCAGCCTCGCGGCTGCAGCCGAGGCGGCAAAGGCCGGCGCGGAGGCGACCAAGGCGATGATCGCCACCAAGGGCCGGGCCTCCCGCCTCGGCGAACGCTCGCTTGGCCATATGGATCCAGGCGCGGCGTCCGCCGTAACCGTCATCGAGGCGATGCGGATCGCCTTGACCGGCTAGGTCGGGAGCGGATCCTCAGCGCTTCGCGTCGAGCTTGTCGACAGCCTGCACGTTGGCGGCAGAGGGACCGTTCGGATCGAACTCCGAGGCCAGCCAGGCGTCGGCGATCGATTTGGCCAGTTCGGGGCCGATGACGCGCGCACCCATGGTGATGATCTGGGCATTGTTGGATTTCGCAGCGCGTTCCGCCGAATAGGTGTCGTGGGTTAGCGCGGCACGGATTCCGGGCACCTTGTTGGCCGAGATGCTGACGCCGATGCCGGTGCCGCAAAACAGGATGGCGCGGTCGTAATTGCCGTCGACAATTTCGTGGCCGACCGCAGCGGCAATATCGGCGTAGAATCCGGCCTGGCTGAGATCGACGACCTGCAGTTCTGGCTTGGTGGCGAGATGCTTGGCGATGACATCGAGCAGCGGCTTGCCGGCGCTGTCGGCTCCGAGTGCGATCTTCATGGCAATGAACTCCTTCGTTTTCGTGGTCAGCGCGCGATGGCGGCCGACGCCTTTTTGAGAATGTCGATATAGTCTTCCGCTTGCCATGCCGAGCGGCCGATGAACAGCCCATCGATACGCGGCTGGCCAATCAGTTCAGCCGCGTTGCCGGGATTGACGCTGCCGCCGTAGAGCACAAGCGGGGCGGTCGGCAACCGGGTTGCTGCGACCTGCTTGATCAGCGCCTGCTGCTTGTCGGCATAGTCGGCGCTGGCCGGAATGCCTTTCTCGCCGATCGCCCACACCGGTTCATAGGCAAAGAGTATCTCTGCCGACAACTCATTGTTTGCGAGACCCTGCAGCGCGCCCAAGACCTGCGCGGTCAGAATTTCGTCGGCGCGGCCGCCCTCGCGCTCGGCCAGCGTCTCGCCGACACAGATCAGCGGCACAAAGCCGTGCCTGACCGCCGCCGCCGTTTTCAGTCCTACGGTCCTGTCCGTCTCACCAAAATGCTCGCGGCGTTCGCTATGGCCTAGTTCGATCAGGTCGAGCCCGCAATCCCTCAGCATCACCGGCGAAATCTCGCCCGTCCAGGCACCGGCATCGGCCCAATGCATGTTCTGGGCGCCAACCTTGACGCGGGTGTTGGCGAGCGCCGCCTTGACCTGCCGCACCGCGGTGAAGGGCGGAATGACGAAAGGCTGTATCGCCGGATCGAAGCCGGGCACGAAGGCAGCCAATGCCTCGGCGAACTGCAGCGCCTCCGCCAGCGTCTTGTTCATCTTCCAGCTCGTGCCGACCCAATATGGGGCCATTCTTCTCTCCTTCGATCCGAAATTCGAATGATGCGTGTTTCCGGGTCTGCGCCGGCCTTCGGGCCGGCGGTTTGCCTCAAGCGCGAGGCTTGAGACTTTCGCGGCCGCTGTCGATGTAAGGCGCCCAGAAATCCACCGACTCACGGATCATTGCAATAACCTGATGATCGACCGGTTCCCTCTCCCGGAAGGAAAGTTCAAGGCAGATTTCATTGTCGGTTCCGCCACCCGCCCGCACGGCGTCGAGCAGCTTCTGCGGGATGATGCGGCCATCCTTGTTGTAGGCGGCGGTGAACGGCCAGTGCCCGCCCTTGTTCATCGACGATTGCTTGATGTGGATGATCGGCGATTGCAACGGGAACGCTTTCGCCCAGGCATAGGGATCAGTGTCGTCAGGATTGGGCGAGGTCACGTCGCCATGGTCGATGTCGACCATCATCTGCATCGGGATCGGCAGCTTGGCCGCATCGATGGCGCCCTGCAATTCGACGCAGCTTTCGATCGTGTGGCCAAACTCGCGGCCGACCGACATCGGTTCCCAGAAAAGGTAGGTCAGGCCCGCCGCCTTGGCGTGCTCGGCCACTTCGCGCCAGCATTCGAGCGCGATGTCGAGAAGCGCCGCGCGCCGCTGCGGATCGTCAAAATCCTTGTAGGTGAATATGGCGAACTGCGTGCCCATGCCCGACGCGCCGAGTTCGGCGGAGATGTCGGCGAAGGTCTTGAACCAATCGACATAATAGCGGCGCACATCCGCGTCCGGATGGCCGAAATGATTGAGCCGGCCATAGGGACCGGTCATACCCGAAGTGATCCGCACGCCGGTCCGCGCCAGGGCGCTGTTGAACAGGCGAACGAACTTGGCGATCGTTGCCGCCGGCCAGCCCGGATTGACGAATTCATGCGTCAGTTGCACGTCGCGGATGCCGATGCCATAGGCAATGGCGTCGATCAGATCGTCGGGATCGGCGAAGCGATTGACCAGCGGGTTGGTGTTCAGCGAAAGCGTGAAGGCCATCAGTTCACCGCCGCCATTGTCTTTGTGCACCAGTCTTCGAATGTTTTCCGCTCGGCCGCATTGATATGCAGCCCGTGTTTGGTCCGGCGTTCGAGAACGTCGGCGGCGGTCATCGCCCATTCGGTCTCGAACAGGAAGACAGCTTCGAGCTCATAGAAATCCGGGCCGAAACGACGGCCGAGATCGGCTTCGCCTTTTACGCCTTTCAGCAAGGCGCGCGTGCGCGTGCCGTAGCTGCGGGCATAGTGCTTCACCAGCGACGGGCTAAGCCACGAAAACTCGGCGTGCAGATCGCCCAGGAACTGCTCGAAATCCGCGTTGGGCAGGTCGCCTCCCGGCAGGGGAATTTTGGCTGTCCAGGCCTTCTTCATGGTCGGAAAGAAGGGCTGGATCTTTTCCAGCGCATGTTCGGACAGTTTGCGGAAGGTGGTGATCTTGCCGCCGAACACAGAAAGCAGCGGCGCGCCACCGTTCGGGGCGTCGAGTTCGAAGATGTAGTCGCGCGTCACCGCGCTCGGGTTGTCGGCATTGTCGTCATAGAGCGGCCGCACGCCCGAGAAACTGTAGACCACGTCCTGCGCGGTGAGTTGGCGCTTGAAGTAGCGGTTGACCACCTTGATCAGATAATCGATTTCGCTGGCTTCGGCCGCCACTAGCTCAGGCCTGCCTTCATAGGGTATGTCGGTGGTGCCGATCAGCGCCAGATCGTTCTCATACGGATTGACGAAAATCACCCGCTTGTCGTTGTTCTGGATCAGATAGGCCTGCCGTCCCTCCCAGAATTTTGGCACGACGATATGGCTTCCTTTTACCAGGCGAACGTTGCGGGTGGAATTCTGTCCGGCGACGCGGCTGACGATGTCATTCACCCATGGCCCGGCCGCGTTGACCAACCCGCGTGCGCGGACCCTCGTCACAGCGCCCGTGCGGCCGTCCTGCATGTCGATCGACCACAGGCCGTCTTCGCGCCAGGCAGCAATACAGGCAGTGCGAGTGAAGACTTTTGCGCCGCGCTGACTGGCATCGAGCGCATTGAGCAGCACCAGCCTGGCGTCATCGACCCAGCAGTCGGAATATTCGAAGCCACGCTTGAATTCGTCCCTGATCGGCGCCCCTTCCGGCGCCGTTCTCAGGTTCAGTGTCCTCGTTCCCGGCAGCCGCTTGCGGCCGCCAAGATGGTCGTAGAGAAACAGCCCGAGCCGCACCAGCCATGCCGGCCGGTCCTCGGGGCTGTGCGGCAGCACGAAACGCATTGGCCAGATGATGTGCGGCGCCGCCTCAAGCAGCACCTCGCGCTCGATCAGCGCTTCGCGCACCAGCCGGAACTCGTAATATTCGAGATAGCGCAGGCCGCCATGCACCAGCTTGCCGGAACGCGAGCTGGTGCCTTGCGCCAGATCGTCCTTCTCGCACAGGATGACCGACAGCCCGCGACCCGCGGCATCGCGCGCTATGCCGGCGCCGTTGACGCCACCGCCGATCACGAAGAGATCGACAATATCCGTTGTATCGCTCAAGACTTAGCTCCTGTGCGGTGCGCCATCGATTTCCACACCGGATGCAGCGCCTGACGCGCCGCGACAAAAGACGGAAACAGCGCATCGTAGGTTTGCGAAAGCGCCTCGTCATAGGCGTCGCATTCGCCCAGAAGCGGCGTCACCCATTCGGCGCAGCAATCATCCATCGAGCGATAAAAGCCGAGCCCGACCGCGGCCATCATCGCCGCACCCGCGGCACCTGCTTCCTGGCGGCTGCTGGTTCTGACCTGCGCGCGGGTTGCCGCGGCGATAATACGGCGCAGCGACGGACTGCGCGCCGCGCCGCCAGACAGGCGGATCTCGCTGGGCATGCTGCCCATGGCCTGGTAGCAATCGCGGGCCGCGAAGGCCAATCCCTCGAGAACGGCGCGCGCCAGATCGCCAAAACCGTGCTTGACCGAGAGGCCGATGAAGCCCGCGCGTGCGTCGGGGTCAACGAACGGTCCGCGTTCGCCGGCGAGCGAGATATAGGGCTGATAGACCAGCGATCCCGGCTCCGATCCTTCGACCCAGACATCGAGCGCTTTCAGCAGCTCGTCGCGCGAAGGTTTTGCGCCGCTGGCGGTCAGCACGTCGCGCGCCAGGCCAAGCAGCCAGTCGATGTTGAGCGTCGCCGCCATATTGGATTGCAGCTGCGCATAGGCGCCCGGAACCGGCATGGCGATCGTGTAGCCGGAGGCATTGTCGTTGAGGACGACATCATCAGGAGTGCGCGCCAGGCGTGTGTGGATGCCGGTCGAGCCGATGACCGTGCAGCCGACATTGCCGCTTGGATCATAGAGGCCGGCGCCGAGCGCGGTGCTGACCATGTCGACGTAGCCCAGCACCACCGGCGTGCCCGCAAGCAGGCCGGTCTCGCCTGCTGCCGACGCAGAAAGCGGATGATGGTCGGTCGTGCCTTCGAGCATGGGGGGCAGCAGGCGGCGGTGCGACGTCAGATCCAGAATGTCGAGCACCTCGTCGGAATAGCTGCGCGCGCGGAAATCGCCGAAGGTGAATGTTCCCTCCGAAGGATCGGTGGCGCGCTCGCCGGTCATCTTGAAATAGAGCCAGTCCTTGCAGTGAAAGGCAGTGGCGGCGCGCTCCAGGATTTCCGGGCTGTTTTTCTTCAGCCAGCTGAGCTGAGCGCCCTGCTGGCAGGCGTTGAGCCCGGTGCCGGTGATCTCGAACCGCGTGCGATCCCGGGGATCGCCGCGCATCTCGTCCACCAGATGTCCGGCGCGCGCATCGAGCCAGAGCCACGCGCGCCCGACCGGCATGCCGTCGCCATCGATCAGCCAGGTGCCGTCGCCCTGCCCGGTGACCGCGACGGCCGCGGTTCGCCGCGCGAGGTCTGGAATTTTCGTCGCCAGATCGAGAACGGTCAGCACCATGTCGCGCCAGGTCTGATTAAGGTCCTGTTCGGCGCCGCCGCCTTCCAGCGTGACGAAGCTGTTGGTCACCGATGCCATGGCGAGCTGCCGCCCCGATAGATCGAAAGCGACCGATTTGATCACGGACGTTCCCGCGTCGATCCCGATCAGCAGGTCTTTCATGCCGCAAGTTCCGGATGGTTATGAAGGCAAGTCACAAGGAGCAGTCTTTGTTGTCTCGAAGCCATGGAAGAGCCAGGGAGTGTCCGCGAAGGACACCCCCTGAGCAGGTTTTTATTCCGACAGCACGAAGGGTGCGGTGTACTTGTCCACATTGTCCTTGGTGATGAGCAGGCAATCGAACAGTTGCTTCTCGCTGGTGGCGCCGGTAGCGCCCGTCTTGATGAACGAGTCGGCCTGCTGCACGGCCTTGGCCGAGAAGATGGCCACCGGCTGAAGCACGGTGTACTGCAGTTCGCCGGACTTGATGGCCGCAACCGCATCCGGGGAGCCGTCAAAGCCGCCGACCTTGATGCCGGCGAGCTTGCCGGCTTCCTTCAGCGCCGCAACCGCGCCAAGCGCCATTTCGTCGTTGCCGCTGATCACCGCGATGATGTCGGGATTGGCCTGCAGCATGCTCTGCATCTTGTCGTGTCCCTGGGTACGATCCCAGTTGGCGACCTGCGAAGCGGCCTTTTCGAGATCCGGATACTGGCTCAGCACAGTCGCGTAGCCGTTCGAGCGCGTGGCGGCGTTGTTGTCCGAGGGGGCGCCGAGCAGTTCGACATACTTGCCCTTTTCACCGACCGCCTGCACCCACTGCTGGGCGCCGAGAGCCGCACCCTGGGCGTTGTTGGAGACGAGCTGTCCCTTGGCAAGACCTTCCTGGTTGATCTCGGCATTGACGAGGAAAACCGGGATGTTGGCGGCAATCGCCTTCTTCACCGCGCCGACCGAACCATCGGCATTGGCCGGGTCGAGGATGATCGCCACCGACTTGTTGGTGATGGCGGTGTCGATCAGATTGCTTTCGGTATTGGTGTCGCCCTTGTGGGCGGCGACGTTGGCTGTATAGCCAAGCTTTTCGGCTTCGGCCTTGGCGACGTTGCCTTCGGTCAGCCAGTAGGGGTTGGCCGGATCGTTGACGATGATCGAGATCAGGCCCGCGGCCGATGCGGCTGCGCTAAACCCGACCACCATCGCGGCGGCAAGCAAACTTCTAAGCACGATTTTCATGTACATTCCTCCAATGATTTTACGCGGTCTTGCTGCCAGTCAGCTGGCAGTCTTCCCTTGGGCAGGATTGGCCGGTTCGGCCTTCCCCCGTTTCTGAGAAGTCGGTTGGCCGCCCGTCGAAGCTGGAAGCTTGCTACGGCGGCGATACTGAACGGCATTGAGGAGCACGGCGAGCACGATGACGGCGCCGGTGAACACTGTCTGCCAGTAGGATGAGATGCCGATGATCACCAGACCATCGGACAGGAAGCCGATGACGAAGGCTCCGAGCAAGGTGCCGCGAATGTTGCCGCGCCCGCCGGTGAGTGCGGCGCCGCCGATGACCACGGCGGCGATGGCCGTCAGTTCGTAGGTGGTGCCGGCGGTCGGCCCGGCCGAGGTCAGCTGCGAGGACAGGATCAGGCCGGCAATGGCGGCGCAGATGCCCGACAGCACATAGACCGAAATCTGCACGGTCTTGACCGGAACGCCGGAGAGTTCGGCGGCGCGCTCATTGCCGCCCGAGGCGTAGAGCCAGCGTCCAAAGGCGGTGCGGTTCAGGACGATGCTGCCGATCAGCGCGATGACCGCCAGCACCACCACGCCGGTCGGCACGCCGAACAGGCGGTTGAAGCCGAGAGCATCGAAACCGGTGTTGCCCAACTCCGGCTTGCCGCCGAGATTGTTGTAGGTCAGGCCGCTGGTCATCAGCAGTGCCAGGCCGCGCGCCATGTACATGACGCCGAGCGTGGCGACGAAGGCCGGAACCTTGAACCGCGCGATCAGCACGCCGTTGATAAGCCCGACGGCCGCACCCAGCATGCAGGCCAGCACCGCGACCATCCAGACCGGCGGGTAGAGAACGACGCCCAGCCAGGTCAGCGTCACGCCCTGCATCAGAAACCCAGCGACGACGCCGGCAAGCCCGAGCGTCGACCCCACCGACAGGTCGATGCCGCCATTGAGGATGACCAGCAGCATGCCGACGGCGAGAATCCCGAAGATGGCGACATGCGAGGCCATGGTCAGGAAATTCGCCACCGAGAGGTAATAGGGCGACAGGATCGAGAAGACGACAATGATGACGATCAGGGCAAAGAAGGCCCGGCCTTCGAGCAGCAGCTTGGCCACGTCGAAGCCCTCGCCGCCCGCATTGGGGCTGGACTGTTTGCTGGCCTGGCTGACATCGCTCATGGGTCGGGGCTCCGAAATTCTATGGTCAGGCGACCACGGCTTCGCCGGAGGCGGCCATGATCTGCTCTTTGGTGGCGTTGGCGCCGAATTCGGCTGAAATCTTGCCGCGCCGCATCACGACGATGCGATGGGCGATGCTGAGGCACTCATTGACCTCCGAGGTCGAGAAGACGACCGCCAGGCCTTGCGCGGCACGCTCGCTGAGCAAGCGAAAGACTTCGGCCTTGGCGCCGACATCGATGCCGCGGCTCGGCTCGTCGAGAAGGATGACCTTGGGATCTGTCGTCAGCATCTTGCCGATGACGACCTTCTGCTGGTTGCCGCCCGACAGCGATCCGATCATGGCGTTGCCGCCCGCGGTCTTGATGGTCACCTTGCGGATCGAATCGTCGATCAGTGCGCGTTCCCTCGGCCGGGAGAGGAACAGGCCTTTCGCGAACGCCTCGATGCTGGCAAGCGACAGATTGCGGCCGACGGTCATGGTCTGAACCAGGCCGTCGCGCTGGCGATCCTCGGGGACCAGAACCAGACCTCGGGCGATGCGCTGGGCAATGGTCAGCCCCGAAACGTCCTCACCCTCCAGCAGCGCCCGCCCGCCCGCCATGGGCACACGGCCGGCGACGGCCTCCAGCAATTCCGTGCGGCCCGCGCCCATCAGCCCATAGATGCAGACGATCTCGCCCGCTTTGACATCCAGCGACAGATGATCGACGACGTAGCCTGAACCCGAAGCGTCAGTGACGCTGACATCCTCGATCGACAGCGCGACCTCACCAAACGCATGGCCGGTCGGCGGCGAGCCGAGGTCGAAATTCTCACCCACCATGTTGCGGACGATCCATTCGAGGTCGATGTCCTTGGCTTCGGCCGTCGCCGTGATCGCCCCGTCACGCAGCACGACGGCGTAGTCGGTGATCTGCAGCGCCTCTTCGAGGTGATGCGAGATGTAGACGATGGAGACACCGCGGCTGGTCAGATCGCGGATCACCTTGAACAGCACTTCGACCTCCGTGGCGCTCAGCGCGGAGGTCGGCTCGTCCATAATCAGGATGCGGCTGTCGACCGATAGCGCGCGTGCGATCTCGACGATCTGCTGCTGCCCCAGGCGCAGGTCCTCCACCAAGGTCATCGGATCGATGTCTTCTTCGAGGTCGGCCATCAGCGCCCGCGCCTGGCGCGACTCCTCGGCGAAGTCGAGGCCGGTTCTGGTGCGCAGTTCGCGGCCCATGAAGATGTTGTCGCGAACGCTCAGATTCGGCGCCAGGCTGAGCTCCTGGTGGATGATCGAAATGCCGCGGTCGCGCGCGTCCGAAGACGAGGAAAAGCTGACGAGATTGCCGTCGAGCACGATGTCGCCGGATGTCGGCGTGACCACGCCGGACAGGATCTTCATCAGCGTCGACTTGCCGGCGCCATTCTCTCCGAACAGGGTGGTGACCTTGCCGCGATGGATGTCGAAGTTGACGCCCTTGAGCGCGTGGACGCCGCCATACGACATGACGACATTGCGCGCCGAAAGCACGGCATCGCCAGTCGCGGGTTCTGTGCCGGCAGCCATTGTCATTTGACGTCCAGCCTCACCGGCGTGACCAGCCAGCTCTTCGGATTGACCAGCTTGAAGACGCCGACCACCGCTATTGTCTTGCCGGTCAAGTCACTGGTATCGACTTTCGCCAGCACCTCCTTCTTCATCTCGTTGTTCAGCGCCGAGCCGGCGTCCTGATACTCGATCTGGTTGGTGAACTGACCAAAGGTGATCTTGCCGGTGGCGTCGCGAAGCTCGGTGCCGTTGATCGCCGGCCCAGTCTGTACGCGGACGGTCAACGTGTCCGGCAAACCGTCGACCGCGACCTTGTAGATGCCCGATTTTCCCTCGCCGACGACGCCGGTGAACTTGACCGAGATGACCGGTCCGACTCCCGCCGGCACGCCATATTCCTTTTCGGCCGTCGCCCTGTCCTTGGCGATCGCCGTTGCCACCGTTGCGGCGTCGGCGGCACGCGCTTCGACATCGGCCTGCACCTTGGGAAATTCAGACTTGCCGTAGTCGGCGGCCGAAAACACCGCGTTGCGAACATCGCCGGCAGAGCCGATCTTGATCACCTTGGTATCGAGCGCCATGGCGCCGAGCAGAACCACAACCGCAGCGCCGGCAAGCACCCGGCGCAGGCCGGGCGAAGCTTGCCGGGCGGTGGCCTTCGCGCTCATGATGCAACCACCAGCGGTGCGGATTGTCCGTTGTCACGCATTCGAAGTTCCTCCGTTCACGCAGCGCTTCGCGGTCCCGGCTGCATCGTCGAGCTCGACCAGCGCGCGGGCCGTGCATTCGTCGGTGATCAGGCCGCTGAGATAACGGCTTTCGAGTACTGCCTTGATGGCGCGCACCTTCACCTTGCCGCCGGCGACGGCAACGATCCTGCGGCCCTTCAACTGATCGCGCGGAAGCGCCAGTATTCTTTCCGACAGCGCCGTTTCGACCGGACGCCCCTTGTCGTCGAAGAAATGCGCCAGCAATTCACCAACGCCGCCGTCACGCTTGACCTCGTCGATTTCGGAAGGCTCGATCATGCCGGTGGCGACCAGCGACGCCTCCCGCTCGGCCGTGCCTATTCCGACGAACATCAGGTCGGACCGGCTGGCGAGAGCGAACACATCGCTGATGCCGCGCTGGCCAAGCAGCACTTCGCGGTCCTCGGCGGTATTGGCGACAAAAGGCACCGGCATGACGAAAGCCTGCGCGCCGGTCCGCTCTGCCAGGCGATGCATGACGTCGTGCGGGTTGGCGGCGAATTTGCGCGTCACGCCGCCAAGCAGCGAGACGAAACGGATGTGAGCAGCAGTTGCGCGCGTCAGATATTCGACGCTGGCGGCAAGCGTGCGGCCATGGCCGACGCCGATCAGCATGTCTTCGCCGCGATCGATTTCGCGCTTCAGGAACTGGGCGCCGGCAATGCCCAGCCCCTTGAGCGGCAGTTCGTCCTGATCGAGATCGGGAACCACCTCGCAATAGTGGAGCCCATAGGCGGCGATCAGGCGCTGTTCCAGGTCGACGCATTCGGCGACGTCGCCGTCGATGAAGACCCTGACCAGACCTTCCTGGTTGGCCTTGGTGATCAGCCTATGCGCCTTGAGGCTGGTCAGGCCAAGCCGCTTGGCCACCTGGGCCTGGGTCAGACCACCGGCATAGTGCAGCCAGGCCGCGCGCGTGGCGAGGCTGGATTCATGGTCGCGGTTTGCGCTTCCGCCGGAATTCAAGCCATCCCCTCCCCAGGGTGATAATATTATCTTTGTGTGCAAAAATTTTCATACCTTTGCACCGCTGTCAATCCCTCCGCAGATGGTTGCCTCAGCCGACGTTCGGCAGCCAACGCGAGCCTATTAGAAGGTAAGCATACAATATGACCATACGGTAGTGTTAATTTAACGTCAATTTGTGTTACCGGATCCAGTGACGGCATGAGCCCGTAGGCGCCGGCAAATCCCAATCCGGGTGCAAAATGGGAAGGTTGATGCACAGGGCGCAACAAGGGCAAATCGATCGGATTGCCTCAGGAAAAGCTAGGCGTCGGCGATCAAGCGATCAGTCCAGCCGCATCAGGTTCCTGCCTTCGAGCTCGACAACAGCGGCTTCGACCTCCCGCGTGAGGCGCTCGGTGCTCCACCCCAACGCCCGCCCCGCGATCGCGGCAATCTCCTGCAGGTCGCGGCTCGTCAGCGAGCCGCCTATCGCCAACGTGCTGCGGCGCATAACGACATCGGCCAGATGTTCGACGAACTCGTTGCGCGCGATGTAGTCGATTTCCGCCTTGCCGTAGCCGCCGGAGTCCGGCAGGCAACCCTCATCATCCGACCCGTGCCTGGCGATCTCAACGGCTCTGGTCCCGTAGCGCGACAGCAATTGATCAAGGCGCCCTTCCCCGGCGCCCGTTGCCTGCTGTGCCTCAGCCAGCCAGTCCGCGCGCGCGGCGGCATTGGCCGGAAAATCCCGCCCACCGCCGATCGGCATCGACTGAGTCGACATCTTGCGGCTGCGCTGCAAGCGCTTGAGTACGGTATCAGTGACTTCCTCGGCAAAGCCGCGGAACGTCGTCCATTTGCCGCCGACCAGCGAAATGACTGCAAAGGGCCTGTTGCCGTCCGGCTCGGCAACGGGCGCCGAATGATCGCGGCTGATCAGTCCGGGCGTCGCTGCTTCAGACGTCGGCAGCGGCCGGATGCCGCTATAGGCGTAGACGATCTGGTCGCGCTCGAACGCCATGCCCGGCAGCAGCGTTCGCACGCTGTCGAGCAGATAGTCGACTTCTTCGGGTTCGCAGCGGACCGCGTCCGGATTGTCGGCCTTGATGTCGGTCGAGCCGACCAGCGCCAGGCCGAGATAGTCGTAGACCAGGCAGATGCGGCCGTCATCGGCCTCGAAATAGAGCATGCGCCCGGCGAGGCTTTTGACCAGTTCGTCATGCCTTAAAAGGATATGCGAGCCCTTGGTGCCGCCGATCATCTTCGATGGAGCACCAAGCAGCGCGTTGACGTCGTCGATCCACGGACCGGCGGCGTTCACCACCAGCTTCGGCCGCACCGAAAAGGCCGCGCCGTTTTCCGGCTGGAAGGTGAGCACGCCATTGGCTGAAGCCGCCAGTGTCGTGTAGTTGGCACCGGCAGACGCCGCGTGAGCCTGCAAGCCGTCGAGGATCAGTTCCAGCACCAGCCTTTCCGGGTGACTTATCTTGGCGTCGTAGTAGGTGCCGGTGGCGACGATCGCCGGATTGAGCGCCGGCATCTCAACAAGCGCCTGCCGCCGCCCGACCATGCGGTGGCGCGGCATGACCTGGTTTCGTGAACCGTAGAAATCGTAGATCATCAAGCCGATCTTGATCAGTATGGCGCCGCGGCTGCGCGGCGCGCTGGTCGAGCCGAACAGCGTTCGCAACGCCGCGAGCATGCCCTTGCTCCACGAGAAGATCGGGATGACGGTCGGCAGCGGGCTGACATAGTGCGGCGCGTTTTGAAGAAGCAGATTGCGTTCGAGCGTCGACTGCGCCACCAGCCCGAACTCGCCGGTCTCGAGATATTTCAAGCCGCCGTGGATGAGCCTCGACGGCGCGGCACTGGTGCCCGAGCCGAAATCCGCCTTTTCGACGATCAGGCAGCTGACACCTTGCGCGCACAGATCGCGAAACAGCCCAGCCCCGTTGATGCCGGCGCCAAGAATGACGACGTCGACCTCGCCGGTCGCAGCCATAGCGGCGAGACGTCCGGCGCGATTGTCCGCCCCTGCTCCGTCTGTTCGGCTCATGGCGCTTTCGTCTTGACGATGCGCAGTTTCACGCCGGCCCGCTCGAGGCTCTGCGCCTGCGCATCGCCGAGCCCCTCGGTCACCAGCACGGCGTCGAAACTGGTCAAATCGTCGAAGACATGCAGCGCGATCCGGTCGAATTTTGCGTGGTCGACCAAAAGGATGCGCTTCACGGAGGCGGTCATCATCGCCTGCTTGACCCGCACGACATTCGGATCCTGGATGAAAGCCGTGGTTCCGGTGACGGCCGAAGCCGAACAGATCAGCACATTGGCGCGCAACTGCGCCACGGCGTTCTCGCAGACGATGCCGATATAGGCATTGTAGGTGCCGTGATACTGGCCGCCGAGACAGATGAAGTCGAGGTCGTCGACATTGATCAGCAACGCAGCCATCGACACGCTGTTGGTGACAACCGTCAGCGGCTTGACGTCGAGCAGCAGCGTCGCAACCGCGTTTGCCGTCGATGAATCGTCCAGCATCACCACCTGGCCGGCCTCGACATAGTCCAATGCTGCCCGCGCCAGCGCATCCTTCTCGGCTCGGTTGACCGTCACCCGGTAGCGGAAGGCGCTCTCATAGAGACCGGACGGCTGAACCGTCACGGCACCATGCAGCTTGCGCAGCACGCCCTGCTGCGCCAGCCGGTCGATGTGCCGGTGGATGGTCATGCGCGATACGCCGAAATGCTCGACCAGATCGTCGATGCGCACCTGGCCCAGCTTGATCACATAATCGGCGATCTCTTCGCGTCGTTCGTCGGCCTTGATCATGCGTCTCCCCTTGGCCGCGCCAGCCTTTCGATGTCCGGCCAATGCGACTTCAGCTGCTCGGCTATGCGGCAGTAGAGCGAAAACCGCTCATTGAACACAGCACTGGAGGCGGGCACCGGTTGATACGTCCGCTCCGTCATCCCAACCTGCCTTGCTCCCTCTTGCGGCGTCTTGAACAAGCCGACCGCAGCACCTGCGCAAAGCGCGGCACCGAGGGCCGCGGTCTCATCCGTCGAGGTGACGGTGACCGGGGCGTTCAGCACGTCGGCAAACATCTGGACGAAAGCAGGATTGCGCGAACCGCCGCCGGTCAGGCGGATCTCGCTGACGGCAAAGCCGTCGCGCAAAGCCTCGACATGGGTGCGGTGATTGAAGGCGATGCCTTCCAGAACCGCCTTCAGCATGTCGCCGCGATTGTGCCAGCCATGCAGGCCGACAAAGCTGCCGCTGGCCAAATCGCCATAGGGAGAGCCGAACAGATAGGGATGAAACAGGATGGTCGAAGGCTTCTTCAACGCCGCGTCGATCTCTCCCGCCAGCAATTCGTGGAGCGAGCCGCCATCCGCGTTTGTCCTGTCTTGCTCCAAGCGACAGAAAGTGTCGAGAAACCAGTCGTAGTTCGCGGTCGAGGCCGGCGAGATCGACATGTTGTTCCAACGCCCCGCATCGATGGCGTTGCGGCAGAACCAACGTCGGTCGACGCGCGGTTGCGAAGAGACGACTTCGTTGATGGAATACGTGCCGGCGACGATGGCGAGCACGCCGTCTTCATGGCCGCCCATGCCAAGCGCCGAGGCGGCCACGTCGTGCAGGCCGCAGGCGACCGGTGTTCCCCTGCGAAGGCCGGTCCTTTCGGCGGCATCGGCTGTGACTTGACCGGCGATGTCAGCGGAATGCGCCACCGGCGGCAGCGCGTTGAACAGATCCTCCAACCCGAAGATGCGCAGCGCTTCAGGCGCATAGGCTTGCGTGCGAAAATCCGTGAATGAAGTGCTGGCCTCCGTGCGGTCGGTCCCGATCGTGCCGGTCAGGCAAAAGCGCAGCCAGTCCTTGCAGGCCAGCACATGGCCGATGCGGCCATAGCGATCAGGATCGTTCTGCTTAAGCCACGCCAGCAGCGCCGACGGCGCCGAAACATGCGGCGTCTGGCCTGTCGTCGCCAGTGCATCGGTGAAAACGGTACCGGCGGACCACCTTTCGACAATGTCGCCGGCGCGGCTGTCGAGCGACAGGATGCCTGGTCCCAAAGGCTGACGATCATGATCGAGCAGATAGAGACCATCGCCATGCGCGGTCGCCGCCACCGCCTTGATGTCTTCCGCCGGCCTGCCGGAGAGCGCGATCGCCTCCTTGATGGCGTCGGCTGTTGCTTGCCACAGGCCTGACATGTCGCGCTCCACCCAGCGCGCGTGGGGCATCGATTGCGGCACCCGGCGACGGGCCACGGACAATTGCGTGCCGTCGGCATCGAAGATGACCGCCTTGGTGACCGTGAGGCCGTTATCGATTCCGAGCAGGCTGGGCATGATCACCGCCTCTTTCAGCAACTGGCGATTGCTACAGGGCGATCCTGCAGTCTGATGCAAGGGCGAAACACATGGCGACAACCCCGATTGAGCAAGGGGGACAAACGGCAAAAGCACCTCGCCGCAACAAAGAACTCATATCTTTATGTGAATTTAACGTCAACATACGCGACAAAAAGGCTTCGGCGCCAGGGAGCCACGGATGGATCTCGCGGTTGCCAGGCGACGCGTAATCAGCTGCTAAGGCCGTCACGGATGGCGCTGAAATAGCGGTCGGTTCCAACCTGCCCGCCCTTGAGTGCGACCTCCAGCCCATCGATCGCCTTGACGCGCGAGTGAGCGACGCAAAGCGGCGAGCCCGGCGACACCGGCAACGGCATCCGCACGGTCAGCGCATCGACACCCATCTGGCCGAGCGCGTGGCTCGACGTATCGCCGCCGGCAACGACCACGCGCTGCAACTTCTGCTCGATGGTCAGCGCGCGAAGCAGTTCGCCGAGGCCCCGCCCGAGCTTGTGGCGGGCGCCTTCCTGGCGGTCGATTTCGCCCCCCCTATCGGCCGCGGGTCCAAGGGCCGTGTAGAGAACGACGCTGCGCCCGGCTTCCAGACTGGCGCGACCGGCTGCCGTCGCGCGTGCGATCGCATCTCCGGAAGCTTCGGAGATCAGTTCGACGGGATCGACCTCGATGCCATCGAAGCCGTCGGTCAAAGCGTGCCGGATCTGTCGTTCGGTCGTCGGCGAACAACTGCCCGAGACGACCGCGATCCGGTCGGCGGCACCCGGCGGCGAAAATTCTGGTTCAGCTCTGACTGTCCCGTTCGACACCCATTCGGCCAGCAGCGCATATTCGATCCCCGACGAGCCGACGACGAACGAACCGCCCGGCTTGCGGGCGCGCCATATCTCCTTGCCGGCAAGCGCCTGCGTCTCGAGGCTGTCGACATCGACAAGTACGATGTCGGTGCCCTCGGCGAGCAAGCGATCGAAGGCCTCCGAGCGCGCCGCCGACTGCAACGTCGCGAGGTCGACCAGCCCCGATGTGAGCTCCGTCTGCCGCGACAGATGGATCAGCAGGTCGGATTCATCCATCGGCGTCGTCGGGTGGCGGCTCATCACCGGATGGCGGTCGATGCGGAAATACTTTTCACGATAGGCCGCGAACAAATGACCGAAGGCCGTGTAACGCTTGAGCTGCGGCGCCCCGACCAGCAGCGGCACGCTGTCCTGCGCGAAGACCGAACGGCCGATCTCGATGGCGCGACCGATGCTGCCGATGGTCGGGCTGGAATCGAAGGTGGAGCAGACCTTGTAGTGACAGATCGCGGCATTCAGCGTCTTCAGCCAAGCGAAGGCATCGCTCAGATGCGTGTTCATCCATTGCGGCGTCTCGCTGCGGCTGGTGCCGGCCAGGCCAATGGCGCGGCAATGGCTGAACTGCTCAACCATGGCCGCGTCCGGCTGGCGCATAAATAGCACGGTCGGCACGCCGCCGAGTTCGAGCGCTTCCATGACGTCGGTCGAGCCGGTGAGGTCGTCGCCATAATAGCTGAGAAGCAGGTCTTGCATTGCTTCAGGCCGCTTTGCCGTCGCCGAATTTTTCGATCGACCGCGCCAGCTCCGGATGGCTCAAGGCGAAATCCGCCAGCGGAATGCCGTCGACCGCCGCCTGCCAGGCTTGCTGCACGGCACGCACCCCGGCGCCCGGTCCATCCGGATGGCTGACGATGCCGCCGCCGCACAGATAGAGCAGATCGACCGTCCGGCCGGTCCGTTCATAGGTCTCGGGCGCTTGCCCGCCCCATTGGCCGGAGCCCGCCACAGGCAAGGCGCAATCCTCAGGGGCAAAAATCGGCGTCGTCACCGCCTTGAAGGACTCGACGAAAGACGCGTCCGGCTCCCAGTATTTCGATTGGATGCCGTTGATCTGGAACTGGTCGACGCCGAGCAGCCGCCAGAACTGTTGCCAGACCTTGAAGTTCATACCGAGGCCGGGATGGCGGGTGAGGATGTCCCAGCCGTTGCGATGAGCGTGAAGCACCAGGCTGGAGCGTTTTCTCAAGAAGGCCAGGCCACCGAAACCGACGGAGTTGATGTTGACCACGGCGCAATTTCCGCCGGCCTTGGCCACCAGATCGTGATTGCGCATCATCTCGTCCGGGTCGGCATGCGAGATGCCGAAGGCGTACATCACCTTCTTGCCGGTCCTCTGCTCGTGGTCGAGGATCAGCGGCATGATTGCCTTTACCCGCTCCGCCAGCGGCGAATAGGCTGGGCTCATCAGCTTCTCATCGTCCTTGATGAAATCGACACCGGCGGCGATCAGCTCGCCCACCATCGCGGCGGTTTCGGGGGGCCGCAGCCCCAGCGCCGGCTTGACGATGGTGCCGATGATCGGCCGATCCGTGACACCTGTCAGCCTGCGGCTGCCGGCGACGCCGAATTGCGGACCTGGATGCGCGCCGCGGAATTGCTCCGGCAGCTTCATGTCGACAACGCGAATGCCGGTTAGGCCCTTGATCGAATAGGCGCCGCCGATGGCAATGGTCATCAGAGCCGACAGGTCGTGGCCGATGGCATCGAATGGAAAGGCGATGTCGACATCCGCGCGCTTGAACGGCCCGTTACCGGCCTCGGGAATGGAGGGGCGAAGTGCGTCCGGCAGGTGCCGAATGGCCAGGACACGCGCGGCCACCCGGGCTTTCAGTTCCTCGGTCTCGCCGGGCAGCGCGACGAAGGTTCCAGACGACTGGTCGCTGGCGATCTTGGCTGCCAGCGTCTCGATGCTGCCTGATGTCTCGATGCGGTAGGTGAGCGTGATCATGGTTCGTTGTCTGAGGCCGCAGGGGGTTCGAAAAGAGTTCCTTGATCGTCGGAATCTGGTATAATGAGTACATAAGCTTTGCAAGCAATATCCTGTCTGGCGGCTATGGGCGATCGGGGCGACAGCCATTCCGGGAACAGCTGCGGCAGTGCTAGATAGACACAGGTCAAGGGAGTGATTCGCGACGATGAACCGTTCGGAGCCGATCGTCCGGCGCAAACTTTCCGACGAAGTGTTTTTGCGGCTGAAGCGCCTGATCACCAGCGGAGAATTGACGCCGGGCGACGACATGCCGTCGGAGCGCGAGTTGATGGAGCGCTTCGAGGTCGGCCGTCCCGCGATCCGCGAGGCGATGCAGGCGCTGAGCAATATGGGCCTCGTCGCGATCTCGCATGGGGAACGCGCCAAGGTGCTGCAGCTGACCGCCAAGTCGATCATCAAGCAGGTCGATGGCGCAGCCAAGATCATCCTGTCGTCGTCGAAGGACACGTTGGAACACCTGAAAACGGCGCGCATCTTCTTCGAGCGCGGTATGGTCAGGGAAGCCGCCGAAAACGCCACTGCCGAGGACGTTGAGCAGCTGCGGGCCACAATTGCCGAACAGCGTGGCTTTCGCGGCGATTCCGAGGCTTTCATTTCAGCCGACATGAAGTTTCACACCCAGATCGCGGCCATTTCAGGCAACCCGATCTATATCGCCGTCAGCGAGGCGATGCTCGGTTGGCTGAAGGAATATCACACCGAAATGCTGATCTGGACCGGCAAGGAACAGTTCACGCTGACCGAGCATGAAGAGATCATCGGCCGCATCGAGAAGAAGGATGCCGACGGCGCCGAGAAGGCGATGATCAAGCACCTCGAGCGCTCGCGCGCGCTTTATGTGATGAACTCCGGCAACTGATTTCAGCCGATCCGCGTGATCGCGTAAGGGGTCATCACCAGTTGGCCTCGGCCAAACGCTGAGATGTCGACCGTCACGTCGTCCGCCGTCAGGTTCGCCAGCCACGCCACGGTCTTGCCCGAAGCGGAGCGGCCGGCCAGCGCCAGCACCTTGGTCTCGTCGCTCGTTTTCGTCGCCACATACGTAAGGCCGGCCAGTTCGCAAAGCCCCTTGATGGCATCGAAGATCGGCCGAGGCGATCCTTCCGCGACGGGTTCGCCGGATGCTGCGAGCACGCCGAAAGGCCCGGCGAAGCCGGACAGCGTGAGCAGTTCCAGCCCGGCCGGCGCGACACGCGCGGCATAGCCGATCGCCCATGCGGCTGCGAACAGGCCGGCATGGCGAGGGTCGCGATCGGCCATGGCGATGCGCTGGCCCCCGGGATTGCCCTTGGTCGCGCCGCCATAGGGGTTCTGGCGCATGGCGATCGTCGATGGACCGATGCGGTAAGGCTTTTCCCCGAAGATCGCCCGCGCCGACGCGGTGATGAAGGGCAGCGCCTCCAGCGACTGCATGACGCTGAGATCGTCGGCGGCGTGCACGATCGGGCACGTGCAGTGGGTGACGAAATCGAGTTGGCCCGCCGGCACGCGCTTGCGGTTGAGCTCGGTGAAATAGCTGAACATGCCGCCGCCGAGCCGGATATCGGGAAAGGCGCGACAGGCCGCGGCATAGACGTCTTCGAGCGGCGGACAGTCCGGCCACGCGCTGCCCGGCGGTGTCGACTGCCGGTCAACCGAAGGCAAGACGGCAATGGCCGAAAGCTTCAACCCGGCTTGACGCACCATGTCGGCAACGCCTGACAGCTCGGCATCGAGGTCGCCCGCGCAGGCAACGACGCATTCCAGCGTCGTCTGCACCGGATAGGCGGCGGTGAGCCTTGCATAAGACTGCAATGCTTCGACGCCGTGACCGCGCGTCGGATCGTAGTGGAAGACAAGTTGCTGCGGGCCGAGCTCGGTCAATGTCGAAAGATTTGCGAGCGCTGCTTCGACCTCATCCGGGTAGATGATCACGCCGAGATCCGGCAGCCTCTGCCCGGTCTCGCCGAGTTCGACGCTGACCGGTTCGGCGGCAGATGCTGCGGCCGGCATTCCCCCCTCGCCGGTGATGCGCAGGCTGACCGTCTGGCTTACAGTTTGGCCGGCCGGCAGCACATAGGGCCAAGGCAACGCCAGTGGCCGCACATAGGTCTTGTAGGACGCGTCCGACCAGTTACGCTGGTCCTCCATCTCGAAAGTGTCGCCCTCCATCCGGCATTCGGCAGTGATGCCCGGCCGGACCTCATGGGTGATCGCGCGCAAATCCTTGAAAGGCTGCCAGGGATCGATCAGCAGTGGCAGTTTCGTCGCCACCACGCTGCCGTCGGTATGCTCGACCGTGACCGGGCTGCCGGCGAGGCCGGCGATCGGATGCAGGACGCAAAAACCGCAGCGATTGGTCTCGAAATCGCTTTCAGGGACCGCGCTGACGTCGAAGACCAGGTGACCGTTGGCGGAGCCCTTGATCGTAGCGCGAAGGTCGAGCCGGCTTCCGCCCGGCGCTAAGCAACTTGCGGAGTAGCTGACGGAGAAGCTGTCGGCGTCCTGATCGACGGCAAGGTCGGTCAGTTCAGGCTCGTAAGTGCCCCAGTCGCGGTCGCGCACGATGTAGGCGATGGCGCGCAGCACTTCGATGCCGCCGTAACGGATGGTGCGCAGATTGCCGTTGACGAAGTCGGCGCTGAGCAGGCCCGCACTCAGCCTGACCGGCTCGGCCTCGACCACGCGTGTGCCGTATAGGAGGAAGGCGTCGGCTGTCATGTCAGCAAGCCATCCAGGTGGACAGGTTCGTGGCTCGCGGCGCCCAGATAGGCCGCCTCGACCAGCGCGAATGTCTTGAGATTGTCGGCGCCCGAGGTCGCCGGCTCGGTTCCCTTTGCCAGGCAGTCGACCCAGTGCTGCTGGATGGCGACGACACTCTCCTGGATGTTGTGCCATGGGCGCGATGCCCAGGCGAGTACGGGCGGCGAAACGTCGGTGATCTTCGTGCCGCTCCTGCCGGTCACGGTGAGCCGATATCCCTGCGCCAGGCGGATTGTGCCGTCGCTGCCGTCGATCTCGATAAGCGTTTCGGGAAACGGCTCCACGGCAAGCTTCGTCGCGTAGCTGCAGTCGACGACTGAGGTGGCGCCGCTCTTGTGATCCATCAGCATCGTTACGACGTCCTCGCCGGCGATATCGGGGTTGATGCGCGCCGTTCGCGTCGTGATCGTCGATACGTCGCCGAGTAGAAAACGGGCGATGTCGAGGATGTGGATACCGAGGTCTTCGATGATGAAGCGCTTTCCCTTGGCGAGATAGGGCTGGCCGGAAAACACGTCATAGGCGGAGCGGAAGGAGATGCGCCCGAAGAACGGCGTGCCGATCTCGCCGCTGTCCAGCACGGCACGCACCGCCTGGATCGCCGACTGCCAGCGAAAATTCTCATGCACCATCAGCGGTACGCCGGCTTCCACGCAGGCCCTCACCATCGCCTTGGCGTCGGCAAGCGTCGGCGCGAACGGCTTTTGGCAAATCACCGGCACACGGTGCAGCGCCGCCATCTCGACCAGCGGACGATGGCTGGGAACGGTAGTGGCGATATCGACGAAGTCGAGGCTTTCGCTTGCAAACATCTCTGCCGCGTCGGTGTAGCGCTTCGCAATGCCGAACTGGTCGCCGATGATGCGCAGCCGCTCCGGGTCGCGGTCGCAAATGGCGACCATCGCGGCGCCTTCAATGTCGCGCCAGGCATGCATCTGGTTGATGGCAAAGAAGCCGCAGCCGATGAGCCCTCCCCGCAACTCCGCCATGCTCAGCCTGCCTTTGCCATCTGCATCAACGTCACCCGGCTCTGCAGCCGGCGCTGCGCCTGGTCGACGACGACGGCGACGATGATGACAAGGCCCTTGATCACCATCTGCCAGAAGGAACTCACGCCCATCATCACCAACCCGTCCGAAAGAATGCCGATGACGAAGGCGCCGACAATGGTGCCGCCGATCGTGCCGCGCCCACCCGACATCGAGGTGCCGCCGAGCACTGCCGCCGCGATGGCGTTGAGCTCGAAACTTTCGCCCGTTGCCGGGTGCGAGGCCATCAGTTCGGACGAGATGATCAGGCCGACGATCGCCGCGCAGAAGCCGGAGAACATGTAGACGAACATTTTCACCATGTTGACACGAACGCCCGAAATTCGCGACGCCCGTTCATTGCCGCCGACGGCGAAGATGTGGCGGCCGAGCGGCGTGTATTTGGCGAGATAGGCCGCAGCCAGCGCGACGACGATCAGGATCCAGATCGCCACCGGCAGGCCGAGCAGCCGCCCGGCGCCGAGGAAACCAAACCCGGTGGTGCCAAGCTCCGGCTTGCCGACGAGGTTCGGGAAGGTGCGGCCGTCCGACGACAGCAACGCCAGGCCGCGCGCGACATAGAGCACGCCGAGTGTGGCGATGAACGGCGCGACGTTCAGCCTGGTGATCAGCAATCCGTTGACGGCGCCGATCAGGATGCCAACCGCCAGCGTGATCAGCGCGATCTCGACGACGTTGAAATAGACGGTGTAGCCGAATTGCAGGTCGATGCCGTTGAGCACGAGGTAGCCGGCAACCATGCCGCACAGGCCGACGATCGAGCCGACCGACAGGTCGATGCCGCCGGTGATGATGACGAAGGTCATGCCCATGGCGAGGAAGGCGTTCAGCGCCACATGTTTCGACATCAGGATCAGATTGGCGGTCGACAGGAAATTCGGCGCCGCGATCGAGAAGAAGATCAAGACGGCGATCAGCGCGATGAAGGTCCTCGCCTTCATCAGCGTCAGCAGCAGCGAGCCGCTCGAAACGGAGGAGACAGCCGCCTTGGCTGGGATGTCAGTCATGGGTTCTCCGTGTGCGGGGCCGGTCCGTGGCCAAGTGCCGAGGCGGCGACAAGGGCTGCCTCCGTCGCCTCGGCGCGATCGAACATGCCCGTCAGTTTTCCATTGCTCATCACCGCGATGCGGTCGGACAGCGCCATCACCTCATCAAGATCCGAGGTGGCGAACAGAATACCGAGCCCGTCGCGCGACAGCTTGCGCATGGTGCCGAAGACGTCGGCCTTGGCGCCGACATCGATACCGCGGCTGGGCTCGTCCATCAGCAGCACCTTAGGCCCGGTGAGCAGCGCCTTGCCGATCACCACCTTTTGCTGGTTGCCGCCCGACAGAGATGAGACCTCCTGCGCCGGGTCGGCGACTTTGATCGCCAGTTCCCGCACCATCTGCGTCACCGCATGCTTCTCCTGGCCGCCACTGATGTGGAACAGGCGGACAAACCGCGACAGGCTGGCCAGTGTCAGATTGCTGGCGACGGACAGGATCGACACCAGCCCTTCGCGTTGGCGGTCTTCGGGGATCAGCGCCAGCCCGCGCCGGATGCGCCGCGTCGTGTCGCGCTCCTTGACCTTCTTGCCGGCGATGAAGATCGCGCCGGTCGCCTGGCCATGGCGGCCCATGATGCAGTCGAACAGTTCGCTGCGCCCGGCGCCCATCAGGCCATAGATGCCGAGGATCTCGCCGGCGCGCAGCGACAGGGAGACGTGATCGACCGCCAGCCCGCCGGTCGCGCGCGGCAGGCAGATGTCCTCGGCGCGGAATATCTCTTCGCCGGGAACATGGCCGTCGGCCTTGGCGAAATCCTTGGCGTCGGAGCCGATCATCTGCCGCACGATCCACCGCGTGTCGACGTTTTTCATCTCTTCCTGGCCGGTGATGTGTCCATCGCGCAGCACCGTGATGTAGTCGCCAATGCGGATCAGCTCTTCCAGCCGGTGCGAGATGTAGACGATCGCCACGCCGCGCGCCTTGAGGTCGGCGATCACCTTGAACAGGATCTCGACTTCCGCCGCACTGAGCGCCGAGGTCGGCTCGTCCATGATCAGGATGCGCGCATCGAGCGAAACCGCCTTGGCGATCTCGACCAGCTGCTGCTGGCCGATGCGCAGATCCTCGACCAGCATGTCGGGCCTTATCCCGGCCTGCAGGCGTTCGAGAAATTGCGCCGCGCGACGCTCCTGCTCCTTGCGGTCGATCTTGCGGAACCGGTTGGTGATCTCGCGCGTGGCGAAGATGTTCTCGGCGACGGTCATATTGCCAAACAGGTTCAGCTCCTGGAACACCATGCCGATGCCGCGGTTCACCGCGTCGCCCGATGACGAGAAGGAGACCTCCTCCCCTTCCAGGAGGATCCGGCCGAGCGTCGGCTGTTCGACGCCGGCGATGATCTTCATCAGCGTCGATTTGCCGGCGCCGTTTTCGCCGACCAGCACATTGACCGCGCCCTTGCGCACCTCGAAATTCGCGCGCTTGACCGCGACGGTGCCGGAATAGACCTTGGAGACGTCCTCCAGCTTCAAGACGACATCGTGAGCAACCGCAGCGCTCATGGCTTCCGCCCGATTTCTGCCTCCGCCGGCGTCACCAGCGGCAGGTCCTGGCCGCTCTCGAGCGTATAGGCGCCGAGAACCTTGGCGGTCCGGCCTTCCAGCGCGTCACGCGGCAGTTTGGCAAACAGGGCCTTGACGGCATAGGCGTTGAACGCCTTGCCGAACTGGGCAAAGTCGATCTGATTGGTAAAATCGTTGAACTGGATGAAATCGAGGCTGTCGCGCAGCGCGGTTCCCCGCATCGCCGGTCCGATTTGCACCCGCGCATCGGCCTTGCCGTCGCCGTCGACATCGACATCCATGGTCGCTGCCCGCGACTGCGTGTTGGCGGCGATGATCTTGCCCTCGACGCGAACCGCGAAGGTCCAGGGCGAATTCGCCTGCTTGTTCGGATTGGCATATTTGGCGCCGGCGGAAGCAGGATCGGTTTTTGCCAGAGCGTGGACTTGCACAAACGGCCCGGCTTTCTGCTGGAGGTAAGGCACGACCTTCGCCGCCCATATCTCCTCGACCATCTTGTCCGGGTTGAAGACGGCGGCATTGCCGCTGTCCCCCGAAGCGGTCGGGAGGATCTTGCAGGCGGTCAAGCTGATGCCGAGTATCACGGCAAGGATCGGCCAGGTCGGCTTGTTGTTCAGCATGATGGCTTGTTGAGCATGGTGATCAGCACCCACGGAAAATGGCGACGAGGGACGACCCTTGGGTCGCCCCTCGCTATTCATGTCACGCCGGCTCAGTTGGTAAGCGCAAAAGTTTCCAGCTTGGAAGCATTGTCGCCATTGACCAGGACGCAGTCCATCAACTGCTTTTCCTTGGCCGGCGATTTCTTGTTCTTGATGAAGTCGTTGGCCTGCTCGACCGCCATCTGCGCCTGCGCATAAGCCGGCTGCAGCACGGTTGCCTTGATGCCGCCCGCGGTGATGGAGTCGCGCACGTCATTCGACCCGTCGAAGCCGACGACGATGACGTCCTTGCGGTTTGCCGCGACCAGCGCCGCATAGGCGCCCATCGCCATCGTGTCGTTGCCGGAGATGACGCCCTTGATATCCGGGTTGGCCTGGAGGATCGATTCCATCTTGGAATACGCTTCCGTCTGGCTCCAGTTTGCCGACTGCTGGGCGACCATCTTCAGATCCGGATAATCGTCGATGACGTCGTGATAGCCCTTCGAGCGAATGCCGGCATTGGTATCGGATTCCTTGCCGACCAGCTCGACGAAATTGCCCTTCTCGCCCATCAACTTGACGAATTCCTGCGCACCGAGCTGGGCGCCCTGGTAGTTGTTGGAGACGATCTGAGCCACGGCGACGCCGGTGGCGTTGATCTCGCGATCGATCAGGAACGACGGCACGCCTGCGTCCTTGGCCTTCTGCACGGCAGCGACAGTGGCGTCGGCGCCGGCATTGTCGAGGATGATCGCCTTGGCGCCGCGACCGATCGCCGTATCGATCAATTCGGATTGCTTGTTGGCGTCGTCATCATGGACGAGCACAAGCGCTTCGTAGCCGAGTTCCTTGGCCTTGGCTTCGGCGCCGACGGCTTCCGCCTTGAAGAACGGATTGTCGTGCGAGGGCGTGATGATGGCAATGAGGTCGGCCGCATAGGCGGGTACCGCCGTGCCAAGCGCCAGCATGCCGGCGAACGCCGCAAGTGTCATTCTGCGTGTGAGTTTCATGATGTCCTCCCGTTTGAAAAATTGCCTTGATAAATCAAGGCCTCTGCATTCGAATTCATCGCGCAACGCGGGCCGCCGATCGGTTCAGGCTGAATGCCGGTGCCGGCTTCCCAAACGATCGCTGCTCCCCCGCCGTCCCTCCACTCGCCCAGGCTTCGTACTTCCCGCGAACCCTTGCCCAAGCCATCAACAGCTAAGCCAACTGGTATGATGAGTCAATCACTAATTGAGGTGACATGTTCCCACTGAGCAAAACATCTGTTCGTCATGGCGGGTGTGTCGAGCCATCGAGGCGCTCCGGCAAGCGCCCGACTCGGCCTGTCTCAGGTAATGCGCCGAATGCTCGCGGCGATCTCTTCGGGCTCGAACACCCGCTTCCAGTCGTCGCGCATCAGCACCGGCTTGCCGAATTCGATCGCCTTGTTGCAGGCATCCGAGAATACGCCCTTGGTTTCGCCGAAAATCACGGCGCCGAGCACGTTCATGTGGCCGAGCAGGAAGTCGAGCGCCGCCTGTTGGTCGACGCCTCGCGCGACGACCTCGTCGACGGCTTCCTTCATGACGACAAGCAGTGACGCGCACACCGTCTCCGATAGACCGGGCTCCAGCAGCGCCATCTGTTCGACAGTGACACGGTGCGAGCGCATGACCGGCGCCCAGATGATTTTCGCGACCGCCTCGCCCTTGGCGTAATCCGCTTCCGGTCCCTGCATCAGCGCGCTGACCATATGCTGCTTGGCCTTGACGCCGCCAAAATAGTCCTTCTTGGCCGCCATGTCGGTCTCGTCGTTGAAGATCGGCGGATGACAGGGATGGGTGACGAAATAGGTCAGGTCCGGCCGGTTGGGCAGATGGCCGGCGAAGGGTGCGGCCGCATCGAGCACTATCACCATTGTGCCCGGCGCCAGTTTGCTCTCGATATCAGCCGCCACCTTGCCGATATGCGTGTCGGGAACGGCCAGGATGACGATGTCCGCCCCGTCCAGCGCCGCATCGGCACTGACCGCGTCAAAGCCCAGTCCGGTCTTCAGCCGCTCGCGGCCGGCCTCGCTCACCTCGACATGGCGTACCGTGTAGGGCGATCCGCGAAAATTGGTCGACAGGCGGTAACCCATTTTGCCGCCGGCACCGAGTAGCGCAATCGTCGTCATGTAATCCCTACTCCCGATTCAAACGACGGCCGCGCCGATCGTCATGTTATCAACTGGTATAATCACATTACCACGAATTCAGGAGTTGAACAGGGCTTTGATGAGGCTATGCGGTCGCCCGTTTGGCATTCCACTCGCACTTGGGGGCCTATAGCTGCCTGGGTCCCTGGTCTTCTCAGCCCGAAAACTATCCCTGCGCTGCGACTCCTGGTAGCGCATTCAGGATCCAGTCACGCGCCCGCGCCCTTCTTCAACCAGGTGAAACCGGTAGCGGTCGCGCACGAACTCGTTGAAAAATTGCCCTTTCGAGAAGGCGGCCCGGAACGCCGCATAGGTCTCGGGCTCGACCTCTTCATAGTCGTAGCGGGCTCCGCTCGGGACGAACCAGACCGAGAGGATTTTCGTCGACGGGTCGTAATGGGTGTTGCGGATGGCGGTGGACGGCATGTCGAAATCCTGCTTCGTCCCCAAATCTTTCGCCCCAAATCCTGCTTCGAACATGCGTAATGCCGCAACGATGCGGAGGTTCCGACAGGGAGGCGCACCACAACGCCGAATCTTGCCCGGGTGGCGAGGCTTCCTATCTCTCCGTCAGATGGCACAGACGAAATCCAGTACAACAGCGTATGCCAGCCAGGGCGATCTCTTCGGCGCGGCCGACACGCTGCCGGAAGGATTTTCTTACCGGCCTAGCCTGATCACAACGGACGAAGAGGCGGAACTGGTCCGTCACCTCAATGAACTGTCCTTCAAGCCGTTCGATTTCCACGGCCACCTTGCCAACCGGCAGGTCGCCGGCTTCGGCTGGCGCTACGACTACGACCGGCGCCAGGTCGTCGAAGCGCCGCCCATCCCGAAATTCCTGCTGCCGCTTCGCGACAAGGTCGCGGATTTTGCCGGCAGGCAGGCCACGGAATTCGCGCAAGTGCTCATCAACGAGTATCGGCCGGGCGCGGGCATAGGTTGGCATCGCGACAAGCCGCATTTCGATCTCGTCGCCGGCGTCTCGCTGCTGGCGCCCTGCAGCTTTCGGCTGCGCCGAAAAAACGGCTCGAAATGGGATCGCAAGACGATCGAGGTTCAGCCGAGATCTGTCTATCTCATTGACGGCCCGGCGCGCCACGAGTGGGAGCACAGCATTCCGCCGGTCGCCGGGCACCGCTATTCGATCACGCTGCGCACTCTGAAATAGGCCACACTCCAAGCCACGCAGCAGCCGCTCTGGAAGACCGAGCGCAGTTGTGCTTCGATCGCACATGAGCGTGGATCGCAGCAGAGTTTTGGTTACCCGCGTGGCGCTCTTTCTGTGGGCATGCCTGTCCTGCGTTCTGGCTCTGCAGTGGCTCGTCGACCTTGGCATGGTCGGCTTTCCCGACGGATACATAACGCCCTATGCCCGAGCAACGAGCACGCTGTTGCATGTCCTTGTCTGGGCATGCCTGGCTCAAAGTCTCTACTTCGCTTGCCGAGCCTTGTTTGGCAAACGCTTCGAGCCTGCTCCTCTCTTCCTGCAAATCCTGATCGCCGCCGCACTGACTGTCGTGCCGGTATTCATCGTAAAACACTGTCCGCGGTCCCAGGTATGCAGCAACATCTATGAAGCGCTCACGAATACGATGATGGACGACGGCACCGGCGGATGACGTTGTGTCTCCAGTAACTGACGAGAGATAGAAGTTTGGCGTCGCGCCGCGCGGTGGCGGTAGAACCTGGAGGAACCATGCGAAAGATTCTGGCATCGATGCTGCTGTTCGCGGCAGCGCTATCTGCAAACCCCGCTCGGGCGCTGGACAGTACCATCCCGCCGGTTGTCGTCACACCGCTTGCCGATCGCAGCCAGACGGCGTCCGGCCAGCCGATCGTGCTGCCGCAGAAAAACGTCCAGGTCCTGGTTTCAGCCTATGACATTGCGGTCGGCGCCACTCTGCCGGTGCACAAGCACCCGTTTGCCCGCTACGCCTATGTCGAGGCCGGGACACTCAAAGTGACGAATGTCGAGACCGGCAACAGCAACACCTACAAGACGGGCGATTTCATCATCGAGATGATCGGCCAGTGGCACCAGGCCACCAACATCGGCGACGGCCCGGTCAAGCTGCTGGTCATCGACCAGGTCGAACAAGGCGCCAAGAACACGGTGCTGCAGAAACAATAGATCTCTCGCTACGGACCTAGGCAGGGTTGCCGGGCTGGCCCAAGCAGCGACTGGCTGTTCCGGCTTCCCCGCCAACCGAGCCGATGCTAGGGCTGGCCGTCATGCAATCATGAAGGATCGCCCCTTGGCCGGAAATGCTCGCCCCCTGATCGAAATCTGCGTCGAAGGCATCGATGGACTGCTGGCTGCGCAGGCCGCCGGCGCCGACCGGGTCGAGCTCTGCGCCAGCCTGGTCGAAGGCGGCATCACGCCCAGCCTCGGCACGGTGCGCGCCGCACTCGAGAGCGCGACCATTCCCTTCCATGTCATCGTGCGGCCGCGCGGCGGCGATTTCCTCTACAGCGAGGCCGAATACAGCTCGATGCTCGCCGATGTCGCAGCGCTTCGTGACCTCGGCGTCGCCGGCGTCGTTGTCGGTTGCCTCGATGCCGACGGCACCATCGATGAAACCCGCATGGGCGCGCTGGTCGATGCCGCCGGTCCGCTCGCCGTTACCTGCCACCGCGCCTTCGACATGACGCGCGACCCGGCCGAGGCGCTGGAAGCGCTAATCCGCTGCAAGGTCGGCCGCGTGCTAACCAGCGGCCAGAGGGACACCGCGGTGGAAGGCGCCGGCCTGTTGGCGGATCTCGTCCGCCAGGCCGACGGCCGCATCATCATCCTCGGCTGCGGCGCGCTGGACCCCGAAAACATCGCCGGGGTGCTGGCATCAACCGGGCTGACGGAACTGCATTTCGCCGCGCTCAAGGACGTACCGAGCGCCATGGCCTACCGCAACCCGCAAGTCGGCATGGGCGGCACCGATCTCGACCGCGAGTATCGCACCACAGTCACCGATGGGGCGCTGGTTGCCGCGACGATTGCGGCGGCCAGAGCATGATGAGCGAAGCCGTGAGTGGGCCGTCGCCGATCAGCCGTGTCTCGCCTCAGGACGAAGCGGCCATCCTCGCACTCAACAACGAGCACGCCGCCGAACTGTCATGGCTCGAGCCCGAACGGCTGTCCTTCCTTCTTGGCGAAGCGTTTTACGTCAGGCGCATCGGCGCGCTCGAAGCCTTCATCATGACCTTCGACCAGGATGCGCGCTACGACAGCCCGAATTTCCTCTGGTTCCGCGAGCGCTATCCACGCTTCGTCTATGTCGACCGCGTCGTCGTCGCGGCGCAAGCGCGCGGCCGCGGCCATGCCCGCCGGCTCTACGAGGATCTGTTCGGGGAAGTCGCACGCGCGGGCCACAGCATCGTCACGTGCGAGGTGAATGCCGAACCGCCCAATCCGGCTTCGGACGCCTTCCATGCCGCGCTTGGCTTCGCCGAGGTCGGCGACGCGGTGATCCATGGCGGCAAGAAGACCGTGCGCTACTACCTCAGGCAGATTGCGGGCTGACGCATCGCTGGCTGATGATCGGCAAGCAGATCGCCACGGCAGCATAAGATTAGGAGTCCGTAGCCCTCACCAATTCCGGTTCAGCCAGGCCCGCGCGGGCTTCTCGACCAGATAGTAGCTGCATAATGCACAGGCGAAGACAGCCGCCAGCATCGGGATCGGTGCACTGCCCTGCTCGGCGACGAATTTGTAGAAGGGCTGTTGCCAGAGATAGAGCGAGTACGACCATAGCCCGATCATCACCATCGGCCTGGATGAAAGCAGGCCGGTAAGATGCCAGTTGCTGGTGTCCAGCGTATTGACGGCAAGCGCCAGCAACGGCACCGCCAGTAGGTAATGGATCGGCGTCGGCACCGGATCGAGGAACAGCAATATAGCCGCCGCCGCCGACACGAGGCTGACATAGGGGCTCGTCAGGAATGCCGGCAGCCGGTCATCGTGCTTGAGCAGGCAGATCGATGCCGACAGCAGGATCGAGGCGATATGCACATCGGTGCGCCAATAGCTGTGCTCGTAATCCATGCCGAGTGCCCAGTACGAAATGGCGCCATTGGCCATCGCCAGCAGCGACAGCGTCACCAGCAGCCGAACGACATTACCCCGCCCGGTCACCACCACGCTGATCAGCGCCAGGATGATGTAGGCATGCTCTTCCACGCATAGCGACCAGATGTGGTCGAGCGCGCCGGCGCGGGTGATGAGAATTCCGGCATAGTTGTAGGTGAATGTCAGCGCCGTCAGCGCCGCCTTCCATTTGAAGCCGATAAAGGTGCCGGAGAGCCCGATCATGGCTGATGTCACGAACACCAGCAGCGCGGGATAGATGCGCGAAAAGCGGCGCTTGAAGAATTTTTTCAGCGGAAAGCGTTCGATGAACAGTATCTCGCCCATCAGCCGGCCTGAGAGCACGAAGAAGAACTCGACGCCGAGCACGCCGAGATTGATCCCGGGAACGGGGAAGAAATGGCCGATCAGCACCAGTGCGATCGAAAGCCCGCGCCAACCATCGAGATAGGCCAGTCTTGCTCTGGCTGCTTTGTCGGCTGTGGCCCGCGGCAGGGCAACAGACGCTGCGGAGATGTCGGCCATGCCGATCCTCTACGACGCAAGATCTTGGCGCAGCTCACACCGCCGCGCGCAGAATCCACCCCGTGTTCCGCCAAGCTATACATATTGCAGTGCAATATCAGATTGTGCAAGTGCGAGAATGGGGCTGGGCAGTCCCTTGGGAAGTATGCGCCTGTTCTTGCACGGGAATTACCTGAAACAACGGATTTGCGCGTGGCAGCGAACCCGCAAGGACTGGGCAGTTACAGCCCGCCACAGACGAACAAAGGGGCCGCGATGGCCCCTTTCCTTGTCAGTAGCTTTATGATGTCAGGCGTTGGCTGCCGCCACCGCGCGCTTGGCCATCACGGCGATCAAATTGGCACGGTATTCGGCCGAAGCGTGGAGGTCGGTCATCAAATTCTTCGCCGGCACTTTCACGCCGTCGAGCGCCGATGCGGCAAAATTCTTCGCCAGTGCTGCTTCGATCTCCTTCGAGCGGAACACACCGTCATCGCCGGCGCCGGTAACGGCAACGCTGACCCCGTCCTTGCCCTTTGCCACGAACACGCCGACGATCGCATAGCGCGAGGCCGGGTTGCGGAATTTTTCGTAAGCAGCCTTGGCCGGCGCGGTAAAACTCACCGCGGTGATGATCTCGCCTTCTTTCAGCGCCGTTTCGAACAGGCCGGTGAAGAATTTCGCGGCTGAAATCTCGCGCTTGTTGGTGACGATGGTGGCGCCCAGCGCCAAGAGCGCCGCCGGATAATCGGCGGCTGGGTCGTTGTTGGCGACCGAGCCGCCGATCGTGCCCTTGTGGCGCACCGCCGGATCGCCAATCAGCGACGCAAGGTGCGCAAGCGCCGGACAGGCCTTCCGCAGCTTCTCGTCATTGGCGACGTCGTAATGGGTTGTGGCGGCGCCGATGGTGACGGTCTTGCCCGACACCTTGACGCCTTGCAGCTCCCTGATCCGCGACAGGTCGATCAGGTCGGACGGTGCGGCGAGCCGCGTCTTCATCGCCGGGATCAGCGTCATGCCGCCCGACAAAAGCCTGGCGTCGCCGCTCTTCACCAGCTTGGCGGCGTCGGCGACCGAGGCGGCGCGGTGGTAGTTGACTGCGTACATGGGATCCTCCCCTGAAGTGGTTAGGCAGTAGTGAGTAGTGAGTAGGGAGTAGGGAGTAGGGAATAAGGACGCTGTCATCTCCGGTAATGCCAATTCCCTACTCACTACTCCCTACTCACTCATTTCTTCGCCCTAATCGCCGCCCACACCGTCGACGGCGAGGCCGGCATGGGGATGTCCACAATCCCCAAAGCGTCGGTGATGGCGTTGATGACCGCTGGCGGCGAGCCGATGGCGCCGGCCTCGCCACAGCCCTTGATGCCGAGCGGATTGCTCGGACACGGCGTGTTCGAGGTCGACACCTTGAATGACGGCAGGTCGTCCGCGCGGGGCATGGTGTAGTCCATGTAGCTCGCCGTCAAAAGCTGCCCGCTATCGTCATAGTGAGCGCCTTCCAGCAGCGCCTGGCCGATGCCCTGGGCGATGCCGCCATGCACCTGGCCCTCGACGATCATCGGGTTGATGATGTTGCCGAAATCGTCCGCGGCGACGAACTGGACGATCTCGGTCGTGCCGGTTTCCGGATCGATCTCGACCTCGCAGATGTAGCAGCCGGCCGGGAAAGTGAAGTTCGCCGGATCGTAGAAGGCGGTTTCCTTCAGTCCCGGCTCCATGCCTGCCGGCAGATTGTGAGCGGTGTAGGCGGCAAGAGCCACCTGGAACCAGGGCAGGCTCTTGTCGGTGCCGGCGACCTTGACCTCGCCATTCTCGATGACGATGTCGCCCTCGTCGGCTTCGAGCAGATGGGCGGCGATTTTCTTGGCCTTGGCCTCGACCTTGTCGAGCGCCTTGGCGATTGCCGACATGCCGACCGCGCCCGAGCGCGAACCGTAGGTCCCCATACCCATCTGCACCTTGTCGGTGTCGCCATGGACGATCGAGACCGAGTCCAGTGGCACGCCAAAACGCTGGTTGACGAGTTGCGCGAAGGTCGTCTCATGGCCCTGACCATGACTGTGCGAGCCGGTCAGCACCTCGATCGTGCCGACGGCATTGACCCGCACTTCGGCCGATTCCCACAGGCCGACGCCGGCGCCGAGCGAGCCGACCGCCGCCGACGGCGCGATGCCGCAGGCCTCGATGTAACAGCTCATGCCGATGCCGCGCAGCCTGCCTTGGTTGGCGGCGGCAGCCTTGCGTTCGGCAAAGCCGGCATAGTCGGACGCCTTTGTCGCCGCATCGAGCGAAGCGCCATAATCGCCGGCGTCATAATTCATGATGACCGGCGTCTGGTGCGGAAACTCGGTTATGAAATTGATGCGCCGCAACTCCGCCGGAGAGACCCCAAGTTCACGCGCGGCGGTCTCCATTGTCCGTTCGAGCAGATACGTGGCTTCCGGCCGCCCTGCCCCGCGATAGGCATCGACGGGTGCCGTGTTGGTGTAGACGGTGCGCACATTGGCGTGGATCGTCGGGATGTTGTACTGGCCCGACAGCAGCGTCGCGTAGAGATAGGTCGGCACGCAAGACGAGAACAGCGACATGTAGGCGCCGAGATTGGCGATGGTGTCGACTTTGAAGCCGGTGATCTTGTTGTTCTTGTCGAACGCCATTTCGACCGTCGAGACATGGTCGCGGCCATGTGCGTCGGTGAGGAAGCTTTCGGTGCGGTCGGCGACCCATTTGACCGGCACGCCGGTCTTCTTCGACGCCCAAAGGCAGACGATCTCTTCGGGATAGATGTAGATCTTCGAGCCGAAGCCGCCGCCGACATCGGGCGCAATGACGCGCAGTTTGTTTTCCGGTGCGACATTGTAGAAGGCGCTCATCACCAGCCGCGCGACATGCGGGTTCTGCGACGTCGTCCAGCAGGTAAAATGGTCCTCGGCCTTGTCGTAATGGCCAAGGGCCGCGCGCGGCTCCATGGCGTTGGGAACCAGCCGGTTGTTGACGATCTTCATGCGGGTGACATGGGCCGCCGCCTGGATCGCCGCGTCGGTCGCCTTGGCATCGCCGATCTCCCAGTCGAAGATAAGATTGTCCTCGGCTTCGGCATGGACCTGCGGCGCACCTTTTTGCAGCGCCTTGGTGGCATCGACCACCGCCTTCAATTCCTTGTAGGTGATCTCGACCGCTTCGGCCGCGTCGCGGGCCTGGCCCTTGGTTTCCGCCACCACGATGACGACCGCGTCGCCGACATAGCGCACCTTGTCAACGGCCAGCGGCGACCACGCGCCCATCTTCATCGGCGAGCCGTCCTTGGAATGGATCATCCAGCCGCAGATCAGGTTGCCGATGCCGTCGGCCTTGAGCTCCTTGCCGGTCAAGACGCCGATGACGCCGGGCATCGCCTGCGCTCGTCTGACGTCGATCTTCTTGATCTGAGCATGCGCGTGCGGGCTGCGCACGAAAGCGGCATGCTTCATGCCGGGAACCACCATGTCGTCGACATAACGGCCGGCGCCGGTGATGAACCGTTTGTCTTCCTTGCGCACGACCCGAGCGCCGATGCCTTCAATGCCCATAGGAATTCCTCCGGAATAGCGAATAGTGAGTAGCGAATAGTGAACAGTGAGTAGGGAATTGTGCTCGGAGCGGTTCGGCTAAACCGACTACTCGCTATTCACTATTCACTACTCGCTTCTTTCTTACGCTGCCTGTTTCGCCCTGCCCTTCGGCACCTTCGCCATCGTCTGCGATGCGGCGAGGATCGCCTTGACGATGTTGTGGTAGCCGGTGCAGCGGCAGATGTTGCCTTCGAGCTCGGCGCGCACCGTCGCCTCGTCAAGGCCTTCGGGATGGCGCGCGATCATGTCGGTCGCCGTCATGATCATGCCCGGCGTGCAGAAGCCGCATTGCAGCCCATGATGTTCCTTGAACGCGGCCTGCATCGGATGCAGGTCGCCGCCATTGGCAAGCCCTTCGATCGTCACCACGGTCGACCCGGAGGCCTGCACGGCCAGCATCGAACAGGACTTCACCGCCTTGCCGTCGACATGCACGACGCAGGCGCCGCATTGAGAGGTGTCACAACCGACATGCGTTCCGGTGAGACCAAGATTTTCGCGCAGGAAATGAACCAGAAGCGTTCGGTCCTCGGCAGCGCCGCTGATCCGTTTTCCGTTCACGACAAACGAAACGTCCGACATGCATCCTCCCTGGGTATCGACCTTGGTAGTCATGCTGCCGATGCGGCTTTGGCGCTCGGCCATGCGCTATTGGTACACTGCAAAAAGCGCAAAAAACACACGGCGCTCATTGTACTTTCGGTCATGGAGAAAACGAAAATCATGGGCCTGTCCGCCCCATTGCCAAAGAGCGAATAGGGGGCAACAATGCCCTCGACGCCAACGCGCCGAGAGACATAAAACGGGCGCGCGCAGGAAGCGTCGGAGGATATCGGGAGGAAGCCTCTGGCCAGTTCACGGACGAGCTATGCATCCGGTCTGTCGGCGCTCACCACCGACGAGCCCGACGCCGATGCATTCGCCCTCGCGGTCGCCGTCGAGGCCGCAGCCATCGATGCCGGCTTTGCCCTGCTGTTCTTCTCCCAGAGCCTGTTTGACGCGAGCGTCCTTTCGCAAGGGCTGAAGACCCACGCGCCGACGCTGGCCTACGCCGCCTGCTCGACCGCCGGCGAGATCACCCCCCAGGGCCTGGAGGAAGGCCATGTGCTGGCGCTGCTCTTTCCCTCCGCGTCGTTTTCGGCGGTCAGCACCATGGTCGACAATCTCTCCTCGTCGGGAATGGACAGGATCACTGATGAAGTCGAGGGCTTGCGGCGCCTGCTGCGCGGACGCACCGGCAGTTGCCATGCCAAAAGCACCTTCGCGCTCTGCTTCATCGACGGCCTGTCCTTTGCCGAGGAAGCTGTAACCTCGGCCATCCATTGGGGGCTGGACGACATCCCGCTGATCGGCGGTTCGGCGGGCGACGATTTGAAATTCGAAACCACCAGGCTGATTTCGAACGGCAAGGTTGCGTCCGACAGCGCCATCATTGTGCTGATCGCCACCGAGATCCCGTTCCATGTCTTCAAGACCGACAATTTCATCCCCACCGACGAGAAGCTGGTGGTGACGGCATCCGATCCGGACCACCGCACCGTGCGCGAATTCAACGCCACCAACGCGGCTGAGGAATATGCAGCCTCGGTCGGCATCGTTGCGCAGAACCTGACGCCGATGAGCTTCGCCTCGCACCCGGTGGTGGTGAAAGTGGGCGGCGAATATTACTGCCGCTCGATCCAGAAGATGCATGCCGACGGTTCCCTGTCTTTCTTTTGCGCCATAGACGACGGCGTCGTGCTGTCCATCGCCCAGCCCAAGGACATGGTGGAATCCACGCGCGCCGCACTGCGCGACGTCGAGCAACGGCTCGGCGGCATCGACATGATCCTCGGCTTCGATTGCGTGCTGCGCCGGCTCGACGCCCGCAACCGCCAGGTGTTCCGCGACATTTCGGAGCTCTACCGGGTCAACAATGTCATCGGCTTCGGCACCTATGGCGAACAGTACCGTTCGATGCATCTGAACCAAACCTTCACCGGCATCGCCTTCGGCGAACGCCAGGCGGCGGAATAGCGCATGCCGCTAAGGGACATCAACGACGTCGACAGGCTGAAGAAGATCAACGCCGCTCTGGTCAGCCGCGTCGAGCGCTCGATGGACCAGCAGGGCAACGCCTTCTCGCTGTTCCAGACCGCAATTTCACTGGAAAACCGCGTGCGCATGCGCACCGAGGAACTGCACTCGACCTTGCGCCGGCTGGAACAGTCGAACATCGACCTCAGCGCCGCCAAGGAAAACGCCGAACTGGCAAACCTGTCCAAGACCAGGTTCCTGGCCGCCGCCAGCCATGACGTGCTGCAGCCGCTGAACGCCGCCCACCTCTCCGTCTCGGCGCTGGCCGAAGTGCAGACCAGCGACGAGGGCAAGAAACTTGTCCGTCAGGTCGAGCGCTCGCTGGAGACCATGGAAGACCTGTTGCGCACGCTGCTGGACATTTCCAAGCTCGATGCAGGTGTGGTGCAGCCCGACATCGGCGATGTCAATCTGGAGACGCTGTTTTCCTCGCTGCGATCGGATTTCCTGCCCGTGGCCGAGATGAAGGGGCTGGCGCTGAAGTTCCGCCCGGTCAGCGCCGTGGTGCGTTCGGACCGCACGCTCTTGCGCCGCATCCTGCAAAACATCCTGTCCAATGCGCTGCGCTATACCCCTTCGGGCGGCGTGCTTGTCGGCACAAGGCATCGCGGCGATAGCATCCGCATCGATGTCGCCGACACCGGCTGCGGCATTCCCGACGACCAGCGCGAGGCGGTGTTCGAGGAGTTCCATCGCGGCTCCGCCATTCCAGCCGACACCGGAATCTCCGGCGGCGGGCTGGGCCTGGGCCTTGCCATCGTGCGGCGCATGGCCGCCGCGCTCGGTCATCCCGTGACGTTCTCCTCGAGGGTTGGGCGCGGCACCATCTTCCACATCGACGTGCCGGTCGGCATCGGCGCCAGCGCCGACGCCATCGCCAGCCTTGCCGAAATGGAGCGGCCGCGCGGCTACGGCCTGTTCGGCACCAAGGTGCTGCTGGTCGAAAACGACGCCGACGTGCTGCAGGCGATGACTTTCCTGCTCGAGCGCTGGCAGTGCCTGGTGCGCGCCGCGACCTCGACCGAGGCTGCGGTCAGCCTGCTTGGCGACACCGACTGGGTGCCCGACATCGTCATTGCCGACCAGCATCTCGACGACGGCGACCTCGGCACCGCCACCATCGCCGAAGTCCGCGATTATCTCGGCCGCGCCGTGCCGGCGCTGATCGTCACCGCCGACGGATCGGAGGCCGTCGCCAAAGCCGCCCGCGCCGCCGGCATCGAACTGATGCGCAAGCCGCTGAAACCGGCGCAGCTAAGGGCGCTGCTGGCGCATTTGCTGGCTTAGAACCAACTGTGCAAATCGGAAAATCTGGACGCCGAGGCAGCTGGCGAAGGAGAAAGTGCACAGTCACCATAGCTCAAGTGCAGGTAGCTCAATGATAGTGATAAGACATATTTATAGCAGGGACCTTTTGGTTGAAGGAAAAATCTTGGACCTTTGGGATTTGCCAAGCCAGTCCAACATTCATGTGAACATTCGGGTAACTATCGGCTTTGAGGAAAACAATTTTGAGGAGGTTTTTGATTCTGCAATTATCACCGGAAGTCTAGTCAAAGAACTAATCGACGACTCTGCCATCGCGCCGTATGGCGGAAAGGTCTTTAAATACAAGGAATTCGAACCTGTTTCTATAAAATCGGATATCTATCGAAAGATATTTAGCTGCGACAGAATTGATTTTCGAGATAGTATCTCTGAGCTTTCAAAGATCATGGAATGGGATTTCGAAGGGATGTAAACTATCCCTCTGGTGTAAGAGTTTCGAATTACGGTGCGAACTACGGTGATTTTCTAGGCGCCCCTCAAAACCCCGCCTGATCCCGAAACAGCTCCGCATTGTCCAGCTTCGACACCTCGATCACCGCTTGCGTGCGGCTGTAGACGTTGAGCTTGCGCAGGATCTCCGAGACATGCGCCTTGACCGTGGTCTCGCCGACCTGCAGCTCATAGGCGATCTGCTTGTTGAGCAGGCCCTGGCGCAGCATCTGCAGCACGCGCAACTGCTGCGGCGTCAGTTTCGCCAGCCGCTGCACCATGTCGGCGCGGTCGGTGCTGTCGGCGTCCGGCGGCTGTCCCTCATAGTTTTCCGGCACATAGATCGCGCCCTCCATCACCGAACGGATGGCGGCGGCGAGATCGCTCTTGCGCGCCGATTTCGGGATAAAGCCGGCCGCGCCATAGGACAGCGCCTCGGAGATGATCTTCGGCTCCTCATAACCCGACACGACGACCACCGGCAGCCGCGGATGGCGGGTCCTGAGCTGCAGCAGCCCGTCGAAACCATGGACATCGGGCATGTTGAGATCGAGCAGCGCCAGATCGAACGGTTTTATCCCACCCAGAAGATCGAGTGCCTCGGCGATCGAGCGCGCCTCCACCGTGTCAACTTCGGGATAGGCCATCTGCACGGCGCTGTGCAGCGCCTCGCGAAACAGCGGATGGTCGTCGATGATCAGGAACCGGGCGCGATCGTTGATTGCTGTCATGGGGCTCGTTTCAGTCCTCCCGGGCACGATACTCCCGCTGCCATAGTCAGCTTATTGGCAAATAGTCTATCGCCATCTTAACCCGGCAGGCGGAGCCGTCGCTTTTGCGGAGGCCCATGCCTTGCCCGGCGGTTCAAATCGGTCAAATGTGCCGGCAGATGAAGCAGAAAGACCGCGCATGACTGAATTCGTCCTCCCCTTGCCCGCTACCCCGTCGGTCGCAATAGAAGGCTCGCCGGCCCGATTTGCGGTGCGCCGCATCTTCTGCGTCGGCCGCAACTACGCCGCGCACGCCCGCGAACTCGGCAATGACGAGCGCGACCCGCCTTTCTTCTTCACCAAGCCGGCCGATGCAGTGGTCGATTCGGGCACGGCGATCCCCTACCCGCCGCTAACCAAAAACCTGCATCACGAGATCGAGCTGGTCGCGGCCATCGGCAAGGCCGGCTTCCGCATCCCCCGCACGCAAGCGCTCGACCATGTCTGGGGCTACGGCGTCGGCATCGACCTCACCCGCCGCGACCTGCAGGACGAGGCCAAGAAAGCGGCGCGACCGTGGGACTGGTCGAAAGCTTTCGACCGCTCGGCGCCGTGCGGCCCTCTGGTCCCTGCGGCGCAATCCGGCCACCCGCAAAAGGGCCGCATCTGGCTCGCCGTCGACGGTGCGGTGAAACAGGATGGCGACCTCGCCGAACTGATCTGGCCGATCGCCGATATCGTGTCGATCTGCAGCGAGTCGGTTGCACTACAACCGGGCGACCTGATCTTCACCGGCACGCCGGCCGGCGTCGGCGCGGTGGCGCCGGGCCAGACGATGACCGGCGGCGTCGACGGCATCGGCACGATCGAGATCACCATCGGCCAAGATCCCATCGGCCAAGATCCCATTGGCAAGTCGTGATCCGATGAGTGACCTCGTCCTCCACAACTACTACCGCTCCTCCACGTCGTACCGGGTGCGCATCGCGCTGGAGATGAAGGGGCTGACATATGACTACGTGCCGCATCATCTGCGCCATGGCGAGCACCTGGAGCCGGCCTATCTCGCGGTCAATCCGCAAGGGTTGGTGCCGGCGCTGATTCTGGAGGGCGGCACGCTGCTGACGCAATCGCTGGCGATCATCGAATATCTCGACGAGACCAAGCCCGAACCGCCGCTGCTGCCCAAGGACGCGCTCGGCCGCGCCCACGTCAGAATGCTGGCGCAGATGATTGCCTGCGACATCCACCCGGTGAACAATCTGCGCGTGCTGACTTCGCTGCGCACTTTGTTCGGCGCTGGTGATCAGGACGTCGTCAACTGGTTCCGCCATTGGGTGAACGAAGGTTTTCAGCCGCTTGAAAAGATTCTGGCTTCATCGGCCGAGACCGGCACGTTCTGCCATGGCGATACGCCGGGGCTGGCCGATATCTGCCTGGTCGCCCAGGTCACCAACAATGCCCGCTTCGGCGTCGACATGACGCCCTACCCCGAGATAGCGCGCATCCACGCCGCCTGCATGGCGCTGCCGGCCTTTCAGAAGGCGGCGCCAGAGAATCAGATAGATGCCGAGTAGCCGCACATTGCCGGAGCAGAGCACGGAGAGTTGCCGATGAAAGCCGTCGTCTTCGAAAAATTTGGCGAAGCGCCGACGATCCAGACCGTTCCCGATCCGAAGCCGGCGCCGGAAGGCGTCGTTATCAAGGTCGAGGCGACGGGGCTGTGCCGCAGCGACTGGCATGGCTGGATGGGCCATGACGAGGGCATCACGCTACCGCATGTTCCGGGCCACGAACTGGCGGGCGTCGTCGTTGCCGCCGGCAAGCGGGTGACCCGCTGGAAGGCCGGCGAACGTGTCACCGTGCCCTTCGCTGTCGGCTGCGGCCGCTGCTTCGAATGCACATCCGGCAACCACCAGGTCTGCGAGCACCAGACGCAGCCCGGCTTCACGGCCTGGGGCTCGTTCGCCGAATATGTCGCCATCGACCATGCCGACACCAACCTCGTGCGGCTGCCCGAGGAGATGGAATTCGCCACCGCTGCCAGCCTTGGCTGCCGCTTCGTCACCTCGTTTCGCGCCATTGTCGACCAGGGCCGGGTGAAGCCGGGCGAATGGGTGGCGGTGCATGGCTGCGGCGGCGTCGGGCTGTCGGCGATCATGATCGCCAGCTCCATGGGCGCCAATGTCATCGCCATCGACCTCACCGACGAGAAGCTGGAGTTTGCCAGGAAGATCGGCGCGGTGGCGACCATCAACGCCTCGACCACGCCGAACGTGGTCAAGGCGGTCAAGCAGATCACCAATGGCGGGGCGCATATGTCTATGGACGCGCTCGGCCACCCCACGACATCCTTCAACTCGATTGCCAATCTGCGCCGGCGCGGCCGCCACGTGCAGGTCGGCCTGATGCTGGGCGAACATGCCCGCCCGCAAGTGCCGATGGACAAGGTGATCGCCTTCGAGCTGGAAATCCTCGGCAGCCACGGCATGCAGGCCTACCGCTACCCCGCCATGATGGAGATGATCCGCACCGGCAAGCTCAAGCCCGAACTGCTGGTCGGCAACAAGATCAGCCTTGATGAGGCGCCGGCGGCGCTGATGGCGATGGGCGGGTTCGAGGGGATTGGCATTGGGGTGGTGACGAAGTTCTAGGGCGGAGTCGCCCTCCACCACCAAACTCCTAGCGTGCAAATTTCTTCGCCCCGAACACGCAGGCCACCACGCCGAGCGTGACAACAATCATCAGCGGGCTGACCTGCTCGTGCAGCAGAGACGCTGCCAGCGCCAGGCCGAAAAAGGGCTGCAGTAGCTGCAACTGCCCGACGGCAGCGATGCCGCCTTGGGCGAGGCCGCGGTACCAGAACACGAAGCCGATCAGCATGCTGAACAGCGAGACATAGGCGAGACCCATCCAGGCGCCGGAGCCGACGCCGGCGAAGGACGACGGCAGCGTCGCGAACGTCAGCACCAGCATGATCGGAAGCGAGATCGCCAGCGCCCAGCAGATCACCTGCCAGCCGCCCAGCCTGCGCGACAATGCCGCCCCCTCGGCATAGCCCAGGCCGCAGACGATGATGGCGGCCAGCATCAGGCCGTCGCCGACAGGTGAGGCCGTCACGCCTTGCATCAGGGCAAAACCGGCGACCAGCGCGCTGCCGATGCAGGAAAACAGCCAGAAGGCCGGGCGCGGACGCTCGCCACCGCGCAGCACGCCGAAGATCGCGGTGGCCAGCGGCAGCAGGCCGACGAAGATGATGGAATGGGCGGAGGTGACGTGCTTCAGCGCCAGCGCGGTGAGCAAGGGAAAGCCGACAACCACGCCAAGGGCGACGATCACCAGCGACAGAAAATCGCCGCGCTCCGGGCGTTTCTGCCGAAACAGCATCAGCATGGCGAGACCGAGAAGTCCGGCAATCGCGGCGCGGGCCGAAGTCAGGAATATCGGATCGAAATCGGCCACGGCCACGCGCGTTGCCGGCAGCGAGCCTGAGAAGATCAGCACGCCGATGAATCCGTTCATCCAGCCGCTCGCGGTTTTGTCCATTCCAGGCTCCATTGCTTTCGCCCTCTATCGGGCAAGTGCCTATGGTGCAGCCAGAGACAATGCAGTACAATTCCGCAAAACTGTAATGGCTATCAGAGCAATACAGATGACCGAACTCATTTTGGAAACCGGCAATGCGCACCCTCCTGTCGCGACCACGCTTGTGGAAACTGTCATGGCGACCATCCGCCAGCGGATATCGGCGCGCAGCCTGACGCCAGGCGCGCGGCTACCTTCGATCCGCGCCTTTGCCAAGGCCATGCAGGTGTCCAAGTCGACCGTGGTCGAAGCCTATGAGCGGCTCGCTGCCGAAGGCGCGATACGCTCACGGCCGGGCTCGGGTTTCTATGCCGCCGGATCGCTGGCGCCACTGTCGCTGGCCGAGATAGGCCCGCGGCTCGACCGCGCTGTCGATCCGCTGTGGGTCTCGCGCCAGTCGCTGGAAGCCGGCGACGAGATGCTGAAACCCGGCTGCGGCTGGATGCCGGCCTCATGGATGCCGCAGGGGGCCTTGCGCCGGGCGCTGCGCACCGTGGCGCGCGCCGACGATGTCGACCTAGCCGATTACGGCACGCCGCTCGGCCTGCCGCCGCTCAGGCAATTGCTCGCGCGGCGCATGGCTGGCCATGGCATCGAGGTCTCGCCCGAACAGATCATGCTGACCGAATCGGGCACGCAGGCCATCGATCTTCTGTGCCGCTTCCTGATCGAACCGGGCGATACCGTGCTAGTCGACGACCCCTGCTATTTCAATTTTCACGCGCTGCTGCGCGCCCACCGCGCCAAGGTCGTCAGCGTGCCCTACACGCCATCGGGGCCTGATATCGAGCTGTTCGCGCAGGCGCTCGCCGAGCACAGGCCGCGCCTCTACATCACCAATTCCGCCATCCACAACCCGACCGGCGCGATCCTGTCGCCGGTCACCGCGCACCGGCTGCTGAAGCTCGCCGACCAGTCGGACCTGACCATCGTCGAGGACGACATCTTCGCCGATTTCGAGCACAGCCCAGCGCCTCGGCTGGCGGCGTTCGACGGCCTCAACCGCGTCGTCCATATCGGCAGCTTCTCCAAGACGCTATCGGCGTCGGTTCGCTGCGGCTTCATCGCGGCACCGCGCGACTGGATCGAGCAACTCACCGACCTCAAGATTGCCACCACCTTCGGCGGCGGCCGGCTGGCGGCCGAACTGGTGCTGACGCTGCTTAGGGACGGCAGCTACCGCAAGCACATGGAATTGCTGCGCGCGCGGCTTTCCCGCGCCATGGGTGAGACGGGCGCGCGCCTGAAGGCGATCGGCATCACGCCCTGGATCGACCAACCGGCCGGCTTGTTCCTGTGGTGCAGCCTGCCGGATGGCGTGGATGCGGCTGAAATTGCTCGCCGTGCATTGGCCGACAACATCGTGCTGGCGCCCGGCAATGCATTCAGCCTGTCGGGAACCGCCAGCCGGTTCCTGCGCTTCAACGTTGCCCAGTGCCAGGACGAGCGGATTTTCAGGGTGCTCAAGGCGGCAATGGCGCGCTGAGCGCTCAGCGGGAGGCCGCGCAGACCTTCCGAACGCAATCTCGCAGCCAGCGTTGCGCCGGATCGGCATCGAGCCGTGGATGCCAGAGCATCGAGATGGTGACCTCCACCGTGGCGACCGGCAGCGGAAAGCTGACCATGCCGGCGCGTGCGCCTTGCGTGTGCCGTTCGGGCACGCTGGCAATAAGGTCCGAAGCGCGCGCCATGGCGAGTGCAGCCGAAAAGCCGGAGACCATGCACGCCACGGTTCGCTGCAGGCCGAGCAGCGCCAAAGTCTGATCGATCGGCCCTCTTTCCCGACCCCGCCGTGAAACGCTGATGTGGCGGCCGGCCGCGTAGCGTTCAGGCGTCACCGCGCCTTCGCTCAAGGGATGGCCGGCTCCTACGGCGCCGACGAACCGGTCACGGAACAGCGCCTGTATCAGCACTTCAGGTCCGGTCTCGCCGGCAACGCCGATTTCCAGATCGATCGCTGCGTCGCGCAACGAGGCGACATCCTTGTCGGCTTTCGGCGCAAATCGCAGCCGCACGCCCGGCGCCTCGGCCTGGATGCGAGCGACAAGACGCGGCCCGAACTCCTCGACGAACCCTTCATTGGTGCGCAGCGTGAAGATCTGGTTCAGCTTCGCGAGATCGAGAGGCCTGGCAGGGCGCAGCAACGTTTCTGCTTCCTGGACGACACGGCCGGTCTGCTGCCGCAATGCCTCCGCGCGCGGCGTCGGCACAAGGCCTCGACCGGCCCGAACCAGCAGCGGGTCGCCGGTCGCTTCGCGCAGTCGCGCCAGGGTGCGACTCATCGCCGAAGGGCTGAGCCGCAGCCGGGTTGCCGCGCGAGCCACGCTACCTTCGGTCAGCAGGACGTCGAGAGCGAACAGCAGATTGAGGTCGGGCGATGTCATTGGCGGATTGTAGCACATGCCATGGCGTTTGGTGCACGATTAAGATGCAAATGCTGCGCCTTCCGCCATTCCACCCTGACGACTAGATCTCCGACAGGTCCGGTTGCGGGACTGACAAGGAGGAAATCGCCATGGCAACTGCCGAGCAGAACGAGTGCGCATCGGCGCCGCAGAACACCCGGTCCGCAGGCCTGGCCCACTCTCCTGTCTTGGCATTGGCCAGCCTGTCGCTCGCCACGCTGCTGTCGTCGCTTGGAACCAGCATTGCCAGCGTCGGACTGCCTTCCCTCATGCAGGCGTTCGGTGCGCCGTTCCAGTCCGTGCAATGGGTGGTTCTCGCCTATCTGCTCGCCATCACGGCCCTGATCGTCAGCGCCGGCCGGCTGGCCGATATGGTCGGCCGCCGGCCGTTGCTGCTCGGCGGCATCGCGCTGTTCACACTGGCCTCGGTGCTCTGCGGCCTGGCGCCGACGCTCTGGCTGCTGATTGCGGCGCGCGCCGTGCAAGGGCTGGGTGCCGCGCTGATGATGGCGTTGACGCTGGCCTTTGTCGCGGAGACCGTGACCAAGGAGAGAACCGGCAGCGCCATGGGCCTGCTCGGCGCCATGTCGGCGATCGGCACGACGCTCGGACCCTCGCTCGGCGGCTTGCTGATCGCCGGCTTTGGCTGGCGGGCGCTCTTCCTCGTCAATGTGCCGCTCGGCCTCCTGACCTTTGCCCTCGCCTGGCTGGCCCTGCCTGCCCGCGGCAAGGCTGCGGGCGTTCAAGGCGGGTTCGACGCGATCGGGACGGTCTTGCTAGGCCTGACGCTCGCCGCCTATGCACTGGCCATGACGCTCGGCCACGGCCATTTCGGCGCCCTCAACACCGGCCTGCTGGTTGCCGCCGGCATCGGCGTCGTTCTGTTCGGCGTCGCGGAGAAGAGGGCGAAGAATCCCTTGATCCGGCTTGCCCGGTTGTACGACATCCGGCTCAGCGCCAGCCTCGCCACGAACCTCGTCGTCGCCACAGTGATGATGGCGACCCTGGTGGTCGCTCCATTCTATCTGTCGCGAGCGCTGCGGCTCAGTGCTGCGATGGTCGGCGTGGTCCTGTCGACAGGTCCGCTGGTCTCCGCGCTCTCGGCGCTCGTCGCCGGCCGCCTCACCGATCGCTTCGGCGCGCACAGGATGATGGCCGTCGGACTGTTCAGTCTTGCCGTCGGAACCTCATTGTTGTCGCTCGCCGCAACAAAACTCGGCATTGCCAGCTATATCGTGCCGATCGCCGTCACCTGCTTCGGGTACGCCCTGTTCCAGACATCCAACAATGCCGCCGTCATGAGCGGTGTCGCTGCCGGCGAGCGCGGCGTGGTGTCCGGCCTGCTCAATCTGTCGCGCAATCTCGGCCTGATCACCGGCGCATCGCTTATGGGCGCCATTTTTGCGGCTGCCTCGACGGGAGAACGGCAAAGCCAGGACATGCTGACCTCAGCGGCAGCCGCGCACGGCATGCAGGTTACCTTTCAGACGGCAACGGTCCTGGCGGTGGCTGCGCTGTTGCTGGCACTGCTCTCGACCCGCGCCGGCGGCAGGCTGTCGGTGCGGCAACAGCCATCATGACCGAAGATAGGGAGCTTACGCTCCCGCCCGCTTGCGCCGCTCATAAAGCATGACCAGCGTTTCGGCGGTCAGCGCCGGCCTCTGTTCGCCCTCGATCTCGACCGTATTGGCGGCCTTCATCAGATACTGGCCCGGCCCCTTGTCCTCCACCGACAACAGCGTCGTGCGCAGCCGGATGCGTGCGCCGACCCTGACGGGCGCCAGGAACCGCACCTTGTCGAAGCCGTAATTGAAGGCGGCTTGCGTGTTTTCGGGGACGATGCCCATGCCCAGCGCCAGCGCGCCGATGATCGACAGCGTCAGATAGCCATGCGCGATCGTGGTTCGAAATGGGCTCTGCCGCTTCGCCCGCTCCGGATCGACGTGGATCCACTGATGGTCGCCTGTGCATTCGGCAAACTGGTTGATGCGGTTCTGGTCGACGGTCGTCCATTCCGACACGCCGAGCTCCTGCCCGGCCATCGCCCTTAACTGCTCGAAGGTCGGCGGCGTTTTCGGCCGTAGTTCCGTCATTCCTGCTTTCCCGGTGGCTCCCAGTGCCTCGGACCACGAACGGACGGCTCCTGTCAATTCGCCCGTTGCGATTCCGTTCCGCCATTTTCCGCCAAACAGCGTCCCTCGTCCATGCTCATGCGCCGCAACCGGCCCACTCCTCTCATGGTTGCGTTGAGAGTCACTTCTTGTCATAGCCCGAGCGGATTTCCTCCATCGCTTCCTTGATGCGGCTGCGCAGGATTTCGATCGATTCGGTGCCGGATTTCTTGACCAGCTCGGCCACTTCGCCGGCATTTTTCAGGGCGGCTTCGAAGGATTTCCTGGCGAACTCCGCCTGTTTTGTCATCAGTTCCTGGGGATTGCCCGGCGCCTTGTAGCTCTGCGCCATGTCGCTGACTTCACGCAGCGTGTCCTGCAGCATCTCGCGCTGTCTGGACAACAATGAGGTCGCGCCGGCAGCTCCCGCCCGCGCCGATCTTTCCAGCGCCTCGAGGTTCTTGCGGTGATGCGCGAGGATCGCCTCGACATTCGGCACCTTCAGGTCACGGCCGAACCGGCTGAACATGTCCAGGAACGAATCGGAGTCGGGTTGTTTGGCCATTGCTCGTGCTCCCCAGTTGTCGCAAATGCTGAACCTCGAGCAATTCCAGGAAAAGTGTGAAACGGTTTTCCGTCAGGAATTGCGTCAAAACAAAGAGTTAGAGCAGGTCGCCGTTTCCTTGAAACGGTGAACTGTTCTGTTCTGGACAATAGCACTCGCGCGCCGTGTGTCCATTCGGACGCCCAAGCAATTCAGCGGCAAATGCAGCATCAGCCAGCGAGAAACAGCCTCTCCGCCGTGTAGAGCACGAGACCGGCCAGGCCGCCGATAATCATGCCATTGAAGCGGATATATTGCAGGTCCCTGCCGATGTTCATCTCGATCAGCCTCGTCAGCTGGGCAAGGTCCCAGCGCTTGACCTGATCGGCGATGAACGTCGACACACCGCTCTTCTGGCTCTCGACGAATGACGACAGCGCCACGACAAAGCCCTGGTTCATGTCGGCCCTGATCTGCGGATCGCCTGAGAGATGGCGGCCGACCTCGACGAACATGTTGGCGAGATGCGCGCGAACAATCGAATTCTCCGCCTTGGCGTCCTGTTCGATGAACAGGCTGAGGCTCTGCCACATGTCGCCGGCGAGCGACTTCACTTCCGGCCGCGCCAGGAAATCGCGCTTCAGCTTCTCGGCCCGTTTGGCGTATTGCTTCGAGGTTCTGAGCCGCTCGATGAAGCTGTGCGCGAAACGGTCGAATTCGGCGCGCATCGGATGGTCGGGGTCGGCCCGCACCTCGTCAAGCAGCGAACCGGCGGAAGCGACTATCTTCTTCAGCAGATAGGCGTCGGCTCTGAACAGGTTGAACAGCGACGGCAATTCCTCGCGGATTTTCTCGCGCATGGTCGCCAGCGCCTCTTCATCGTTCAGGAACCGGCCGATCACCCTGGTGAATTCGTCGAAGAGTTTCTGGTGGCGGCGGTCGTCGGTCAGTGCCGACAGCAATTCGGCCGCGAGCGGCGCCAGCGGCACCTTGTCGATCTGCTCCAGCATGCGGCTGGTGACGAAGCCGCGCAGGCCGGATTGCTCGATCGCCGCAAGCGTCTGCGGGACCAGCCGTACGACGAAGCGTGACAGGCCGGCAGAGCGTTCGGCGTCAGTCAGCCAGTCGGCGACGAGTGCTGCAAAATCGACCTCGGCCAGCTTTTCCCGCACCGGCTCCGGCGCCAGAAAATTGACCTCGATGAAGCGGCCCAGATTATCGGCGATGCGGTTCTGGTTCGCTGGGATGATGGCGGTGTGCGGGATCGGCAGGCCCAGCGGCCGCTTGAACAGCGCCACCACCGCGTACCAGTCGGCCAGGCCGCCAATGGTCGCCGCCTCGGCGAAGGCCGCCACGAAGCCCAGCCACGGATACTTGGCCTCGGACGATTTGGCCACGGCAAAAACCACGACGCAAAGCACCAGCGCAGCCGTGGCGAGGAACTTTGTCCGCCGCAACGCGAAAAGCTTGGCGCCCGTCTCGGCATCAAAACCGCCAGGCGCCAGGGACGAAGCCGATTGGGACATGATACGCCGCTCCTCATCGATCTCTTGGCTATCTGGCATGGGCTATTTAGGGGGTGTTTGGGCCCGTAGCATGATCGGATGGGCCGATTTCGTCCGGGGATTGCCGGTTTCGCACGCAAAGTTGACAAGAATGTTCATCTATCATGCAATCCCAGTCTGGAATTGTTCCAAGGTATAGGCCATATTCCGATCAGGCCAGTGTGGGCGAATCCGAAACTCCGGGTGAGAAAGCCGCACCAGCACAATCTAAAATCTGGTGCAGTTCCAGCGCGCCAGCACTCGGGTGAGGAATTAAATGCGGCTGACGCGCCAGACCAACTACGCCATGCGCATCCTGATGTATTGCGCCGCCAACAACGATCGCCTGAGCCGCATCCCCGAGATTGCGGCCGCCTATTCGGTGTCGGAGCTTTTCCTGTTCAAGATCCTGCAGCCGCTGGTCGAGCATGGCCTGGTCGAGACGGTGCGCGGCAGGAATGGCGGCGTGAGGATCGGCCGCCCCGCCGAGCAGATCAGCCTGTTCGACGTCGTACGGGTGACCGAAGAGAGCTTCGCCATGGCCGAGTGCTTCGAAAACGACGCCGCCGAATGCCCGCTGGTCGACAGCTGCCAGCTGAATTCGGCGCTGCGCGAGGCGCTCAACGCCTTCTTTGCCGTACTCTCCCGCTACACCATCGCCGATATGGTGGCGGCGCGCCCGAATGTGCGTCATTTGCTCGGCATCGACATGCTGGTCCAGCGAGCACCGGCCGCCTGAGTTTTCTAGTGCATGTCGCTCAAAAGTGGCCCCGGTTTTGAGACAACGACATGCATAAAGACAAAGACCTAAAGCGCGTCGCCTGAGTTCGTTCAAACGCGACGCGCTTTAGGCGGCTGACTGCGGCAAGACAAACGGCATGTTCGCCGCCGGCAACACACCGACCCTTAGCCGACAATCGAACACCTTTTCGATCAGATCGTCGCTCAGCACCTCCTGCGGTGAACCGTCGGCGGCGAGCCGGCCGCGATGCATCACGAAAATCCGGTCGGCATACATGGCCGTCAGATTGAGGTCGTGCAGGATGGCGATCACACCGCCGCCGCGCCGGGCGAAATCGCGGGCGATGTTCATGATGATCAGCTGGTGCTTGATATCAAGGCTGGAGACCGGCTCGTCGAGATAGAGATAGCGCGGCTTGCCGTCCAGCACCGGCGCCCAGACCTGGCACAGCACGCGCGCCAGCTGCACACGCTGTTGTTCGCCGCCCGAAAGCTCCTGATAGAAGCGGCCGGCAAAGCCGTCGAGGTCGACCCGCGCCAGCGCCCGCTCGGGCAGACGATCATCTTCGCCCGGCAGAACGCCGGAACGGCCGCCGATAAGGCCGAGCCTGACCACTTCGTGCACCGTGAAGGGAAAGGACAGCGTCGCGGCCTGCGGCAGCACGGCACGCACAGTGGCGGCCTCCACCGGCCTCATCGCCGTGAGATCGCGCCCGTTGACGGCCACTGTCCCCACAAACGCCAGATCGCCCGACAACGCCTTCAAAAACGTCGTCTTGCCCGAGCCGTTGGGTCCGACGACTGCCGCAATTTCGCCCGGCCGCGCGACGAAATCGACATTGGCAACAATGCGCTTGCCGCCGATCGCTACCGAGACATCGCGTGCTTCGATCATGCCGCCTCACAAGTCGATTACGCCGCGCTTGCGCAGCAGGATCCAGAGGAAGAACGGCGCGCCGGCGATCGCCGTGACGATGCCGATTGGCAATTCGGCCGGCGCCACGATGACGCGGGCAACTGCGTCGGCAAGAAGCAGCATCGAGGCGCCGAGCAGCGCCGATGCCGGCAAGAGATAGCGATTGTCCGGACCGATCAGCAGCCGCAAGAGATGCGGCACGACGATGCCGACAAAACCGATGCCTCCGCTGACTGCGACAGAGGCGCCGACCGCTGCCGAGACGCCGACGATCGTGGTGTATTTCAGCCGCTGTACCGGGATGCCGAGATGTCCGGCCGTCGCCTCGCCGAGCGCCAGGGCGTTGAGGCCTTTGGCCAGGAACGGCATTGCCGCAAGCGCCAGCACGATGATCGGCCCGACGGAAGCGATCTTCGGCCAGGTCGCGCCGCCAAGCGAGCCCAGCTGCCAGAAGGTCAGGTCGCGCAACTGCCGGTCGTCGGCCATGAAAATCAGGATACCGGTCAGCGCCATGGCAAGGGCTGCGAGCGCAATGCCGGCAAGCAGCATGGTGGCGACCGAGGTGCGCCCCTGCCGCGTGGCGACGCGGTAGAGCACCAGCGTGACCGCAAGGCCGCCGCAGAAAGCGGCGAGCGGCAAGGCCATGCCGCCGAGCGCCAAAGTGAGCGGCGCCAGCCATGTTGTGCCGAGCACGATGACGGCGACGGCGCCGAGGCTGGAACCGGCTGAAACGCCGATCAGGCCGGGATCGGCGAGCGGATTGCGAAACAGGCCCTGCATGACCGCGCCCGATACGGCCAGCGCCGCACCGATCACCACGCCGAGCAGCACGCGCGGCATGCGGATGTCGTAGACGATCAGCCGGTCGCGGGCGCCAAGCGCGGCGTCGGCCGGCACGGCGCCGGTTAGCCAGTCACGAATGACACCGACGGCCGATGCATCGGAAGCGCCCGACCTCAGAGACAGGAACAGCGAAAGGGCAAGGGCCACGCACAGGAGCAAAATAACCAGGCGCGCGCGCCCGGAACGATCGCCCTCGGCCATCTTGCGCGCCGCGCCGGCGACCGACTGATCCACCATCGGCTCAGTCCGTGACCTGGCTGCAATAGAGCGAGACTGCGAGATGGTGGATGGCATCGGCCGTGCGCGGCCCGAAGCCGAGCAGATAGCTGCCATCCATCAGGATCAGTTTGCGGCCTTCACCCGCCGGCGTCGAGGTGATCGACGGGATGGCGAAAAGCTCGGCCTCCGCAATCGGCGGTCCGGCATTTTTCATCGCCAGGATCACGTCCGGCCTGGCGGTTACGATGGCCTCGTCGGACATCTGCTTGTAGCCGGAAAAACCTTCGACGGCGTTGACCGCACCGGCGAGCTTGATGATGCCATCACCGGCGGTGTCGGTGCCGGCGGCCAGGATCTTGCCGCCCTGGATCGACAGCACGAACAGGATGCGCTTGCGCTGCTTGATCGACGCCGTCTGCTTCTCGGCCGCCTTCAGCTTGGCGTCGGTCTCAGCCACCAGCGTCTCGGCCTTGGCGTCGACGCCAAGCGCCTTGCCGACGATGCGGATCTTTTCCAGGATGCCGTCATGGCTGTAATGCTCGGGCACGTCGATGAACGGAACGCTCGACTTTTTCAGCACATCGACCGCTTCCTTCGGCCCACTGCCATGCAGCGCCAGAATGCCCGAAGGATTGACCGACAACACGCCTTCCGGCGACAGCTGGCGCATATAGCCGACGTCGGGCAGCGCGACCGCGGCGGCGGGGTAGCGGCTGGTCGAATCGCGGGCGACGAGATGACCTTCCTCGCCAAGCGCGTAGACGATCTCGGTGATCGAACCGCCGATCGCCACGATCCGCGACGTGTCGGCAAACACGGCCACGTTCTCGCTGGCCGGCACTGGGGCGGCAATAAACAGCGACAGGCCCATGGCCGCGGCAAGCGTCCTGAACAGTGAAATCATCGTCGTTTCCTCAGGCTGCGGTCGGGCTTGGAATGCGCGGCAGGTTCTCGGCAAGGAACCGCCAGTCGTCGCGCTCGCCCTCGCCTTCATGGCGCTTGCCGAAGAACTGGATGATCATCTTGCCGTCGGCGCCATAGGCTTCGAGCGAGGTAACATGACCGTCCTTGGTCGGTTTGCGCACCGCCCACACCTCCTGGATGTGGTCGGTGCGCAGATGCAGGTGGAACGTCTCGTCCATGACGTTGATCCACGGCCCCATCGGCTTGATCGACTTGACGGGACCGGAATGGATCTGGATGCAGCCTCGGTTTCCGACAAAACACATGATCGGCATGCCGTCGGCGGCGGCATGGTGGAACATGGCGCCGATGGCGTTATTGTCGAGCAGCCAGGCATAGTCCTGGCCGACCATGCGCACGGCCTGGTGGCGGGTGAGCTTCAGCGTTTTCAACATGCCAAAGAACTGGTGGACGTCGGTCAGCCGGCTCCAGCGGTCACGCAGATCGTCGGTGTCTGCGGCAACGCCCGACGTCTCCGCGTCGTCGTCGGCCAGGCCTGCGATAGACACAGTCGCCTCCTGGTTCGGCGATTCGAGTGCGGCCACGAGCTTCTGGTAGGCATAGAGATTGGACGCCGGCCGCAGATGCACCTTGTGCACCGCATCGCCGGCCGCGTCGAAGAATTGCAGGCTGCGGCGGATGTCGCCGCCGTCGCGCTTCTCGACGGCAAAGCCATGCGCCCAGACCTTTGGAAAGATACGCAGGTCGATGTTTTCGCCCAGTACCATGGCATTGTGCGCACCTGTGACAACCTTGTCGTAGACCCCGATCTTCTCGTGCACCGCGCTTTCGTTGCGGGTCAGTGCCATCACTTCGCCAACGGCATCGAGGCCGGTCAGCAGATCGTTGACCCTGGGCTCGACGCGCACGACACCGTCGCCGCAATGCGCGGCGACCAGTTCGGCTTCGGAAATACCGAGCTCGGCGGCAAGATCGCGCTCGCGCGCTTTCGGATTGTCTGCCCGCGCTCGCCGGATTTCATGCGGTGCGGGTTTTACGCGCTGGTCCATGTCCTGCTTACCTGTCCTGCCTGGCGTTTTGGCCTGCCTGGCTGTTTCATCACTTGTTGAGGATGAGCTTGCCCTGGCGGGTGATCTTCAGCCGATAGAGCGCGCCATGGTGCTCGATGCCAATCTCGTGCTCGCCCTGGAACAGCGTGTTGGAGGACAGCGTCCGCACCGCCAGCGGCACCCGGTCGAAGCGGGTCGGCGTCTCCTCGGAACGGCGGACGCGGTAACGGAAGTCGTTGGGATTGTGGGTGTTCATCTCTTTCGATCCCTTTCCTGTGCCGGGCAACTGGCTAGGCGTTGCAAAATGCCGATTCATTTCTTGACTTGAATAATCATGTTTATTAGTCAGTGCAATACCGGACTAAATGAGTCAACATTTAAGACGCCGGACAGAATGAAAAATGCCAGCGAGCGCCAAGCCAGCCAGCATCGAACCTGGAATTTTGGAGTTGGGGCATGGGCTTGGGAAATTGTGGACGACTGGGTCTGGCGAACGCCGATCCGGTGCATCGGCCTATGGCAAAGACAGTGGCAGTTTTGCTTGCCGGTGCGGCGGCGACCGCGCTGCTGACGCCGCCGGCCAGCGCCCAACAAGCCGCTCAGCCCGACCAGCAACAGGCCGACCAGGCCAGGAAAACCGAGGACACCAAGCCGGCGCCCGCCGGCGCGACCCTGCTGGACAAGATCCTCGTCATCAGCCGCACCGGCGAGACGGCAATCGAATCGCTGGCCTCGGCCAGCCATATCGACCAGGAACAGCTCGACCGCCGCATGGCGACGACGCCGAACGAAATGCTGCTCGGTGTGCCTGGTGTCGCCGTGCAGGCCGACGCACGGCGCGTCAGTTCCAGCATCAACATCCGCGGCCTGCAGGATTTCGGCCGCGTCGCGGTCATCGTCGACGGCGCCAGGCAGAATTTCCAGCGCTCCGACCACGGCACGCAGTCGACCTTCTATGTCGATCCCGAGCTCATCAAATCCGTCGATGTCATCCGCGGACCGGTCGCCAACACCTATGGCTCCGGCGCCATTGGCGGTGTCGTCTTCTTCGACACCAAGGATGCTGAGGACTTCTTGAAGCCCGGTGAGACCTGGGCGGGCTCCGTCACCGGACGCTATGAAAGCAATGGCAAGGGCTGGACCGCCAGCGCCAGCGGCGCCTACAAATTCAACGACGATTTGGATGTGCTGGGCAACATCGTCTACCGCGACTACGGCGACTACAAGAATGGCAGCGGCGACACCGTCGCCGGTACCGGTTTCGACGTGCTGAGCGGCCTGCTCAAGACCACAATCCGCCCGAGCGAGAACAGCGAATTGAAGCTCGGCTGGGTCGGCTCGAGCGACGGCTGGACGGAAACCAGCGGCGGCGTGCCGGCCAACGACGTCGACCTGAAGTCGAACACCTTCACCGCCCGCTACAACATCACTGACGACGCCAGGAGCTGGCTCGATCTCCACATCAACGCCTCCTACAACAAGACCAATCTCGACCTCGCCACGCTGGTCCCGCAGAACCGCTTCGATCCGTCGACCGGCCTTCCCGTGCTGCTGCCCGTCGGTTCGACCTCGACCTTCGACGTTGGCACGGCCGGCGTCGACATCTGGAACACGTCGCGCTTCGAAACAGCCGGTGTTGCGCACGAATTGACCTATGGCGGCGACTGGGTGGGTGACGATGTCGAGACCGGCGGCACCGCCGGCGGCGACAGCTTCTACACCCCATCGGGCAAGCGTAGTGTTTCGGGCGCCTACATCCAGGACAAGCTCACCTGGGACTGGCTCGAGGTCATTGCCGGGCTGCGTTACGACAATTACAGCCTGGAGGATTCCGACAATGGAACGTCAGGTGATCGTCTGTCGCCGCGCATCACCGTTGGTGTCACGCCCTTCGAAAGCGCCAGCCTGGCGGGCCTGCAGTTCTATGGCACCTACGCCGAAGGCTATCGCTCACCCTCGCTGACCGAAACGCTGATCAGCGGCAACCATCCGGCAGGCGTCACCTTCCCGTTCCTGCCCAACCCAAACCTGCGGCCTGAAACCGGCAAGACCACCGAGTTCGGCGTCAACTACAAGCTGAACGACCTTATCGAGGCCGGCGACGCGTTCCGGCTCAAGGCCGCCTACTTCCACAACGATGTCGACGACTACATCGAAGGCGTCACACTGTCGGCATTCGACCCGACCAGCGGCTGCCCGTTCGGCCCCGGCATTCCGATCTGCTTCCAGTACCAGAACGTCGCCCAGGCCAAGATAAACGGCTTCGAACTGGAAAGCGTCTACGATGCCGCCTGGGGTTATGCCGGGCTCTCCGCCTCGATCACCAACGGCCACACCATCTCCGATGAAGGTGAGCGCGCCGACCTTGCCACCATCCCGTCCTCGCAGGTCACCGGGCAGCTCGGCTTCCGCTTCCTTCAGGACAAGCTGACCGTCGGCGGCGAGGTGCAGTACAACGGCAAGCCGAAGGGCAACCCCGTAGCCAAGGATTATACTCTGGTCAACGCCTTCGCCAGTTACCAGGCCACCGACAATCTGAAGGTGGACTTCCGCGCCGACAATTTGTTCGACGTCAAATACACCAACCCGCTGAACGGCGGCACCACCGCCGTCATCTATGAACCCGGCATCACGCTGAAGCTGGCCGCAACCATGCGCTTTGGAGGCTGACACCCATGACAAGTTTGACGGCATCGCTTCGGCTCCTGACCTCGACGCTGGCGATGTCGCTTGGCTTGATGCCGGCGTGGGCTCAGTCCGCGCCGGCTCCGCAACTCAGCCTCGAGCTCAATGCCGCGCAGCCCTCCGAAAAGGGTTGCCGCCTGACCTTCGTCGTCAACAATGCGCTCGGCGCCGATCTTTCCAAGGCGGCATTCGAAATCGCGCTGTTCAACGAGGCCGGCATTGTCGACCGCCTGAGCGTGCTCGACTTCAAGGACCTGCCGGCCGGCAAGACCAAGGTGATCCGCTTCGACCTCGCCGGCACCGACTGCACCAAACTCAGCCGCGTGCTGATCAACAGCGCCACCGAATGCGCCGGCGTCGAACCGGGCGCCTGCATGCGCGGCCTGAAGACGCAGACCAAGACCGGTATCGCATTCGGCGTTTGAGATGGGTCTGCATCCCGCCTTCCTGCACGACAATGCGACACGACCCGTCGCAGCTCCGCCGTTATGGCCGGCAACCGATCTTGATTTGACAATCCCGCCGCGCTCGCGGCAGGTCTCGCCGCGAACCATGCAGGACATCACCCCCCTCCCCGACGCTGGCAACGAACCGGCGATAACAATGGACGAGCTCGTACAGCCGGCGGCCGCGGACCGCAAATGGACTGTGGCGATCGTCGCGTCCTGCCTGCTCCATGCCGCTGCCGCAGCGGCGTTCATGGTCGCACCCGCCGGGACATTCGATACCGGAAAGGCAATACAGGCCGAAGGCGCCGATCGATCAGGCGCAGACGTCCTCGGCACCGCTTTGCAAAACCCGGTACCCGACGCAGTGGATGTTACCCTGGTAACCGATCCTCAGCCGGCCAACCCCGTCCAACCCACGCCGCAAACCGAGGCGCCTCAAGCCGTAGAGGAGCCGGCGGCGCCCAAATCTGCGCCGGAAGCTGCCAAGCAGGTAGTCGTCGCTCCGGATGCACCGACGGCTGCCATCCCGGATGATCAAAGTGTCGCCCCGGAGGGTGAGACGCCTGCACCGTCACCGGTTCAAACGCAGAGTTCGGAGGCGTCTCCCGCCAATGAGCCTGCCGTTGAATTGCCTACCGCGAGGCCACCAGTCCCAAGCCCGAGGCCAAGTACATCAATATCAGGCGCACCAATACCGGGAGAGACTGGCGGCACGGCAGATGGCGAGGAGCGCGAGGCAACGGCGGTTGCCAGCAAAGGCGGAAAACAGGGCGCGGCGGGCAATTCGATGGAATCCGGCTACAGCGTTGAAGTTCAGAACAAGCTTGTCCGCGCCAACCGCCACGTTTCGAAGGCGGTTCAAGCCAAGGCTCGCAACAATGCCAGGGTCTATTTCGTCGTCATGGCCGACGGCAGCGTCAGCGACTTGCAGCTTGTCGAAAGTTCAGGGTCTGCCGAGCTAGACCAGTTCGCTTTGAAACTGGTGCGCCAGCAAGCCCCGTTCCCGCCCATTCCACCCGAGACCGGATTATCAAGTTGGGTGTTCAGGGCGCGGATCGGTCCGTTTTAACCAGCTCGCAGACCTTCGCCAAATGTCGTCGTCCACCAATTCAAGAGGAAGCCCAATGTACATCGCCATGAACCGCTTCAAGGTCCAGAACGGCTCGGAGACTGCCTTCGAGGATGTCTGGAAGAACCGCGATTCCAGCCTTTCGAAGATGGAAGGCTTCAGGGAATTCCACTTGCTGCGCGGCCCGGTCAACGAGGCCGAGGGTTACACGCTGTTTGCCTCGCACACGGTGTGGGCAAGCCATGAGGATTTCGTCGCCTGGACCAAATCCGAGAATTTTCGCGCCGCCCATCGCAACACCGGCACCTCGAAGGTGCATTATCTCGGCCATCCGCAGTTCGAAGGCTTTTCGGTTGTCGAAGGCGCCTGATTGAGATTTCACCCGTCGACGAGATCTGACGACCTGCAGATGCCGTCATGTTCCGGTTGAATTCCGGCCGCCCAGTCGCCGAAGCCACTGGGCAATGTGCAGGCGCAGCCGCCGCCAGGGCTGTCCGCGTGTCAGGTAGCGCGCCAACCGCGGATCACCGGCCAACTCCGGGAACTGGCGCACATGCTGCGTCAGGAATGCAGGTATGAAATTGCGCCCGTTGAGATCGCTGAGCCAGGCAGAATTCGCCAGCAAATAGTCTGCGGCATCCGCCGCCAACACGCTCCTGTAGCTCCTGTATGCAGGCGTTTGCCGCACATTGCCGCCAGCAAAAGCAGTTCCGGTGGACAGGTTGGAGCCATGCAGGCGATAGAGCCCGAGACCTTCTGACAGGATGAGGCTGCCGCCGGCCTGGTGCGCGAGTGTCGCCGTCAGATAATCCGTCCCGACCTTGGCCTTGAACGGGAAGGACAATACCGGTTCCAGCGCGCCACGCCGGTACATGATCGCCGAGCATTGCGACCACAGCCAGCCCGTCACCGCAGGTGCGAAATAGGTTACCGGATGCTCCGATGCGTAGGCGATCCCGGGCGCCATGCCGGCAAGCCGGCCACCGGGCGCGATGGCGACGCCACTGCGATCCGCTCCGGACCGCGGTTTGCGCAAGGCAAGGAAGGTACCGCCCAGCAAGGTGCCGTCGCCATCGACAAGGAACACATCGGAACTCGACAGTGCGGCCGAATGCGTCGTGTTGAGGTGGGCGGACAGATGAGCGAGGAGAAAATCCGGCAGCCACACGTCATCGGCGTCGAGAAACGCGACGAAGGGCGCGTCGGTTGCGGCAAAGCCGTCGCGGAATCCCGCGGTCTGGCCGCCATTCTCCGTGCGCGCCAACAGGCGCAGGCGCGGGTCTTCTATATCCCTTAGAAGCTGTCGGACATGGTCGGCCGAGCCGTCCGTCGAGGCATCGTCGACGATGACGCATTCCCAATTCCGGTAGGTCTGCGCAAGCACCGAGCGGATCGCCTGTTCGACGTACGGCCGATAGTTGAAGCAGGTGATGACCACCGCCACGCGCGGCAGCTCAAACGGTCGGGACGTGTCTTCCATCTGTTCGGCTGCCCCGCTCGAGTTGCTCTCTGTCCCTTGCGCATACCCTTGCAACCCGACGCAGGCAAGCGAGCCGCGAAAAGCCCCCTAGGCCGCCGCGAGCAGGCTGGCATTGCCGCCGGCAGCCGTGGTGTCGACGCAGACAGCGCGTTCATGCGCATAGGCCGCCGGGTTGAGCACCTCGCTGACCAGCGGCACGATCGGCCCGCTGCGGTCGGCAATGACCTTGCGCACGATCCGCGCCGCCTCGGGCCTGCCCGAGAAGGCGACGACATGGACGCGCAGCGAACGCGCTTCGACTGGGTCTGGCCGACCGTCTATGGCCGCCAGCGGCAACCCCTTGCCGGTCAGCGCCGACAGTGCCGCCGGCGCGCCCGGCGCCACGGCCAGCACCGCATTGCCGGCGGCCAGCGCCTGGATCGTCTGGGCAAGCAGCGTGTCGGCGTCCGGACCGAGGCACAGCACCCGGCCACGCGGCGACAGCGACAGCGTGTTGGCCTCGCCGGTCGGTCCGGGCAGGTCGACCTGGCCGAAATCGATGGCGGCTGCAGCGCCGATGGCTGCAGCGCCCTTGCCGCGCAGATGTTTTCTCAAAATGGCGATGCGGTCCGGCCTCGTCGACCAGCCGCCAAGCGTCGGATCGGGCAGATTGTCGGCCAGTTCGGTCGCCGTCACCTTGTGGCCCTCGGCAATCTCCGTGCCCGCCTCCGGCCCTTTGCGGAACCGCCGGAGATAATGCGGCCCGCCGGCCTTCGGCCCGGTGCCCGAAAGCCCCTCGCCCCCAAAGGGCTGCGAACCGACGACGGCGCCGATCTGGTTGCGGTTGACATAGATGTTGCCGGCATGGATGCCGTCGACGAAATGCTGGACGCGGCCTTCTATGCGGGTGTGCAGGCCGAAGGTCAGGCCATAGCCCTTGCGGTTGATGGCGGCGATGACGGCGTCGATCCCGTCGGCGTCGAAGCTGGCGACATGCAGCACCGGACCGAACACTTCGCGCTCCATCTCCTCGATGCCCTTGACCCGGAACACATGCGGCGCAACGAAGCGGCCGTCCTTCGGTGCTTCGAGCTTGGCAATCAACCGGCCCTGCAGCCCCATCTTGGTGCAATACTCGCGGATCGATTCCTGCGCCTCGTCATCGATGACCGGCCCGACATCGGTCGAAATCTGCCAGGGATCGCCGATGGTGAGCGCTTCCATGGCGCCCTTCAGCATCTCCAGCATCTTCTTCTCGACATCCTTCTGCACGTAGAGCACGCGAAGCGCCGAACAGCGCTGGCCTGCACTCTGGAAAGCCGATGCCAGTATGTCGCGCACCGCCTGTTCGGGCAGTGCTGTGGAATCGACGATCATGGCATTGAGACCGCCGGTCTCGGCGATCAGCATGGCGTCCGGCGCGGCCGTCTCGGCCAGTTGCTTCTCGATCAGCTTTGCAACCTCGGTCGAGCCGGTGAAGCAGACGCCGGCAATGCGCGGATCCGCGGTTAGCGGTCCGCCGACCCCCGGACCGTCGCCCGGCAGAAGCTGGATGACATCTTCCGGAACGCCGGCCTCGCGCAGCAGCTCGACGGCGCGGAAGGCGATCAGCGGCGTCTGTTCGGCTGGCTTGGCGATGACCGAATTGCCGGTGACGAGCGCTGCCGCGATCTGGCCGGTGAAGATGGCGAGCGGGAAATTCCACGGCGAAATGCACACGATCGCGCCGCGCGCCTCGCTGCCCGCTTCGTTGTTGGCCGCTTCGGCAGCGTAGTAGCGCAGGAAGTCGACGGCTTCGCGCACTTCAGCCACGCCGTCGGCCAGCGACTTGCCGGCTTCCCTTGTAGCCAGCGCGAAAAACTCGACCGCATTGGCCTCATAGAGGTCGGCGGCGCGGTTGAGGATGGCGGCGCGCTCGGCAACGGGACGCTTCGCCCAGGCCGGCTGCGCTTCCACAGCAAAGCGCACCGCGGTCGCGACCTGCTTGGCAGCGGCTTCGGCGACCGTGCCGACGATCTCGGCAGGCTTTGCCGGATTGACCACCGGGCGCTGCTTGCCGTAGCCGGCGGCGCGCGTCATCGGCTTGGCATGCCAGCGCTCGGGCCCGGCAAAGGCCGCCTTGGCCTTGTCGATCGCCGCCAGCGTCACCGGATCGGTGATGTCGAACCCCTTCGAGTTGCGCCGACCAGCGCCGAAGATCGTCGCAGGACGAGCGATTGCCGGATTGGCGGCGGGGCCCTGGCTCTCGACCGTCTCGAGCGGATCGCGCGCAATATCCTCCGGCTCGACGTCCTCGTCGGTGAGCTGATGGACGAAGGAGGAGTTGGCGCCATTCTCCAGCAGGCGGCGAACCAGATAGGCCAAGAGGTCGGAGTGCGCGCCGACCGGCGCATAGATGCGGCAGCGCGTGCCTTCGGCCCGGCGAACCGTCTCATGCAGCGCTTCGCCCATGCCGTGCAGGCGCTGGAATTCGAAAGCGTCACGGTTGTCAGCCATCGACAGGATGGCGGCGACGGTATGGGCATTGTGCGTGGCGAATTGCGGATAGATGCGGTCGGTCATCGACAGCAACTTCCTGGCGCAGGCCATGTAGGAAACATCGGTGTTGGCCTTGCGGGTGAAGACGGGGTAGCCGGAAAGCCCGAGCGTCTGTGCCCGCTTGATCTCGGTGTCCCAATAGGCGCCCTTGACCAGCCGCACCATGATGTTGCGGTCGTACTTTTCCGCCAGCGCATAGAGCCAGTCGATGGTGAAGGCCGCGCGCGGGCCGTAGGCCTGGACGACGACGCCAAAGCCATTCCAGCCGGCAAGCTCCGGCTCGGACAACACACGCTCGATGATGTCGAGCGACAGGTCGAGCCGGTCGGCCTCCTCGGCGTCGATGTTGAGGCCCATGCGCGAATGGCGTGCGGCCAGCGCCAGCGACAGCAGCCGCTCGGCCATCACCGGCAGCATCTTTTCCTTCTGTGCCTCTTCGTAGCGCGGATGCAGCGCCGACAGTTTGACCGAGATGCCGTGGTTCTGGCGGATATCGGGACCGTTGGAGCCTGAATCGAGCGAGGAGATCGCATCGGCATAGGCCTTGAGGTAGCGCAGCGCGTCGGCCTCGGTGCGGGCCGCCTCGCCCAGCATGTCGAAGGAATAGAGATAACCTTTCTGGATCATCGACTTGCCGCGCTTGACGGCTTCCGCAATGGTGCGGCCGAGCACGAACTGCTCGCCCATTTCGCGCATGGCGGCGGCGACCGCCTTGCGGATCACCGGTTCGCCCAGTCGGCGAACCATCGAGCGCAGCGTGCCTTCAATGCCGCCCTCGCCTTCGTCGAGCACACGGCCGGTCAGCATCAGCGCCCAGGTCGAGGCGTTGACGAAGATCGAGCTCGAACCGCCCGAATGCGCCGACCAGTCATGCGGTGCGATCTTGTCGGCGATCAGGTCGTCCATAGTCTCGGTGTCAGGCACGCGCAGCAGTGCCTCGGCCAGGCACATCAGCGCCACTCCTTCCTTGGTGGAGAGGCCGTAGGCCGAGAGAAAAACCTCCATCAGCCGCGGGTCGGACGAGCCGCGCACCGCGCGCACCAGATCCGCGGCACGGGCCGAGACGGCTTTGCGGTCATCGGCCGAAAGTTCTGTCGCGGCAGCCAAGCGCTTCACAGCCGCGTCTTCGTCGGGCAGGTAGTTGGCGCGGATCTGCTGGCGGATGGTGTCGAGCGGCATGGCGGTCCCTGCGGAGCAAGCATCTGTGAGCGGGCCGGCGGTCGCCGGACCGAATGGCGCAAGCTAGCACAGAGCCGCATTTTCAGCCGGTCCAAAGAAATCGACATGGCAGGCCGAGCGGTCTATCATTGCAGCTAAATTGTTATCAAATGGACTGTGATATCCGTGACAGAAGACCAATTGGACCGCATCGACAAAAACATCCTGTCGGCGCTGGCGCGCGACGGGCGGCTATCCATGTCTGGACTGGCCGGCAAGGTCGGCCTGTCGAAGACGCCGGTGCAGGCGCGGGTGAAGCGCCTGGAGAAGGACGGCTATATCAGGGGCTATCAGGCGATCATCGATCGCGAGCGCATGGGCGAAGGCCATGTCGCCTTCGTCCAGGTCAAACTGTCGGACACACGCTCGGCCGCGCTCGATGCTTTCAATCGCGCGGTGCAGGCCGTGCCGGAGATCGAGCAGTGCCACATGATGGCGTCGAGCTTCGATTATCTTCTGAAGGTCCGCACCACGGACATCGCCGCCTATCGCCGTGTCCTCGGCGAGCGCATCTCGGCATTGCCGCATGTTGCGCAGACTTCAACCTTCGTGGCCATGGAGACGGTGAAGGATCGCTGACTCACTCCGACAGCGTCTTCAAAAACGCCACCAGCGCCGCGCGTTCGCGGTCCGACAGTTGCAGCGGGTGGACCTCGGAGGTGCCCTCGACGCTCGCCTCCGCCTTCGCATAGTGCGCCACCACCTCCTCCAGCGTGGAGAACTGTCCGGCATGCATATAGGGCGGCCGTGTCGCCGCGCCCCGCAGCGACGGCGTCTTGTAGGCGCGCATCAGTTCGGGTGCTGCCTTGACGATGAAGCGCAGCTCGCCGCAGGCGCCGGCGTCGCCATCGCGGAAGGCGCCGAAGCAGTTGAATGGGTCGGCCTGAACCTGGGCCACCGCATCGAAACGGCCGCGATCCAATGGCAAATCCCTGACCGGCGGCACGCCGGTGTTGTGGAAAGCGTTGTCGGTGAAGCGCGGGCCGTTATGGCAGGTGACGCAATTGGCCTTGCCGATGAACAGTTTCAGCCCGAGCATCTCCTCCGGCGAAAAGGCATCGTCGGCTTTCGGCTTGGCGCCTGACGCAAGATCGATGGCAAAGCGGTCAAAGCGCGTTTGTGCCGGTTCGACCGACCGTTCGAAGGCGGCGATCGCCTTGCCGATGTTGGAAAAGACGCGGTTGACGTCGTCCATTTCCGCCGCGGTCATTGCCTTCCATGCCGCCTGCTCGGCCTCGTTGCCGAGCGGGCTGGCGTTGGCCGGCACGGCGGAAAGATCCGGCAGTGGCCCGAAGATGCGCTCGTAGCGCGCACCAAAGCGCTTCTGGATGTAATGGGCGAAGGCGGCGCGGTTCCCCGCCTGCTCAAGCGGGTTTTCCAGCGGCGTCAGCGCCTGCGCCCACAGGCTGTCGCGCCGTCCATCCCAGAAGAACCACGGATTGCGGGCAATGCCGGCCAGCGGCATCGAGCGCCTGTTGGTTCGGCCGACGCCGACGGATTGCGGCAGGTCATCCTGGAACTGCCGGTCGATCTTGTGGCAGGTCGAGCAGGATACGTTCCCGTCACGGCTCATCCCCTGGTCGAAGAACAGAGTGGAGCCCAAGGCGGCGGCGGCCGGCACGTCGGCGAAGCGGTTGGTGGTGTCTGGTTTGAGCGCCGGCAAGGTGTTCAGCGCCAGCGAAGCGATGGTCTTCTTCTCGGCATCGGAAAAGTCCGGCTTGCCGCAGCCGGCAACGAGCAAAACCGCAGCCAAGGCCAGAAGGCGCAACAGGCGGTTCATCCGCTCACAGCACCACATTGAAGACGACCGTGTCGGAACCGGCCGCCGCCGAAATGGCGAAGCGCAACTGCCACACGCCGCTCATGGTGAATTTCAGCCCCTCGATCCGGTAGCGCCCCTCGCCAAGATAGTCGGTCGCCTGCGGACTGGTCGGCAAGCCGTGATTGTGCTGCGGCATGCCGCCGGACACCGAGATCGCCGCACCTTCCACGGAATCGCCGTTGACCGTCTTCAGGGTCAGCAACCAGGATTGCAGTTCGCCTTGCCGGATAACGCCGCGTTCCGGCTGAATGCTGGCGACAAACAAGCCGTTCGCCGTCTTCTTCGAGCGCGAAACATCGGGGCCCGGCGCCGACTGCGGCGCGGTCAGATAGACGATCGCCAATATGCCAGCCAGCAAGGCGGCCAGACCAACGCCCGCAAGAAGATAACGCCATATCGATGCCAAACCGGTTCCTCTTTTGGGCATAACGTCTCGGGAAGCAATTCGCGTCCCGCCGCTTCTGTGGGAAAACGCTTCTGGCGCAAAAAACCGCCGCCGCCAAGCATGGCGCTGCCGGCCGCAAAAAGCTACAGCAGCGAACTGATCCGGAGACAGATACATGGCAGCAGACGGCGTCGCTTCGATCGGTGAATGCATGCTCGAACTGTCCGGCCAGGCCGGGCCGAACTGGCGCATGGGCTTTGCCGGCGACACGTTCAACACGCTGTGGGCGCTGCATGCGCTGAGCGGCAAGCGGCCGGCGACCTATGTCTCGGCCTTCGGCGACGATCCCTTCTCGCAGGGCCAGATTTCGTTCTTCGCCGAAAACGGCATCGGCATCGGCGCCAGCCCGGTCATCCCAGGCGCGCGGCCCGGCCTCTACGCCATCACCTTGACCGGCGCCGAACGCGCCTTCACCTATTGGCGCAGCGACGCGGCGGCCAGGCGGCTTGCCTCGGACCCGGCCGCCTTGGCAAAAAGCCTTGAAAGCCAGGCGCTTGTGTATTTTTCCGGAATCACTTTGGCAATTCTGGATGCCGCCGCGCGCAAGACGTTGCTGGCAGAAGTGGCCAAGGCGCGGGCCGCCGGTTCGCTCGTCGCCTTCGACCCCAACTACCGGCCGCGCCTGTGGCAGAGCCGCGAGGAGGCGCAAGCCGCGATACTCGACGCGCTTGCCGTCGCCGACATCGCGCTGCCGACCTTTCCCGACGAGCAGATGCTGTTTGGCGACACGGCATCGCAAGCGACCGCCGAACGGTTCGGAAAACTCGTCGGCGAAGTCGTCGTCAAGAATGGCGAGAAGCCCGCGCTGATCGCCACTGGCGGAGCCCTGCAGCCGGTTCCGGCCCAGCATGTCGCCACCCCGGTCGACACCACCGGCGCCGGCGATTCCTTCAATGGCGGCTATCTCGCCGCCCGGCTTGCCGGCCATGCCCCGGCGGATGCCGTGCAGCGCGCGCATCGCGTCGCCGCCGCTGTCGTGCAGGTGCGAGGCGCGCTGGCGCCGTTCGAGGTTCTAAGAACCGCTTTCGAGGGCTAGTCTAAGACCTTAGGGAAGCCTGAAACGATATTCCGTCACCTGATGATAGATCTGGCCCGGCCACAGCGTGGCCTGCGGGAAATAGGGCCGGTTCGGCGCGTCGGGCCAGGTCTGCGCTTCCAGGCAAAAGCCGGAAAACGCCTTGTAGCGCCGTCCGTCCAGGCCGCCCGAGGTCGGCGCGACATACTGGCCGGTGTAAAGCTGCAGGCCCGGCTCGGTGGTCCAGACTTCCATCTCGACGCCGGAATTGGCGCCTTGCGCCCACGCCACCTGGTGAAGCGGGCCCCGGGCTGACGCCAGGCAGAAATTGACGTCGTAGGGAAGCTGCTCGCCTTCCGTTTCCATGCGCAGCGGCCGCGCCTGGCGGAAGTCGAAGGGCGTGCCGTCGACAGGTTTGACGACGCCGGTCGGGATCATCTCGCCATCGACAGGCGTATAGGCGCCGGCGTTCAGCATCAGCCGGTGGTCGAGAATGTCGCCGGCGCCGCCATCGTCGAGATTGAAATAGGAATGCTGCGCCAGATTGCACAGCGTCGGCTCCTCGCAAGTGGCGGTCAGTTCCATCGAGAGCGTGCCGGGAATCTTCAGCCGGTAGGTGCAGGTGACGTCGAGCGCGCCGGGAAAGCCCATCGTGCCCTCAGGATCGTGCAGGGTCAGGGTGACAAAATCCCGGCCGTGCAGCGAAACCGTCCACGGCCGATGGAAGAAGCCCTCCGAGCCGCCATGCAGCGTGTGCTTGCCGAGGAAATTGCGCTCGGTCTGGTAGCGCTGGCCGGCAATGGTGAAGCGGCCGTCGCGGATGCGGTTGGCATAGCGGCCGACGACCGCGCCGAAGAAGGCCCGGTCAGTCTCGTAAGGCTCGAAGCGATCGTAGCCCAGCACCAGCGGCGCGTCGTGCCCGGCGAGCCGCAGATCCTGGATGATTGCGCCGAGCCCGATGATGTTGGCGCTGACGCCGCCGCCCCGGATGGTGAAACGGCGAACGGGTTCGCCTGCCTGCGTCGTGCCGAAGACTTCGCCGTCCTTCATCGCTATGTCCAAATGCTAATTCGTCGATCTATCGACTTAGAGCAATTCCAGGAAAAGTGTGAAACGGTTTTCCGTCCGGAATTGCAAAAAACAAAGAACTGGAGCGGTTCGGCGTTTCCGTGAAACGCTGAACCGCTCCAGTCCGGCTGAATGTCGTCTGGCAAGGGCCGGCCCGCGGCCTGCCCTGCCCGTCAATGATTTAGAGGCCGAGACCCCCGATGCAGACATATTTGGTGTCGAGATAGTCCTCGATGCCCTGATGTCCGCCTTCCTTGCCGAGGCCCGATTCCTTGACGCCGCCGAACGGCGCTTCCGGCGTGGTGATCAGGCCTTCATTGACGCCGACCATGCCGTATTTCAGGCCTTCCATGACCCGGAAGGCGCGGCCGAGATCGCCGGTGTAGAAATAGGCGGCCAGGCCGAACTCGGTGTCGTTGGCAAGCGCAATGGCTTCCTCTTCGGTCTCGAACTTGAACACCGGGGCGATCGGGCCAAAAATCTCTTCCTTCATGAAGCGCATGTCAGGCTTCGCATCGGCGATGACGGTCGGCTGGAAGAATGAGCCGCCAAGCGCGTGGCGCTTGCCGCCGGCAACGACCTTGCCACCCTTCGACGTGGCGTCGGCGATGAATTCCTCGACCTTCTCGACCGCCTTCACGTCGATCAGCGGTCCCTGCTGCACGCCCTCTTCCAGGCCCGAGCCAACTTTCAGCGCATTGCTGGCAGCGGCCAGCTTCTCGACAAACTTGTCGTAGATGCCGGCCTGCACCAGGAAGCGGTTGGTGCACACGCAGGTCTGGCCTGAATTGCGGTATTTGGCGGTGATGGCGCCGGCGACGGCGCGATCGAGGTCGGCATCGTCGAAGACCAGGAACGGCGCATTGCCGCCGAGTTCCATCGAGACCTTCTTGACGGTGACGGACGACTTCTGAATCAGCAGCTTGCCGATCTCGGTCGAGCCGGTGAAGGTGATCTTCGACACCAGCGGATTGGCGCAGATCTCGTCGCCGATTTCGCCGGCAGCACCCGTCAGGATGTTGATGACGCCCTTTGGGAAGCCGACTTCCTCGGCGAGCGCGCCCCATGCAAGGCCGGAATACGGCGTCTGCGAGGCCGGCTTGACCACGGCGGTGCAGCCGGCGGCAAGCGCGGGGCCAAGCTTGCGGGCAAGCATCGAGGAGGGGAAATTCCACGGCGTGATGGCGGCAATGACGCCGACCGGCTCCTTGGTCACCAGGATGCGGCGATCGCCCCATGGCGATGGCACGACATCGCCATAGGTGCGGCGGCCTTCCTCGGCAAACCACATGATGTAGGCGGCAGCCGAACCGATCTCGCCCTTGGATTCGGCGAGCGACTTGCCCTGCTCGATGGTGAGCAGTTCGGCCAGCACATCCTGATTATCCATCATCGCGTCATGCAGCTTGCGCAACAGCTTCGAGCGCTCCAGCGCGGTCGTCTTGCGCCAGGTCTTGAAGGCTTCGCTTGCGGCTTCGATGGCGCGGCGGGTTTCCGCCTTGCCCGACTTCGGCACGGTGCCGATCTTGAGACCGGTGGCCGGGTTGTTGACGTCGACCGTTTGGCCGCTGTCGGCCTGCACCCATTCGCCATTGATGAGATTGGCCTGGCGCATGAAATGGCTGGTTTTCTGCAGCATGGTCTAGCCTCCGTTCGGCGCACTGACGGGCCGGTTTCCTGGATCTCTTGAACGAGCGTGCACAATGGCGGCGGAGCCGACACGCTGAAGCCACTGCTCTTTACCTAGGGCAAGCCCGGCAAGCAATTGCAAGATGGCATATAGGCTTTGGGCCAGCCCAACGCCAGAGAAAATTCACATGTAAATTAGTTTGGGCCGCAGCCTTGCCAAAGACCAGCCTTGCCAAAGACCAGCCTTACAGAAGACCAAGCCTACCCAAAGACATGCACCACCACCGTCAGCCAAAAGGCGGTTGTAACAACCGCGCTTGCCGTGGCGATGGTCATCTGGTTCGACGCCAGCGCCTGGCCGGTGTTGAACTGCACGGCGATGAGATAGGAATTGATGCCGGACGGCAGCGCCGCCACCACGACCGCCACTTTGGCCGTCAAGGGCGGCAGGCCAAACAGCCAGACCAGGCCGAGCACCAGCGCCGGCATCACGAACAGTTTCAGCGTCGACAGCGTCAGCGCCGGTCGGATGTTACCGGAAATGCCGAAACGGCGCAGGCTGAGCCCCATGGCGAACAGCGCCACCGGCCCGGCGGTGTTAGCCAGCGCATCGGCCAGTCGCATGGCAAGGTTCGGCAGCGGCGCGCCGGTGAGGCGCCATGCCAGCCCGGCCAGGATGCCGATGATCAACGGATTGGTGAACAGTCTTCTCAGAAAGCTCTGGATGATGCGCAGCGGGTGTACGGGCTCGCTGCCGCCGCGGCCAAATATCTCGAACATGATGATCGAAGCCATCATCATGGTCGGCAGATGCACGGAAACGAGCAGCGACAGCACTTCGAATCCGCTGGACCCGAATACGCCGAGAACGAAGGGAATGCCCAGCAACACCACATTCGAGAAGGATGACGACACTCCACCGACGATGCCGGTGCGCGCGTCCCGCCCAAAGATCCGTGTCGTCACCAGATGGCCGGCGGCCCATGTCATTGCAACCGCCGCGAAATAAGCACCCCACAGCGACCAGGGCGCCACGCCGTGGAAATCCGAATTCACCATCGTCCGAAACAGCAGCAGCGGCATCGCGACGTTGATGGCGAATTCGGAGATGCCGTCCCCGCTGGCCGGTTTCAGATAGCCGGTGAGCCCGGTGACATAGCCGAGCGCGACGAGGCTGAAGACGAAAAGAACGGTTTCGGTGAGCGGAGACATTTTTCAGGGATAGGCGAGCCCGGATTCCAGCGCAATCGCCATGATCTTCAGAAACTGATCCTCGATCCGCCCGGCGCCTGAATTTGATCATGGTCGGGTGGCAGCGCTATACAGGCTTGGGATCATCAGGGCGGACACACAGCGAATGGTTGCGACGCCGAAACAGCGTCATTTCAGACAGGCGTGGCTGACGGCTTTCGTCGCCGGGCTGTTTTGCCTTGCCGCGACGGTGCTTGCGGTTGCGGAGACCAAAAGTCTCAAGGGCGTGGCGCTGATCATCGGCCAGTCGAAATACGAACACATCGCAGCCCTTGCCAACCCGGCCAACGACGCCCGCGACATGGCCAAGATGCTGACCGACCTCGGCTTCGACGCCCGCAACGTCACCGATCGCGATGCCGCCAAGCTGAAGCGCGATCTCGATCGGTTTGTCGAGGACGCCGAAGGCGCCGACGTCGCCTTCATCTATTATTCCGGCCACGGCATCGAGGCGGGCGGCGAGAATTATCTGGTGCCGGTCGATGCCGACGTCTCGTCGCTGAAAAATGCCGGTGAGGCGCTGGTGCCGATTTCAGCCGTCATGGACGAGCTGAAAAAGACCGTGCCGGTGACGATCGTGCTGCTTGACGCCTGCCGCACCAACCCGTTTCCGCCGGACGCGGTCGTGCGCCGCGGGCCGACGGCTTCCGCCGAGCCTGTCGGCGCCGGCGGGCTGGAACCGGTGCGCGGCGCCAAGGCGCTTGCCAGTGCCTCAGTGGATGATGCCAGCCTGGGAACCGTGGTCGGCTTCGCCGCCGAGCCGGGCCGACCCGCGCTTGATGGCGCAGCCGGCGAAAACAGCCCCTACGCCGCCGCCCTGCTGCGCCACCTCACCGCGATGAAAGGCACGGAATTCGGCTCGGTCATGCGCATGGTCACCGAGGAGGTCTATCTCGACACCAAGGCAAAGCAGCGCCCCTGGGTCAGCGAGAGTCTGCGTCGCCTGCTCTATTTCGGCGTCGCGCCGCCGGAACCGACCGGCGACGACGGGCTGATCACCGGTGAGCGGCGGCAATTGCTGCTGACCATTTCCGACCTGCCCGATCCCAAACGGGCTCAGGTGGAGTTGGCTTCTCTGCAGGACGGCGTGCCCCTTGACGCGCTCTACGGCGTGCTCAAGGCGCTCGGCACGGAAAAGATCCCTGAGGATCCGAACGACCTGCAGAAGGTGCTGGACAGCCAGGCCGAGCGTCTGAAGAAGATGATGGCCGAGCGCGCCGCCCTGCGCACCGACGATCCCGAGATCAGTCGCCTGGTCGCATCCGCCGACAAGGCCATAGGCCAGGGCGCCATGGTGACGGCGCGCAAATTCCTCGACGACGCGGTCGGCCGGATCGAGGAAAACAGCGGTGCGGTCGACGAGGCCGAGGACCTGCTCCGGCAAAAGCGCATCGCCGACGCCGCCATCTATGCCAAACGCGCCGACGCCGCCGCGCTGGTCTTCGACTACAAATCCGCCGCCAACGACTATGCCAAGGCGTATTCGCTGGTCGAGAAGTGGGACGAAAAGCTGCGCTGGAACTACAAGAACCAGGAGGCCGAGGCGTTGAACGCTCATGGCTACGCCACCGGCGACCTCGATGCGCTGCAGCACTCCATCGAGGCCTATCGCACCATCTTGAACTTCATCCCCAACGGCGAACAGAATCGCGACTGGGCAATCACCCGCAACAACATGGCGGTGGTGCTGCAGACCATTGGAGAGCGCGAAACCGAGACTGCGCATCTCGAAGAAGCAGCGGTGATTTTCCGCGATTCGCTGGTGGTGTTCGAGCGCGAGAAGGACGACCGCAACTGGGCCGCGGCGCAGAACAACCTGGCCAACGTGCTTCTGAAGATCGGCGAACGCGAGAGCGACCCGAAGCGTCTCAATGAAGCGGTGGCGGCGACGCGCGCCACCCTTGAGAAGCGTCCGCGCGACAAGCTGCCGTTGGACTGGGCCGGTTCGCAGAACAATCTAGGCCTCGCGCTCTATGCACTCTCCGAGCGTGAGCATGCCGGCGAGCATCTCACCCAGGCCGAAGCAGCCTACCGGCTGGCGCTTGAGGAATACACACGCGAGAAAGCACCCGTGGAATGGGCGATGGTCGAGAACAATCTCGGCAACACGCTTGTAACGCTTGGCATCCAGCTCAACGACAAGGCGAAGATCAACGAGGCGGCCGACGCGTTTCGCGCCGCGCTGGAAGTGCGAACCCGCGAAACTTTCCCGGTGTCCTGGGCGACCAGCCGCCTCAACCTGGGCAATGCGCTGAGCGGTATCGCCCGCTTCGATATGGGCACGGCTACGCTCGAAGAAGCTGCTGCTGCCTATGACGACGCTCTGACGGTGTTTACCCGCAAGCGCTTCCCGATGGACTGGGCGTCAGCCCAGAACAATCTCGGCTCGATTTATCAGACGCTGGGCCAGCGCACGCGTGATGCGGCCAAGCTGGAACAGTCGGCGGCAGCCTTCCAGGCGGCACGGCAGGTCTATGTCAGGCGGAAGTTCCCGCAGGACTGGGCGATGAGCTACTACAATCTCGGCAACACGCTGCAGCTTCTCGGCGGCGTCACCGACAAGCCCGAGCATTACAGCGAGGCGGTCGACGCCTACGGCAATGCGTTGCGCGAGTACAAGCGCGAGACGAACCCGCGGCAATGGGCAATGGCCCAGGCCGGCCTGGGCTCGACGCTGCACTGGTTGAGCATGAGCAATGGCGATGCCAAGACGCTGCAGGATTCGATTGCGGCGCGGCGAGCCGCGCTCGAAATACTCACCATCGAGGCCGCGCCGGTCGACTGGGCCAACGCTCAAAATGGCATCGGTATGAGCCTGCTCAACCTCGGCAATCTCCAGCGGACCGACAAATATCTCAACGACGCCGAAGCGGCGTTCACGGCGGCGCTGAAGGTGTTTACGCGCGAAAGTCAGCCGCTGCAGTGGGCCTTCGAGCAGAACAATATCGGCGACGTCCACTGGAACCGCGCCAGCTATGGCGCGGGCAAGCCGGAATATCTCAAGGCGATCGAATTCTTCGAGAACGCCAAGCAGGGCTTCACCGAAGCCGGCTACACGATCCCTATCCCGCTCACCGATCAGAAGATCGAGCTGGCGAAGAAGCAAATGGCGAAAATGTGAAGCGAACCGAGGGTTCGCCTTTCGCTTGTCTTTGTGCCGGCTTTCCGATCCCTATATCAGAATGACCGGAGCCGGCATCCGGCTCCCGGAAAGGTTTCGATGATTCGATTTGTGCTGTCGCTGTTCCTGCTTGCTGTTCCCGCCGTCGCCCACGCGACCGACGCCGGCTGGGCGCTGCTGCGTGACGGCGGGCATGTCGTGCTGCTTCGCCACGCACTGGTCACCGGCACCACCGACCCCGCCAATTTCGTCATCGACAACTGTGCCACCCAGGTCAATCTATCGGCGCGCGGCAAGCAGCAGGCGAGCAAGATCGGCGCGCTGTTCGGCGCCCGCGCCGCCCCCATCGAGCGGGTGCTGTCCAGCCGCTATTGCCGCTGCCTCGACACTGCCCGCATCGCCTTCGAAGCGGAGCCGGAGCTTTTTGCGCCGCTCGACCTCCTGAGGAGCGATCCGACCGAGAAGGCCGCGCAGCTCGACGCGGTGATGAAGGAAATCCGCGCCTACACCGGTTCCGACAATCTGGTCATGGTCACGCATCTCGAAAACATCGTCGCGCTGACCGGCGTCTCGCCGCGCGAGGGCGAAGCGGTGGTGGTCGAGCCGCAGGGCGATGGCTTGCGCGTGCTCGGCCGCGTCACGTTCTGAGAAAGCCAGTGGTCAAGCTCCCTAAAAACTGATCTGACGTAACGTCAACTGGAAGGGCCGCCGGCTTGTCGGGCAGCCCTTCTTGTCTTTATGGGAAGGCCATACCATCTGCGCCCCGCGCATCAGGCCTTTTCCTGCCGGGAAAAACCGATTAGACAGCGCCCAAACCAGATGCGGACAGATTCCGCCCGCAACCGAAGGAAGAGCCCTTGTCCACCACGTTCGACAAAGTCGCCAAGATCATTGCCGACACCAGCGAGATCGATATCGACACCATCACTCCCGAGAGCCACACGATCGACGATCTCGGCATCGACAGTCTCGATTTCCTCGATATCGTCTTTGCCATCGACAAGGAATTCGGCATCAAGGTGCCGCTGGAAAAGTGGACCCAGGAAGTCAATGACGGCAAGGCTTCGACCGACGATTACTTCGTCATGAAGAACCTGTGCGCCAAGATCGACGCGCTGGTCGCCGCCAAGACCGCCTGATATCGGCTGGCGCGCGGCCTTGACGGGCTGCGCCGCCTGACCCACAAAGCCGCTCATGAGCAGCCCTCGCGACGTCGTCATCACCGGTATCGGCCTTGTCTCCTCGCTGGGAGAGGGTCCGGATACCCACTGGCAGAAGCTGGCGCAGCCCGGCCTGCAGCCGGTGCTCGAATCCGCGCGCTTTGCGCCCTACACCGTGCATCCCCTGCCGGAGATCGACTGGAACTTGCAGATCGCCAAGCGCGGTGACCAGCGGCAGATGGAAACATGGCAGAGGCTGGGCACCTATGCCGCCGGCATGGCGCTGGACGACGCCGGCATCAAGGGCAATGACGAGCTCTGCACGACCATGGACATGGTTGTCGCTGCCGGCGGCGGCGAGCGAGACGAGGCGGTCGATGCCGCCATCCTCGCAGCGTCCGAGAGCCGCAACGACCGCGACGTGCTGCTCAACGAGAAACTGACCACCGAATTGCGGCCGACGCTTTTCCTGGCCCAGCTCTCCAATCTGCTCGCCGGCAACATCTCCATCGTCCACAAGGTGACGGGATCGTCGAGGACCTTCATGGGCGAGGAAGGTGCTGGCGTCGCCGCCGTCGAGACCGCCGCCGCGCGCATCCGCTCCGGACAGTCGACGCACATACTGGTCGGCGGCGCCTTCCAGACCGAACATTCCGACATGCTGCTCGGTTATGAGCTGGCCGGTTATCTGCATCGCGGCCCATGGAAGCCGGTCTGGCAGAGACAGGGCGCCGAGGGCGGCGGCCTGGTCTCCGGCTCCGGCGGCGCCTTCCTGGTGCTGGAGCAGCGCGAACACGCGCAAAGGCGTGGGCGGAAAATCTATGCCGAGCTCGGACCGGTCGTCTCAGGCCGCGCCCGGCGCTCGCGCGGCGAGCTTGACGCCGAGATCGCGGCATTGCTCAAACAGGCGGCTCTCCCGAACGGCAAGTTGCTGGCCCTGTCGGGCGCATCCGGGGCGCATACCGCAACGTCAGCCGAAAAGTCAGCGCTGGATGCCAATCCGGCGATATCGGCGCGCGGCTTCGCCACGCTGACCGGGCATATGAAGGAAGCGCAGTTTCCATTCGCGGTCGCCCTCGCCGCCCTGGCCGTCGACCGCAAGGCCGCCTACCCCTTATTCGACGCCGCGGCCGAGAAGCCGTTCGAAGGCATTCCCGAAACCGTGCTCGCAACGGCGATCGGCTATCACCAATTCGAGGGCATGGCGCTGGTCAACGCTGCTTGAAGCAGCGCTGCGCGATCGTGCTGCAAAGTTAAGAGGTTCCGGATGGCCAATCTCAGAGATCACATGGGCAGGCCGATCGTCGCCGTCACCGGCATCGGCGTGGTAACGTCGCTCGGCATCGGCAAGGCCGATAACTGGGCGGCACTGACCTCCGGCAAATCGGGCATCCACCCGATCACCCGCTTTCCCGTCGACCACCTCAACACCCGCATCTCCGGCATGGTCGACTTCCTCGACTCAAGCTCGAAAGGCGCCAGCCTGCTGACCTACGAGCTGGCCGAAACCGCAGCGAAGGAGGCGGTGGCCGAATCCGGCCTCGATTCCTCTGATTTTGGCGGGCCTCTGTTCCTCGCCTCGCCGCCGGTCGAACTCGACTGGCAGGATCGCTTCGCGCTCTACAATTCCGACGGCAAAGGCGCCGGCGCCGAAAGGCTGCTCAGGGTGGCGCGCGGGCTGAAGGAAACAGATACGTTCGCAAGCACGCAGTTCGGCGCGATCGCCGACCGGCTGGCCGACCGCTTTGGCACGCGCGGCCTGCCGATCACGCTGTCGACGGCCTGCGCTTCGGGCGCCACCGCCATCCAGCTCGGCGTCGAAGCGATCCGCCGCGGCGAATGCGACCGGGCGCTGTCCATCGGCGCCGACGGTTCGGCAACCGCCGAGGCGCTGATCCGCTTTTCGTTGCTCTCGGCGCTGTCGACCCACAATGACATCCCTGAAAAGGCGTCAAAACCCTTCTCCAAGGACCGCGACGGCTTTGTGCTGGCCGAAGGCTCCGGCGCTCTGGTGCTGGAATCGCTTGAGGCAGCCCTTGCTCGGGGCGCCAGCGTTCTCGGCATCCTGCGCGGCTGCGGTGAAAAGGCCGACGATTTCCATCGCACCCGTTCCAAGCCCGACGGTTCGCCGGCGATCGCAGCAGTCCGCGCAGCCCTTGCCGATGCCGGCTTGAGCAAGGACGAGATCGACTACGTCAACGCTCACGGCACCTCGACACCGGAAAACGACAAGATGGAGCATCTGTCGCTGTCGACCGTGTTCGGCGATCGCATCGGCTCGATGCCGGTCTCGTCCAACAAGTCGATGATCGGCCACACGCTGTCGGCGGCCGGCGCCGTCGAAGCGGCGTTTTCGCTGATGACCATGCGCGAAAGCGTCATTCCGCCGACCATCAACTACGACAATCCCGACCCGGCAATCGTGCTCGACGTGGTGCCCAACAAGAAGCGCAATGCCGAGGTTCGTAGCGTTCTGTCGAACTCGTTCGGCTTCGGCGGCCAGAACACTTGCCTTGTCATGGCGCGGGAACCGGTCTAAGCGACCTTTTTCAGCCAGACTGAACTGACAGGCCCCATGCGCGCACTGCAACTTATCGAGGACCGCCGTCTTGAAACGGTGGACCTGCCGCCCCCGCCGCCCCCCGCATTGGGCGAAGTCACGCTGCGCATCAAGGCGGTGGCGCTGAACCATATCGACGTCTGGGGCTGGCGTGGCATGGCCTTCGCCAAGCGTAAGCTGCCGCTGGTCGTCGGCGCCGAAGCCTCCGGCGAGGTCGAAGCTGTCGGCCCCGGCGTCTCCAGCCTGCTGCCCGGACAATTGCTGTCGATCTACGGCGCGCGCACCTGCGGCCTTTGCCGCGCCTGCCGCGAAGGCCGCGACAATCTCTGCGAACATGTCTCGGGCGTCCACGGCTTCCATCTCGACGGCTTTGCGCAGGAGAAGATCAACCTGCCGGCGCGCCTGCTGGTCCCTGCCCCTCCCGGCGTGACCGATGTCGGCGCTGCCGTCGCCCCTGTCACCTTCGGCACCGTCGAGCACATGCTGTTCGACAATGCCAAGCTGCAGCCCGGCGAAACCATCCTCATCCATGCCGGGGGCTCCGGCATCGGCTCGGCGGCGATCCAGCTGGCCAGGCGCATGGGTTGCACCATCATCACCACGGTCGGCTCCAACGACAAGATCGACAAGGCCAAGGCCCTCGGCGCCGATCACGTCATCAACTACCGCGACGACCGTTTCGAAGGCGTCGTGCGCAAGCTCACCAGGAAGAAGGGCGTCGACGTCGTCTTCGAGCATGTCGGCGCCGACACCTTTGCGGCCTCGATGCTGTGCCTCAAGCGCGGCGGCCGCCTGGTCACCTGCGGCTCGACCTCCGGCGTGTCGACGCAGATCAATCTGATGCAGCTGTTCCAGCAGCAGCTGAAGCTGCTCGGGTCCTTCGGCTGCCGCATGGAGAACATGGCCAACGCCATGCAGAAGATGGCGGCGGGACAGGTAGCACCTGTTATCGACACCGAGGTCGGCTTCGACGGCATCGACGCCGCGTTGAAGCGCATGGAAGGCCGCGACGTGTTCGGCAAGATCATCCTGCGCGTTTCTTAGGACCATGGCCGGCAAGGTGTTCAAGAAAGCCCGCCGGGACTTCATGTTCCGCTATGGCCGAAGACTGCGCCAGATGGAGCACTGGCTGGTGGCGCGCGCGGCGATGACGATCATCTCGCTGCTGCGCCTCTTGCCCGCCGACAAGGCGCTCAATTTCGCCGACGGCGCGGCCCGCCGCATCGGCCCCCGTGTCGGGCGCCACCGCGTCGCCATCGACAATCTGCGCCTTGCCTATCCCGAAAAGAGCGATGTCGAGATCGAGGCCATCGCCTCCGACATGTGGGGCAACATGGCCCGGCTCGCCGCCGAATACATCTTTCTTGACGCGCTCTTCGATTATGATCCGAACGCAGCGACGCCCGGCCGCGTCGAAGTCGGTGGCGCCGACCATTTCCATCAGATAGCTGGCGAGGACAAACCGCATATCCTGTTCACCGGCCATCTCGGCAATTTTGAATTGCTGCCGGTGGCTGCCGCGACGTTCGGCATGAAGATCACGGCGCTGTTTCGTCCGCCGAACAATCCTTACCTCGCCGATTATATCCATTCGACGCGGCGTTCGAGCATGGGCGCCTTGCTGCCGTCTTCGACCGGCGCCTCCTTCGCGTTGGCGTCGATTCTGGAGAAAGGCGGCAATATCGGCGTTTTGGTCGACCAGAAATTCTCCAGCGGACTGGAGACGATCTTCTTTAATCGCCGATGCCAGAGCAATCCGGTTCTGGGCATGCTCGCCCGTCACTATGATTGCGACGTCTATCCGGCGCGATGTGTGCGGCTGCCAGGCAACCGCTTCCGCCTCGAGATCGAGGACAAACTGACCTTGCCGCGCAATGAAAGCGGCAGCGTCGATGTCGCGGCCACCACCCAACTGCTCGCCGACGTGGTCGAGCGCTGGGTGCGCGAGGATCCGGGACAATGGATGTGGTTCCACAAAAGGTGGGAAATCTCGGGCCGGCGTCGGCGCCGGCGCGGACAGGCCAACGCCACCGGCCAGCGGCAGCGTCAATCCTAAGGCGTCGATAGCCTCAGTTCGTAACAACGATCCGCGTATTGCCGAAGCCGACTTCGCGCACCATCGAATAGAACATCGCGGCATTGGCGGTGTGCAGTCGCACGCAGCCATGCGATGCCGGACGCCCCAGCTGCCTGACCGCGCCGGTGCCGTGGATGGCGTAGCCGCCATGGAAGAACACCGAGTAAGGCATTGGCGACATGTGGTATTTTTTCGAATACCACATCCGCGCCGTGCGTTGCGGCCGATAGGTGCCACGCGGCGTGAAATAGCCACTGCGGGCGGTGGACACGCTCCAGCGATAAAGCACCTGGCCGTATTGGCTGACGGTCATCGTCTGCGACGAGACGTCGATGCTGGCCACCAGCGAGGCAGCCCTGCTTTCGATGGACGTGCCGAACAGCATCGCAGCAAAAGCAGCTGCCATGAGAACGATTTTAGTCATGAGATCAAACCCCTTTGATGCCCCTTGCCTGCCCTGTCATCACGCGGTTTTTCATCTTTTTAACGACAGGTGAGTGATCTAACACACACTCCTTGATAAATTCGCCAATCTAAAGCAGCGAATTTGAACGATTTTCCCGCCATAGTTGCCGCTGCGACACGAAGTTTCGGCGCCAGTGGCGCGATGCTTGCAAAACCACCCCCTTGCCTGCTCAAATCCGGGAATGAACGAACGACTCTTCAAAGCGATAGACGCCCGTGTTGATGACCTGGTCGCACTGACCGCCGACCTGATCCGCTTCCCGACCATCAACCCGCCTGGCGAAGCCTATCGCCCCTGCGCCGAATATATCGGTGCGCGCCTAGCCAGGCTTGGCTTCGAAACCGAATTCATCCGCGCCGAAGGCACGCCCGGCGACACCGACCGCTATCCCCGCGTCAATGTCGTCAACCGCTTCGACGGCCGCTCGCCTGGGGCCTGTGTCCATTTCAACTCGCACATCGATGTGGTCGAAGCCGGCGAAGGCTGGAGCGTCGATCCCTTTGCCGGGGTGGTGAAGGACGGCAAGGTCTACGGCCGCGGCGCCTGCGACATGAAAGGGGGCATGGCCGCCTCGATCATCGCGGCGGAAGCCTTCATGGAGGTTTTCCCCGACTTTCCCGGCGCCATCGAAATTTCGGGCACGGTCGATGAGGAGTCCGGCGGCTTCGGCGGCGTCGCGCATCTGGCGAAGCTTGGCTATTTCTCGAAACCCAAGGTCGACCACGTCATCATCCCCGAGCCGCTGAACAAGGACCGCATCTGTCTTGGCCATCGCGGCGTCTGGTGGGCGGAGATCGAGACCAAGGGCGAGATCGCGCATGGCTCGATGCCGTTCCTCGGCGACAATGCCGTGCGCCACATGGGCGCCGTGCTGCAGGCCTTCGAGGATGAACTTTTTCCGGCGCTCGACCGCAAGGTGACGCGCATGCCTGTCGTGCCCGAAGGCGCAAAGCGCTCGACCATGAACATCAACTCGATCCATGGCGGCCAGACCGAGGATTTCCGCCCCGGCCTGCCCTCACCCAACGTGCCCGACGCTTGCCGGCTGACCATCGACCGCCGCTTCCTGCTCGAGGAGGACCTTGCCACGGTCAAGAGCGAGGTGACCGATATCCTCGACCGGCTGAAGCGCGAGCGCAAAAAGTTCGACTACGAGATTCGCGACCTGATGGAGGTGCTGCCGCTGATGACCGAGCGCGATGCGCCAGTGGTCAAGGCGGTGGCGCAAGGCATCATGGCGATCTTCGACCGCGAGCCGGATTATGTCATTTCACCAGGTACTTACGACCAGAAGCACATCGCCCGCATCGGCCACATCTATGATTGCATCGCCTATGGCCCGGGCATTTTGGACCTCGCCCACCGGCCCGACGAATGGGTCGGTATCTCTGACATGGTGGAGTCGGCCAAGGTGATGGCGATCGGGCTGAATGTGCTGCTTAGGGGCACGGCCGCGGACTGAACCATCGACTTCGCTGAAAAAACATTCCTCCCCGCGCCGCTGCAGAGCACGAAACGCAATTTACTCCACCTCGAAATCACGCTTCTATCGTACCAGGGTTCGAGCATTTGGGAGTTGCACGATGAAATTGTGGAAAACCATTCTTGCCGCCGCAGTGCTGGCACTGGCCGGCAGTCAGGCATTTGCCGCACGCACCGACCTGGTGATCGGCATTACGCTCGAGCCGCCACATCTCGATCCGACCGCCGGTGCTGCCGCGGCGATCGACGAAGTGCTCTACGCCAACGTCTTCGAGGGCCTGACCCGCATCGGCCCGAATGGCGAAGTGCTGCCCGACCTTGCCGAGAGCTGGGCCATTTCCGACGATGGCAAGGTCTACACCTTCAAGCTGCGCACCGGCGTCAAATTCCATGACGGCAGCGATTTCGACGCCGGCGACGTGAAGTTCTCCCTCGACCGCGCCCGTGCCGACAATTCCGTAAACGCGCAAAAGGCCCTGTTCGCCGCCATCGATACGGTCGAAGTCGTCGATCCGGCAACGGTCAAGGTGACGCTGAAGAACCCGCAAGGGTCGTTCCTTTACAATCTGGGCTGGGGCGACGCCGTGATCGTGGCGCCCGAGAGCGCCGACACCAACAAGGAAAAGCCCATCGGCACCGGCCCGTTCAAATTCCAGAGCTGGGCCAAGGGCTCGTCGATCACGCTGGTGAAATCGGACACTTACTGGGGCGCCCCGGTGTTCCTCGACAAGGCCGAGTTCCGCATCGTTCCCGACGCCGCTGCCGCCGTGCCGGCGCTGCTCTCGGGCGACATCCAGGCTTTCCCTTTCTTCGATCCCGACAGCGTCGCGCAGGTCAAGGACGATCCGCGCTTCAAGGTGGTGATCGGCTCGACCGAGGGCGAGACCATTTTGGCGATCAACAACAAGAAGCCGCCTTTCGACAAGCTCGAGGTGCGGCAGGCGATTGCCTTCGCGCTCGACCGCAAGGCGATCATCGACGGCGCCTCGGCCGGCCTCGGCGTGCCGATCGGTTCGCACATGTCGCCCGCCAGCAAGGCCTATGTCGACCTCACCGGCCTGTACCCGCACAATGTCGACAAGGCCAAGGAGCTGCTGAAGCAAGCCGGCTTCGAAAACGGCATCAAGGCGACGCTGAAACTGCCGCCGCCTTCCTATGCACGGCTTGGCGGCGAGATCATCGCCTCGCAGCTGCGCGATGTCGGCATCGACCTGGAAATCATTCCGGTCGAATGGGCGCAGTGGCTGGATCAGGTGTTCACCAAGAAGGATTACGACCTGACCATCGTCTCCCACACCGAGCCCAGCGACATCGATATCTATTCGCGCAAGGACTACTACTTCAACTACGACAACCCCGCCTTCGACAAGATCATCGCCGAGCTGAACCTCACCTCCGACGACGCCAAGCGCAACACGCTGCTCGGCGAAGCACAGAAGATCCTGGCCGACGACGCCGTGGTCGGCTTCCTCTATGAACTGCCGAAGGTCGGCGTCTGGGACGCCAAGCTGCAGGGCCTGTGGGAGAATGCGCCGATCCAGGCGAATGATCTGACCAAGGTGAAGTGGACGGATTGAGGCGGCGCCCGACAGGCAACAGTGTGCATTCCTTCACACCCCCCTCTGCCCTGCCGGGCATCTCCCCCGCAAGGGGGGAGATTGGGCTCTCATCTCCGCTTTCGCCTATCGCGAACGTTGAACGCTGGTCGACGACACGGAAACTGCTGATCTCCCCCCTTGCGGGGGGTGAGGAGTGGTCCGCGCAGCGGACGGAAAGCCAACTGCTTGGCTTTCCGAACAACGAACGCCCGAAGCGACAGCGAAGGGCCGGGTCCGGCAGGACAGAGGGGGGTGTGACAGAACGCTGCCTTTGCTCAGTCATCGCACTTGGCAACGCACCATTCCCTCCACCATGACCGCCTACCTCCTCAAACGCCTCGCCATCGCCATCGCAACCTTGATCCTGGCCTCGATGATCGTTTTCGCCGTGCTCGAAATCCTGCCCGGCGACCCGGCGCGGCTGATGCTCGGCCTCAACGCCAGCGCCGATCAGGTCGAACTCCTGCGCAACCAGATGGGCCTCAACGCACCGCTTCTCCTGCGTTACCTCCACTGGGTCGGTGGCCTGCTCAGCCTCGATTTCGGCCGCTCCTACACTTATTCGGTGCCGGTCATCGACCTTGTCCGCGAGCGCATGGCGGTTTCCCTGCCGCTGGCGCTGATCGCGCTGGCGCTGTCGACCATCATTGCCATCCCGGTCGGGCTCTATTCCGCCAGCCGGCGCGGGCGGGCCGGTGACACGATCGCCATGGGCGCCGCCCAGCTCGGCGTCGCCATCCCGAACTTCTGGTTCGCGCTGATGCTGATCTACCTCTTTGCCGTCTGGCTGCGGCTGGTGCCGGCCGGCGGTTTCCCCGGCTGGAGCGCCGGCGCCTGGCCGGCGCTGAAATCGCTGCTGCTGCCGGCCGTAGCACTCGCTCTGCCGCAGGCCGCGATCCTGGCTCGCGTTGCCCGCTCCGCGCTGCTCGAGGTGCTGAACGAGGATTATATTCGCACCGCCCGCGCCAAGGGCCTGCCCTATCGCGCTGTGCTGTGGCGGCACGCGCTGCGCAATGCGATGATCCCGGTTCTGACCATTCTGGGCCTGCAATTCGCCTTCCTGCTCGCCGGCACCATCATCATCGAGAACGTCTTTTATCTGCCTGGTCTGGGACGGCTGGTGTTCCAGGCGATCACTCAGCGCGACCTGATCGTGGTGGAAAGCATCGTCATGCTGCTGGTCGTCGCCGTCATTGCAGTCAACCTCGTCGTCGACGTCTCCTACGCCATCGTCGATCCGCGCCTTCGAGGCCGGCAATGACGCTGCACATCGACATCCCGCAGGAGACGTTGGGCAGCATTCTGGCCAAGGCCTTCCGCAACCGCTCCTTCCTCATCGGCTTCGCCATCACGGTGCTGGTGGCTGCAATAGCGGTCATCTCCTGCGTCTGGACGCCCTACGACGTGACCAAACTGGTGATCTCGGACAAGACGCTGGCGCCCTCTGCGGCGCACTGGTTCGGCACCGATCATTTCGGCCGCGACATCCTGTCGATGATCATGGTCGGCGCCCGCAACTCAATTGCCGTGGCGCTGGTCGCGGTCGGCATCGGCATGGGCGTCGGCGTGCCGCTCGGCGCCTTCGCCGCGGCGCGCGGCGGGTTTGTCGACGAGGCGCTGATGCGGCTGAACGACCTCGTCTTCGCCTTCCCGGCGCTGCTGTCGGCGATCATGATCACCGCCATCTTCGGACCGGGCGCAATCAACGCCATCATCGCAATCGGCATTTTCAACATCCCGGTGTTTGCGCGTGTCGCCCGCGCCGGCGCGCTGGCGATCTGGCCGCGCGAGTTCATCCTCGCCGCGCGCGCCGCCGGCAAGAGCAAGACGCAGATTACAATCGAGCACGTGCTGCCCAACATCGCCACGCTGCTTCTGGTGCAAGGCACCATCCAGTTCGCGCTCGGCATTTTGGCCGAAGCCGGCCTCTCCTATGTCGGCCTCGGCGCCCAGCCGCCAATGCCGAGCTGGGGCCGCATGCTGTTCGACGCTCAGACGCGCATGGTGGTGGCGCCTTGGATGGCCATCTTCCCCGGCATGGCCATCGTCGTCACGGTGCTTGGGCTCAATCTGCTCGGCGACGGCATCGCCGACATACTCGACCCGAAATCGCGGCGGCAGCGATGAGCCTGCTGCAGATGGAGAACCTGTCGCTGGCCATCGGCGACACGCCGATCCTGAAAGGGGTCGACCTCTCCGTCGCGCCCGGCGAGGTGATGGGGCTGGTCGGCGAATCCGGCTCGGGCAAATCGATGACGGCGCTGACCATCATGCAGCTTCTGCCGCATGCTGCGCGCGCCACCGGCCGCGTGACCTTCGACGGCATCGATATTCTGGCCGCAACCGAGGACCAGATGTGCGCGCTGCGCGGCGACGACATCGGCATGGTGTTCCAGGAACCTATGACGGCGCTTAACCCGGTCAAGACGATCGGCGAGCAGGTCGCTGAAGGCATACGCTGGCACACCAGGGCAAGCCGCGCGGAAGCCGAAGACCGGGCGCGCAAAATGCTCGACCGCGTCGGCCTGCCCGAGGCCAAATTCCCGCTGTCGCGCTATCCGCACGAACTGTCGGGCGGCCAGCGCCAGCGCGTCGTCATCGCCATTGCCTGCGCATTGAAACCCAAGCTGCTCATCGCCGACGAGCCGACCACGGCGCTCGACGTGGTGCTGCAGGCGCAGATCCTCGACCTCTTGCGCGGCCTTGTCAGCGAAAACCGCATGGGCCTGCTGTTGATCTCGCACGATCTCGCGGTCGTCACCGAAATGACCGACCGCATCACCATTCTGCGCCATGGCGAGGTGATGGAAGCCGGCGACACCGCACGCACGCTGTCGGAACAGCTGCATCCCTACACGCGCCAGCTGGCGCTGGCCTCCATGCACGTGCCCGCCCGCGCCAAGGTTCACGCCGCCGGCCAGGGCAAACCGCTGCTTGAGGTCGAAGGCGTGACACGGGACTATCCGGGCCGGCGCACCTCCCTGTTCAAGTCAGCGTCTCCGATCCGCGCCGTCGACGACGTGTCCTTGTCGCTGGCGCCGGGCCAATCGGTGGCGCTGGTCGGCCGCTCCGGCTGCGGCAAGTCAACGCTTGCCCGCATGATCCTGGCGCTCGACAAATCGACATCGGGAACGATCCGCTTTCGCGGCGAGACCATCACCGGCAAAAGCGAGGCGGAGCTCAAAGCCGCGCGGCGCGACATGCAGGTGGTGTTCCAGGATCCCTACGGCTCTTTCGACCCGCGCCAGAAGGTCGAGAAACTGGTCGCCGAGCCGCTGCATGTACTGGAAAAGAAGCCGACACCGGCCGAGCGGCGCGAGATGGTGGCGCATGCGCTGCACGAGGTCGGCCTCGGCGTCAGCGACATGGACAAATATCCGCATGAGTTTTCCGGCGGCCAGCGCCAGCGCCTGTCGATCGCCCGCGCCATCATCACAAGGCCGAAGCTGGTCGTCGCCGACGAGCCGGTCTCGGCGCTCGACGTGTCGATCCGCGCCCAGATCCTCGATCTGTTCGCAGAGCTCAACCAGAAGCTCGGCATCGGCTATCTCTTCATCACTCACGATTTGACCGTCGCCCGCGCCATCACCGATGAGGTGCTGGTCATGCATGACGGCAGGATCGTCGAGCGCGGCAAGACCGGCGACGTGCTCGATCATCCGCAGTCGGAGGCGGCCAGGGCGCTGGTCGCGGCTGCGCCCGATCTGCATCGGGCGATCGCTCACCGTATGCAGGAACAGGGGTGAGTGACCGGTTCGCGCAGCGAATTCATCGTGCCAGTGGCACGATGAAAGGTCACGAACGCTGGGACGCTGCGAAGCAGCGGGGACCCGGCCGGGCGGCCGTTGCCCCTGGTCTGCCTCACTCCTCCGGCTTCACCACATCGACCGGGCTGATGTCGAGCAAATCGAGCGTGCGGCGCAACAGCCGCACTTCGCTCTCGGCCAGTTTGGAATCGGCTTTGGCGATCTCCGCCATGTGGAGCGCCAGCAACTTGCGCCGTTCGACATCGAGATCGCGGAACAGCGCCATGGCTTGCGAACCGTTGGTCTCGTAGCCGAAATCATTGAGATATTCGATGACCGCGTCGATGCTGGTTTCCGGGATGCCGAAGGCGTCCTTGCAGATGCGCCGGAAGGCGACCATTTCGCTCTCCGAAACCGAGCCGTCGGCCAGGATCATGCGAAACAGCATCAAGAGTTCCGCCGACAGCACGGGGTCGTCGGCAACCTTGCGCACGCCGGGGTCACCATCGAAGATCGAGCGTATCTGGTCGAGCAATGCCATCGCCAACAGTATCCCTTTTCCGAGTCCGCCCAGTGCATATGACCCAAAATTGCCCAGCGGTATTGGGATAATGACATGCACCACAGGAAATCCAAGCGCAACGCGCTTGGATGGACGTAGCGCGGAATCGGCCTTGCGCAAACCAGATGGCCATGAGAAGGCGCGCATCACCTTTCCCGCCGGAATGTTCAGAAATCCCGATGCTCGACCTCGCTACCCACACCGTCATCATGCTTGCCTTGGCCGCCTTTGCAGCCGGCTTTGTCGATTCGATAGCCGGCGGCGGCGGGCTGATCACCATCCCGGCCCTGCTGCTTGCCGGATTCCCGCCGGTCGCGGCACTTGGAACCAACAAGCTGCAGGGCATTTTCGGCACCGCTTCGGCGACCATCCACTATGCCAGGAATGGCCGTGTCGATCTGCGTCGACAGCTGCCATCGGCGCTTCTGGCCCTTACCGGCAGTGCCGTCGGCGCCTTGCTGGCGGCATTCGTGCCAGGTGATCTCCTGCGGGCGCTGCTGCCGCTGCTTTTGATCGCCATCGCGATCTACTTCGCCGTGAAACCCAACATGAACGATGTCGACCGCGCCGAGCGCCTGTCGCCCTTCCTGTTCGGGCTGATCATCGCCCCTTTGGTCGGCTTCTATGACGGGCTGTTCGGGCCGGGAGCCGGCTCCTTCTATATGCTGGCCTTCGTCAGCCTTGCCGGCTTCGGCGTGCTCAAGGCTACGGCACACACCAAGCTGCTCAATTTCGCCTCCAACATCGGCGGCTTCATCGTCTTTGCGGTCGCCGGCGTCGTCTACTGGAAGATCGGGCTGATGATGGGCGTCGCCCAGTTCCTCGGCGCCCGGCTCGGCGCCAGCCTTGCCATCCGCATCGGCGCCCGGCTGATCAAGCCGCTGCTGGTGATCATCTGCCTGGCTCTGGCGGTGAAGCTGCTGGCCGACCCGGCGAACCCATTGCGCCAGCTGATTGGTGTATAAGCCTCACGCCTGATAGAGTGCCGTTGTACGAATCATGTTGGAGGGACCACACATGAATCTTAGTGCACCCACTCAGCTTGTTTTCATCATATCCCTTGTCATCGCCATCATCGGCGTGCTCGCCGCGCTTGGCGTTCTTGCGTTCATTCCTCTGGCTGCGGTGTGGATTGTCCTCATCGCATACATCGTGCTTGCCGCCGCCTGCCTGATGCGCGGCGCCTAGGCGCCCGCGACTTCTGCAATTCGAAGCGCCCGGTCAAAAGCCGGGCGCTTTTGCTTTGGATGCATGGTCCGTTAGGCTCTTCCGCGCGGAAGGATGACCATGAAGCAAAGCGGACGCGCAGACCCGAGGATGACGAAACGGTGGATGGTCCTACCTTGCTAACCCAAAAATCGCATCGCACTCAAGATGGCGCTCCATCTCGGTGGCGATCTCGTCCAGCGCTTTTTCCACCTCCGCGCGATAGTCGATGCCGCCGCCTTTCACGCCGAGGCTTTCCAGGAATCTCGCCCGGAAAGCGTCGGCGGAAAACAGGCCGTGCAGATAGGTGCCAAAAACCTTGGCATCGGCGGAAATGGCACCGTCGTCGGTCCCGTTGATCACAGCCGACGGCCGCGCCATGTCCGGCCCGGTGGTGCGGCCGAGATGAATTTCGTAGCCCTCGAGCGCGAGGCCGAACGGCACCGAGCGGGCGCTGACATTGCGCACCGTCTTTTCCGGCTCCATCACCGTCTCGATGTCGAGCAGACCAAGACCTTCGGCCTCGGTGACGCTGCCCTCGATGCCATCGGGATCGCGCACCAGGCGGCCGAGCATCTGGAAACCGCCGCAAATGCCGACGATATGGCCGCCGCGTTTGCGGTGGGCGAGGAGATCGCGATCCCAGCCATTCTCGCGGAACTTCATGAGATCGCCGATCGTCGATTTGGAACCGGGAATGACCACCAGGCCGGCATCCTCCGGCAAGCGCTGCCCCGGCGGCACGAACACCACTTCGACCTGCGGCTCGGCCTTGAGCGGGTCGAGGTCGTCGAAATTGGCGATGCGGCCAAGCATCGGCACGGCGACCTTCAACGCCCGCTTCTCGCCCGATGCCAGGCGTTCGAGCACGACCGAATCCTCCGAAGGCAATCGCGCCGCCGCCTTCAGCCACGGCACGACGCCAAAGCAGCGCCAGCCGGTGAAGCTTTCGATCGACCGGATGCCGTCGTCGAACAGCGAGACATCGCCGCGGAACTTGTTGATGAGGTAGCCGACGATCATGCGCCTGTCTTCCTCCGGCAGGATCAGATGCGTGCCGGCGACCGAAGCGATGACGCCACCGCGGTCGATGTCGCCGACCAGGATGACCGGCACGTCGGCGCGCGTGGCAAAGCCCATATTGGCGATGTCGCGGCTGCGCAGGTTGATTTCGGCCGGCGATCCGGCGCCCTCGACGACGACCAGATCGGCGCCCTCACCGACCTTCGTCCAGGACTCCAGCACGGCGTCCATCAGCCCCGCTTTCATTGTCTGGTAGTCGCGCGCTCGCGCCTCGCCGAACACCTTGCCTTGCACGATCACCTGCGAACCGATGTCGCTCTGGGGTTTGAGCAGCACCGGATTCATATGCACGGTCGGCTGAACACCACACGCCAGCGCTTGCAGCCATTGCCCACGGCCAATCTCGCCGCCGCCGGGGCGGTTGTCGCCCGGAATGTCGGCGACGGCGGCATTGTTCGACATGTTCTGCGGCTTGAACGGCCTGACTTTCAGCCCGCGATTCCTGGCCGCGCGGCAGAGCCCCGCCACCAGCACCGTCTTGCCGACATCCGAACCCGTGCCTTGCAGCATGATCGCCTTGGCCATGCTCAGCCCCTGCCCTGCGCGCCGGAAACGGTCGACTTCTGCGACAGCGGCCCGCCGCGCCAGATGTAGAGCGCCAGCAACGGTTCGCTGCCGGTGCGCATGGCATGGCTGACATTGGAGGCGTGATGGATAATTTCGCCCGCCTGGCGGGTGTGAAAGCCGCCGTCGCCCATGCGCCACTCGGTGCCGCCGGTCAGCGGAATGTAGATCTCCTCGGCAATGTGATGATGGTCGGGATAGGTGATGCCGGGCCCCAGGATCAGCAATCCGGCCGCGACCTCTTCGTTGGCGAAATGGCCGCGCGTGCCAAACACCTCCAGCCAGCCGTATTTCTGCAAGAACGCTTCACCAAAATCGGTCGCGTTGTAGGTTTGCCCCCAGCACAGATCGTCACGACGCTCCGCCAGCAGTTGCACCAGAGGCTGCGGGTCCGGCGGCACCAGTTCGACAATGCGGTCGAGCAGACCAAGGCAAGGCAGTGGATGCGCTTCGAGCACGCGCGCCCTCATATTCCAGCCGATCCGGGTCACGGCATCCCGCACCAGCGCGTTATCCACGCCCCGGAGATAGGCATGGAAGCGGTCGAGCAATTCGTCGAAATATGTCGGCACGCAATGCTCCGTTGATCCATTCATGCACAGCGGCTGCGCGGCGAGCCGGGTTGCGCGGCGGCATCATTGGTCTAGATTGAGCGGCGCGCAAAGCCAAAAACAACAGGCCAGCAAGCCAACCCCAGTTGGGGAAACACAGGGAGCACGCCATGGACGCCGCGGTCGATGCGAGCACCAGCCAGTTCGAACTCAATGAGGAGCAGCGCGCCATCCAGGAGATGGCGCAGGCCTTCGCCGCCGATCGCGTTGCGCCCAATGCGCTCGAATGGGACCGGGCAAGACACTTTCCCGCCGATGTAATCCGCGAGACCGGCCCGCTCGGCCTCGGCGGCATCTATGTCAGGGACGATGTCGGCGGCTCGGCGCTCGGCCGGCTCGACGCCGTGCTGATCTTCGAGGCACTGTCGCACGCCGATCCGGCGTTTTCCTCCTTCATCTCGATCCACAATATGGCGGCGTCGATGATCGACCGCTTCGGCGACGACGAGCAGCGCCAACGCTTCCTGCCGAAGCTGACCTCGATGGAATGGCTGGCGAGCTACTGCCTGACCGAGCCGGGCTCAGGCTCGGATGCCGCGGCGCTGAAGACGCGCGCGGTGAAGAGCGGCGTCGACTATGTGCTTAACGGCGCCAAGCAGTTCATCTCCGGGGCCGGCGACAGCGACCTCTATGTCGTCATGGCGCGCACCGGCGCCGACGGGCCGAAAGGCATTTCCACCTTCGTCGTGCCGAAGGATGCGCCCGGCCTGTCCTTCGGCGCCAACGAGCACAAGATGGGCTGGCACATGCAGTCGACCCGCCAGGTGATCTTCGAGGACTGCAAGGTGCCGGCGGCAAACCTGCTGTCGGGCGAAGGCGCCGGTTTCGGCATCGCAATGGCCGGGCTTGATGGCGGCCGCCTCAACATCGCTGCCTGTTCGCTCGGCGGCGCGCAATCTGCGCTCGACAAGGCGCTGTCCTATACCGCCGAGCGCAAGGCTTTCGGCTCGAAGATCAACCAGTTCCAGGCGCTGCAGTTCAGGTTGGCCGACATGGAGACCGAATTGCAGGCAGCGCGGATCTTTCTCTACGCCGCCGCCTCGAAACTCGACCGCAAGGCGCCGGATGCCGGCAAATGGTCGGCCATGGCCAAGCGCTTCGTCACCGACATCGGCTTCAACGTCGCGAACGAGGCGCTGCAGCTGCATGGCGGTTACGGCTATCTTCATGATTACGGTATCGAAAAACTGGTGCGCGACCTGCGCGTCCACCAGATCCTCGAAGGCACCAACGAGATCATGCGCGTCATCATCGCGCGGGCGTTGATTGGCCGCTGAAGCCAGCAAGACCAGGAGAGAACAATGACGACGATCGCCTTCATCGGCTTGGGGAATATGGGCAACCCGATGGCTGCCAATCTCGTCAAGGCGGGGCACGCGGTGCACGGCTTTGACCTGATGCCGGAAAACCTCACCGTCGCCCACGAGCATGGCGTCATTGTCACGGCGAATGCCGTGGCGGCGGTGAAAGACGCCGATGTCGTGATCACCATGCTTCCCGCCGGCAAGCACGTGCTCTCGGTCTACGAGGACATCGCACCCAAGGCCAAACCAGGCGCCCTGTTCATTGATTCCTCGACCATCGATGTCGAGTCGGCCCGCAAGGCGCATGCCGTAGCAAGGAAGCACGGGCTGCATTCGATCGACGCCCCCGTCTCCGGCGGCACCGGCGGTGCTGCTGCGGGAACACTGACCTTCATGGCCGGCGGCGCCAAGGATGCCTTCGCCAAGGCCGAACCGGTCCTGAAGCCGATGGCAGGCCGAATCGTCCATTGCGGCGACGACGGCGCCGGTCAGGCAGCCAAAATCTGCAACAACATGATGCTCGGCATTTCGATGATCGGGGTTGCCGAGGCTTTCGTGCTGGCCGAAAAGCTCGGCCTCTCGCATCAGGCGCTGTTCGACGTTGCCTCGACCTCGTCGGGCCAGTGCTGGTCGCTGACCACCTACTGTCCGGTGCCGGGTCCCGTGCCGGCCTCACCCGCCAACCGCGACTACAAACCGGGCTTTGCCGCGGCACTCATGCTGAAGGACCTGAAACTGGCGCAGGAAGCCGCCCAAAGCGCCGGCGCGGTGACGCCGATGGGGGCCGAAGCGGCCCAGCTTTATGCGCTGTTCAACGCCCAGGGAAATGGCGGCGACGATTTTTCCGGCATCATAAATTTCCTTCGCGGCAGTTCTCTATAAGTTTCGAATTTGGCAGCGCTTTTCTCGATTTTTATTGCGCGGAAAAATTGCAAATTTAGATTTGCTTAAGCTCTCGATAACCCGGCGGTAACGATGTGCCTATATAACGGATGGCGAGGCGGACATATCGCATCCGCCCGGCGCTCCGGATCAGGTCTCGCGTACCGGAGCCCGTAAGTTTCGCAAGTGTATTGTTGGCGAAATGCCATGCGTATCTGGCAAAGCCGCGTTCCCATGGAGCGCGGTTTTTGCGTTTTGCAGTACTATACTGCTCGGTCTAAATTATTATTCCGATTGCAGCGTTCGGAATTGCCTCATGGTCTTCATTGACCAGCACGATCGGTGCGCTGACCCCTTCGACCCTGACGATAAGCAGGCGCACAGTCCGGGCGCCCGTTTGCAAGGCGCCCGGCGCTCGTTCCATCTACTTCTTGCGCAAATCCGCTTGCGCCAGATCCAGCGCTTTGGCGATGCGATCGCAAGCCATGTCGATCGTCGCGCGGGTCCAGATCAGCGGCGGCGACAGGATCATCGTGTCGCCGGTGGCGCGCAGCATCAGGCCTTGCGCGATGGCGTGGTCGCGGACGGTGACGGCGGCACTGCCCGCCGGCAGGAAGCGCTCCTTGGTCGCCTTGTCCTTGACGATCTCAATCGCGCCCATCAGCCCGATCGATCGCACCTCGCCGACCAGTTCGTGGCCGGCAATGCGCTCTTGCAGCGCCTGGGCGAAGTAAGGTCCGGTGTCGTTCCTGACCCTGTCGACCAGGCCTTCGCGCTCCATGATCTCGAGATTCTTCAGCGCCACCGCGCAGGCCACCGGGTGACCCGAATAGGTATAGCCGTGGTAGAATTCGCCGCCCTTTTCGACCAGCGTCGCCGCGATACGGTCGCCGACCAGCAGCGCCGACAGCGGCTGATAGCCCGAGGTCAGTGCCTTGGCCGTGGTGATGGTGTCGGCCTCGACGCCGAAGGTCTGCGCCGCAAACCATTCGCCGGTGCGGCCATAGCCGGTGATGACCTCGTCCAGCATCAAAAGCACATCGTATTTGCGGCAGATGCGCTGCACTTCCGGCCAATAGCTCATCGGCGGTATTTTCACCCCGCCCGCGCCCATCACCGGCTCGCCGATGAAGGCCGCCACCTTGTCGGCACCGGCTTCGAGGATGGCGTCCTCGACGGCCTTGGCCGCGCGCAGGCCGAAATCAGGGTCGCTTTCGCCAGGCAGCGCCAACTCATAAGCATAGGGCATGATCACATGGACGATGTTGGGAACCGCCCCGCCGAGTTGCTTGTGCATCAAATCCATGCCGCCGAGCGACGTGCCGGCGACGGTCGAGCCGTGATAGGCCGACTTGCGCGAGATGATGCGGTTCTTCTCCGGCTTGCCTTCCAGCACCCAATAGTGGCGCACGAGCCGCAGCGCCGTGTCGTTGGCCTCCGAGCCGGAGGAGCCGTAGAAAACCTGGCTGATGCCCTTGGGCGCCAGCTCGGCCAGCTTCTTCGACAGCAGCACGGGCGTCGGCGTCGAGCATTTGAAGAAGGAATTGTAGTAGGGCAATTCCTTCATCTGCGCGTAAGCGGCGTCGGCCAGCTCGTCGCGGCCATAGCCGACATTGACGCACCACAGCCCGGCCATGCCGTCGAGTATTTCGGTGCCGTCGGCATCGTAGATGAACGGGCCGTTGGCGTGGGTGATGATGCGCGAGCCGGTCTCGCGCAATTCCCTGTGGTCGGTGAAGGGATGCAGATGATGCGCGGCGTCAATCTGCTGAAGCTGCTTCAGCGAATAGTTCTGGTAAGTCATGGGTTTGCTCTTTCCTCTGGAATCAAACCGGCAAGCTGCCGGGCGACTTCGTCAGAGGACGGCGGGCGGCGAATAGCCGATGCGGGCGCACAGCCTGAGCAGTTCGGCGCGCAGCGTGCGCGGCGACGGTGTCACCGCGACCCCGAAGGCGCCGGATGTGCTCATGTAGACCATGGCGGCAGTCTATGCCGCCCGAGGCCCGGAATTCAAGCGGTGCCGCTCAATACCCTTTGCAGGAACACGTATTTCATGGCGGTTTGCGCCGCTTGCGGCCGGCGGTCGCCGCGCCCGCCATGGCCGCCTTCCGTCTCCTCGAAGAACAACGTCTTGCCGTGACCTGCTTCCTGCAGCTTCGCCGCCATCTTGCGGGCATGGCCGGGATGGACGCGGTCGTCGGCGGTCGATGTCGTGAGCAGCACCGGGGGATAGTCGGCATCGGCCGAGACATGATGGTACGGCGAATAGGCGGCGAGCCAGTTGGCCTCTTCCGGTTTTGCCGGATCACCATATTCGCCGATCCACGAGGCGCCTGGCGGCAGTTCGGTGTAGCGCAGCATGTCGAGCAGCGGCACCTCGATGATGACGGCGCCGAACAGTTCGGGATGCTGAGTCAGGGAAACGCCTGTAAGCAGGCCGCCATTCGAGCCGCCCTGGATGCCGAGGGAAGCAGCCGTGGCTATGCCGCGCCTGACGACGTCCTCAGCCACCGCGGCGAAATCGTCGAAGGCAGTCTGGCGATTGCCCTTCAGCGCGGCCTGATGCCAGGCCGGCCCGAACTCGCCGCCACCGCGGATGCAGGCCTGCACATAGGCGTTGCCCTTTTCCAGCCACAGCCTGCCGCGCACGCCGGCATAGCCGGGCAGCAGCGGTATTTCGAAGCCGCCATAACCATAGAGAAGCGTCGGTACCGGACCCTTCTGGTCGCGCCGCCTGACGACGAAATACGGGATCATGGTGCCGTCCTTCGAGCGCGCCTCGAACTGTTCGGAGACCAGCGGCGCGCCGTCGAACCGCGCCGGCTGCGATTTCACGGTGGCCAGCGTCACCCCGTCATCGTCCGACCAGATGATCGAACTCGGCGTCAGGAAATCGGTGAAGGAGAAGGAGACGCTGGAACCGAAATGCTCGGCATGCGCGATGCCGACATTGCCGTTCTCGGGCAGCGCCACCGGCTTCAGCGACCAGCGGTCGCCGCTGCGCTCGGCGACAACGACCTTGCCGCGCACATTGTCCATCAGATTGATGAACAGCCGGTCCTGAGTGCGGGCAATGCCGGCGACCGAAACACGGTGCGCTGGCGCGAGCATGGTTTCAACAGGGCCCAGGTCGCCGGTGTCGATCCACTGTTCGAAATCGAAGGAATAGAGGCCGTCCGGCAAGCACTCAGTGCCGCCCGGCGCCGTCCATGGGCTGCGCACCCCGAACACGAACCGGCCCTTGAACAGCGCGGTGTCGGTGACATCGTCGGGCAACGGGATGCGGCGGTTTTCGCCCGACGGCAGGCGCAGAAAACTGTGCGAGGAGAAGAAGGCGATCGTGCGGGCCAGAAACAAATACTGCCTGTCGCCATCATGCTCGACCCCCGCGCCGGCCGCGAGATCCTGCTTCTCGGCCTCGAAGATCGGCGTCGCCTCCTCCAACCGGGTACCGCGCTTCCACAGCTTGACGACGCGCGGATAGCCGGACTGGGTCTTGTCGTCTTCATCGAAGGCAGCCGAGACAATGACCGTGTCCTTGTCCAGCCAGGAAAAGCCGGATTTCGAGGCGGGAGCGCGGAAGCCGCCCTCGATGAATGATTTGGTCTCGATGTCGAATTCGCGCATCTCGCTGGCATCGCCGCCATCCGGCGACATCGCCACCAGGCAAAGGTTGAAATCGGGGTAAAGGCGGCTGGCGCCGCTGAACACCCACTTCACCCCCTCCTTGGCCGACAGCACGTCGAAGTCGATGATCGTCTCCCACACAGGCTTCTCGGTCTTGTAGGAAGCGACCGTCGTGCGGCGCCAGAGTCCGAGCACATTGGTCTTGTCCTGCCAGAAATTATAGACTTGGCCGTTGAGCGCGGCACCGACCGCAATGTTGTCCTCGGCCGTCATCAGGTCGAGCGCCGTCTCGAAGGCCGCCTGGTAGGACGGATCGCCCTGTAGTTCGGCCACGGTGATCTCGTTCTGGCGATGCACCCAGTCGAGCGATTCCTTGCTGGTCCGGTCCTCCAGCCAGAGGAACTTGTCCTCCGCGGTGGCATCCGTCTGGCGTTTTGTCGTCGATTGGGTCACGCATGGTCTCCAGGCTAGTGGCGGGCAGCCCTGCCTACATCGCGTTGCAAGCGGTTTTATTCAAGATGGTGACGTCAGGTCATCGGGGGAATGCGGCCTCAAACCATCCGCCGGCGCAGGACCGTGGCCACAGCCAGTGCCAGACAAATCGTGCCCAGCGTGATCGGCAGGCCGGAGGCGCCGATCACATCCATGACGCCACCCGCCAGCGGCGGCACCACGATGCCGCCGATGCCCCACATCAGGGAGAAGGCGGCATTGCCGGCGACCAGCGCCGAGCCGGTAAAGCGCTCGCCGAGCTCGATGATCGACATGGTGTAGATGTCATAGGAGACCGCGCCCCAGATAAAGACGCAAGGCCAGATCAACGGCGTCTCGATCAGCAGCGGCAGCAGCACGCAGCCCAGCACAGTCACCACGACGCAGACGAATCGCAACAGCCGCGCCGTCAGCCGTTCCGCCAGCAAGCCGAGCGGCACCTGCATGGCGATGTTGCCTGCGATCATCACCGACAGCAGCGCCGACATGCGCGCTTCCGCGATGCCATAGTGCGTGCCGTAGACCGGCAGCAGCGCCAGCACGCCCTGTTCGAAACCGGCGGCAACGACCACCGCCGACAGCAGTAGCCATGCCAGTGGCACGAAGCCCATGACCGAAACCCGGCGCCCGGCTTCGTCGACCTTCGGCAGTCGCGGCAGCACCAGCGCGAGGCAGGCGCCGCAAAAGATGAAGGCGGCGATCCCCACCAGGAATGGCGGCCATCCCACGGTGCCGACAGCGAGCAGGCAGAGCGGCCCGGCAGCGAAGCCGGCCGAGATGATGGTTGAATAGACACCCATGACGCGACCGCGGCGCGATGGCGGCGCCAGTGCAATGACCCAGATTTCGCTCAAGACATAGAGCGGATTGGTCACCACCCCGATCAGGAAGCGCAGCGGAAACCACAGATAGACATTCTGCGTCCAGCCGATCAGCGCCAGAACCATCGCCGAAAGCGCCGCGCAGGTAAGCGCGGTGCGCCCTGCCCCGAACCGGCGCGCCAGTGCCGGGATCAGCGGCGAAGAGACAATGAAGCCGATCGGCGTCATTGCCGCCGAGAGCCCGATGATGGCCGGCGAAACGCCTTGGCGTTGCAGGATGAAGCTCAGCAGCGGATAGGACAGGCCTTGCGCGATGGCGAACACCGAGACGGTCGCGATCACGCCGCTGATCGCCGCCCACTGCATCTTCTCGTTGTCAGCTTCCGCCAGGTTCATCATTGGGACCTAAACCAGATTCAGGACTAGCTTTTCTGTCCGACGCGGGTAAGCCCCGCCCCGGGAAAAACCGTTTGCTCCAGACAAGGCCTGTCAGGAGTTTTTGGCCTGTCAGGAGTTTTGGGCGTCAGGAGTTTTGGGCCGTCAGGAGTTTTGGCGCTTGAACGATCGGTAGAGCGCGAAGCTCACCAGCAGCGCGTCGAGTCCGGCGATCACCACCGGCAGGCCGAGCGGACCGATGACCTGCATCAGCGCACCGGCGCCGGGCGGGCCGACAATGCCGCCGGCGCCCCACATCAAGGCAAAGGCGGCGTTACCGGCGACCAGCACGGTTCCCTTGAAGCGGCTGCCGAGTTCCACCAGCGCCATGGTGTAGACGCCATAGCCGACCGCTCCCATGACGAGAAGGACGAGCCAGATCGCCGGCGTCGTGATCAACAACGGCAGCAAAACCGCGCAGGCCGTTGTCGCCAACGCACAGAAGATGATCATCGCCCGCCCGCCGAAACGCTCGGCAAGCAGGCCGAGCGGGATTTGCAGGAAGATGTTTCCCAGCGACAGTGCCATCACCAAGGCCGCCAGCGTCCTTTCGGGCAGGCCATAGGCAGCACCGAAGACCGGCATCAATGCGTAGGTGCCCTGCTGGACCGCCGCCGAAACCAGCACGGCAAACAACAGCGCCGGCGCCAGCCTGGCGAAACCGAAAAAGCCGCCGGGCAATTGGCCGTCATCCTCGAAGCCGGCGAGGCTTGACGAAACAGCACGAAGGATCGCGGCGCACAGGATGAAGCCGGCCATGCCGACCAGGAAAGGAACCCAGCCCGATATCCCTACCGCGGTCAGGACCAAAGGCCCCGCAGCATAGCCAGCGCCCAGCACGGTGTTGAATGCCCCCATCACCCTGCCGCGGCGCGACGGCGGCGCCAGCGACAGCGCCCATACTTCGCCCAGTATATAGAGCGGGTTGATGACGATACCGATGATGAAGCGGATGACGAACCAGCCCACCCAGTCCTGCAGGTAGCCGATGCCGAGGAAGCACAGCGCCCCAATCAATGAGCAACCCACAGCCAGGTTGCGCGCGCCGACCAGCCGAACGGCTGCCGGCACGAACGAGGCCGAAAGGATCAGACCAAGCGGCATCATCGCTGCCGACAAGCCGATCAGCGCCGGCGACATGCCTTGCTTCTGCATCAGCAGCGTAAACAGCGGCGAGCTCAGCCCTTGCGCCGCACCGAACATCGCGAGGGCGGCAGTTACGCCGGCAAGCGCCGCCCATTGCGTCCCCGCTTCGCCATCGCTCGAACCGGTCGCAGCCATGATGCCTTCCACATGAATTGCCGGCCCATCCAGCGGCAAACCACTGAGCTAGCGGTTCGATTTAGGGAAAGGAAGGGCCGCGCCTGAAATCCCCTTGCGCCAAGAGCCGCAGTGGGCGCGTCCTGTCCGCCAATCCCCGGCAAGGTTGTCAGCTATCGGACTGCCGTTCGGGCATGTCGCTTCCATCGTCCTAGTGGTCGCCGCCTCCGCAATGGTCGGACAGCCGCCGGTCCATTATGCCGCCCGCTACCAGCATCGTACGAGGACCATCATGACCGCCGCCCTGCATCCAGCCGAACCACCTTTGGCAACCGACCGTGCCCGTCGCGGTGGCCGTGCGGGCAAGCGCGCCGGCGGCTCGGCCGCCTTCGAACAGCCGGCTTTTCGGCAACTGAGAAATCCGCTAACGCCGACCAAGCTGGTCTCTGACGACGAGCTGGAATCGATCCACCTCGCCTCCCTGCGCGTCTTGAGGGAAATAGGCGTCGACGTGCTGCATGACGAAGCGCGCCGCATCATGAAGGAAAATGGCGCTGATGTCCGCGAGGGCAGCGAGCGCGTGCGCTTCGACAGCGACATGATCCTCGATCTCATCTCCAACTGCCCGTCGGAATTCACGCTCCATGCCCGCAACCCGGCGCACAATGTGCGCTTCGGCGGCAACAATGTGATCCTGTCGATGATGGCGTCGGCACCGAACTGCTCCGACCTCGATCGCGGCCGCCGTCCGGGCAACCAGCAGGACTACCGCAACTTCCTGCGCCTGGCGCAGATGCACAACATCCTGAACTGCACCGGCGGTTATCCGGTCGAGCCGACCGACATCCATCCTTCCGTGCGCCACCTCGAATGCATCCGCGACCTCGCCACGCTGACCGACAAGGTGTTCCACATCTATTCACTGGGCAAGGAGCGCAATGTCGACGGCATCGAGATCGCCAGGATCGCCCGCGGCATCAGCCATGAGCAGATGCTCGAAGAGCCGTCCGTCTTCACCATCATCAACACCAATTCGCCGCTGAAACTGGATGTGCCGATGATGGAAGGCATCATCCAGATGTCGAGCAAGGGTCAGGTCGTCGTCATCACGCCCTTTACCCTGTCCGGCGCGATGGCGCCGGTGACCATCGCCGGTGCGCTGGTGCAGCAAAACGCCGAGGCGCTGTCCGGCATCGCCTTCGCCCAGATGGTGAGAAAGGGCGCGCCGGTTGGCTATGGCGGCTTCACCTCGAATGTCGACATGAAGTCAGGCTCGCCGGCCTTCGGCACGCCTGAATATATGAAGGCGCAGCTTGTCGGCGGCCAGCTTGCCCGCCGTTACAAGATCCCCTACCGCACCTCCAACACCTGCGCCGCCAACACGGTCGACGCGCAGGCAGCCTATGAAAGCGTGTTCTCGCTGTGGGGCGCCATCCAGGGCGGCGGCAATCTGATGATGCACGGCGCCGGCTGGCTCGAAGGCGGCCTGCGCTGTTCCTACGAGAAGACCATCCTGGACATCGACCTGTTGCAGATGGTGGCCGAGTTCCTCACCCCGCTCGACCTGTCCGACGAAGCGCTCGGCTTCGACGCCATCCAGTCGGTCGGCCCCGGCGGCCATTTCTTCGGCACCCAGCACACGCAGGACCGCTACAAGACAGCCTTCTACTCGCCCATCCTCTCCGACTGGCGCAATTTCGAAACCTGGGCCGAAGCCGGATCGCCGACCGCGCTGGAAAAGGCCAACAAGGTCTGGAAGGAGCGGCTGGCATCCTACGAGGAACCCTATATGGACCCGGCGATCCGCGAAGAGCTCAACGACTTCGTCGAAAAGCGCACGTCCGAAGGCGGCGCGCCGACCGATTTTTGATCAATGTTGTTGATGAACAGTCGACCCCCCCAACCACCAGCCGCGCGACGCCCCCAACCACCCCCAGGGCGGGGGGGGGGGGGGGGGGTTAAACAAAAACCCACCACACACCCCCCGCGCGAGGA
>NZ_JAMYNB010000017.1:0-107517 GCF_040318795.1 Mesorhizobium sp. M1004
ATGATGAGACATGCAGGCTCGAACCACTCCAAAACCCCTTCGGGCCAAAAGTGTTACCCATGTCTCCGATATAAACCGTAACCTATGTGTCCGGAATGGACCCCGGCAAAATTGGCGATCCCGACAGGATTCGAACCTGTGACCATCGGCTTAGAAGGCCGGTGCTCTATCCAGCTGAGCTACGGGACCGCTGGCCGGCATTTGATATCTTGGCCGGCTGGTGTCTATGTGCCAGGCGCTGACCGCCGGTCAATGCGTCCAGGGTATCCTGCGGTCATAGCGGAAATTTTCCGCATAGGAAATCTGCCGGCGCTTGGTCTCTTTCGGCTCCTCGACACGGAAGGCCAGGCCCTGCTTTTCGGCATAGGCCACCGCCTCTTCCCTGGTGTCGAAGGTCAGCCTGATCTGGCTCAGCATGTCGCCCGATGTGGTGTAGCCCATCAGCGGGTCGATCTTCTTGCGTTGGGCGGGATCGAATTCCAGCACCCAATGGCCGGTCTTGGCCTTGCCGGACTGCATCGCGGTTTTGGCTGGGCTGAAAATTCGCGCGGACATGGGCACCTCGTAGCTGCGTTGGCGGTAGCGCCGCCTTATTTCAGTCAATACTGTGCAACACTGCCGACGGCAAGGCCGAAGCGGCCTGCAACCAGGCCGCTTCGGCAGCGGCATCGGCCCGATACACTGGCGTAGCATCAAAAGTCATGGTCATGATGGCGACACAAAGAGGCATGGACGCAGGGATTTTGCACGCCGAGGCCGACAGCCAAGCGATTTTCGACGGCGCGATCGTGATCGGCGCCGGGGCAGCCGGCTTGACCGCAGCCCATGCGCTGCTCAAGACCGGCGTGCCTGTGATGGTGTTGGAAAAGGAAGCCCGGCTGGCCGAGCCATGGCACGGGCGGCACGAGCGACTGCATCTCAACACGCATCGCGACCTTTCGGCGCTGCCGGGCGTTTCCTTTCCTGCCGGCACCCCTGCCTTTCCGCACCGAAACACCATCATCGGCCATTTGAACGAATTCCACGCCATGCACCGGCTGCCGGTCGAGTTCGGCATCGCGGTCGAGGAGATTGGCTTCGAGGGCGACCACTGGCTTGTGCGGACCAGTGCCGGGCCGCGGCTGGCGCGCCATGTCGTCATCGCCACCGGGCGCGACCGGCAGCCCTTCATCCCGGCCTGGAAAGGCATGAAGGCCTTTGCCGGACGCATCATCCATTCGGCCGCATTCGGTAACGCCAAGGCCTATGCGGGCAAGAAAGTGCTGGTCGTCGGCGCCGGCAATTCCGGCTTCGACGTGCTCAATCACCTGGTGGCAGCCGACGCGGGACAGATCTGGCTGTCGGCGCGCAACGGTCCGGCACTGCTGCCCAAGCGCCTCGGCCAGATCGCCGTCCACCGGTTTTCGCCGATCCTGGCGCGGCTGCCGTTCAAGCTCGCCGATGCGGTGATGGCGGCGACGCAGCGATGGGCCTTCGGCGACCTCACGGCCTACGGCCTGCCGCCGACGCCTTCGGGCGGCGCAAGCCGGCTGGCGTCGGATTATACCGCCATCGCCACCGATGACGGCGCCGTCGATGCCATCAAGGACCGCAGGATCATCGTGCTGCCAACCGTGCGGGAATTTACCGGCGACACGGTCGTTTTCGACGATGGCGCGACGATCCAGCCCGATATCGTCATCGCCGCGACCGGCTACCGCACCGGGCTCGAGGCCATGCTGGGCAGGCTCGGCGTGCTCGACCAAAAGGGCGTGCCGCTGTTCAACGGCGCCGACAGCGACCCGAAACTGCCGGGCCTGTGGTTCACCGGCATGCGGCCAAGCATCCGCGGCTGCTTCGCCAATGCTCGCATCCAGGCCAAGGCGATCGCAGCCAGGATTGCGCGGGAGCGCATACCGCCAAGCCCCGTTTAATGTTTTAGGGGTTGCGCGACAGGGTCCGGAACCGTATACGCCGCAGGGCCTCGGAGTGTAGCGCAGCCTGGTAGCGCATCTGGTTTGGGACCAGAGGGTCGGGAGTTCGAATCTCTCCACTCCGACCATTTTTTCCCACAAAGCCAGTCCTTGCCCAAGGTATCACTCCCAAGGTCGCCAATGGCTGCCTCGCCGGTAGCGCATGGCGGCACGCATTGCCCAAGCAGCAGCCGCTCGCCGATCGGACCCTACATTGGAACACCAGTTCGCTCCGAGAGTTGTGTATGTTCAACCCAAGGAGCAAACAATGAAAACCCTTCTCGTCGCCTCGATGATCGCGTTCGCCGGAACGGCGGCTTTGATCGCACCGGCGCAAGCCGCCAGTCTGACTATCCAGTCCGATGACGACGATCAATATTCGTCCGACGATGGCGATATACAGATTCTTCGCCATCACCAGCGCCACAAAGACTATAGCGACGACTATGGCGACGACTACAGCGACAACCAGGATGGCCAATGGCGGCGCCACCATCGCCATCACCGCTGCCATATCGAACTGGTCAGGCACTGGCGCCATCACCACAGGGTCGTCGAAGAGGTCAGGGTCTGCGGCTGATCCGATCGCTTTAGACCTGCTACGGCCGAGTTTGGCGACCGGAGCACCAATCTGACCTAAAGCGCGCCTCATTTGAACGGACTCACGCGACGCGCTTGAGGTCTTGTTTGATGCATGTGGTTCTCTCAAAACCGGGGCCACTTGAGCGGCGACATCAGGCGCCCGTATCATCGAACAGCATCCCTTCTGCGGGTTTGGCTGAAAATCCGACGCAGGGATAATCCCCCCGCTTCCACCTCTACCGCCGGTCTAAAAGTACGTCGCGCTGAAACGTATCCAGGTGATGCATGTCGTTCTCTCAAAACCGGGACCACTTTTGAGCGACATGCATTAGACTCCGGGCAAAGGGGAGATTCTGGATGCTTGGTCTCGAGACATGGCTTTCGCTGATTGGCCCTGCCTACTTCGCTTACATCGGCATCACGGTTCCGTTCGTCGTCGTCTGGGCCATTATCTGTGCAGCCCTGTGGATCTGGAACAACCGGCCGAGCAAGAGGCAAGGCCGTCCCCGCTCGTGGCCCGCCAGCGTCCTGTTCTTTGTCGTCGTCGCCGCGTGCTACGTGGCAGCGCATACGGTGGTCTATCTGCTGGTCCGGTATCTGGCGGCGTTGTGGGCATAAACGTAGCTCTATAGAGCGCTCTCGATATCGGTCTTCGAAAAATCGTCGCCAACATAGAGCAAGCGGCAGGCTCGATCCTTTGCCACTTCATAGGCAAAGCAATCGCCGAAATTGAGCCCGGCCGGATGAATACCCTTGCCCCATCGCCCATACGCCTCGGCTATGCGTCGGCCAGAGGCTGGTGTCACCGCCGTGACCTCGAAGCCGAGCCCGTCGATCAGGCCGGCCATTTCCTCACCGACATTGCGCCTATCCGCCACGATCAGCGCCTCGGCCACTGTGCCAGCCGAGATCAAAATATCGTCTTCGGCTTCCAGCGCCGCAATGCAGGCACTGGATTGAGATTCGGCAAGAACGATCGCCATCAGGGCCGAGGTATCGACCACGATCATTCGGGCAGGCCATCAGCGCCATAGAGGAAATCCTGGCTCCGCGCGGCATCCGACCCGGCCTTTGCCTTGGCAGCGCCGGATGCTCGCATTGCCTCCAGCAATGCCCGGCGGCCTTTCCTGTCAGGGGCAGCCTTCACGGGAACAAGGCGCACGGCTGCATGACCATGGCGGGTCAGGATAATTTCATCCCCAGCCTCGGCACGACGCACCAGTTCGGTGAGCTGCCCCTTGGCGTCTGTAACGGATACCTGCATTGACCGCTCCTTTATGGACCATGCTCTGGTCCATATCCAAAAAGTAGACCATCTAATGGTCCATTTCAATGCAGGACGATGAGATCTTGCGGCTTGGTGAAGTCTGAATGACAGCTGGCGCGCAATCGTAGGCCTTGCGGCGATTCTATCTGAAGGTAAGCTCGCCGGGCGAGAACCCCAATCATCACTCCCGGCGAGCCTACAACCCGATCAGGAACGCGATCAGGACCGGGGTCAGCCGGCAAACGCAGTGTTGCAAGATGGATGCCAGAGGTTTCTTCTCGAAATGGGACAGGAGCGGAGTCTTCTCCTTCCACTGCCTAAACCTCGAACTCGCCCTGCCCTTCATCCATGGCGCTGACGATCTCGGCGGCGAGCGCCCTGGTGATCGGCGTCTTGCGCTCAAGCGCCGTGCGGTCGAGGCGTTCGACCACGCGCATGGCGGTGGCCAGCGAGCGCTCGATGCGGCGCACCAGATATTGCACGACATGCGGCTCGACCTCGACCTGGCGGTCGGCGAAGAGTTTGGCGATGACACCGGCCAGAAGCAAATCGTCCGGCTCATGGATCTCGACGGTTGCCGCCGCCTTCAGCCGCGAGGCAAGATCGGGCAACGTCACCCTCCAGGCGGCGGGGAAGCGCCGCGCCGTCAACAGCAAGGTGGCCCCGGCGCCGCGCACTTCATTGATGAGATGGAACAGGCCCGCCTCGTCGATGGCTGTCTTGTCGACATCGTCGATCAGCGCGGGCCTGCCGCCAAGCCCGGTGATGGCATTGCCGATGCGCTGGGCATCGACCGCCACAGCGTTGGCCCGCGCCTGCCAGATCGAGCCCAGATGTGTCTTGCCGGAACCGGCCGGGCCAGCGAGCACGATCACCGGCGACGGCCAGTCCGGCCAGCGATCGACAAGGGCTGCCGCCTCGCGGTTGGTGGCCGACACCACCAGTTCGTCGCGCGAGTAGCCGGTGCCGTGGCCAAGGTCGAGCGGCAGTTGGCGCGGCGGTTCGGTCTTATGATCCGTCACGTTCAGCCGCGCGGCGACCGGTGGCCGCCGCCGCGAGCGGCGGGCAGCGGCGGGACTGGCTCGGTGGAGTGTCCCTTGTAGAGCGGCGATTCGAGATAGCGGGCAATGGCAAAGCGCACCAGCACGGCAACCGCCGCCGAAGCAGGAACGGCGATCAAAAGGCCGACGAAGCCGAACAGGGCGCCGAAAGCGAACAGCGCAAACATCAGCCAGACCGGGTGCAGGCCGACGCTTTTTCCGACCAATCTGGGCTGCAGGATGTTGCCTTCGATGAACTGGCCGATGAAGAACACCACGGCGACAGCAACGATCATGGTCCAGTCCGGCCAGAACTGGACGAAGGCGACGCCGACGGCCAGGACCAGTCCGGTCAGCGAGCCGACATAAGGGATGAACGAGATCAGCCCGGCGAAGAGGCCGATGAGGATGGCGAAATTCAGCCCGGTCAGCGTCAGGCCGGTGGCATACATGCCGCCGAGCACCAGGCACAGCGTGCCCTGGCCGCGCACGAAGCCGGCGGTCGCGGTGTTGATGTCCCTGGAGATCGCCCTGACCGTCCCGACATAATCGCGCGGCACCCAGCTGTCGACGACCGCCACCATGCGATCCCAGTCGAGCAGCATGTAGAAAGCGACAACCGGAGTGACCACGAACAGGCTGACCACCGACACCAGAGCAACGCCGGAACTCCAGATCGAGGTGAAGACGGTGCTCAGCAGGCCGAAACCGGAAGTGAGCAGCGAATTCAGCCCGTCGCGCAGGCCATTGGCATTGACGCCGAATTTCTGCTCCAGCCATTTCGGATCGAAGCTGGTGATCAGCGACTGCAGCCGGGTCAGATATTCCGGCAGCTTGCTGGCGAAATCGGCCATCTGCGTGGCCAGTACCGGAACCAGGATGACGAAGGCCAGCACCAAAAGGACGATGAAGGCAATCAGGATGACCACCGTCGCCATCAGCCGGGAGAGGCCGAGGCGTTGCAGCCGGTCGGCGACCGGGTCGAGAAAATAGGCCAGCACCATGCCGGCAACGAACGGCAACAGGATGCTGGAAAAAATGTAGAGGAACAGCGCCAGGAAGATTGCCGTGCCCAGCCAGAAGAAAATCTGGCGGCGAAACGCCAGGGACGCAGCCGCCTCTGCCAGCGCGGCAGTCGCGGCATTCTTGTCAACTACCCGGGGTGGAGCCTTCGCCATAGCCGCTCATATGCCTCAGCCAAGCCACGAGATAGGCCGCGGCCGAAGCCACGGTCAAGACCCCGGACAGCAATATGAGCGCAGGCCTGAGCGGGTCGAGGTGGAGGCCAAGGGCAAGTTCGCCCAGCACCACGGCGCCAGCACGATCTGGGCGGCGGTGTTGGCCTTCGACACATAGAGCGGCTTCATCTCGACCGGATGCGCCATGACCGTGGACAAGAGCACGGCGCAGATGATCAGCGCATCGCGTGACACCATGGTCACCACCAGCCACAGCGGCAATTTCCCGATGAAGCCCATGACCACGAACACCGAGACCAGAAGCACCTTGTCGGCCATCGGATCGAGATAGGCGCCTAGTCTCGATTGCTGGTTGAAGCGGCGGGCGATGAAGCCGTCGACGCCATCGGAAATGCCTGCAACGAGAAAGCCGGCAAAGGCCCAGTCCCAGCGCATGTTCAGCATCGCCAGTACGACGGCCGGAACCAGCACGAAGCGCAGGATGGTGATGAGGTTGGGAATGGTCAAAGGCATGTCCCGCCATGCTTATTCTGCAGATAGATGATGGAGTTGGATTGTGGGTGCAAGGACCAGCGGTGAAGGGGCGACTGTCCACGTATTTATCTTGGGCAAAAGCCCGGTATCCTGTCGTCATCCTTGCCCCCCGAAACCATTCATGCGAAGAGCCGCCGAGGGAAACAGGGATGCGCCGACGATGAGCAAGGGCGACCGGGCCAAGCGCAAGAACGGGCTCACCTATGCCGAGGCGGGCGTCGACATCGATGCCGGCAACCTCATGGTCGAGAAGATCAAGCCGCTGGTGCGCGCGACGCGCCGGCCGGGCGCCGATGGCGAGATCGGCGGTTTTGGCGGCCTGTTCGACCTCAAGGCGGCGGGTTTCACGGATCCGGTGCTGGTTGCCGCCAATGACGGCGTCGGCACCAAGCTGAAGATCGCCATCGATGCCGGCAAGCACGACACGATCGGCATCGACCTCGTCGCCATGTGCGTCAACGACATCGTCGTGCAGGGCGCCGAGCCACTGTTCTTCCTCGACTATTTCGCCACCGGCAAGCTCGACCCCGACCAGGGGGCGGCAATCGTCGGCGGCATAGCAATCGGCTGCCGACAGGCCGGCTGCGCGCTGATCGGCGGCGAGACGGCCGAAATGCCCGGCATGTATCACGACAAGGATTACGACCTGGCCGGTTTCGCCGTCGGTGCTGCCGAACGCGGCCAGTTGCTGCCGACCGACGATATCGTCGAAGGCGACGTGCTGCTTGGCCTGGCTTCCTCGGGCCTGCATTCGAATGGCTTTTCGCTGGTGCGCCGCATCGTTGGCGTCAGCGGTCTTGCCTGGGGCGATCCGGCGCCGTTCAACGATGAGGCGACGCTGGCAGAGGCGCTGCTCGAGCCGACCCGCATCTATGTGAAGTCGGTCCTCAAAGCGATCCGTGGCACGCACGGCATCAAGGCGCTGGCCCACATCACCGGCGGCGGTTTCCCCGAAAACATCCCGCGCGTCCTGCCAAAGGACTTTTCCGCAGAGCTCGATCTCAATGCCATCGATGTGCCGCAGGTGTTTTCCTGGCTGGCGAAGACTGGCGGCGTGGCGCCGGAGGAGATGATGCGCACCTTCAACTGCGGTATCGGCATGATCCTCGTCGTCGCCTCCGGCCAGGCCGCACAGGTCGCAGCCGTGCTGCAGGAGGCCGGCGAGACGGTGACGCCGATCGGCCGCATCGTGCCGCGCCGCGACGCCGGCGTTATCTATCGGGGCTCGATCGGCCTATGAGCAGGAAACGCACGGTTGTTTTGATCTCGGGACGCGGCTCGAACATGACGGCGCTAATCGCGGCGGCGAGCGACCCGGCCTATCCCGCCGAGATCGTTGGCGTCATTTCCGACCGGGCCAACGCCGCCGGCCTCGGCATCGCGGCCGCGCGCGGTATCCCGACCAAGGTCATCGTGCGCGCCGACCATGCCAGCAAGGAAGCGCATGATGTGGCGATCGACGCCGCTCTGATTGCGTTCAACGCCGAGATCGTGGCGCTGGCCGGCTATCTGCGCATTCTCTCCCGCGGCCTGGTCGAGAAGTGGCAAGGGCGCATGCTCAACATCCACCCTGCCCTGCTGCCGGCCTTCAAAGGGCTCGATACGCATGCGCGCGCCCTGCGCGCCGGAATTCGCATTCATGGCTGCACGGTGCATTTCGTCACATCAGAGATGGATGACGGCCCGATCATCGCGCAGGCAGCGGTGCCGGTGATGGTCGGCGACAACGAAGACACGCTGGCCGCCAGAGTGCTGAAGGCCGAGCACCGGCTTTATGCGCTGGCGCTCGGGCTGGTCGCCGACGGCAAGGCGCACATGGAAGGCGGCCGCACCGTGCTGGCACATTTCGCCGACGATGCCGAAAACGGAACTTCCGTGGTGATGGCCCCCGACCCGCTGCGCGAAGAGCGCGATCTCGAACATCTGGCGCGGATCACGCCGTAGGCGCTTCAGGACCTGAAAGCCCTTGGATATTTTTGACAGCGCGATCCGGGGAAAAGGCGATCTCGCCGGCGTCTTTGAATATGACGACACTGAAGGGCCAGCAAACGCCACGGCTTATTTTTACCTATACGAAGCGCATGACGAGGTAGTTGGGCGGATCATCGGCGCAATTCATATTCGATCGGGTGCCTGGGCGATCACCGAAGCGGATATTGCCGTCCAATGGGACAAAGATGAGAGGCGCGTCGGCCTGTTCGTCTTCGGCACTTTGTCGGCAGCCTTTGATGCCGCTACGGGCGCTAAATACGGTGGCGGATACGGCAAGGACTTCCAGCGCGAAATTCCCTGGTCCTGAGATCTAACAGATGAAACAGCTGCTTCTTCTTCGCCACGCCAAGTCGAGCTGGGACGACCCGGCGCTTGCTGATTTCGACCGGCCGCTCGGGCCGCGCGGGCTGAAGACGGCGCCGATGATGGGGCGCGAACTGGCCCGGCGCAGTTGGCAGCCTGACCTGGCGCTGGTGTCGCCGGCGCTGCGCACGCGCGAGACATGGCGGCTGGTCTCGGCGGAACTTTCGGCGAGCGTAACGGTGGAGTTCGCCGAGGCGCTTTTCGAAGCCACGGCTGGCGACATTCTGGCAGAGGTGCAGCAGGCAGTCGCATCGGCTAGCTGTCTCCTGGTGCTCGGCCATAATCCCGGCCTGGAGGACTTTGCCCGCCGGCTCGCCGGTCCGCGATCGGGTGTGGCTGCTCTAAGGAAACTTGAAGAGAAACTCCCGACCGGCGCCCTTGCCCGCTTTGTCATCGACGGCGACTGGGCGGATCTCGGCTTCGGCGCGGCCCGGTTGACGCATTGCATCAAGCCGAAGGATCTAAGCTAGACCAAGCTGCTTAACGGGCTAGCCGCAGGTGACAGCCGCAAACCGTGTTTTGAAAAGACCACGGTCAAACAAGGAGATAGGACCAATTGCTGGCGGATTGATTCAAGATCTTTGCGGCCCGAGTCGATTGCATAAAAACAAGAGCGGTGGGCCGGGCCCACCGCTCTTTGTGGTCGTAGATTTCTCAGAAAATCAACGACCCCAGATGCCCTGGCCGGATTCCGGCTGGTTCGAGTCGCCCTTGATCGTGAAATCGCCGAGGCTGGCCGGCTTGCGGATCGAGGCGGTATAATTGTGATCGATGTTGCCGGCGGGCGCTGTCACAGCAGGCTGGTTGACGCCGTCGGAGCCGTAGTGGTCGCTGCCTGCGAAAGCGGTGCCGGTGGCAAGGAGGATGGCAGCAGCGGTAAGTGCGATCTTGGTCATTTCAGGTAATCCAGATTTTTCAGTTCTGTCCGTCAAGTGGCGTGCCTTGGGAGGAATTCGCGTCGCTCGGACCACCCCGAAGTGGGTGTGCGTTGCTGCCATTGCCAATCACAAAAATGTGCGAACCGAACCGTTCGGTTCGGTGTTGGAAGGCGCGAAATGGCGTAGTTGTTGCTATATTCTATTCTCTAGGCGGCTCCGACCTCCAACGCCCCTCGTTGCGTTACCCTTGCATCTCAAAAGGTCGTGAAGCCCAGTACGTCGCGCATGTCGTATTCGCGGGGCGGCCGGACGGCGACCCAGCGTGCTGCCGCAATGGCGCCGCGCGCGAACATCGAGCGGTGGCCCGCCGAATGGGAAAGCGTGAGCGTCTCGCCCTCGGCCAGCAAGCTCACGCTGTGCTCGCCGACGATGCTGCCGCCGCGCAGCACGGCAAAGCCGATCTCGCCGGCAGGGCGTGGACCTGTAAGGCCGTCGCGGATGCGTTTCGCCACATCGTCCAGCCTGACGCCATGTCCGCGAGCGGCCGCCTCGCCCAGCATCAGCGCCGTGCCCGACGGTGCGTCGACCTTCATGCGGTGATGCGCTTCCAGGATTTCGATGTCGGCGGCGGGACCAAGTGCTCGCGCCGCCTGCTCGACCAGCCCGGTCAGCATGCTGAGCCCGAGCGAGTAGCTGCCGGAGCGAACGATGGCGACGGACTTCGAAGCAGTAGCGATGGCGGCGAGATCGGCCGGCTCGAAGCCGGTCGAGCCGATGACCAGCGCCGGGCCGCCGCGGGCCGCGCAAGCTTGTGCAAGATCGACGGAGGCCGAAGGCGTGGTGAAATCGATGACGACATCCGCAAGCGCCAGTGCTTCGTCGCGCTCGACCAGCCCCTCACCGATGCTGCCCGGCCTGTGAAAGCGGGCGACGAGCGTCAGCCTGGGATCGGCCTCGACGGCCAGCGCCATCTGGCTGCCCATGCGGCCGAGCGCACCGGCTATGGCTATCTTCAACAGATGCGGCATGGCGGCTTTCACTGGAAATGCGAGTCACAACAATGATCTACCATGCCGCCCTGCCAGATTGATTCAGCCGGCGCCATGCGTCTTGAGCATCATGCCGGCGATCTCCTTGACCAGCTTGGCGGCAACCAGCGCGGTGAGATTGGAGACATCCTGGCTTGCATTGTATTCGACGACATCGGCGCCGACGATGGGCTGGTCGATCCGCTGGATCAGGTTGATCACTTGCCGGGTTGTAAGACCACCGGGTTCGCGGTGCGACACGCCGGGCGCACAAGCCGGGTCGAGGCCGTCGAGATCGACCGAGAGATAGACCGGCGTCTTGAGATCGAGCTGCAGATCCTCGCTGAAATGCCGCGCCTCGATCATTTCGACGCCGAAGCGCTTGAGCTGGTCACGAAGCTCATCATTGAGGGTGCGCAGGCCGATCTGGATCAGCCGGCCAGCCAGCCCCTCCTCCAGGATGCGCGCGAAGGACGAGGTGTGGGACCGCCTGTTGCCCTGATAGGCATCGTAGATGTCGGGATGGGCGTCGATCTGGACGATCGTTAGCCTGGCATGGCGGCGGCGCACGGCACGCAGCACCGGCCAGGCGATGGCATGATCGCCACCGAGGCTGATCAACGGGTGGCCGGCATCCAGCGCGCGGCCGACCTCGGCCTCGATCCGCTCCCATGGACCGCCGGCGCCTGAAAAGTCGATGTCGCCGTGGTCGACGAAACTGTCCGCCACATCGAAGCCGGTTTCGCTCCACGAGCTGTGCGCGTCGCTTTTGAGTTCCCGCCGGATCAGGGCCGGCGCTGCGGCCGCGCCCTTGAGATAGGACGAGTTCTCGTCATGCGGTATTCCCAGAAGCGAAACCCTGGTCATCGGCGTGCGATCTCCGGCAACAGGCAATCTCCCTAAACCCGGCAGCTGGCTGGCGATAGCAGTGCCGCTTGGGCCAGTTGCGAAGGCGATCAGGCGTCATTTCCCGATCGCGCCGCACAGTCTTTGCCTGACGATCGCGATATGGAAATCCGTGCCGTGCAACAGCCCGTCATCGTTGAAGTCGTAGCTGGAATTGTGCAACGGCGGCGAGGTCTCGCCATTGCCGAGAAAGACGAAGCAGCCCGGTACGTGATCGAGGAAGCGGGCGAAATCCTCCGAGGCGGTCATCGGCTCCGCCGCGATGCTGGCGGCGCCATAGGCCAGCACGCGCCTTGCGGCGACAAAGGCCGCGTCCACCAGGTCGGCATCGTTCTGCAGCGGCACGAATTCCCTGCTATAGGTCACGTCGGCGGCGACATTGTAGGCAGCGGCGGTGCCTGCCGCGATGACCCGCATCTGGCGCTCGATCTCGGCGCTGACCTCGGGACGAAAACTGCGGGCGTCACCGAGGATGCGGGCGAGGCCGGGCAATGCGTTGCGGGTGCCGTCGGTGATCAGCTCGGTCACCGAAACCACCGAAATGTCGGCGGGACTCAGCCGGCGCGAGACGATGGTCTGCAGATTGGTGACCAGCGCGCAGGCGGCGACCAAGGTCTCGTTCCCGGAATGTGGCCGCGCCGCATGGCCGCCGATGCCCTTGAGCACGATCTCGAAATTGTCCTCCGCCGACATGAATGGGCCGGCACGGGTCTCGAAATGCCCGACGGGCAGGCCCGGCATGTTGTGCAGGCCAAAGATCTCGTCGAAGGGGAAGCGCTGCAGCAGCCCGTCATCGAGCATTGCCAGCGCGCCCTTGCCCCACTCCTCGGCCGGCTGGAAAACGAAACGCACGGTGCCGTCGAAACCACCCTCGGCGGCCAGCAGCTTTGCCGCGCCGAGCAGCATGGTGGTGTGGCCGTCATGACCGCACGCATGCATGATGCCGGGGTTCTGCGAGCGATAGGCTGTCGCGGACTGCTCGGTGATGCGCAGCGCATCCATGTCGGCCCTGAGCGCAATCGCCCGGTTGCCGCTGCCGCGCTTCAATGTGCCGACGACGCCGGTGCCGCCGACCCCCTCTGCAACATCGTCCAGCCCGAATTCGCGCAGCTTCGCGGCGACAAAGGCAGCGGTGCGCTTTTCCTCGAAGCCGAACTCGGGGTGCGCGTGCAAATCGCGCCGCCAGCCGGTCATTTCCTGCTTCAGCACATCACGATCGAGCTCAGCCATTTTCTCCCCGACCTATTTTGCAAGCTCACTGGCGACATCAAGCAGGATGTTGGCGCCGGCGACAAGCTCGGCATCTTCAGTGTGTTCGCGCGGATTGTGGCTGATGCCACCGGCGCTCGGCACGAAGATCATTGCCGCCGGCGCGAGGCGGGCCATCATCTGCGCGTCATGGCCGGCGCCCGATGTCATGCGCCTGACGCCGAGACCGCGGTTCTTCGCGGCCGCCTCGATCAGTTCGACGATGCCGATGTCGAATAGCACCGGTTCGAAGCGGGCGAGCCGCTCGACCGAGATCGATACGTTCTCCGAAACCTCAAGCTCCTCGAGATAGGCAGCAAGGGCCGCCTCATGCGCCTGCAGGCGCTGTTCGTCGGGATCGCGCAGGTCGATGGTGAAGACGGCGCGCGCGGGAATGACGTTGATGGCGTTGGGTTCGAAGCGCATCGTGCCGACCGTGGCCACGGTTGGCCCATTTGAAGCCCTGGCCCGATCGTGCAGGAAGGTGATGATGCGGGCGGCGGCGTGGCCGGCGTCGCTGCGCATCGACATCGGCGTGGTGCCGGCATGGTTGGCGGCGCCGTCGATGGTGATGCGCTGCCAGGAAATGCCTTGCAAATTCTCGACCGCGCCGATCGGCACGCCTTCACGCTCCAGCACCGGCCCTTGCTCGATATGAAGTTCGAGATAGGCATGCGGCTTGAGGAAGCCGGGTTCGCGGTCGCCGGCATAGCCGATGCGGGCGAGCTCCTGGCCGAGCACGCTGCCATCCGTGCCGATGGCGGCCAGCACGGCCTCGGCGCTGACGCCACCGGCATGGCATAGCGAGCCCATCATGTCAGGCGTGTAGCGCACGCCTTCCTCATTGGTGAAAGCGGCGACCGCGACCGGGCGCGACGGCGAAAAGCCCGAAGCCTGCAGCCTCTCGATCACCTCCAGCCCGGCCAGCACGCCGTAGCAGCCATCATAGATGCCGGCATCGATAACGGTGTCGATATGCGAACCGATGAGCAGCGGCGCCTGCCCGGCATTGTCGGGGCTTTGCCAGATGCCGAAGATATTACCGACCCGGTCGATGGCGACTTCCAGCCCGGCCTGCCTGAGCCAGCCGACAAAGAGGTCACGGCCCTGTCTGTCTGTGTCGGAGGCGGCGAGCCGGATCAGCCTATCCTCACTGTCGCGGCCAACGGCGCCGAGTTCCCGGATGCGGCCAAGCAGACGCTGTGCATCGATCCCGATCATGGCTATGCCTCGGCCTTCAGCTTGCCGGCCAGCACATCGGCGGGGCTCTGCCCGACCAGCTCGGTATAGCGATGCGGGTCTGTGGCGCCTTCGGTGTTGATCAGCAGCACGCGGGATTTGTCGTCGAGCCCGAGCGCGGCCTTGTGGTCGGCCACCGCCCGGATCAGCCCGGCCAGACCGACGCCGCCGCTTTCGCCGGCGACGATCACTGGATCATTGCCAGCCGGCCGTGCCAGCCGCCGCATCACCGCGACCGCCTCCTCCTCATCCACTGTCATGAAGGCATCGGCAACCCGCGCCAGAACGCGCCAGGCAACTTGCGAGGCCTCGTAGCATTCGAGCATCGCCATCACCGTCGGCTGATCGTGTGCGACCTTGACCACGTGGCCCGCCCGGGCGGCTGCGACAACGCAGGCGGCGCGGGCTGGCTCGACGACGATGAAGGTCGGCCTGGCGTCACCGAGCACGATGGCGAGATGGCCGGCCAGGGCGGCGGCAATGCCGCCGACACCGGCCTGCACGAAGACATGGGTCGGCGGCTGCGGCAACTGGCGCAAGGCTTCGCGCACGATCGCCGTATAGCCCTGCATGACCAGACCGGGGATGCGCTCGTAGCCCGGCCAGGAGGTGTCGGACACCACGGTCCAACCTTGCTCAGCTGAAACCTCGGCGGCCTGCCTGACCGAGTCGTCATAATTGCCGTCGACGCGGATCATCTCGGCGCCATAGCGGGCTATTGCTGCAATGCGCGCCTCGCTGACGCCGGCGTGAACGAAGATTGCCGCTTTCGCGCCAACCAACTGTGCACCTTGCGCGACCGAGCGGCCATGATTGCCGTCGGTGGCGCAGGCAACCGTCATGCCGGCAGCGACCGCCCGGACGTCGAACCGGTTGAGATCGGCCACGTCAACGGGCCGACCAAGCGATCGGCTCGCCTCCTCCAGCACCAGTCGAAAAACGGCATAGGCGCCGCCGAGCGCCTTGAAACTGCCGAGACCGAGGCGAAAGCCTTCATCCTTGATGTGGACGGCGCCAAGGCCGAGTTCGCCGGCCAGCGTCGGCAATGCATGCAACGGAGTTGCGAGGTGATTGTCGCGATGGGCAAGAAAGCGCTCGACCTTATCGGCACCGGCATTCCCCAGCGTTTCGGCATCGACCGGATCGAGCGGCCGGCGGTGCAAGGCATTGCTGTTGAGCAGGAACACGGGTGGCCTCCTTTGGGTGTGACGAAATCATATTGCAGCCGAGGCGCAAATAGCGCTGTTATTGGCGCTTCGAAATGCAAGTTTGTTTCGCCAGGATAGCGCTTTGCCTCGATCGCCTTCGCTCGACAGTTTCGACCTCGCCATCCTTGCCATCCTGCAGCGGGACAACACGACGCCGCAGCGGCTGATCGGTGAAGCCGTCAACCTGTCGGCGCCGGCGGTGCAGCGGCGCATCAAGCGCATGGAACAGTCCGGCGTCATTGCCGGCAACGTCGCTGTCATCAACCCCGTTGTGGTCGGCCAGCCCATCACCATTTTCGTCGAGGTCGAACTGGAGAGCGAACGCTCGGACCTGATCGACGCGGCCAAGCGGCAATTCTCGGCAGAGCCCGAAGTGCAGCAATGCTACTACGTCACCGGCGAGGCCGACTTCATCCTAGTCATCACCGCGGCCGACATGGGGGCCTATGAGGCCCTGACGCGCAGACTGTTCTTCGACAGCAAGAATGTCCGAAAATTCCGCACCTTCGTTGCCATGGACCGTGTCAAGGTGGGGCTGACGGTGCCTCTGCCGGGATAGCCAGTCTCTTTTACGCAATTCCGGACGGAAAACCGCTCACACTTTTCCTGGAATTGCTTTAGCCCGCCGGCCGCAGCCAGACCTTGTTGTCGTGAAAGGCAGCGCCGCCATAAGGTGCCGGCGCATCGGCGCCGGTGAGCACATTGATGCCTTCGCCACGCTCATGGGCGCTGTTTGGCCAGATGCCCTCGCCGATCACCACGCCGCGCTTGAGGCCTTCGAACAGCTTTGCGTGCAGCACCACCTCGCCACGCCGGTTGCCGACCTCGATACGGTCGCCGTCGCCCAATCCAAGCGCGGCGGCATCGTCCGGGTGCACCAGGAGTTCCGGCCGGCCTTCCTTGGCTCTCGACACAGGTGTCTCGGCGAATGTCGAATTGAGAAAGTTGCGCGCCGGCGATGTGGCGAGCCGGAACGGATGCTCCGCATCCGCGACCTCGATCAGGTCGACATGGTCGGGGAATTCCGGGAGCTCCGCCACCGGCCCGAACAGGCCCATGATTTTCGGCGGCCGGTTGGGCGCCGCCTGCCCGCTCCAATTGGCGCGGAAGTGAAATTTCTTGTCGGCATGGCCGAAACCATCGATGAAATGCGCCGCCTCGAAATCCGGCTGCAGGTCGACCCATTTGTCTTCCTTGAGGCTGGCGAAGGAGCCCAGCCCGCGCTTGCCGAGGATGATGTCGATATGCTGCTGCTCGGTCAGGCCAAAGCCCGGCCGGTCTGCGACGCCGAGACGTTGCGCCAATTGCTCGATGACGAAATGGTTGGTGCGCGGCCCTTCCGGCGGTTCGATCAGCTTGGGGCCGAGCGTGATGTGCTGGTTGCCACCGCCCTTGTAGACGTCGTCATGCTCGAGAAACATCGTTGCCGGCAAAACGACATCGGCGAGCTTTGCCGTGTCGGTCATGAACTGCTCGTGCACGCAGGTGAACAGGTCGTCACGCAGGAAACCCTGCTTCACCAGCCGCTGCTCGGGCGCGACATTCACCGGGTTGGTGTTCTGGATCAGCATCGCCGTCACCGGCGGGCCACCGTAAAGCGCGTCCGCTGCACCGGTCAGCACCGGGCCGATACGCGACTGGTCGAGATGGCGAATATTGGGATCGCGCATCGCGGCGCCTTCCAGCACATCCTGGTTGAGCTTGAAGATGCCGGAATTGGAATGGAAGGCACCGCCACCCTCATATTGCCAGGCGCCGGTGACGGCGGCGATGCAGGATGCCGCGTGCATGTTGACCGAGCCATTGCGCTGGCGGGCAAAGCCATAGCCGAGGCGGAAATAGGTTTTCCTCGTCGTGCCGACGAGGCGTGCGAAAGCCTCGATCTCGGTGACGGCAAGACCGGTGATGGCGGAAGCCCATTCCGGCGTGCGCGTCTCCAGATGCGCTTCCAGCCCCTTCGGATCGTCGGTGTATCTTTCGAGATAGGCGCGGTCGGCCATGCCTTCCCTGAACAGCACATGCATGACCGCGCAGGCCAGCGCGCCATCGGTGCCGGGCTTCAGCACAAGGCCTATATCGGCCTGCTTCATCGTCGCGTTCTCGTAGACATCGATGACGACGATCCTGGCGCCACGCTCCTTCCGCGCCTTGATGGCGTGGGTCATGACATTGACCTGCGTGACCACGGCATTGGTGCCCCAGATCACCACGCAGTCGGACTTCGCCATCTCGCGCGGATCGGGACCACGCAAGGCGCCCGCTCCCATCATCCAGCCGGTCCAGGCCAGATTGGTGCAGATCGAGCCGAAGAAGCCGGAGTATTTTTTCGCATGGCGCAGCCGGTCGATGCCGTCGCGCTGCACCAGCCCCATCGTGCCGGCATAGAAATAAGGCCAGACGGTCTCGGAGCCGTATTTTTCCTCGGCCGCGATGAATTTCTCGGCGACGAGGTCGAGTGCCGCTTCCCAGCTGGATTCTTTCCAGATGCCGGCGCCCTTGGCGTCGGCGCGAACAAGCGGCTTCAGCAGCCGGTCGGGATGGTGGACACGGTCGGCATAGCGCGCGACCTTGGCGCAGACCACACCAGCCGTATACGTATTGGACTTGGCGCCATGGACACGGCCGATGCGGTTGCCATCGAGCAGTTCGACCTCGAGCGCGCAGGTCGAAGGGCAATCATGCGGACAGGCGGAGTGGCCGATTCTGACCTTGGCGTGCTGGTTCATGCGGCGTTTTTAGCGGGTTTCGCGGGCGGCGTGTAGGGCCAGATCTTACCCTCCCCTTGATGGGGAGGGTCGGCGCGCAGCGACGGGGTGCGGCGCGGACCCCCACCCCGCTCCGCTTCGCGGATCGACCCTCCCCACAAGGGGGAGGGTAAATCACTCCGCCGTGCCTTCCTCGTACTCGGCCGACATGGTCAGCCACTTTTCCTCGTGGCCAGCCAACTGCTGTGCCAGCTGCGAGCGCTCCTTGGCGAGCCGGGTCGCGGTCGACGGATCCTTTTCGTACACCGCCGGATTGGCGAGTTCATCCTCGATCAGGTCGATGCGTTTGCGGATGCGGTCCATCAGCGCTTCGGTGGCGCGGATTTCCTTGGCCAGCGGCTCGAAGGCGGCGCGGCGCGCCGCGGCATCGCGGCGGCGATCGGCCTTTGATGCCTTCTCGGCCTCGCGCTTGCCGCGTCGATCGCCGGACACGCCGGTGACGAGCGTCTTGTAGTCCTCTAGGTCGCCGTCATACGGGTTGACCGCACCATCCTTGACCAGCCACAGGCGGTCGGCGGTCGCTTCCAGCAGATGCCGGTCATGCGAGATCAGGATGACGGCGCCGGGAAACTCGTTCAGCGCATGGATCAAGGACTCGCGGCTGTCGATGTCCAAATGGTTGGTCGGTTCGTCGAGGATGAACAGGTTTGGACCCTCGAAGGCCGACAGGCCCATGAGCAGGCGCGCCTTCTCGCCGCCGGACAGGTCCTTGGCGGCGGTGTTCATCTTTTCGGTGGTCAGACCGAACTGGGCGACGCGGCCGCGCACCTTGGATTCCGGCGCTTCCGGCATCAGCCGGCGGACATGCTCATAGGCGTTTTCATCCGGGCGTAGGTCGTCGAGTTGGTGCTGGGCGAAGATCGCCACTTTCAGGCCCGGCGCCACCGTCATGGTGCCGCTCTCCTGCTTCAACCGGCCCGACAGAAGCTTGGCGAAGGTCGACTTGCCGTTGCCGTTGGCGCCGAGCAGGGCGATGCGGTCGTCGGCATCGATGCGCAACGTCATCTTCTTGAGGATCGGCTGGCCCTCGGTGTAGCCGACATTGACGTTGTTCAAGGCAATGATCGGCGACGCCACCGTTTTCACCGGTTCGGGGAAAGAGAACGGCCGCACCGTGTCGTTCACGATCGCGGCAATCGGCTTCATCTTCTCCAGCGCCTTGATGCGCGACTGCGCCTGTCTCGCCTTCGAAGCCTTGGCGCGGAAGCGTTCGACGAAGGACTCCATGTGTTTGCGCGCGGCTTCCTGCTTGACGCGGCCCTTCTCCTGCAATTCCTTCTGCTCGGTGTACTGGCGCTCGAACTGGTCGTAGCCGCCGCGCCAGAAGGTCAGCTTCTTCTGGTCGAGATGAACGATGGAATTGACGGCGCGGTTGAGCAGGTCGCGATCGTGCGAGATCAGAAGCACGGTGTGCGGATATTTCGACACGTAGTTTTCCAACCAAAGCGTGCCTTCGAGATCGAGATAGTTGGTCGGCTCGTCGAGCAGCAGAAGGTCGGGCTCGGCAAACAGCACCGCGGCGAGCGCCACACGCATGCGCCAGCCGCCGGAGAAGGACGAGGCCGGGCGGCGCTGCGCGGCGTCGTCGAAGCCAAGGCCGGCGAGGATGGTGGCCGCGCGGGATTCCGCCGAATGCGCATCGATATCCGCCAGCCGCATATGGATGTCGGCAATGCGGTGCGCGTCGGTGGCGGTCTTTTCCTCCTCGAGCAATGCGGTGCGCTCGAGATCGGCCTTGAGCACGATCTCGATCAGCGGCTCCTCGGTGCCGGGCGCTTCCTGCGCCACCTGGCCGATGCGGGTGTTCTTGGGCAGGCTTATCGAGCCGGTCTCGGAGGGAAAGTCGCCGGTGATGGCCTTGAACAGCGTCGTCTTGCCGGTGCCGTTGCGGCCGACGAGGCCGGCCTTTGTGCCGGCCGGCAAGGTCAGCGAGGCATGATCGAGAAGCAAGCGTCCGGCCATGCGGAGCGAAAGATCGTTGATGATAAGCATGCCGGGGCTTTTGCACGGGAGGGCGGCGCTTCGCAAGGGCCTGGGCGCCGGCGGGGGCATAAGGCATGAAAACGGCGCGCCTTAAGCGCGCCGTCCATTGCAAACAGCAGACCGACTTTTCAGAGGCTGCCTGGTTCAGGCTTTGGGTTTGCGCTTCGTCACCTTGGCCGCGGCGGCCGGAACGGCCGGCTTGCGGCCGAGGCCCGAGGACTTGGCCAGTGCCGAACGGGTCGCGGAGTAGTTCGGCGCCACCATCGGATAGTCCGACGGCAAGCCCCATTTGCCACGATATTCCTCCGGGCTGAGACCATGGTCGGTCATCAGGTGGCGTTTCAGCGACTTGAATTTCTTGCCATCTTCCAGACAGACGATGTGGTCGGGAAACACCGACCGCTTCGGATTGACAGCGGGGTTCAGCGCGGGGCTTTCCACGGCGGCAATGCTGCCCAGCTTGCGCACCGATGCGCTGACGCTGGCGATCAGATCCGGCAGGCCGGACGCAGGGAGAGGATTGTTGCCGACATAGGCCGAGACGATGTCAGCAGTCAGTTCAATAGCGGTCTTGCTGTCGATGGTGTGCAATTCTGTTTCTCCCCGCCGGTCATGAAGTTGCCGGCTTTTTTTAAGACTTCTCTTGATGTATCGACCTAGCTGCACCCCCCAACGGGTCGCTAAGTCTCAATAAACGATCAAGAATCGGAACAGGAGGATGTTTCCACAACAGGTTGCAACGTTGCAAATTAGAAAATCTAATACTTGGAAACGGCCGACTTCGCGCCAGCAGATTTCAACTGCACGGACCCGGCAGGTTTGGAGTCGGCCAGTATCTCCAGAATGCGCTTCCAGCGGGCGCACCGGCCGAAATCTTTTTGCTCTATCGCCTTTTCGGCCTTCATGGCGGCATAGAGCGGCGCCTCGGCGCCGAACTCCTTGATCAGCCAGAATGCTTCCTGTCTGGCGAGGCGTTCATCGTCGTCAAGCATGTTCAGCCTCCGAGCGTTCTATGCCCACCGCAATACAGCTGCCGATGACGAGGACCGCACCGGCTATCGCGGTCAGCGTCAGCCTTTCGCCTGACAGTGTCAGCAGCAGCGTCGACGCGATCGGCGTCAGATAGGCGATGACCGCAACCTTGCCACCGCCTTCAAGCTTCAAGGCGCGCGACCAGAAATAATATCCCAGCCCCATCGGACCGGCGCCGAGATAGAGGCCAAGCAGGAGGTGCTCGCTGGATGGCCAGGCTGCGCCGTCGTGAATACACCACAGCAAGGTCAGGCCGACGCCGACCAATGCCGAAGGCAAAAGCAAACGCTCCGACGGTGTGGCCAGGCGGGCGACCGCAATCGAATAGAAGGCCATGCACAGCGCCGAGCCGAAGGCAGCGAGATAGCCGACGATGCTGCCCTGGAGAAAAGGCTGGCCGCGGCCACCCGAGATCACCAGCGCCACGCCGACAAAGCCGAGCACGGCAGTCAAACCCAGAAGCACGGGGCGTTGCCGCTTGCCCAGCACGATGACCGCCGCCGCGACCATCAGCGGCCAGGTGTAGGCGACGAGATTGGCCTCGATCACCGGCATGGACGCAAAGGCGATGTATTGCAGCACCATGGTGCCGACCAGGCCAATAAAGCCGACCGCGACCGGCGCCAGGGTGCCGTCAGCACCCTTGGAAAAGGCTGCGTCTTGCAGGCCCCTCTTCCGGCTCGCCAGATGGATGACGGCGAACACCAGAGCCGCTCCACAAAATTGCAGCAACTGCACCAGCGACACCGGATGGCTGGCCAGCAGCGATTTGCCGACCAGCGCGTTGGTCGACCACAGGGCGACCGCGCCGGCGGCGAAGACCAGGGCCGATGGCGAGCCCGATCCATCCCGGAATCGCCGAGACGGTGCCTTGTCATTATCGCCGACCATGATGTTACCGACGGCCAAACCGGCGTCCACTTCTATGCTCTGGCTACCAGGATTCCCTTGACCCGCCCGGGACCGGCGCATCGGCCGCCGCCGTAACCGGACGTTCTTCCTCGAAGCGGCGATAGGCCGGCAGCTGGTTCGTCCAGACGTCTTCGGCCAGTTCGTTGACCCATTCGCGATCTTGATCATTGTCGGCTGCGAGATAGAACATGCGATTGTCGTCGACATAAGGCTTGGCCACCGAGCGCTGGTTGAGGACCAGCGTGACGCGCGAGCCGAGCTGGATCGGCGCGGTGCGGTGCAGGACGCCGAGAAACTGGCCGAGCGTGGCGTAGTTCATCTTGTGGTCGATGCGCATGACCTGGTTGCGCGGAATCTCGCGGCCGGATTCAAGGATGGCGCGGCCGGTCTCGGAATCGTCGCAGTAGATTTCGAGATGGCCGCCGACCAGCGGATTGCTGATCGACAGCGGAATGAGTTCGGTGACCGGGACACCGTCGCAATGCCAATCGACGGCGCCGTCCTTGGGATTCATGAAAGTGACGGTCGAGCCGACGATCGACAGCGGATAGGGCTCGAGCTTGGTGCCCATCATGTCGGACAGACGTTCCAGGCGCAGCTTGTCATGCAGCAACTCCTTGATCTCCGGGATAAAACGGTCGGCGCCGGTGATGAAGGTAAGGTCGAGGTGCTTGTGCACGGCGTGGCTGGCCTTGAGCTTCAACGCCGCCTCTTCGATCGCCGCCAGCAGCGCCGGGTCGTAGCCATGCAGATACTGCGCAACGCCGAAACCGGACACTTTCCAGGCCGTCTCATGACCGATAATGGCTTCTCGGCTCATCGCGTAGCGCAGTTCAGGTATGGTATGGGCGTTCATTCTACTTCTCCAGGATGGGGGCATCACTTGGTAAACTGTCGATTAATTTCCCCACCCCTGTAAAATTAGGAATGCTGGTGCTAGTGTAAGCCCAGCTTAAGGTCGAAACGCGTGCGTCTGCTCAGTCAGGTCAACCTCAATTCGCTGAAGATTGTCGAAAGTGCCGCCCGGCACCGTAACTTCACGCGCGCCGGCGAAGAGCAGTTCATTACTGCTTCCGCCGTCAGCCAGCGCGTTAAAAGCCTCGAGGACCAGCTGCGCTTCAAGATCTTCCAGCGCGGTGGCAATGCGGTGTCGCTGACACCCGAAGGCGAGACCTATGTGTCGCGCGTTCGCGAGGCGCTGGAGCGCATCGTGGCGGCCAGCATGGAGGCGACCGGACAGTCGCAGGCGCATGTGCTGAAGATTTCGGTGCTGCCGACGTTCGCGGCGCGCTGGCTGTTTGCCCGCCTGCCGCTGTTCCAGCGGCAATATCCCGAAATCGAGATGCGCGTCTCGACCTCCTACGCCACCAATGAGTTCGCCACCTCCGAGTTCGACCTCGAGATCCGCTATGGCGACGGCAGCTTTCCCGACCTCAAAGCGGACCTGCTGTTCAAGGAGGATTTGACGCCGGTGTGCAGCAGGAAGCTGTTCCACGAGGTTCTCGGCGATAGGCCGCCGTCAAAGGTGACGCCCGACGACCTCAGGCATTTCACGCTGCTGCATTCCGACACCTGCACGCAGAACTGGCAGTCGTGGCTGGGTTTTGCCGGCGCGAGTTCCGTGCTCGGCGAGACCAAGAGCATCTATTTCGATTCCTGCATGATGTCCTATGAGGCGGCCAATGCCGGCATGGGCTTTGCAGTCGCCAACCGCGCCTATATGGCGAGCGAGATCCGCGCAGAGAGACTGGTGGCGCCGTTTGCCGTGCATCACCCCAACACCGCCGGCTGGTATTTCGTCTGCCCGGTCACCGCGCCCTACACGCGCAAGGTGGAACTGTTCAAACAGTGGATCATGGCCGAGGCGGCGCTGACGCAGTGCCAGCTGGACGCCGGGATTGCCAGCGGCCCGGTGCTGCGCAAGGCCATTGCCTGAGGTCGGATTCTTTCCGCGGCCTTGCGGGATTTGCGGCCGTTTCAGCTGGTTTTGCGCAGACGGCACGAGCAGAACCGGCACGAAAACTGCCACCTCATGACGCAGGCGAGAGACTCAGCTATCTTCGGTTGTTGCGGCGGACCTGATATCCGCCTGGCCGGCGCTATCAGCTCACCTCCCAAGCGGCGCCGGCCTTCTTCTCCCGAAGGCTACCTTCAGCCTTGTCGTCCCGCTAAAACGATCATTGCGCCGGCTGATCGCCGCTGGCCGCCGGCTTTGGCGCCGAATCCGTCTGCGGGGTTTGATCGAGCACCGGGGCTTTGGTTGGCTGGATGTCGCCGTCGCAGGCGGCGAGCGCCAAGCTGGCGGCCAACAGAATCAGAAGCCTCTTCATGGCGACCTCCTAGGTCTGCCCTCTCCTTCGTAAGGCAACGAGGTGGTTCTTCGTAAGGCAACGAGGTGGTTCGGCTTTGGTTGCACGCTCGCAAACGACGCCGCGTCGGCTGGAACCAAACGGCGGCTCTGAGGTTGGTTGCCCAAAGGAGATCGCGCCATGATCCGTCTGCTCATTACCGGCCTTTTCGCTTACGCGACCTATCGCATCGCCAAGGAGATCATCAAGGACGTGCCTGACAATTTGGATCCGTTGCCGGTGCCTGGCGACGAACGCGCCGCCTTGCGGCGCCAGTCGGCGGCAACGGGTGTCGCGCCACGGCGGTAAGGGCGACTTCCGCCCGTTGCGAACAAAGCGGAAACGATGCTTGATAGGCGATGACCATCGCCATCAATGATTCGTCCTTGCGGCCCGCCTATCTGGCGAAGCTCAACGCCGAGCAGCGGCTCGCTGTCGAACATGGCGACGGCCAGATCGCCGGGCCGCTGCTGGTGATCGCCGGCGCCGGCTCCGGCAAGACCAACACGCTCGCCCACCGGGTTGCGCATCTGATCGTCAAGGGCGCTGATCCCAGACGCATTCTGCTTATGACATTCTCGCGCCGCGCCGCCACCGAAATGGCCAGGCGGGTCGAACGCATCGCCGGCGAGGTGCTGGGCCGAGACGCGTCCGTCATCGCCGATGCGCTGGCCTGGGCCGGCACGTTTCACGGCATCGGCGCCAGGCTGCTGCGCGACTATGCGCTGACGATCGGCCTCGACCCGGCCTTTACCATTCACGACCGCGAGGATTCCGCCGACCTGATGAATCTTGCCCGGCATGAACTTGGATTCTCGAAGACCGAAAGCCGTTTTCCGACCAAGGGCACCTGCCTGGCGATCTATTCGCGCGCTGTCAACGCGCAGGCGCCGCTTGGCGAGGTGCTGGGTTCGGCCTTTCCGTGGTGTGCCGGCTGGGCCGAACAACTGAAGGCTCTGTTCGCCCGATATGTCGAGGCCAAGCAGGCGCAGAACGTGCTCGATTACGACGACCTCCTGCTCTACTGGGCGCAAATGGCCGCCGAGCCGGAGATCGCGGCGCATCTGGGCTCGCGTTTCGACCATGTGCTGGTCGACGAATACCAGGACACCAACCGGCTGCAGGCCTCGATCCTTTCGGCGCTGAAGCCGGACGGCGCCGGACTGACAGTGGTGGGCGACGACGCGCAGTCGATCTATTCGTTTCGCGCCGCGGAAGTGCGCAACATCCTCGATTTCCCGCAACAATTCGCGCGAGCCGCCGATATCATCATGCTGGAGCGCAACTACCGCTCGACCGTGACTATTTTGGCGGCAGCCAACGCGGTCATCTCGGAGGCGTCGGAGCGATTCACCAAGAACCTCTGGTCGGAGCGCAAATCCTCGCAAAGGCCGAAACTGGTCAGCGTGCGCGACGAGGCCGAGCAGGCGAACTATGTCTGCCAGGCCATCCTGGCCGAGCGCGAGGCCGGCACGGTGCTGAAATCGCAGGCGGTGCTGTTTCGCGCCTCGCACCACAGCGGCCCGCTGGAGATCGAACTGACGCGCCGCAACATCCCCTTCGTCAAGTTCGGCGGGCTCAAATTCCTCGACGCCACCCATGTCAAGGACGTGCTTTCGGTGCTGCGCTTTGCCGAGAACCCGCGCGACCGCGTCGCCGGCTTCCGCGTGCTGCAGCTCCTGCCCGGCATCGGCCCTTCGGCGGCGAGCACCATCGTCGAGACCATGGCGACATCGCTCGACGAGGAAATGGGGCTGGCCCGCTACCGGCCGCCGCAACGCGCGGCTGAGGACTGGCCAGCCTTCGTTGCGCTTTATTCCGGCCTGCGCGCCCGGTCGGGGAAATGGCCGGCCGATCTCGAACAGGTCAGGCTGTGGTACGAGCCGCATCTTGAGCGCATCCACGAGGATGCGACGACGCGGCGAGCCGACCTCATGCAGCTCGAGCAGATCGGTTCCGGCTATGCTTCGCGCGAGCGCTTCCTGACCGAGCTGACGCTGGATCCACCGGATGCGACCAGCGACCAGGCCGGGCCGCCGCACCGCGACGAGGACTATCTGATCCTGTCGACCATTCATTCGGCCAAGGGCCAGGAATGGAAGAACGTCTTCGTGCTCAACACCGTCGATGGCTGCATCCCGGCCGATCTCGGCGTCGGCACCAAGGAAGACATTGAGGAGGAGCGCCGGCTGCTTTACGTCGCAATGACGCGGGCCAAGGACGGCCTGCATCTGGTGACGCCGCAGCGCTTCTTCACTCACGGCCAGGCAGCGCGCGGCGACCGCCACGTCTATGCCTCGCGAACCCGTTTCATCCCGGCCTCGATCCTCGGCGCTTTCGAACAGACCTCTTGGGCGAGCGTCCACGCAAAGGACGATCCGCGCCACAGACCTGAAGTCCGCGTCGACCTCGGCGCCCGCATTCGCGGCATGTGGAAATAGCCGCAACCGCGAATTGCCGGCCGGGGAGCGACTTCAAGAAGCAAATCGTCCTGTCATGGCATCTCTCAGGGAACCTCGGGCCGCCGGCCGCGTTTTCTGGCGTCCAACCCGCGATCGGAGGGCGGCGGCCGCCGCCCTTCCGCCCATCCAGAGAGGCCAGAATGCACGACGCGATGTTCTTCACCCCGGTTGCCGTTAGCGTTGGCGCCGGCCACAAACGCATGCTCGCCTCGCTGTTCGACATGCATGATTTCCTGACCGAATTTCCGCCGTCACGCCGGCGCCTGAGCTATGGCGCGGCCGTGAGGGCTTGCGAGGCGGCGCGCGCCGGAGAAATCTCGACCGAGGCCGCACGCGATGCCCTGATCACCTTTGCGGTCACGGCAGGCATCCTCTGGCCCGCGGTCCAGCCGGCCGTCTCGGTCAAGCCGGTCGCACACGGTTATGGCGGCTACGCCGTCTGAGACGGCCGGGACCAGGCCTGCCCAGCAAAAAAGATCACTCGGACTTGCCGGCAGACGTCGGCGAGGCCTCTGCCAGCCTTGCCGGCGGGGCGGTCTGTTCGGTGTTGCCGACAAGAGTTGATCGCCGACAAAGGGATAGGCAAGCTGCTGATGATAGAGCGAGGGAACCGGGTCATCGGTGTCGTATTCTGCGGCATCCTTTCGGGCATGAACAATGTGCCTCCCAGCATGTCGAGCAAAGGCAGCTGCCCGGCGAAATTCTTGTCCCAGGCTTCGCGCTCATTGGCATGATGCCAGTGATGAAATTGCGGCGACGCCAGCCATTTCAAAGGCCCGAACCCGCCTTGAGGTCTACGAGATTGGATACCCTGCCCTCGTTGTGGCCGAAGATCAGCTCGCCAGAGATTAACTCCAAGGAATAAACGGATTGCTGACGGCTGGCGGCTGCTGATCGCCATAAAATCGAGATTCCGAGCTTTAAGCGATATTTCCAGCCACTTTCATGCAATATCGCGACTAATCGCGAAGTCGTTCCCAGAAGCGGTAGTTTTACCTGCAACAGGCGAACAAATATGTTTGCCGGTGCTGCACCAAAAATTCGGCCGCATTTTCGGTTTTTTTCTTCACGAAAACTCGCGCCCCACGTAGATCAATCCAAGATGTACATAACTCTCTAGAGCATATTGTGCGATCAAGCTTTGGGGGCTAACGTGCCTTGGGGTGACGGGGAGGACGATCAAGCGACCTGTGCGCTGAACACGTTAATAAACGTAAACTCATAAGTATATCAGCGTAGAAATGGGTGGAATCTTGCAGAATATACAAGGGGTATTGACGTTTAGATCGGGTCATTTTTGGAATAGAGCCAATTTTGGCTCGCTGTTCACAACAGCTGAACGATTGGGTGTTCGGCGGCTTTTTCCCGCAATAGACGAGCGCTTTCGAAACCTTGACCGGCTGCGAGGCTTCGCCGCTGTGGTGGTGCTACTAGGACCGGCACCGCTATCCGGGGTCGATGCAATAGCACCCTTTAAGCGCAACTCCGCCACGATCGGAATCGGCCATGCTGAACAGGACTGAGTTGCTTCTTTCAATGTTCGACGCGAGCGGCTTCGGTCTGGAAGTAGGTCCAAGCTACAATCCTCTGTTGCCAAAATCACGTGGCTACAATGTTGAAACGATCGATCATGCCGATGCCGCCACCTTGCGCAAGAAGTACAGCGATAACGCATTACAGATTGAAGAGGTTGACTACGTTTCGGATGGACGCAGCCTCAGCGAGGTTATCGGTAAAAAGGAGAGGTATGACTTCATTTTCGCTTCCCATGTGATCGAGCATGTGACCGACATTGTTCGCTTCCTCCAGGACTGTGAAACCCTGCTAAAGCCGAATGGCCTGCTGGTTCTGGCCGTGCCCGACAAACGGTTCTGCTTTGACGCACTACGGCCACTGTCCACCGTGGGGCAAGCGCTGCAGGCATATATCGAGCAGCGCAAACGCCATACGCCCGGAACTCTATTCGATCAGGTCTCCTACGTTTGCACAAAGGCTCAACAGATCGTCTGGATCGAACCAACATTCGATGATGTTGCCTTGCTGCAGAGCAGTGAAGAAGCAAAGAGCCTGTTCGAAAGCGCGCAGTCCAGCGCAGACTATCACGACGTCCATGGGTGGCAGTTCACGCCGACCTCGTTTCGATATCTGATCAAGAAACTTCGCTCACTCGGCTACATCAAATCAGGCGAGATTGCTTTTCACAAGAATGACTCGATCCAGCTACACATGCACGAGTTCTACATCAGTCTGTCGAAGACAGCTCCTGTCCTGCAAGAAACCGATATCGATCTGCTCAAGGAGACGGAAAGGGAACTGCACGAAATTTCTGTTAGTCGGCAGGATTTGAATCTGAAACATGAAGTTGATGCCTTAAGGCGCCGTGTCGCGGCCGTGGACCAACAAATCGAGTGCGCAAACCTGCAGATCCAGAGCCTGACCACCAGGACCGATGCCTTGCTGCGTTCGACCTCCTGGAGGGTGACAGCCCCCCTCCGCTATATCAGGTCGGTGTTCCTATGATGCACGTGTCCCCCAAACTTTCGAAGCTCTCGTCGAAAAAAGCCCTGACCGTGGTGGTTGTCATCCCCTACTATAACGGGTCGGCATTCATAGAGAGATCGGTCAAAAGCGTCCTCAACCAGACGGTGCCGCCCAACGAGTTCATCGTCGTCAACGATGGCTCGACAGAGAGCGAAACCGCGTTTCTGCACAAGTTGGCCAAGCGACTGGATTTCAAGGTGATCGACCAGCCCAATGGCGGTCAGGGGTCGGCCAGGAACGCCGGCGTGCGTGCGTCGACTTCCAACTACATCAGCTTTCTCGATCAAGACGATTTCTATCGGGATACGCATGTCGAAGCGCTAGTGCGGGCAATTCCGGCCGACGATCCGCATTTTGGCTGGGTCTATGGCGATCTCATGGAAGCAGATGGCGCCGGCAATGTGCTGCGGACAGCGACCGTGAAACGTCACAGCGCCCACCCTAAACGAGATATCGAGCAGATGGTGGGCTACGACATGCATGTCCTGCCGTCCGCATCGCTGATTTCGCGTTGTGCCTATGAGGCCGTAGGCGGTTTCGACCCTCAGTTCATCGGCTATGAGGACGACGATCTTTTCCTCCGGATTTTCCGACGGGGCTACAGCAATTACTTCGTCGACCAGCCGGTCACCGTCTGGTGTATCCGCCCCAACAGCACATCTTATACGGTGATGATGTCACGCAGCCGGTTTCGATACTTTAATAAACTCCTGGAAATGTTTCCAGACGACCGCAAGATGGTGCGTTATTACATGCGGGATTTGCTGATCCCTCGCTTCCACTCGCAGTTCGTTCACGACGCCGTCAGATGGGCTATTCAGGAGGACAATAATCTTCCCGAGCACAAGCACGAGTTGCTGTCTATCTTTAATGGTTATGGGCGGGCCGTGTTCAGCAACAAATCAATACCCTGGCGTTTCAAGGCAAAGGTCTGGCTCGAGCGCCTTGTGGTGAACACCAATTCCAAAATGATCATCCTTACGGCGATCAGGCTGGCCCAAGCCGGCCACGGCCTGCGCGTGTTCTTCTCTCAGTCGCTGCGCTAGCGAGAGCGTAGGGAAATGAGAGAGCAGTTGCCATTCATTCAGACGCTGCGGGCCGTCGCTGCAATGCTGGTGTTGTTCGACCATTCGCCGAACCATCTGTGGTTCTTCAAGCTGGGCTATTCCGGAGTGGATTGCTTCTTTATCCTGAGCGGATTCATCATGGTAGTGAGTACGGCTGACCAGACTGGAGCCAAAGCTTTCAAGCTGTTTGTGATCAATCGTTTTGCGCGAATATGGCCAGTCTATGCCGTTACCAGCGCTGTGATGGCGGTTGCCTTCTGCTTCATTGGGACTGTCTCATCGCAAGAAGCACTAACGCGATTGGTCCACGACCTGACTTTTCAACCGGCGTGGAACAGCCCGCCGATCAACGCACCCGGCTGGTCCCTAACCTTCGAGATCGTTTTCTATACTCTCTTCGCGGTCAGCCTGCTGTTCGGTCGCTGGCGCTATCCGATTCTGCTTGGGACAATGGGGACGATGCTGCTCTTTAGTGGCCAATCCGCCCGAATCGACGGTCTGTGGGGTTATGTTGCTCTTGCGACAAATCCGATATGCGGATGCTTTGTAGTGGGAGTCCTCTGTGGCCTCATTTATCGCGCCAAATGGCGTGGCATACCTTACTCCATTGCGGTCTGCCTGCTTGCAACGTTCTCAATCTTTACCACATACCTGCTGTTTTTCAGTCTCCGCGAATTCAATCATGGTTTTATGTGGGCGACTGCATACGGCGGCATCGTCCTGTCGCTGACGCTGATGGAAAAGCATTCCCCTGTGTGGGTACCGATATCGTTGGTTCGCATGGGAAACGCATCTTTCTCAATCTATATTTCGCAGTGGCTGGTTATCATACCCTTCCTCAAATACGCGCCGCAGGCAGCCGATTCCACGCAACTACTGACGCTGGGCGGGGTGTTTCTTCTGATGGTAGCAGCTGTGTCATTCCTGACATATCGTCTCCTGGAAAAAGGCCTCTCCCAGTGGGCTCGGGAACAACTCCAGCGTATCTTCCTAACCCCAGGTCGCCAACCCGACGAAGCCAGCCCCAGCATTGTTCCCGCTCAATGATATCGGCGACGCTCAAACCCACTAGTGCAATTCCAGGAAAAGTGTGTGCGGTTTTCCGTCCGGAATTGCGTAGAAACAAAAAAATAGAGCGGTTCGCCGTTTCCGCGAAGCGGTGAAACGCTCTAGCGATATCCCGATATCGGAGATCGATTTTCAGATAGCCAAGTGACGGATTTCTACACTGCTACTATCTCAACACGGGGGGAAGCAGCCACTATTTCGATATTTACGAACGCCATTTCGAGCGAGTCAGAGGAAGAGCACCGACGATCCTTGAGATAGGCGTGTTCGGCGGCGGCTCCCTTCAAATGTGGAAGGCTTGTTTCGGCCAAGGCGGACGAGTGATCGGAATAGACAATGATCCAACCTGCGAAGCGCACGAAGAAAGACGGAATCGAGATATTTATCGGTAGCCAGGAGGACCCGGCACTGATCGATCAGATTGTCGACAAATACCATGCCTTCGACATTGTCATCGCGATGGAAGTCACGTTATGCGACACACAATGAAGAGCTTCGAGCTGCTGTAAGACAAGGTCGACCCTCACGGCGTTTACCTCGTCGAAGATCTCCATACTGCGTATTGGGATGAATATGAGGGCGGCCTGAAGCGAGCCGAGATTTTTATGGAATTCGTCAATGATAAGCTCGATAAGATGAATGCGCCACACAAGGGGTGCGATCCCCGTCTCCACATTTACCCAGTCGACAACCTGCATCGCCGTTTACGACAGCGTGGTCGCGTTCGAGAAGCCTCCGCAGGGGCGGAAAACCTATATCGCGATCGGAATGGGCCGTGCTGTGGGGAGGGCTGAGTTTCTCGGATGCCGATACCGCGAAGGCGCGCGGAAAGTTGGCCCGCTCGAATGTCGAAGCCAGGCTCGTACACCTATCTGGCGCCAGTCCTGGTCTCAATGCAGCGTCGGGTCGCCGGACAGCAGGCCGCGCGGCCCGGTCGTTTCGAAACTGACCTGGTCGCGGCCGTTGGACTTGGCCTTGTAGAGGTGCCGGTCGGCCGTCAGGAACATGTCGGCATAGGTGGTGGGTCCGCTGAAGGCGACGCCACCGATGCTCACCGAGAGGGGACAGGGCCGTCCATCCGGGGCAAACTCGACCTCGCGGATGCGCCGCCGGATCCCCTCGGCAACCAGCCAGGACTGCGACGGGTCGGCGCCAGGCAGGAAAATGGCGAACTCCTCGCCGCCGATGCGCCCGACGATGTCGGCGCCGCGCAGCTGGGCCTTGATCGTCTGCGCAATCAGCTTGAGCGCCTGATCGCCGCAATCGTGGCCCAATCGATCGTTAATGGTCTTGAAATGATCGGCGTCGACGATCAGCAGGGCGCCGGCATCGACGACGGCCTGGCTGCGCGCCTGTTCGAGATAGGCCTCGACCAGCATCGAAAACGCGCCGCGGTTGAACACCGCGGTCAGGCTGTCGGTCGCCGCGACGATGCTCAGATTCTTCTGGGCGATCGCCAGCTGGCGCATCTTGTACATCAGGAAAGAGAAGAACGATCCACCCAGCACGAGCGGCAGCAACAGGTCGGTGAGCTGCGCCCAGCGCAACGCTTCGGGCGACAGCGACGGAAAATTGTAGGAATCGACAAGGAAGGCCGCCGCGATACAGATCGCCGTGCCGACAACCGTGACTGCTATGACCCTGCCCAAGCTCGTGGGCGAAAGATCGACCCGCATGCCATTTCTCCCACTGTGTTCGCCATTTTGCAGCGGGAACACAAATGAAACCCTAAAATCTTACCTGCAATTCGAATGTGGTTAACCAGAACAATTCCAGGAAAGTGTGAGCAGCTTTCCCGGGAGAAGCGCGTGGGCGCTTTCCCTGAGAATTACCAAGACAAAGGGATAGCGCGTTTCACCGTTTCCGTTAAACGATAAAAAACTCCGGCAATCGAAAGGCGCGATCGGTTGCCTTGTGAGTGGCGACAAAAAGCCCGCCACTTGCGCGGCGGGCTTTCCGACTGGCCGGAGGCTTCTCGTCAGCGCATGTCCCTCGGGAAGTCTGGGCCATGCGGTAGGAGAGTGCCGTAAAGCCTCACGGCTGGCTCGACACTCCCGGCGAAACCTGTCTCAGCGACGCGAGATCATAAGGCATAGCTGCCGCAGATCGCTGTCGTAGGTGCCCTCGCTGGCGAGCACATCGACGCAGCGCTTCTTCATACGTGTCAGCTGGCTGTTCGACATGCTAGCGACGATACCGGGTGTCCCAGGGGTGCCTGGTGTTCCAGGAGTTCCTGGAGTGCCGGGGGTACCGGGCGTGCCCGGCGTTCCGCCAATGCCGACGCCGACACCGACGTTGATGCCGCTGCCGACGTTGACGCCGACACCGGCATTGATACCTCCGCTGCCGCCGACCGTGGCCCCAACACCGGCATTGATGCCACCGGCTCCGCCGACCGTCGCGCCAGCGCCAGCCTTAATGCCGCTGCTACCGCCGACTGAGGCGCCGAGGCCTGCTGTAACGCCGCTATTGCCGCCGACCGTTGCGCCAGCACCCGCCTTGATACCGCCGCTGCCGCCAACCGAGGCGCCGGCACCGGCCTTGACCCCGCCGCTGCCGCCGATCGAAGCGCCAACACCGGCATTGATGCCGCCAGCACCGCCGATAGATGCGCCGACACCGACGCCAATTCCGCCGCCTGCATTCGCGGGAGCGGCAAAAATGACGATAATTGCACCCGCCGCCAGTGTTCTAGCGATTTTTTGAGTGATATTAACCATGACACTCTCCTTGTTGCCGTTCTGCTTTGTGCATTGCAACATGCCAGCAAACCAAAGCAGACATATGCTTATGCACTCACAGCTACGCACGAGTCTTCCTTATAGTTTCTTTATTTTTTCCAAGAATAAGGATTGTAGTTCTCAAGGCGTGCACTGGTCTGCTAAAAAAAAATATGTTTTTGCTTCAATATTTAAACTTTGTTTAATTCTCTCGACCGAAATTCCACCGGAGTTGGAGCGGGTTGTGGCTGCGGCGGCCTGGAGCCGAAGGCCCACAAAAGGCGGGCCACTGACAGCCCAGCCATCTGGCCCAGTCACCGGGCAGCGTTGTGCCGACAGGGTCCTCAAACCCGGCTTGGATCCAGAGCTGGTGCCGGGCATCGACGGCCGCGCAAATGCACCGGTTAACGCTCCCGTGCGTTTAAACGGGAAGCGCGGTCAGGAGATCAGGCGTAGGCGCGGCCTTCGTCGGTGCGTTGGAAAAACGCCAGGTCGAGCTGCACCGAAGGCCGGCCGAGAATGGTCAGGATGGTATGCGCCTGGCCGCGGTGATGGGTCTGGTGGTTGAAGACGTGTCCCAGCGCCGGCGCCAGCCGCTGCGAGACGGTGCGCATGTCGGAAACGGTCATGTAGGAGAAGCGGCCGGACAAAGCCTTTTCGGTCAAACCGCCGACCCAGTCGACGATCCGCCTGTCCTCGGCCTCACGCGCCAGCTTTAGACCAGGCAATGCGCGGTGCAGGATGGCGTCGAGCTTTGCCGGCGCGTCGCCCTCGCCGGTGAAGCGTTTCATCCAGATGCGGTCGGTGGCCAGCAGATGGTTGAGCGTGCCCATCATCGAGCCGAAAAATGCGCCGACATCGCGGTTGAACTCTTCTTCGTCAAGTGCGGCGACGGCATCGTAGATGCGGCCATTGGCCCATTGATTGTAGGCCGCGAACATCATGAAATGCTGTTTCATCTTTTTCCCGCCGACGAGTTCCGCTTCAGCCGCAGGCGCCTAATTAGACCGCGAGGACGCAGCCGCCAATGACCATTCTGTTCTATGAACTCGCCGGACACGACGCGACCCGTCCGTTCAGCCCGCCTTGCTGGAAGGAGGCGGCGGCCGCAGCTTAGGGAATAGGCAGTAGGCAATAGGGTCTGAGGGCTGTACTGCCTACTGCCTACTGCCTACTGCCTACTGCCTACTGCCTACTGCCTACTGCCTACTGCCTACTGCCTACTGCCTCTTCCCCACACAAGTCTCCTGATCGCCATGCCACCACCCCCCGATTTCACCGATGATTTTCGCGCCGGGCTGGTCACGTTGCTGCGCTGGCGCCGGGATGTGCGGCGCTTCGAGCGGACGGCTTTGCCCGAGGGTACGCTGGAGCGGCTGCTGGAGCTTGCCAGCATCGCGCCGTCCGTCGGTCTCAGCCAGCCGTGGCGCTTCGTGGTGGTCGAGAGCGCCGAGCGGCGGGGCGCGGTGAGAGACTGTTTCGAGCGGTGCAATGCCGAAGCTCTTGAATGCTTTTCAGGCGAGCGCGCCGCTCTCTATGCCCGGCTGAAGCTCGCCGGTCTCAATGAAGCGCCCTGCCAGTTCGCGGTTTTCGCCGACCGCACGACGCAACAGGGCCATGGGCTCGGCCGCATGACGATGCCGGCAACCATCGACTATTCGGCCGTCATGGCGGTGCACACGCTGTGGCTGGCGGCGCGGGCGGAAGGCATCGGCATGGGCTGGGTGTCGATCCTCGACGCCGCCGAGATGGCCGCAATCCTGGACACCCCGCCTGAGTGGACGCTGATCGGCTATTTCTGCCTCGGCTATGCCAGCGAGGAGCATGATCTGCCGACACTGGAACGCGAAGGCTGGGAGCGGCGGCGGCAGCCGGTGGTGATCAGGCGGTAAAGCTGCCCATCACTTCGTCTCTTCCTTGGCGATGAGCTTGACGCAGATCGGGTCGCCCTTCGGCATCGGAGTGCACTGCCATCCAGGCCCGAAACCGAAATTCGTATCTGTGCGGCGACCCGAAAAGAGCAGCAGAACAAGGCCCACGGCAGCCAAGATGCCGATAATCCAAAGGCTCCCTTTTATGTCGCCCGGTCTGAGGTGGAGGTGGGGCCAGCGCGTCCCGTCAAACATGGTCCGATGTCTTTCCGTTCCGCTGATTTCCGTTCGAAACCGTGCGTGCCTGCGCAATCACCATTTTCCCGCAAGCCTTGCCTTTGACCAGAGCGTTGCGAACAGCCATGCTGGCGGTCGCGGCCGAATAACGCTGCCGGGGCGCGTCCCCTTGGCAATGGGCCGGGCGGCTTGTATAGAGCCCGCCACTCCACATTCCGATCTCAAGACTTTCCATCTCAAGACAAGGACGACCCCATGGCGCTCGAACGCACCTTTTCCATGATCAAGCCGGACGCGACCCGGCGCAATCTTACCGGCGCCATCACCAGGATGCTGGAAGAGGCCGGCCTGCGCGTCGTCGCCTCACGTCGCGTGTGGATGAGCCGCCGCGAGGCCGAAGGCTTTTACGCCGTCCACAAGGATCGTCCGTTCTTCGGCGAACTGGTGGAATTCATGTCGTCGGCGCCGACCATCGTGCAAGTTCTGGAAGGCGAAAACGCCATTGCCAGGAACCGCGAAGTTATGGGCGCGACCAACCCCGCCAACGCCGCCGAAGGCACCATCCGCAAGGTGCACGCGCTGTCGATCGGCGAGAATTCCGTGCACGGCTCCGACGCGCCGGAAACCGCCGCGCAGGAGATCAAATACTGGTTCTCCGACACCGAGATCGTCGGCTGAGCCGACGCGAACCAATGTATGCAAGAGGCCGGCACTTCGCCGGCCTTTTTCTTTGGTCAGGTCCCGGCTTCGGCTTCATGCCGCTTTCAACGGATCAGCGGCGTATCCCAGAGGTCGCCGAGCAGCGTTTTCAGCTCCGTGAAACGCTTCTCGCCCAGTTCCTCGGCCCATTCCCGTTCGACGTCGAGCAGGATGTCGGCCATCTTCTGGTATGCGGCGCGCCCGCGGTCGGTGAAGTGGACGACGGTCCCGCCGCTCTCATCGGGTGCCGCCGAGCGAGTGATATAACCCATCGCTTCCAGCGTCTTCAGCAGTTGATTCATGGCCTGCTTGCTCATCGCGGCGCGCTCGGCGAGCGCGCTCGGCCGAAGACCATCCGGGCCGGGATATTGGATCACCGCCATATGCGGCGGGCTGAGGTCCTCGAAACCCGACGCCCTGAGATCCCTGATCAGCTTGCGGTGAATGGCCATGGCCGGAACGCGCAGCAGTGCACCGATCAGCGGTGGCTTCTTTGGCGGTTCTTCCCTGGATAATGGCATTGACACTCTGGTAAATCGAGTTTACTCATTTCGGTAAATCGGATTTACCACATGGGAGGGTGAAATGCTAGACAGAGCTAGCCAGATCAGCGTCAATCCGGCCGACGAGACAATCAGCCATGGCGGCCTTGCCGTGCGCTTCCTGCTTACCGGCGACCAGTCGAACGGCAGCATCGCCGCCTTCGAACTGACGGTCGCCGGCTCGCAGCGCCTGCCCGCCCCGGCGCACAGCCACGATCACTATGAAGAGACGATGTACGGGATCGAAGGCGTGCTGATGCTGACCGTCGACGGACACCGGCACGATATCGGGCCGGGCCAGGCGCTGTGCATTCCGCGCGGCGCGGTTCACCGCTTCGACAACGACACCGCCACGACCGCCAAGGTGCTGTGCGTGGTGACACCGGCGGCGATCGGCCCGGACTATTTTCGCGAGGCCTTCGCCATCTTCAGCACTGGCGGCCCGCCAGACCGCACCAGGCTGATGGACCTGATGCGCCGGTTCGGCCTGACGCCGGCGCCCCCGCCGCCGCCGCAGTCTTGATCTTAACTCGCTGCGTTGAAGCGCAAGATATCGTGGCCGTCCTTGTCGGCGATGATCAGCTTGCCGCCATCGACACGGTATGACGCCGCCTTGGCGAGCGCCTCGAACAGCGCCTTTTCCTCGGCCATGATCTCCGGCGCGCAGGCTTTGTAGGTCGAGCCGATGTCGCTGATGACGATGGTCTCGCCATCGACCTTGGCGGTGGCGAAATAGGCGTTGCACGGGCCGCTGCCGCCGGCCTTGCCGGCTTCGCTGACCCGGAACGTCGCCTGCGGCTCCGAAATCACGCCGATACCGTCGATATACTCGACCAGCCAGCTCTGGCCGAACAGCGAGGCCGAGGTCGGCTTGTCGCTCGGCGCCACCATTTTCAGCACAATGGCCTGCGGCGCGTCGCTGAGCGGATCGACCTGATAGCGCGAGTCCGTGACGAACAGCAGCTTGTCGTCGGCGGTGATGCGCGCCTGCAGCGCATAGGTCATGTTGGGCCGGATCACCGTTGGATCGAAGCTGATCTCGAACTTGATCGGCACCTGGCCGGCCGGCGCTACCTTGCGCTCGCCGACAATGGCGGCCGGCGCATCGGCCAGCGATACATCGGCAAGTTGAATCGACAGCACGGCGTTGGGCGGCAGCGCGATGCGCTCGCGATACATCACCTCGCCCTTCAGGGTTTTCTCGGCGGCGACGGAAGGCTCGGGAACGGCCAGAACGCCGATAACCAGCGGCACAAAACCGAAAATGAAGAACTCGGCGATCCTGTCCAGCATGCCCTTGCTCCCTTTTTGCCGATGCGATTTGGCCAAGGGAATGCGGTCAATACATGGCTGCGCCGAGATTTATTCGGGCCGCGCCTTCCAGCGCGCCGCAGCCTGGTCGTCGGCGTCCTTGGCCTCGACCCAGCCGCCATCGCTGCCGTCCACGCGGTGCTCCTTCTTCCAGAAAGGCGTACGCGATTTCAGGAAATCCATCAGGAAATTCGCCGCCTCGAACGCCGCCTGCCGGTGTGACGACGCCGCCACCACCAGCACGATGTTTTCGCCCGGTGCGATCTTGCCGTGGCGGTGGATGACGGTCAGGCCTTGCAACGGCCAGCGCTGAAGCGCCTCGCCGGCGATCCGGCTGATTTCGGCCTCGGCCATGCCTGGATAGTGCTCGAGTTCCAGCGCCGACAGCTGGCCCTGCTCGTCGCGGCAAAGTCCTGAGAAGGACACCACGGCGCCGATGTCGGCGCGACCCCCGGTCAGTTTCGCGATCTCGGCGGCAACGTCGAAATCGTCGCGCTGGATGCGCACCGTCGGCGCGCCGGACATGGTGTCAGCCCCCGGTCATCGGCGGAAACAGCGCGATCTCGCGCGCGCCGGCTATCTTCTCGCGATGCTCGACATGTTCCTGGTTGATGGCGACGCGGATCACATCAGGATATTGCAGCGCGTGCTCATATTCCTCGCCACGCGATTTCAGCCAGCGCAGGAGGTCGGCCACCGTCTCGATACCGGCGGGCAGTTCGACATCCTCTTCCGGCTTGCCGATCCGTTCGCGCACCCAGGCGAAATAAATGAGCCGGGTGATCATCTCACTCGTCCATGATGTGCTTGAGGCCGGCGCGGAAATAGTCGTAGCCGGTGTAGAGCGTGACGAGGGCTGCGATCCACAGCAGCACCAGTCCGGTCTGCGTGGTCAGAGGGAAGATCTTGTCGCCGGCAGGCCCGGCCAGCAGGAAGGCGATGGCGACCATCTGGATGGCGGTCTTCCATTTGGCCAACTGCGTCACCGGCACCGAGACTTTCAATGCCGCCAGATATTCGCGCAGGCCCGAGACCAGGATTTCGCGGCACAGGATGATGATTGCCGCCCACAGCGACCAGCCTGCGATGCCGGCATGGCGGTCGGTATCGGCGGCGAGCAGCAGCAGGCAGGTGGCGACCAGCAGTTTATCGGCGATCGGGTCCAGCATCTTGCCGATGTTGGACGTCTGCTGCCAGGCGCGCGCCAGATAGCCGTCGAGATAGTCGGTGATCGAAGCCAGCAGGAAGATGATCAACGCCGACCAGCGGGCGAAGTCGCTCGATTTCAGATGCCCCTCGAGAAAAAAGCACAGCACCACCAGCGGCACCGCGACGATGCGGGCATAGGTAAGCATGTTGGGCAGGTTGAACGCGCGCTTGGCCATATCTCAGGGACTCTTTCTGCCTGCGTACTCAAATCAGAACCGGATGTAGGGGGTCAACAGGCGAGATTCGATTGGCCAGACGAAAATAGCACCCCGGCAGTCAGCTTTCGTGGAAATGGTTGTAGACCAGTTTCGCCACCTGCTCGGAAATGCCGTCGACCTTGACCAGATCCTCGACAGCCGCGCGGCTGACCGCCTTGGCGGTGCCGAAGGCGAGCAGCAAGGCGCGCTTGCGGCCGGGACCGATGCCGGCGATCTCGTCGAGCGGGCTCTTGACCAATTCCTTCTTGCGCCGCGCGCGGTGCGAACCGATGGCAAAGCGGTGGACCTCGTCGCGCAGCCGCTGGACGAAATAGAGCACAGGGTCACGCACGGGGAGCGAAAACGAGTCCCTGCCCTTGACGAAGAAGCGCTCCCGGCCGGCGTCGCGGTCCTGGCCCTTGGCGATGCCGATCGCGACGACGCGGTCCTCGATGCCGAGATCGGCGAGGATCTTGCGCACCGCACTCATCTGGCCCTGGCCGCCATCGATCAGGATAACGTCGGGCCAGGCCGGGAAACTGCCGGAAATGTCGTCCTCGATATCGTCTGCCGCCTCGCCTGCGGCCGCATCGTCGGCCACGGCGACATCGCCATGCTCCTTCAGCAGCCTTGAAAAACGCCGCTCCATCACCTCGCGCATCATGCCGAAGTCGTCGCCGGGGGTGATCTCGGTCGAGCGGATGTTGAATTTCCGGTACTGGTTCTTCACGAAACCTTCCGGCCCGGCGACGACCATGGCGCCAACGGCGTTGGTGCCCATAATATGCGAATTGTCATAGACCTCGATGCGCACCGGCGGCTTCGGCAGGCCGAAGGTCTCGGCAAAGCCGGCGAGCAGCCGGCCTTGCGTGGAGGTTTCGGCCAGGCGGCGGCCGAGCGCCTCGCGGGCATTCTGCAGCGCGTTGTCGGTCAAATCCTTCTTCTCGCCGCGCTGCGGCACCGAGATCGACACTTTACGGCCGGCGCGGGTGGACAGCGCTTCGGCCAACAGTTCCTGATCCTGGACGCCTCGCGACAGAAGGATGTTCCGTGGCGTCGGCTTGTCGTCATAGAACTGCGCCAGGAACGAGCCCAGCACTTCCGCCCCCTCCAGTGCCGGATCGGCCTTGGGGAAATAGGCGCGGTTGCCCCAGTTCTGGCCGGTGCGGAAGAAAAACACCTGGATACAGACCTGGCCGCCCTCCTGATGGATGGCAAAGACATCGGCCTCGTCGACCGTGGCCGGGTTGATGCCCTGATGGCTCTGCACATGGGACAGTGCAGCCAACCGGTCGCGATAAATGGCGGCGCGCTCGAAATCGAGCTCCTGCGAGGCCTGCTGCATGGCGGCAGAGATTTCGGTCTTCACCTTCTGGCTGCGGCCCGACAGAAAATCCTTCGCCTCGCTGACCAGCTCGGCATAGTCGCGATGCGAGATTTCGCCGGTGCAGGGACCGGCACAGCGCTTGATCTGGTAGAGCAGGCACGGCCGGGTGCGGTTTTCGTAGAAGGAGTTGGTGCAGCTCCTGAGCAGGAAGGCGCGCTGCAGCGAATTGATGGTGCGCCCGACCGCGCCGGCCGACGCAAAAGGTCCGAAATAGTCGCCCTTGCGCGAGCGCGCACCGCGATGCTTGTAGATGCCGGGCGAGACGTGATCGCCGGTCAACAGGATGTAAGGGAACGACTTGTCGTCCCGCATCAGCACATTGAAACGCGGCCGCAAGCGCTTGATGAGATTGGCCTCGAGCAGCAGCGCTTCGATTTCGGTGCGGGTGACGACGAACTCCATCGTCGATGTCTCGCGCACCATGCGGCCGATGCGGGCGGTGTGGAACCGGCCTTGCGCGTAGTTGGTCACCCGCTTCTTCAGGCTGCGCGCCTTGCCGACATAAAGCACGTCGCCGGCAGCGTTCATCATGCGGTAAACGCCGGGCGCATTGGGCAGCCGCTTGACCAATGTCTGGATGACCTCCGCGCCGACCATGCCGTCGGCGTCGCCGGCATGCGGCGCCCAGTCTATCGCTGTGAAGGCGACATCGGGCCCGGTGGCCTCGGGCTCGACGATCTCCTCGACCGCTTCATCCTCAAGCTCGATGTCGGGCGGCATATCGTCGGCGGCGCCGGCGCGCGTCTTGTGTTTCTGGTCTGCGGGACTCATTCCACCATGCCTGTCACATCCGGCGTCTGCCATGCAAGATGCTGGCCGCCGTCGAGCGCGATCATCTGGCCGGTCACCGAGCGCGCCTCCCAGAGATAGCGGATGGTGGCGCCGAATTCGGCCAATTGCGGGCCGCGCTTCAGAATCAGGCCATCGACCTGCTTTTGGAAATCATCATCGTCCTGGCGGGCATTCTTCAGCGCCGGACCGGGACCGATGGCGTTGACGCGGATGCGCGGACCGAGCGCCTGTGCCAGCATTTCGGTCTGCGTCCACAGGGCCGACTTCGACAGCGCATAGGAGAAATAGCGCGGCGTCGGCCGCCAGACGCGCTGGTCGATGATGTTGACGATCAGCCCCTCCTGCCCTTGCGGCAAGGCGCGGGCGAAGTTTTGCGCCAACAGCGCCGGCGTCTTCACATGGATGGCGAAGTGAAGGTCCCATGCCGCCCAGTCGAAGTCCTCGACGCTATCGTCGACGAACAGCGACGCATTGTTGACAAGAAGCGTGACCGGGCCGAGCGCTGCCGCGGCGCGGCCGACGAGATCGCCAACCGCATCCATGTCGGTCAGATCGGCGGCTACCACGCCGGCGCGGCCGCCTCCGTCCCTGATGCTCGCAGCCAGCGCGTCGGCCTCGGCGGTCGAGCGGTTGGCGTGGATGGCGACGGCAAAACCGTGCGCGGCCAGATCCTCGACGATCGCCTTGCCGATCCGCCTCCCCCCGCCCGTCACCAGCGCCGTTCCAGCGGCTTCGATCATCTGTCAATCCTCAATCTGCGCCTCAATTCGGCTGGCGGCACATTGTGACGCGTCCAGGGGTTAAATGCCGTTTCCACCTGGGGCAGGAATGTGGCGAAACGGCTTTTTCGCCGCCGGCACCGCCCCGGATTCGGGTCGGCAGGACCGCAATATAGGACGCTGAACCCGTTGCACCAAGCCGAGTGCAGTGCAGCATCGCCTGCGTACTGACATTTCGCTGTTGCGAAGATGCAACGTCAAGCTTCGGCCTCATTCGTGCCGGGGAATGACCCATTTTCAGGTTCGCTGCCGCCGCATTTTGACACGACATTCGGAACCGTTGAGTGCCAGATCCGTTTCACCCCCCGGACGGGTTGATGGCGCTCAGGACAAACAAGCCTACGTGTCTTGTGGCTTAAGGAGTAAACAACAATGCAAACCAATCTCAAATTCGCGCCGCTCGCGGTTGCGCTCGGGCTCTTCGCCCTCAGCGGTACCGCTTTTGCTGCCGATGTCGTCTCGGAAGAGCCCCCGGCGCCGGCCCCGATCGCCGAGCTCCCCGTCGCTTCCTGGGCCGGCCCGTATGCCGGTCTCAGCGCCGGCTACGGCTTCAGCGGTCATGCCAAAGTCCAGGACGGCGGCCCCGACATCAAGACCAAGGGCTTTGTCGGCGGCGTTTTCGGCGGCTACCAGTGGCAGCAGGAAAACTTCGTGTACGGTGCTGAAGCCGATCTCGGCTACAATGGCGTCAAGGGTGACAGCGGCGGCGTCAATTCCAAGGGCGGCTTCGAAGGCTCGCTGCGCGCCCGTCTGGGTTACGCCGTGACCCCGGAAATCCTGCTCTACGGCACCGGCGGCGGCGCCCTGAAGAACCAGAAGGTCTCGGTCCCCGGCGACAGCGACAGCAACACCATGCTCGGCTGGACGGCCGGCGTCGGCACCGACATCAAGATCACCGACAATGTGTTCGGCCGTGTCGAGTACCGCTACACCGACTTCGGTTCCAAGAGCTTCGACAGTGTCGGCACCAAGGTCAAAGAGAGCGACAACCGCGTCACCTTCGGCGTCGGTATGAAGTTCTAACTGTCGTTCAAGCCACGACACAAGAAAGCCGGGCCTCGCGCCCGGCTTTTTTTGTTTCGCCCGTCAGGCCGGCACAGCCACCTTCAGCCCCGGAAACTTCTCATCGAAACGCGCTGCCCAGCGGGTCAGGCGGCCGCGGCCCTTTTCCCATTTGCCGGCGAAGCGCAGAGAGAGGTAGCCGAGGCAGGCACGCAACGCCAGCTGGCCAAGCGTGATCTTCTTCGGCAGCTTCGGCGGATTGGCGTTGAGGAAATCGAGTGCGGCGGTGATCTTGGTCCACTGGCGATCGAGCCAGGGTTGATAGACCATCTCCTCCGGACGCGTGCGCCGCTCATAGACCATCGACAGCGCGCAGTCGCATATGCCGTCGGCCAGCGCCTCCAGCACTTCGGCCTCGAGGCGCTTGTCGGCATTGCGCGGCAACAACAGGCTCTTCGAAGCGCGGTTGAGATGCTGAGTGATCGCGCGGCTGTCATGGATCGAGCGGCCGTCGTCGAGCACCAGCACCGGAATCTTGCCGAGAGGATTGGCTGACATCAGTTCAGCAGGCTTGTCCTCGGTCTTGACCGGCACGAGCTCGACGGCAATGCCGGCATGGAGTGCTGCCATGCGCACCTTGGAACTGTAGGGGGATGAGGACGCGTAGAGCAGCTTCGGCATGATCGGTTCCCTGTTTTCGGACGGCCAGTGCATGTCGCTCAAAAATGCGATTCCGGTCTTGAGAACGACGCGCGTAAAACAAAGGTCTAGAGCGTGTCGCCTGAACCCCATCGAATGCGACCGCCTTAGTGTTGGCCGATCTTCCCTGAGGGAGCAACTGCCAGAAGGGCAAAACCAGGCGGCCAATCCGCCGACAATGAAATCGCCATGCATGTCTCACAGAAGTGGCGTCAATTTCGAGAGAACGACATGCATCAAAACAAGACCTAAATCACAACAAAAAAGCTCCCGGGAATCTGCCAGTCGGCAAAGTTCCCGGGAGCTTTGAGATGGACCGCTGTTACTTCTTCTTGGCGGCTGGCTTTTTGGCCGGTGCAGCCTTCTTCACAGCGGCCGTCGACTTGGCGGCGGCGGCCTTCATCGGAGCCTTGGCGGCGGGTTTTGCCGCTGCCTTGGCTGCCGGCTTCTTGGCGGCGGGCTTGGCTGCTGCCTTCGCAGCAGGCTTCGCCACAGCCTTGGCGGCCGGCTTCTTGGCGGCGGGTTTCGCTGCTGCCTTGGCGGCGGGTTTTGCTACTGCCTTAGCTGCCGGCTTTGCCGCTGCCTTGGCGGCCGGCTTTGCCGCTGCCTTCGGTGCTGCCTTCTTTACTGCTGCAGGTTTCGCGGCAGCTTTCGGTGCCGCTTTCTTTGCCGGCGCTTTCGCCGCCGGCGCCTTCGTCGTGGTCTTTGCCATGCGATGCCCCTTGCGTTTGTGCCGATGGCCGTGAGTGACCCGGCGAGCTAATGCATATCTGACTCGTGCGTATCTAGCCAGCGAAGCATTACATAGAATTTCGCAGATTAAGTTTCGGTTACGCTGAGAGCATGATCGCAATGATCGGCACAGAAATCGGCAAGAAATCTTCCCGCTTCGCAGCGAACTGTTGCGAGAGAAATCTCTGATATCGCGACTCACACGTTCTTCTCGTCAAGCTCACATTCTCTTGCAACGCCGTCGATCTCACGCGGTCATCGGCGGCCTATTGGATGGCAACAATCATCGCACCGCAGAGGCTGATCTTGCTTCATCCCCACGGTTGCAGGAACAGCACTAAACTAAACGCGAGCTTTTTACTCGTATATCGAAAGTGGTTGGATGGAAGCCAGGAAAGACAGTACTTGAAGGGACAGCCTGTTGTGTTGGACGTTTCCCAGACGAGAAGGGGGATCGCCAGCTTCGGCGCAAGAGATGCCCAACGGAAATGGGAAACGAAAGATCGGGGAATCCTCCTCCCGGGAAGCCGCGGTCCCTTGGAAGCCAACGGGTGCGGGCCCCTAAGCGCCAACCCGTTCGCGCACCTGCAGCCGGCGCGAAGGCTCGGCGTGGTGGAGGTGGACGGCAAACGTATCCCACGGCGGCGCAATGCCGATCTGCATCAGGATCCGCCCGATCTCGCCGCGGTGATAGCCGCCATGCGTGACGACATGTGTCAGCATTTCCTGGCGTGACATCATCGCCCTGTCGCCGTCGGTGAAGGTGAAAGGCACAGGCTCTGACATGAGCTTTGGCGAGACGGCTTCGATATAGTCGAGATACCAACGATCCACCGCAGCGACATCAGCGCTCAATTCATCGAGTGCCGGTGTGTCCTCGGTGTTGTCGGACGCATAGCCATGACGCGTGCCGGAAAGATGCGCGGCGAATATCTTCGATACGACAAGGTTGTGGTTGATGAGACGGGTCGCCGTGTGGCGCTGATCGACATGCTCCTGCTGGTCGAGGCCCGCAAGCTTCTGCAGCAATTCACCATTCGCCCAGGCTTGATAAACGAAGAGGCTGCGGAGCAAATCCAGCGCGTCCATGGTCTGTATCCTTTGCAAAAAATGTGAGTATATTATCTATATTCTTGGCTGCTGGAGCAGACATGTCTACTCGCATTGCAAAGCCGCGCTCACGCATGCGCAAGCAGCCGCGCCAGGCGCGTTCGAGAGCGACGGTCGAGGCGATCATCGAAGCCGGTGCTCATGTTCTAAGCGCGCTCGGCTGGGCCGGCTTCACCACCAACAAGGTGGCCGATGCGGCCGGCGTCAGCATCGGCTCGCTCTATCAATATTTTCCCGACAAGCTGTCGCTGGTCGAAGCAATTCGCCGGCGACATTTCGATCAGGTGCTGTCGGTGATCGCCGAATCAACAGAAGGCGACAAGCCGCTCAAACGATTCGCGCAGGAGCTGGTGCGCGGCATGATCGATGCGCACAGCATCCATCCGACGCTGCATCAGGTGCTGCTCGACCAGGCGCCGGGCGATCGCGGCTCACGCGCCGCCCATGCCTCGTTCCAGTCGCGCTATCTTGATCACTACACGGCGGCGGTGGCGCAATATCGCAGGCGCAGAAAGGACAATGAGACCGTGGCCCGGGTGCTGTCCTCAGCGGTCGAGGGCGTCATCCACAATGCCGCGCGGCGAGACATGCTCGACTTGCCGGAACTGCAGAAGCAGTTGGTCGAGCTGATCTGCGCTTACGTATCTGGTGGGAAGGCGATGTGAGGCAGCGGCAGCAGTTCGGAGATTGGCGAAACCGGAGCGACATCAGATCTCCCCCTTGCGGGGAGATAGCAGGTTCAACGGCGGTTCTTATCCGACCTTAGCGCAGGACGCGGCAGCGGCCGTTGTAGACCATCCAGCGGTCGAAGCCCGAGACGCAGAATTCGACATTGTCGCCGATCGAGGCAAAACCCTGGCCTTCCTCGATCAAGTACCAGATCGTGCGGGCGCGGCCATCGGAAAGGCTGACGGTGGCGCCGCAATAGCGGCGGCCGATCGGCCATTCTTCGCTGGCCGGGAGATAGCGATGCTGGTGGATGCGCTGGAAATCGGTGATCGAAACATCCGGCAGATGCGGCACGTGATGCACCTGGTAGGAGAAGCGGCTGGAGATTTTGCTTAGCACCCAGGCCTCGCCGCAAACGCCGCTGTCCTCGTCGGAATAGACGGAAAGATCGGCGGCCTGCGCTGGCTGGCCAAGGGGTGCGGCCAGCGGCGTGCAAAGCGAAATCAGGGCAGCAAGAGCGGATTTGGCAAAGCGAGTCATGGCAGCCTCTCAAAGGTCGACTGCGCCCACTTTGCGGATTCGGCGGCGCGCGGTCAAGCGGTCGCGCTGACTATGGTTTCCCGCCGCAACCGGTTTTGCCGGTGCGATGCTGCGAAACCACGTCCTGACCTTTGAAAAAGCTCGCCTTGCCCATTTAGGAAGCGGCCTGCCATGGCCGGCGGGGCGCCGAAACCCGGTTCAGCTTTGCTTGGCGTCGCCCTGCGGTACGGCGGCCGGGTCCATCCACATCGCTTCCCAGACGTGGCCGTCAGGATCGGCCAGGCTGCGATTGTACATGAAGCCATAGTCCTGCTGGGCGTTGATGTCGGCGGCGCCGCCATTTTTCGCCGCCGCCTCGTTCATCGCATTGACCGCCGCGCGGCTGTCGCAGGACACGGCAAGCATGACCTCGCTCGAGGTGGCCGGTGGGATGGGGCGATCGGTGAACTGACGCCATTTGGCATGGGTGAGCAGCATGACGTTGATCGTTTCGCTCAGCACCATGCAGGCTGCGGTGTCGTCGGTGAAGTGCGGGTTGTTGTCGAAGCCGAGGGCTTTGTAGAATGCCATCGACGCAGCGAGATCGGCGACGGGCAGGTTGACGAAGATCATGCGGGGCATAGGGTCTCCTTGACAGTACACAGTTGAAACCGGACCGGCGTTTCGCCGGACCATCCTCCGATGCCTTCTCTCAACGCACCGGTTTTGCTTTGCCGCGCACCCTCTCGGTCTGCGCCTTCTGCATCGCTTCGACCTCTTAGATGAAGCCGAGCAAAAACTGCATCTCGGCCGCCGAATATTCTCCAGCAATGCGGCGCCCGCCTCGAGGATCGGATGGTAGCAGCGCCGGACGAGTTCCTCGGTCTTCTTGCCCGCCGCGACCATGACCTTGCGCCTGTCATCGGGATCCGGCTGACGGCTGACGAAGCCGCGCTTTTCCAGCCGGTCGATCAACGTCGTGACCGCCGCCGGCGTGAGATTTGTCTCCCTCGCTACGAGGTTTTCCGGCCCCGCCGGCCGTGATTGATCGCACCGAGACAGCGGCGCTCGGCAGCGCTCAGCACATAGATTTCGGCGACGGTCCCATCGAACGTTTCGACGGCATCCTGCCAGCGCGACATCGCGAAGCCTATCGCGTTAACCAGTTCCTCTTCTGTCGATCTTGGCTTCGATTCGAAATCTAATAATTAGATATCTATCTATCTGATTCTGGGATTAGCGTCAACGCCGAGCCGATTAGATGTGCATCTCCATGGTTTCGGTTCGTTGAACACAGCTGAGCATTCGCGGATGGCGCCCACCGTCAAAACCTCTAGCGACTTTGTGTCTTTGCCGCGGGCGTCGCCCGCTGCGAAGCGTCGCTACTCCCCGGCCAGCCATTCCAGCGACCAGTGCGCCGGCTTTTCGACCGCCAGCAATCTGTGCAGGACCGGCAGCACGATGCGCAGTTCGCGCTCCAGCGTGAAGGGCGGGTTGACCACCACCATGCCGCTGCCGTCGAGGCTTGGTTCACGCGATGCCGGCCGGATCTCGAACTCGATGTCGAGCAACTTTGGGACGCCGGATTGCTTGAGCGCCTTGCGGAAGGCGATGATCGCTTTGCGATCCTTGATCGGATACCACAGCGCGTAGATGCCACCCGGCCAGCGCCTGTGCGCTTTCTGCATGCCGTCGACCAGGCGGTCGAATTCGCCGGCTTCCTCGAACGGCGGATCGATCAGCACCAGGCCGCGCTTTTCCTTCGGCGGCAGATGCGCGCCAAGCGCCAGCCAGCCGTCGAGTTCGATCACCCTTGTCTGGAAATCGCCGGCAAACAGCGTCTTCAGCCTGGCAGCATCTGCCTCGTGCAGTTCGATCGCCGACAACCGGTCCTGCTTTCGCATGAGGTGCCTGGCGATCAATGGCGAGCCCGGATATCTCTTCACCCCGCCATCGGGATTGAGCGAACGCACCGCTTCAAGATAGGGGGCAAGCAGCGCGGCCGCCGATTTTTCGATCGGGGCGTCGATGAGGCGGCCGATGCCGCCTTGCCATTCACCGGTCTTTTGCGCTTCCGCCGACGACAGATCGTAGCGGCCAATGCCGGCATGAGTGTCGACGACACGGAACGCCTTGTCCTTCTGCTTCAGATAGTCGAGCAGAAGGCTGAGCACGACATGCTTGACGACGTCGGCGAAATTGCCGGCGTGATAGGCGTGACGGTAGTTCATGCCGCGCTCATGTCGAGGAGCCTCTGCCCCAACGCGGCGGTGGCGGCTTCGAGTTCGGGTTCTCCGGCCGGCGACCGCCAAAAGCCAGAGCAAGCAGGAAGCCGATCAGGCCGACGGCCATCAGCCCGTAGCCGACCGGCCGTGCGCGTTGATCGATCTCACCGGCGCCGGAGCGCAGTATCAGATCCACTGCGCGTATCGGGATATCGTCGGCGTCGCCCGGGCCGGCGGTGAAGAGATAGGCGCCGGGACTGACGGTTTCTATCACGCCGGCCTCGTCGCGAAAGATCTTGTCGGGCAGTTGCGGGCTGACCTGGCGCGGATTGTCGGCGTGGTTGAATTGCAGCGTCGAGGCAAGCACCGTGCGGCCGGCTGTGGCGGCAGTCAGCGTCAGCACGGTGCGCTGCTGCGAGACAATGCGCTCGGCCTTTGCCGTCAGGTCGACCAGCACTCTGACCGGCGCGTCGCCAGCTTTCAGCGTCACCGTCACAGGCCTAAACCGTCCCTGGTCGTAGACGCGCCAGGCGCCGATCTCGTGGCCGGAGAAATTGCTCATGGCCCAGGGATAGACGAAGCCAATGGCGGCGCCGGCAAGCAGTATCAAGACAAACAGAAGGCGCATTGAGGAGATCCGGGTGTTCGACAGATTGCCAATAACGCCCTGAAGGCCAAAAAGCGATGGCTGACGCAGCGGAGCCACCTTTGTGGAGTCCGTTGGCGGCACGCAAGCCATGTGGCACTTATGGCGAATGAAGCCTTCCGCAGAAGCATCGACTTGTCTTTTCCAACCGATGCCGGTGGCTCATGCCCAATAGCACCGTGCTGATCACCGGTGCCCGCGCGCCGGTGGCGCTGCACCTGGCGCGGCTATTGCATGGCGCCGGTCGCCGGGTGATCTTGGCCGACAGCCCGGCCCGGCCGATCGCCGCAGCGAGCACGGCCTGCGCCGCCTACCATCGCCTGCCGCCGCCGCGCTTTGCCGCCGACGCCTATGCCAAGGCGGTGGAAGCGCTTGTCCGCGCGGAAGGCATCGAACTCGTTGTCCCGACCTGCGAGGAAGTCTTTTATCTCGGTCGTCTCTGGCAGCACCGCGCCATGCCGGCCCGCCTCTTCGCACCCGAGATGGCGATGCTCGCCCGCGTTCACGACAAGCATGCCTTCATCCGGCTGGCGCAGAGCCTTGGGCTCGACGTGCCGGAAACGATACTGCTGCAAAGCGAGGCCGATCTCGACGGCGTTCGTGGCCAATCGCGCGAATTGGTGTTCAAACCTGTGTGGTCACGTTTTGCCCGTGACGTACTGCTGCGGCCATCGCCGGACGAACTCGACGCCGTCCGCCCCTCGCCCGCCGCTCCTTGGGTGGCGCAGCGCTACATCGCCGGTGAAGAGATCAGCGCCTATGCGGTGGCGATCGAGGGTGAACTCAAAGCGCTGGCGCTCTACCGTTCGCTCTATCGCGCCAGCAAGGGCGCCGGCATCTGTTTCGAGCCGGTCGAGGATATCGCGGCGCGGCGCTTCGTCGAAATCTTCGTCGCCGGCGCCGGCTGGAACGGCCAGATCTCCTTCGACCTGATGCGCGAGAATAACGGCACGGTGCTGCCACTGGAGTGCAATCCGCGCGCCGTGAGCGGCCTGCACTTCTTTCGTGCTCCGCGGCGCTTCGCCGACGCGGTCCTGGAGGATGGCGCCGAGGTGAAGCCCGACGTGACGGCGCCGCAGACGGTGAGGCTGGCGATGTGGATCTACGGGCTGCCGGCGGCACTGCGCTCCGGTGGTCTCGGCCGCTTCCGTCAGGCGATGCGCGAGTCTGATGAGTTGCTCGCCTGGCCGGGCGACCCCGCGCCGAAGCGGGCGCAATGGCGCACTCTGGCCGAGATCGCCGGCACAGCACTGCGCCAGCGCATCAGCCTTCAGGCTGCGTCGACGCGCGATATCGAGTGGAATGGGCCGGAGCAGGACTAGTCGAGTTGAAGCGGAACTTCCCGTTTTCAGCTGAGTGCGTAAGTCCTGCTAAGGTTGCCTAAACGGGATTAACTGGCTTTGCGGACAATTGCAGGCCAAGCGCCTTGGTTACGCCCAGCAATGTACTGAGGCGCGGATCGCCCTTTTCGCTCAGCGCCTTGTAGAGTGCCTCTCGGGTCACGCCGGCGTCCTTCGCTATGCTTGTCATGCCGCGGGCGCGCGCGACAATGCCGAGGGCGTGCGCAATATAAGTCGCGTCCCCGGTCTCGAACGCATCAGCGAGCAGTTCGGCTTGAGACTCAGCATCATCAAGATATTCGGCGGCGTCGAATGGTGTGGTTCTGAGGGTCATATCAAACTTCCTTTGCCATTTTCCTGGCTTTTCCGATGTCCTTGTCCTGCGAGCCTTTGTCACCGCCGCAGAGCAGGATAATGACCGTGTTGCCGCGCCGGACGAAGTACACGCGGTATCCCGGACCGTAATCTACGCGCAATTCTCCTATGCCATCGAAGAACTTGGCGTCTCCCAACAGCCCAGCCTGAACGCGGACAATCCGTTGGGTGATCTTCTTTACGGCGCGAATGTCCGTGAGCCCTCTGAGCCATTTTCGGAATTCGTCAGTGGATCGAACTTCGATCATCCGTGAACTATAATTTACAGCAGAACTGGAATCAAGTGCCGTGAACTTTAGATTACAGCTCGATTTGGTGCACCCGCGGCTCTGCCGCCGCCGGTGGCATCTTGCCGTCGATGATCGCCGCTATGTCGCGGCGCAGGAAATCCAGCGGGCCGATCGCCGGCTGAACCTGCGGCGATATACGGGCGTTGTCGCTGGCCGATTTCAGCACACGGCGATCCTGCTGCAGGGCAAAGGCAAAGAGCGGCCGGAAAGCAAGCGCCTTGAGTTCGCCGAACAGGCCCTGTCGCGGGCCGATCAGCCAGCCGACGCCTTCGACGGTCCGTTCGTCCGCCTGACGCAAATGGAAAGTGGTCGCCAGCGCCAAGCCGCCCTTGCCCCAATATTCGAGTTCGACGATGCCGGGATGGCGGTAGCGGCCGATGGTCTTGGCGCGCTCGCCTTCCAGCAGCCGGCTGACCAGCCCCTGTTGGCGGTCCTCGCCGGTGTAGCAGCTTTCGACCCAGCCCTTGCCGCCGGTCACCTCGACGCGCACGAGATGGCGCTTTGCGGTCAGGCCGCGCAGCACACCCTTGTGGGTGAAGTGGGTGTGAGTGGCGTCGAGAATGTTCTCGGCGGCGTCGAGCACCGTCGATCGCGCCGAGCTTCGCACCCGCTTCACGACGACATCCTTGCCTTGCATGCAATGGAGATAGGGCTCGCCCTCAGGCGTGCCTGCCGAGACGAAGACGACGCCGTCGCGCTCGATCGCGCTGTAGCGGCGGATACGGTAATGCGGGACGTCGCCGACATGGCCGGGAATGGCGGTGCAGCGCCCTTCCCCATTGTAGCGCCAGCCATGATAGGGACATTCGATCTCGCCACCGACGACCTTGCCGGTCGAGAGTTCGACCAGGCGGTGAGCGCAGCGGTCGAAGAGGGCGGCAATGCCTTTCGCCGAGCGGAACAGCACCAGTGGCGCGCCGTCGAACAGGATGCGCTTCGGCTTGGCTTTGATGTCGGCAGACCGCATCACCGCCTGCCAATAGTCTTTGTCTTTCTGCTGCCGGGTGTCGCTCAAAGTTCAAATCTCCTGAGCAGGGGAATGCCGATCTTCGCGAGCACAAATTCCATGATCCGCACCGCCATGCGTTGGCGGCGCGGCAGATGGGCAGCATAGACGGCGTTGTATTCCACCGTCGCCACGGCGCCGCGCAAGCGTTTGAAGGCGGCGGCACCGGCGCTCATGTTGAAGAACAGGCCGTGCGCCGTCGCATGATCCTGAGCCAGCGCCATCATCATGCGGTAAAGGCCTTCGCTCACCGGGAGGCCGGTGTCGTAGCCGACGATGGGCTGCGTCAGTGTCCTGCCGTTCTGAGACAAAGCGGCGACGGCGACCAGTTCACCGCCGGGACGACGCAGGCCTGCCAGTTGCAGGATGCCGCGACGGTGCGTCTCGCCGATATAGCGGGCGGTGTAGTGCGGGTTGAGCGGCGTGTATTTGTCGAGATAGAGCATCCGGTAGAGCGCTTCGGCGCGCGCATAGTCGGCCTCGGTGAAGTCGCCATTGCCGACCCGCTCGAACGGCGTCGTGCGCAGCCGCTTGCGGTCGCGCTTCATGTCGTTGGTCATGGCCGAACCGCGGCCGGCGAAGATGTAGATTTGCCGCGCCGCCAGCATTCGAAAACCCTCCGCCTTCAGCGCTGCGATTGTCGAGGGATCGGCGATCTCGTTCAGGGAGCGGATGAGAACAGCGCGATCGGGAAAACGCGCCGTGAGATCGTCGCGGATCGCAGCGACCGCGTTGCGATCGAGCAGCGGCACCGGATTGGTCGAATAGAGCCAGTTGTTGACCTGAACCTGATGGTCGAGGCCGCTCATCCTGACCAGCGGCGCGCACAGGCCGATCAGCATCCGCATCGTTTTTTGCAGCAAGGGCGAGGAGACGAAATTGCGGGTCTCGTCGATGGCATAGTCGATATAGGCGCTGGACGGGCAGCAGATGTAGCAGTTCGGCGCTTCGCTTCTGTCGTTCAGCGTCAGCGGAAAGGAGCGGCCGGCGATCTCGAAGGTTTCGACAGCCACTGTCAGATTGCGCACGAGGTCGCGCACCGGCACCTCGTTGAAAAGCTGAACGAAGGCTTCGACCTCACGCGGGTTGTTTTCTACCCGGTTCGTCTGATCGAGTGGCAACATAGCGAGCCGGTTCATGATGCCGCTCCCAGGTGGCATTCGACCCGACGCAGTTTGCGGCCGGTCTCCAACGGCAGGTCCCTGCGAACAAGGCTGACCGAAGCTGTCGCCTGGCGCGCCGCCAGCAAATTGCGCACGGACTGATGGGCGGCGGTGGCGGCTTCGTCGGCAAGCCCGGGGGCCAGGCTGAGTTCGATTGCATCTTCAGCGGTCTGGACCAGGCGGAAATCGTCGATGCGCCGGTCGGCCTTGAGCACCGCATTGCGTAGTATGTCGGGCGTGACGAGGAGCTGCCCGTGCGGCGAGGCGAGCCGGAAAGCGTCGTCCATGCGGCCGACGATCTCGTCCAGCGTGCGCAGCGGCGAGCCGCAGCGGCATGGCTTTTCGGACAGCCGCAGCAAGTCGTTCATCCGGTAGCGCGCCATGATCTGGGTCCGGCGGCGAAAGGCGGTGATCAGCGGCATGACCAAGCCGTCGCCGGCCGGTTCGAACTCGAAGAACACCGAATCCTCGGCCAGATGCAGCCCGCCCTGGCGGCAGGTGACGGCGAACAGCCCTTCGGTCGCCATGTAGATCTGGTCGACCTGACCACCAAAGAATGCCTCGATGACCGGCCGGTCAACCGGGTCGAGCGTTTCGGCGGCGCTGAAGACACGCTGCGGCTTGAGCCGAAAGCCCTCGGCCGCGAAGTGCCGCAGTATCTTCGGTGGCGCGATGATCACCGTCGGCGCGAAATCTTCGAGAGCGCCGCGCCAGCTCTCCGGACCGCGCGTCAGATCGAAGAAGCGCAGGTCGATACGCCGCGATTTGCGCGCGCTATCGTAGAGCCCGGTGTTTTGCGGCAGGATCACCGCAACGCGCTGCCGGCGCCAGAGCAGATCGGGCACGGCTTTGGCCAGGATGGTGCCCAGCCAGCGGTATTTTTCCGCCTCGGAAATGACGAACAGGCCACGATTGCCCGACGTGCCGGTGCTGGAGCCGACAGTCAGCTCGCCAATGCGGCTATCGCCGGCCTGCGCCTTCCAGGCCTCGGCGGCCGAGACGCCATGAATGTTGAAGCGCTCGAAATTGCCCATCACCGTCGCCTTGTCGGTCACCGGCAGGTCGCCGAGAAGACGCGGCGCCTTGCCGTAGAACGGCGCGCGCGGCAGGTCGCGGTCGAGAAAGCGGCGCAAGGCTTGCGCCTGCCAGCGCTCGAAACTCTCGCGGCTTTTGCGCGAAACCCATTGCATCAGCGCAAACGAGCGGATCGCTTCGGCCGGCCCGTTCACGCGCTCTCTCCGGCCACATCGTAGGCCGTCACCGCCGGATCATGACAAAGAACAACCTCGCCGCCGGTCGCCAGAAACCGACGCAACATTACGCTGGTCGGCTCGATCGCGGCGGCATCCTCGGCCAGCAGGGTTGCAGGCAGACCGGGAGTTCGGTTTTCCACCAATGCTCTGATCAGCCATTGCGCATCGACGGCGTAGAGCAGCGGCCGCTCCAGATTGGGGAACAAAAGGCCGAACTGGCCATCGGCATGGCCGGGCAGATCGACTGCGACGACGCTGCCGTCGCCGAACAGATCGGCGCCGCCTGGCACGCCGCCGCGAGGTTCGATCCGCCGCTTCGACGACAGCCCGTCGAGTCGGGCCTCGAAGTCAGACGGGAACAGTTCCTTGAAGACGCCATGGCGCAGATTCTGCCGGGAAGTCTTGGCCTTCGCCCGCGCCCAGGCGGTGTCATTGGCGATAAGCCGAGCGTTGGGAAACAGCGACAGGCCCGACATGTGGTCGGCATGGAAATGCGTGACAATGACGGTGCGCACGTCCTGCGGCGAGAGGCCGAAGCGCGCCAGTACCGCGAGCGGCTGCTCGGCTTCGTTGAGCTGGGGCCGGAGGATCGCACTGTAAAGACGCAGCGCCGTGCTGCGCCCACTGCCTTGTGTCACATGCGGCGTGTAGCCGGTATCGATCAGGACGGGGCCGGCTCGCGGATGCATGATCAGGCCGTAGCGGACACGTAGCCTGACCTTCGCCCAGCTGCCGCCGCGCAGGATCAGGCGCTCGGCTGCGCTGACAGAGGCGCTGTTGGCGAAGACGATCTTCACGCTGCCCTCCTGCTTTCCATCGCCTTGCCGAATGTGCGATCGAGCCCTTCCTCGAACGACACTTTCGGCGCCCAGCCGAGGATGCGGCCTGCCTTGGAAAGATCGAGGCTCTGCGCATAGGCGAACAGGCCAAGACCGTAGCGCGTCACCGGCGGTTCCGGGCGGCCGGGCAATATATTCGCTACCGCCTCCGCTATCCCGGCCGTCAGCATGGCGGGCCAGAGCGGCATTCTGCGCCAGCGCGGCTGCACGCCGGCGCGGGCGCAGGCCGCCTCGGCAATGCGGCGGACCGGCACCACTTCGCCGCCGGAGATGTTGAATATCTGTCCCTCGGCAGCGCTCCCGGCGGAGAGCGCGGCAAGCACCGCATCGACGACATCCTCTATATAAGTGAGATCGATGCGCGCCTTGCCGTCGCGAAACAGCGGCAGCGGGCGCTGCCGTGCCACCTGCAGCAGACGCGGCAGCAGCGTGCGGTCGCCGGGACCGTAGAGGCCGCGCGGCCGCAGCACCACCGGGCTGATCTCAGGCGCCGCCAGCACGATCTCCTCGGCCTGCCGCTTGGTGCGGGCATAGTGATTGACCGGAGGGGGCAAGGCCGCATTCTCGGAAACTCCGAGCTGGTCGCGATAGGCGAAACAGACCGTCGGGCTGGAGATATGGACGAAGCGGCGCACGCCTTGCCCGCGCGCGAAATCGCTGAGGTTGCGGGTAGCTGTGACATTTCCCGTCTGGAAATCCGCCAACCTGCCGAAGGGCGCGGAAAGTGCCGCGCAGTGGATGATCGCATCGACGCCGTCGAGAGCGCGCGCGGCAGCTGCATCGAATGGTTGAGACAAATCGAGCCGAACGACCCGATGACCAGCGGCTTCGAGCGCCGCGCAGCGTTTGGCGTCCCTGCCAAGACCCAGCGCCGGTGTGCCCACTGCCGCCAGCCGCGCCATGATATGCGCGCCGAGGAAGCCGCTGGCGCCGGTGACGAGGACGCGTCCCACGGTCATGCTTCCAGCGCCATGCCGCCGAACGACACGCCGGCCGAGGTGCCGAGGAACAGCACTTTGGCGCCGGGCACAATGCGTTGTTCGCGGCGCGCGACGTCGAGCGCAAAGGGGATGGAAGCGGCGATCTGATTGCCGTAGCGCGCCGCGATGTCGACGAGCTTTTCCCTGGCGAAGCCGGTCTGGCGCGCCATGTGGGCGAGCGCGAAAGGGCTTGCCTGATGCGGCACGACGAGGTCGACATCGTCGTGACGCCAGCCGGCGCGATCGAGCAACTCCGCTACAAAGCCGTTGAAATGGCGTGACGTGACGCGAAACAGTTCCTTACCCTCCATGTGGAACAGGCTGTGGCGGGCGAATTCCTCGGGCTCACGATGAAAGTCGAACCGGGTGCCGCCGGAGCCGATGCTGCAGGCCGCATAGGCGGAAGGGTAGGTGCGCATCAGATTGGCCGCCACCCCACCTTCGCCAGGGGCTGCCTGTTGCAGCACGGCGGCCGCCGCGCCATCGCCGAAGAGGGCCGCAATTTCCGGCTGGTCCTGCCACGGCAGGGCGCGCGAGGCGATTTCAGACGAGAACACCAGCGCCGTCCGGCATTGCCCGGCCTCGATCAGGCGCGACGCGGTCTCGAAGGCTGTGAGGAAACCGAGGCAGGTGCTGTTGACGTCGAAGGCGGCCGCCGACCCATCGGCAAGGCCGAGGCGCTGCATGACCAGCGGAGCCGTCGACGGCAACGGCTGATAAGGCACGCCGCAACCGCCGATGACCAGATCGACACTGCCTGCCTCAAGTTCGGCATCGGCAAGCGCCAGACGGGCTGCGGCACAAGCAAGGTCGACCTGCGATTCGGCGTCGCAGACATAGCGTTCGATGACGCCGGTCGCGGCCTCGAAATGTCCATCGCCAAACCCCAGCCGCGCATCGAGGGCGCGCGACGTCACGCATCGAGCCGGCACGGCCCGCCCGGTTCCGATGATCCTGATCCGCATTCTCAGCCCGCCCAATGAGCCTGCATCCAGTCAATCCATAAAACGGATCCAATGTGATGGCCATCATCAAGACGAATGCGTGGGAACTATGGAGCCTTCAGTGGATTGCGGCTAGAATCTCTCGCAAGTATAAAGACCCGTACGGGGGCGATTATGGCCAGATCTTTTTTCCGCTTTATTTCTTCAATTTTTGGCGCGTCCGACGCCAGACAGGAAGGAAAAGCCGAGGCCAACAGAGCCAATACAGGGGGCTTGATCAGAGCCGAATGGCCCCATGACTATCAGTTCCTCTTTATCGAACCACCTGCGAACGAAGTCGCGGAAGCGTTGGACGGCTGGAAGTGGATCGGACTGGATGGCCTTGAACCAGCTGCGGTGTCAGCTTTCGGCGACATATTTTTCCGTGCCGGCGACGGGTCGGTTCGTCATCTCGATATGCTCGACGGGAAATTGACCAGAATTGCGGGTCATTGGGCGGAATTTCAGGCCGACTTGCAGAATGAAGCGCGCCGCGACGAGTTGCTGCTGGCGGGCCTTGTCGTTGCCGCCCGAAAGAACCGACTGATTCCGGCAGCCGGCCAATGCTATGATTTCAAGAAGCCGCCGGTGCTTGGCGGCGAAATGAGTCTGCGAGAGATGGAAACGACGTTTTTCGTTGTGAAGGTGCATATCGCCGGCCAAATCCATCGGCAGGTGAAAGATCTCCCGCAGGGCGCGAAGATAAACAAGGTTACGATCAGCGACCGATAACGCGACTTACGCCTTGCGCTCCCAGCGACGGTCGGGCGTCTGCTGCCAGTAGGTGACAGCGTGGCCCGCTTCTTTCAACACCTTCCAATGCGTCCGCGCCCCTTCGACCTGGGCCGCGTCATGGCCGTCGAACAGTAACACGGCGCGTTCGTAGCCGGCGAGATCGGCGGGTGCGGCGCCATCGACGAGGAAGCGTATCTGCGCCTGGTTGGGGTTGGCGTCGCTCGTGGTGAGCAGGATTGGCTGTTCGGCCGGATGGGCTTCACGGTCGGTCGCGTGCGCGAGGAACGAATCGTCCCTGAATGTCCACAGATGCAGGTCGAGCGCATCGCGCCGCTCCTCGGTCCCGGTCTGCACCACGGCGCGCCAGCCGCGATCGACGCTGCGCTCGAGCAGGCCGGGAAGCGCATCCTCCAGCGTCGATTCGGTCAGGTGGTAGAACAGGACATCGGCCATTCCCTGCCTTATCCCTCGTAATTGTCGCGCACCAGCCGGTCGAGCAGCCTGACGCCGAAACCCGAGCCCCAGGACTGGTTGATCTCGCTCGGCGGAGAGCCCATCGCGGTGCCGGCGATGTCGAGATGCGCCCACGGCGTTTCCTTGACGAAGCGCTGCAGGAACTGCGCGGCGATGATGGCGCCGCCATAGCGGCCGCCGATGTTCTTCATGTCGGCGTTCTTGGAATCGATCAGCTTGTCGTATTCGGGCCCAAGCGGCATGCGCCACAGCCGCTCCTGACTCGCCTGGCCGGCCGCCGTCAACCTCTCCGAAAGTTCGTCATTGTTGGAGAACAGGCCGGCATAATGCTGGCCGAGCGCGACCATGATGGCGCCGGTCAGCGTCGCCAGATTGACCATGAATTTCGGCTGGAAGCGGTCGTTGCAATACCACAGCGCGTCGGCCAGAACGAGGCGTCCTTCGGCATCGGTGTTGAGCACCTCGATGGTCTGACCCGACATCGAGGTGACGATGTCGCCGGGGCGCTGGGCATGGCCGTCGACGGCATTTTCCACCAGCCCGACGATGCCGACGACATTGGCCTTGGCCTTTCGCGCGGCCAGCGCCTGGATGAGCCCGATGACGGCCGCGGCACCGCCCATGTCGCCCTTCATGTCTTCCATGCCGGAGGCCGGCTTCATAGAATTGCCGCCGGTGTCGAAGGTGACGCCCTTGCCGACGAAGGCGACCGGTGCGTCCTTGGCCTTGCCGCCCTTCCATTGCATGACAGCCATCCGGGCGCCGCGCGGCGAACCCTGCGCGACACCGAGGAGCGAGCCCATGCCGAGCTTCTTCATTTCCTTCTCGGTGAGGATCTCGACCTCGACGCCGAGCGCTTCCAGTTCCTTGGCGCGGGCGGCGAATTCGATCGGGCCGAGCGTATTGGCCGGTTCGTTGACAAGGTCGCGCGCCAGAAGCACGCCGTCGATGACCGCAACCTCGTCGGCGAAGGCCTTTTTCGCCGCGGCGGGATCGGCGGTGTGGATGGTCACCTTGACCGGTTTCTTCGGCTCGGCATCGTCCTTGTCTTTCCTGGTCTTGTATTTGTCGAAGGAGTAGCTGCGAAGAATGATGCCGGCGGCAAGGTTCGCCGCTTGCCTGCCGCCAATCTTTGCGCCCGGCACATCGAGGATGACGGCCACCTCCGCTGCCTTGCGCAGGGACGCGGCGATGGTGCCGCCAAGCTTCAGCCAGGCAAAGTCATCGAGGCCGGCGACCTTGCCGGCGCCGACCGCCACCAGTCGGTCGAGCGATGTTCCCTGCGGCGCCAGCACTTCGACGACACCGGCGAATTTTCCGGAAAACTCCGCCACCGGAAACGCCCGCGCCAGCGTTCCTGAGGGGTCGCAGGCCTTTGCCGGTTCGCCAAGACCACCATCGTCGGCCGCCAGCACGAAGATGCTGCCCTTTTTGGGTGCGGCAAATTTGGCGAAGGCGATCAATGGTCTCAAAGTCATCAGGTCCTGCTTTCGGGAAACGGCTCAGATTTTCAGGAAAAATGCATTCTCAGGGAAGATGCGCGACATTTGGTCGTTTTCCTTGATTTGGCAAGACTTTGCCGGAATCAGGGCTCATATGCGCAGCGGAATCGATAACGATTCGTCGCGGCACGGCTCCGCTTTCCTGCCGCAACCTTTTGTTAACCATTGATGTTCTCCCTTTCTTATCCATTGCCGCCGACACTCCGGCCTGCGGAACGGGCGATGTGGGACGGAGAATCGGATCGAACCGCCTGAAAGAAATGGCCAAACGCACCCAGTTGTACAGCCGCAGCCGGACGACTACCTTGTCGGCGGGCATGATGCCGTTCGGCAAATCGAGAAAAGCCTTACATGAAGGTCGTTGAACGCTACATCATGCGTCGCGCACTGGCGGTGTTTCTCGCTGCGCTGATCTGGACGCTGGCCATTGTCTGGACGACGCAGGTGCTTGCCCGCATCGACCTGGTCACCGACAGTGGCCAATCGGCGCTCACTTTTTTCGAGGTCGCGGGCCTCATCATCCCCACCATCATCCCGATCGTGGTGCCATTCGCCCTGGTGGTGGCGGTGGCCCAGACGCTCAGCGTCATGAACTCCGATTCGGAATTGGCCGTCATCAACGCCGCCGGCGCCTCGCGCTGGACGATTGTGCGGCCGGTCCTGCTGATCGCGCTGGCGGCCAGCGTCTTTTCCTTCGCGGTCGACAATGGCGTCGAACCCTATGCCAGGCAGAAGAACCGCCAGCTGATAGCATCCTCGCGCGCCGATCTCTTGTCGCTGATCATCCAGGAAGGCACGTTCCGCAAGATCGACGACGGGCTGTTCCTGCAGATAGGCGAGCGGCTGCCGGACAACCGGCTCGGCGGCATCTTCGTGGCCGATTCGCGCGAGGAAGGCGCCAATCTGATCTATTATGCCAAGAGCGGCAGCGTCGTCGAAAAGGGTGACGAGAAGGTGCTGATGATGAATGACGGCGTCATTCATCGCAAGACGCTGACCGGCGACCTGTCGGTCATTCGCTTCACGTCCTACGCCTTCGACCTTTCCGCCTTCATGTCGGCGGCGAACGATATCATGCTCCTGCCCAAGGACCGAACGACGCAATACCTGCTCAACCCGGATCCGAACGACAAGATCTTCCAGCGCAGGCCCGGCGCCTACAAGGCCGAGCTCGACCAGCGCTTTTCCGAATGGTCCTATTCGCTGGTGTTCGCGCTGATCGCGCTGGCCGTGGCAGGCGATGCGCGCTCACACCGCGAGGCGCGCATCCACCCGCTGATCACAGCCATCGCCATTGCGCTGTTCGTGCGCTGGCTGGGCTTCTTTGCCGCCGGCAAGGCCGACAAGATCCCGCAATACGCCTATATGGTCTATGGCGTGCCGGTCATCGCCTCGGCGGTCGCCATCTGGTTCATCGTCACCTCGCGAAGCATGGAACTGCCCGGCAGCTGGGCCGACTGGATGACGAATTTCGCCGGCCGCGTCAGCGATGGCTGGACGGCGCTCAAGCTGCGCCTCAATCGGCGCTACACATCCGGCCAGGGAGCCTGACGATGGGCTGGACCCTGGGCCGCTACTTCTTCTTTCGCTACGTGTCGATCACGATCTGGTTCTTCATCGGCCTTCTGGCGCTGGTGTTCCTGATCGACTTCACCGAGCTGTCCGGCCGCATCACCGGCCTGCCGGGCTTCACCTACGGCACGGCGGTCGCCATCTCGGCGCTGAGGATGCCGATGATCATGCTGCAGACGGTGCCGTTCGTCGGCCTGTTCTCGGCGATGGCGACGCTGGTCTCGCTCAACCGAAAATACGAGCTGGTGATTGCGCGCTCGGCCGGAGTGTCGGCCTGGCAGTTTCTGTTGCCCTGCTGCATCGGTGCGCTGTTATTCGGCATATTGTCGGTCGGCGTGCTCAATCCGATCGCCGCGCATGGCTTCTCATGGTCGGAGCAGATGGAAAACCAGCTGCGATCCGGCAATTCGAACGCGGTGGCGGCCGATGCCACGCCGTGGATCCGCCAGAAAACCAACTCCGGCGATACCATCATCGGCGCCCGCGCCATCCTGAACCAGGGCCTGGAAATGGCCGACACCGTGTTCTTCGTCCTCGATCCGCAGGGCAATATCGTCGAGCGCAAGGACGCGGCGCGGGCCTTTCTGCGCGACGGCTACTGGGAATTGCAGGACGTCAAGGTGTTCAAGGACGGCAACATCCGTTCCGAAACGACCGACCAGTTGCCAACCAACCTCAAGCCGGAATTCGTGCAGGAACGGCTGGCGCGCCCCGAAACCATCCCGTTTTACGACCTTCCCGGCAAGATTGAGGTTGCCCGCTCCTTCGGCCTCAAGGCAAATGCCTTCGCCATGCAGTTCGATTCGCTGGTGGCGTTACCGTTCCTGCTTGTGGCCATGACGCTGATTGCGGCAACAGTTTCAATGCGATTTGCGAGGATGGGGCAGTCGGCAACGATGATTCTGGGTGGCGTCCTCGCCGGCTTTCTGCTTTATGTCGTTTCGGTATTGGTCAAGGCATTCGGCGTTGCGGGATTCGTGCCCACAGCCGTGGCTGCATGGGTTCCGGTTGTCGTGGCTATGTTCTTTGGGGTGACATTCCTGCTATACAAGGAAGACGGCTAGTGAGGGAGGCGGCTTTGCGCAGCCATAGGCAGGCCGGTTTGGCGCGCCTCTATTCGGCGAGCGCCTTGGCATGCCTGCTCGCCTGCGGCGTGCTGACGGCTCCTGCGCTGGCGCAGGACGTCACCGACGTGGCAACGAAGGTTCCTTCCGGCTCCCAGATGCTGCTGGCGGCAGACACGCTCGTCTATAACAACGACAACCAGACGGTCACCGCCATCGGCGGCGTCCAGATCGACTATGGCGGCAACAAGCTCGTCGCCCAGCGCGTCGTCTATGATCGAAACACCAAGCGGCTGGTTGCCAGCGGCAATGTCGAGATCGTCAACAGCGACGGCACCAAGATCAACTCGCAGCATATCGACATTACCGACGATTTCGCTGACGGTTTCGTTAATGCGCTGCGCGTCGAAACGCCCGAAAAAGCCTATTTCGCCGCCGAAAGCGCCGAGCGCATGGGCGGCGTGCTGACAACGTTCCACAACGGCGTCTATACGGCCTGCGAGCCTTGCGAAGACAAGCCGGACAAGGCGCCGACCTGGCGGATCAAAGCCAGGAAGATCATCTGGAACGGCGAAAAGAAAACGGTTCGCTTCGAGAATGCGAATTTCGAATTCTTCGGTTTCCCGCTGGCTTACCTGCCGGCGTTCGAGATCGCCGACCCTACGGTCAAGCGCAAAAGCGGCTTCCTGATCCCCAGCATCGGCTACAACAACCGTCTCGGCGTCGGCGTCAAAGTCCCCTACTATTTTGCCCTGTCGCCGACCTACGACCTCACCGTTACCGGCAGCGGCTACACCAAGCAGGGTTTCCTCGGCGAGGCCGAGTGGCGCCAGCGCTTCAACAATGGCCAGTACACGCTGAAGCTTGCCGGAATCAACCAGCAGGACCCTGGCGCTTTCCGTGATTTCGCGGCTTTCCCCGGCGGCTACAATGTCAATTCGGGGCCAGCAGGCGATCCGAACAAGTTCCGCGGCATGATGGGCACCAAGGGCCAGTTCGCCATCAATCCGCGCTGGGACTTCGGCTGGGATATCCTGCTTCAGACCGACAAGAATTTTTCGCGTACCTATACGATCGAAGGCTACAACGACGCCGTGCATCAATCGTCGGTCTACCTGACCGGCCTAAACGACCGCAATTATTTCGATGTGCGCGCCATGCGCTTCCAGGTTCAGGAGAACACACCGGACGGCAACGTCGCATCGCGCAGCGACAAGCAGCCCTGGGTGTTGCCGTCGCTCGACTATGCCTACATCCCCGACATGTCGGTGGCCGGCGGCCAGCTGTCGTTCAACGTCAATGCACGAGTCATTCGCCGCGACGATCTCGATCAGGCCTATTTTACCCCCTATGTGCCGGGCTCAGGCGTCCAGCGCGTGCGCGGCATCGAGGGCGAATCCGGTCGCCTCACCGCCGAAGCCGAATGGAAGCGTACCTTCACCACGGACGGCGGATTGCAGTTGACGCCCCTTCTGGCTCTGCAGGGCGACGTCGACTATCTCAACGCTTCTTCGGCTTCGCTGACTGCGGTAAACCAGATGGCAACGAATGTCGGTGCCGCCGACGACATGCGGTCTTCCTTCGCCCGGTACATGGCGACCGCCGGACTTGAAATGCGCTGGCCGGTGCTGTTCTCGATGACCGGCTCCAGCCATATCGTCGAGCCGATGGCGCAGGTCTTCATGCGCCCGAATGAGCAGTATGTCGGCGGGCTCGCCGTTCCCAACGAGGATGCACAGAGCTTCGTCTTCGACGCCACGACGCTGTTCGAGCGCGACAAGTTCTCCGGCTACGACCGCGTCGAAGGCGGCAGCCGCGCCAATGTCGGGTTCCGCTATTCCGGCGCCTACGACAATGGCTGGGGCACCAACGCGATCTTCGGCCAATCCTACCAGTTGGGCGGGCGCAACTCGTTCGATTCACCGGATCTGGTCAATGCGGGCGCCGATTCCGGCTTGGAGACTTCGACCTCCGACTATGTCGGCCTTGTCGGCTTCAGCAGCCCGAGCGGCTTCTCCGGTTCGCTCAGCGGCCGCTTCGACGAGCAGACCTTCGAAGTTCGCCGTGCCGAGGTGAAGGCCGCCTATTCCGGGCTGCCGGTTTCGCTGAGCGCCAAATACGCCTTCATCCAGGCGCAGCCGCTCTATGGTTTCACCACCGACCGCCACGAAGTCACGCTCGGCGCCTCGACACACCTGGCCGAAAACTGGCGCGTCTTCGGCACCGGCACCTACGACCTGCAACAAAGCGTGCTGGTCAAGGACGGCGTCGGCTTTGCCTACAATGATTCCTGCTTCACCTACCTGATGACGTACTCGGAATCACGCGACATCAACACCAAGGAAGTGTCGCAGAATGTCGGCTTCAACCTGTCGTTCCGCACGCTCGGCGATTTCGGCTCGTCCCAAAGCTCGATCGACTCCATCCAGTAGAGCCGGCTGACGACATCGTTTTGCCGCATAAAGCGGGCACGGATTTCGCCAATATCGGGCTGGAATCGGCCAAAACCGGGTAGAATTGGGATGCTTTCGATGAGGAAATACCTGTTTTCGGCAGGATTCGCGCTCCTGTTGGCGGCGACCTCGGTCTCTGTCACCATGATGGTACCGCCGGCGTTCGCCAGTGAAATCAAGTATGTCGTCAACAACATGCCGATCACCACCGGCGACATCGCGCACCGGGCTGCCTTCCTGAAACTGCAGCGCAAGAAGGGTGACGCGGGTCAGGAAATGATCGACCAGACGCTGCGCATGGCGGAGGCCAGGCGTCTCGGCATCCGCATCTCCGACGCCCAGGTAGAGGCTGCCTATCAGCGCTTTGCCTCGAGCAACAAGATGCAGCTCAAGCAGCTCGACGGTGTCATGGCGCAGTCCGGCGTGACCAAGGAGCATTTCAAGGAATTCATCCGCTCCCAGATGGCGTGGAACCAGGCGCTGAGCGCACGCTACAGCGGCGGCGGCGGGGAGGTGAGCGAACAGGATCTGGTCAAGCGCATGCTCGAAAAAGGCGGCGCCAAGCCAAGCGCCACCGAGTACATGCTGCAGCAGGTGATCTTCGTGGTGCCGAAGGCCGAGCGCAGTGCCACACTCGCCAAACGCAAGCGCGAGGCTGAAGCCATGCGCGCCCGCTTCAATGGCTGCAACACCACGCGTGAATTCGCCAAGGGCCTGATCGACGTCACCGTTCGCGACCTCCCCCGATTGCTGGCGCCGCAACTGCCGCCGGACTGGGCCGAGCAGATCAAGGCCACCAAGCTGGGCGGCGCCACGGCCGTGCGCGAGACCGATCGCGGCATTGAATTCATCGGCATCTGCTCGTCGCGAGAGGTTTCCGACGACAAGGCGGCCCAGATGGTGTTCCAGAGCGAAGGCAGCGGCGACAAGAACGCCGACGAGCTCTCGGCCAAATATGTCGAAGAGCTGAAGGCGAAAGCCAAGATCGTTACGCGCTGAACCGGCCCAGCCGTGCGTGAGACAGAGCTTCCGCTGGCGCTGAGCGTCGGCGATCCATCCGGCGTCGGTCCGGAAATCGCCATTGCCGCGTGGCAGAGCGCCCGCGGTTCCGGTGCCGCGCCCTTCTACCTTCTCGCCGATCCGGCGCTGATTGCCGCGCGGGCGCGCCGGCTCGGCGCGGCGGTGGCAATCGCCGAGACGGTGCCGGCCCAAGCAGCTGGTGTCTTTCAACACGCCTTGCCCGTGGTGCCGCTGGCGGCCCACTTCACCGACGATCCCGGCCGGCCCGACCCGGCCAATGCCGCCGGCATCATCGAGGCCATCGATCGCGCCGTCGCCGACTGCCTTGCCGGTCACGCGGCCGCGGTCGTCACCTGTCCGATCGCGAAGAAGCCGCTCTACGATGCCGGCTTCGGCTTTCCCGGCCACACCGAGTATCTGGCGCATCTGGCCTCGCTCCACACCGGCGGCACGGTGACGCCGGTGATGCTGATCGCCGGCCCCGAATTGCGCACCGTTCCTGTCACCATCCACATCGCGCTGGCCGAGGTGCCGAAGACGCTGACGACGGAGCTGATCGTTGCCATCGCGCGCATCACCGCCGGCGATCTTGCACGCCGTTTCGGCATCGCCAGGCCGAGGCTCGCGCTTGCCGGCCTCAATCCGCATGCCGGCGAAAGCGGCGCCATGGGGACAGAGGACGAGCACATCATTCGTCCTGCGGTCGACATGTTGCGGGCGCAAGGCATCGATGCCTTCGGACCGCTGCCGGCCGATACGATGTTTCATGCGCGCGCCCGCGCCGGCTACGACGTGGCGGTCTGCATGTATCATGACCAGGCGTTGATCCCGGCCAAGGCGCTGGCCTTCGACCAGGCCGTCAACGTCACGCTTGGCCTGCCGTTCATCCGCACCTCGCCCGATCACGGCACAGCCTTCGACATCGCCGGCAAGGGCATCGCACGTCCCGACAGCCTGATCGCGGCGCTAAAGCTGGCCCGCCGGCTGGCCGATACCGGCGCAAAGCCCGCAGTTGCATGAGCCAAAAATCATGAGCCCAAATCATGAGCCCAAAATTCATGAGCATTGACGGGCTGCCGCCGCTGCGCGAGGTGATCGAGCGCCATGGACTGCAGGCAAAGAAGGCGCTTGGCCAGAATTTCCTGCTCGACCTCAATTTGACCGGCAAGATCGCGCGCGTCGCCGGGGACCTTAGCGACAGTACGGTAATCGAGGTCGGCCCCGGCCCCGGCGGGCTGACCAGGGCGCTGCTCGCTGCCGGTGCCCGCCGCGTCGTCGCCATCGAGCGCGACGAACGCTGCCTTGCGGCCTTGGCCGAGGTCTCCAACCACTATCCGGGCCGGCTCGAGGTGATCAGCGGCGATGCGCTGAAGACGGATTTTGCCGCTCTTGCCAAGACCGCGTCACAAGGCAGCCCGGTGAGGATTGCCGCCAACCTGCCCTACAATATCGGCACCGAGCTGTTGATCCGTTGGCTGACTGTGGCGGACTGGCCACCCTTCTATCAATCGATGACGCTGATGTTCCAGCGCGAGGTGGCCGAGCGCATTGTCGCCGGTTTCGGCAGCGATGCTTATGGCCGGCTCGGCGTGCTGGCGGGCTGGCGGACCGAGGCGAGGATCGCCTTCGACGTGCCGCCGCAAGCGTTCACGCCGCCACCCAAGGTAACGTCCTCGGTGGTGCATCTGGTGCCGCGCGCCAGCCCTTTGTCAACCGACGTGAAAAAACTCGGTCGCGTCACCGAAGCCGCTTTCGGCCAGCGCCGGAAAATGCTGCGGCAGAGCGTGAAGAGCCTGGGTGGCGAGGCACTGCTGACGCGCGCCGGCATCGATCCGACCCGGCGTGCGGAGACGCTCAGCGTCGAGGAATTCGTGCGGCTGACAAACGCGGTTTGACCGGCGGCGCTGGCGCGGCCGTGGACCCAAATCGCATCCTGTGTGACAGCGACGACAAGCAGCATATAGCGGCATGCAGTTGCCGGTGAGTCGCCGAGCGTGATATTGTCGTCATATGAAAAAGAGTACCTCAAGCCACCGGCCGACCCAAAATGGCCAGTTTGTCCTGACCAGCGGCAGGGGCGAAAAAATCAGCGCGGTTGAAGGCTTGAAGCTATCGCAACGTATGGGCATCATTCTGAAGGAAAGCCGTGAGCGCGGCCTGAGCGGGGATGAGCGCAGGGCGCTTATCAAGGACCAAGTAACCCGCAAGAAGTAGGATCGGCAGGTGGTCTATGCCGCTGAACATGATCCGCTGTGCTACCCAGGCACGACCGTTCTCCGCAACAGGCTGAATATCAAAGACCAGGCCCAACTCGATGAATTCGAGTTGGCACTTTTCCTGACCAGGGCCGACGAACATATCCCCGCAGGCCGTCTGGATTTCGAGCACTACAAGGCTGTCCATCATCACCTGTTCCAGGACGTTTATGAATGGGCGGGAGAGGTTCGCGCCATCCGCATCGGCAAGGGGGGGCAACTGGTTCTGCTATCCTGAGTATATCAACCAGGAAATGCATAGAATTTTCGGCGAACTCGCCGACGGTGATTATCTCTGCGAACTCGACCTCGACGCCTTCGCCGTTCGGGCCGCGCATGTTTTGGCCGAAATCAATGCCGTCCACCCGTTTCGCGAAGGCAACGGCCGCACGCAGCTTACCTTTCTGGCAATGCTGATGGAGAATGCGGGATTCCCATTCAATGCCGATATGCTCGGTCGCGAAAACGTCCTGAATGCGATGATTGAGAGCTTTGCCGGCGAGGAAACCCCATTGGCAGAACTCACAAAAGATATCGCCAGCCAGTAACAGATGTCCACAGCGTCATATTGCCAGATCGTTTGCCAAAGACGCCTTCATGGGGACAGCCGGCCATCGGGGAACGACAGCTGCCTATTCCGTCTTCTCGTCCAGCAACCCCGAGACGAAATCGAACAGCCCGGGCCGGCGGTCGCGCCGCAGCCTTTCCGCCGTCACGATGCCACGCACTTCGGCGAAGGCGCGGTCGAGATCGTCGTTGACGATGACAAAGTCATATTCCTTCCAGTGCTCGATCTCGTTGCGGGCGTTCTTCAGCCTGGTCTCGATCACGTGCTCCTGGTCCTCGGCGCGGCGCTTGAGGCGCGACTTCAATTCCTTCATCGACGGCGGCAGGATGAAGATCGAGACGATGTCGGCGCGCATCTTCTCCTTGAGCTGCTGGGCGCCTTGCCAGTCGATGTCGAAGAGCATGTCACGGCCCTGCGCCAGCGCCAGTTCGGCCGGCTCGCGCGGCGTCGCGTAGCAATTGCCGTGCACCTCGGCCCATTCGAGCAACGCGTCGGAATCGCGCAGCCGCTCGAACTCGCGCGTGGTGCGGAAGTGATAGTGGACGCCCTCGATCTCCGAGCCGCGGCGTGGCCTTGTGGTGACCGAGACCGATAATTCCAGGCTGCCGTCGCTTTCCAGCAGGTTGCGCGCGATCGTCGACTTGCCGGCGCCCGACGGCGACGACAGAACCAGCATCAGCCCGCGGCGGCGAATGCGGGATCCGAGATCCCTGGCAACCATCGGCTCTTTGCCACCCATTCGGGTTTACTCCAGATTCTGGACCTGTTCGCGAAACTGGTCGACCACCGCCTTCAGTTCCAGCCCGATGGCGGTGACAGTGGCGGCGTTCGACTTGGAACACAGCGTATTCGATTCGCGGTTGAATTCCTGCGCCAGAAAATCGAGCTTGCGGCCGATGGCGCCGCCATTTGCCAGCAGCGCTCTGCCCGACGCCACATGCGTCTTCAGCCGGTCGATCTCTTCACGGATATCGGCCTTGGTGGCCAGGAACGCCGCTTCCATGTGCAGCCGGCCGGCATCGAGATTGGCCGACGCATCCATCAGCAGCCGCACCTGTTCGGCGATCCGCTCGCGGATTGCCGCCGGCTCGCGCGACGGGTCGGCCTCGGCTTGAAGCGTCAACGCTTCGATGGCGTCGATATGGCCGGAAAGCAGCGAACGCAGCGCTCCGCCCTCGCTCTGGCGTGCCTGCTCGAGGCCTGTAAGCGCCGTTTCCAGCGCCGACAGGATTGACGCGTCGAGTGCTGCCCGCACCTCCTCGGTTTCGCTGGTTTCAGGGATATCGAGCACGCCGCGCAGGGAAAGCAGACCGTCGGCAGTTGCCGGACCAACACCGAACTGGTCCTGCAGCCGCTTGGCCAAGCCCGCCAGATCCCTGAGGAAGGCTTCGTTGACCACTGGCTGCGCCTGCTGGCCGGCGGCGCGGCCGACGGTCAGCGTCGCCTGGAAATTGCCACGCGAAAAGCGCTTCTGCAGCGTCTGCCGCACAGTCGGTTCGAGCCGCTCGAAACCTTGCGGCAGCCGCAACCTGACCTCGACGCTCTTGCCGTTGACCGACTTGACCTCCCAGGCGATCGAGGCGCCGTCATGTTCGGCAACAGTGCGTGCAAATCCGGTCATGCTCTGCAAATTCATGATGCGGCTCGTGTCTCCCTGATGGTCCGATTCTAACAATTGCGCATGCGTTCGATATCACGGGCAGCGCGAATGTCAGAATCGCAATACCGGCAAGATGTTGATTTCCGCTGTCGTTTCGATCTCGCAGGGCTGAAATCGAGATTCAGAGGCACCCGAGCAAGACCGAAAACGCTTCGAACCCCGCTACTCGTTCAAAGCAGCAGCGCGTCCGCCTCTGTCCGCGTCGCTTAAGGTCGATCCGTCTGAAAGCGCCGGCCTGCTACTGGGCGGCACCCGTATCGCCGGCATCACCGCTGTCACCGGCGGCATCGCCACTTGCGTCACCGTTGTCGTCGCCATCCGCCGGCGCATCGGTCTGGCCCGGAGTCTTGGCGCCCTTGGCGGCGTCTTCAGCCTGCTTCTTCTGCAGTGCCCGGTAGCGGGCAACGTTCTCATTGTGCTCGGCAAGCGTGGTGGCAAAGACGTGGCCGCCGGTGCCGTCGGCGACGAAATAGAGATCATCGGTCTTCGACGGGTTGGCGACGGCTTCGAGCGCGGCGCGGCCGGGATTGGCGATCGGCGTCGGCGGCAGGCCATTGATCAGATAGGTGTTGTAAGGCGTCTGTTTCTGGATGTCAGATTGATAAATCGGCCGGTCGGCGGGTTTGCCCTTGCCGCCGAACAGGCCGTAAATGATGGTCGGATCGGATTGCAGCCGCATGCCCTTGGCCAGACGGTTGAGGAAGACGGCGGCAACGCGCGAGCGCTCGTCGCCCCGGCCGGTTTCCTTTTCGACGATCGAGGCCAAGGTGACGAAGTCGTCGACATTGGCCAGAGGCAGGTCGGGCGCGCGCCGCTGCCAGACCTCGTCGACCAGCTTCTTCTGGTCGGCGAGCAGCTTGTCGACCATCTGTTGGCGCGTGGCGCCGCGGGTAAAGCGCAGCGTGTCGGTGGCGAGGCTGCCCTCAGCCGGCTTGGCGGCCGGCATGTCGCCGGTCAGCGCATCCTGCTCGGCGATGCGCTGCAGCGCCTGCTCGACCGTCAGGCCCTCGGGAATGGTCAGCGAATACATCACCGACTTGCCGCTCTTCAGAAGCTCCATGATGTCGCGCATGGAGGCGCGCGGCTTTATCTCGTATTCGCCTGCCTTCAGCGCTGAATCATTGCCATAGACCCGCACGGCGATGCGGAAGATGCGGGCATCGCTGATCAGCCCACGCCGTTCGAGCTGGTCGGCAATATCCTGGACGCCGGTGCTCGGCTTGACCAGGAAGGTGTCGCCGGCCACCGACGGGCCCGGTTCGTTGAATGCCTGCTTGCCGAAATAGAGCGAAACGCCGGCGGCGAGGATCATCAACATCACCGCGGAGATGACGAAGTTCATGAACACGACGACTTGGCTGCGCGAGGCGCGCGAGCGCTTTGGTGGTGGTGTGCCGGCTTCCGGGCGCAAAGCCTCGGCCGCGGTCTTCGGCACGATCGGGCCGGTCTGCTGGTTTTGTCCGAATTGTCCGCTGCCGCCCGGATTGGTGTTCATTAGCGCCCTACCATCTGATCTCTTAGAGCGACCATGCGCCCGATTGGACGCACAGCGTGCCCTAACATTTCAAGCCTACGCATCGTGCTTTTAAAAAAGCGCCTTCGGTTTCAGGCCGATGCGACGAATCCCCAGCGGCAGAGTAGGCTTGAATATGGCAAAATTGACGACAGACCGCTGGCGCGCCGGTCGATACCGCAATCAGCCTGTATAACGCTGGAAGACCAGCGAAGCGTTGGTGCCGCCGAAGCCGAAGGAGTTGGACAGGGCCACGTCGACCTGGCGATGCCGTGGCGTGTTCGGAACAAGATCGATCGCGGTTTCGCGTTCCGGGTTGTCAAGATTGATGGTAGCTGGCGCGATGTTGTCTCTGATAGCGAGGATCGAAAAGATCGCCTCGGCGGCACCCGCGGCACCCAGGAGATGGCCGATCGACGACTTGGTCGACGACATCGAGATTTTCGAGGCGGCGTTGCCGACCAGCCGCTCGACGGCGCCGAGTTCGATCGTGTCGGCCATGGTCGAGGTGCCGTGCGCGTTGATGTAGTCGACGTCGGCGGGCGTCAGCTTGGCCCGGTTCAACGCCGCCGTCATGCAGCGGAAGGCGCCGTCGCCGTCTTCGGCCGGTGCAGTGATGTGATAGGCATCGCCGGTCAGGCCGTAGCCGGTGACCTCGGCATAGATCTTGGCGCCGCGCGCCTTGGCGTGTTCGAGTTCTTCCAGCACGACGACCCCGGCGCCCTCGCCCATGACGAAGCCGTCACGGTCGCGGTCATAGGGACGCGAGGCCTTCTCAGGCGTGTCGTTGCGGTCGGTGGACAGTGCCCGGCAAGCAGCGAAGCCGGCAAGCGATAGTCTGGTCACCGGCGATTCCGCGCCGCCGGCCAGCATCACGTCGGCATCGCCGAAGATGATCAGCCGGGCGGCATCGCCAATGGCGTGCGCGCCGGTCGAGCAGGCGGTGACGACGGCGTGGTTGGGGCCTTTCAGCCCATGCCGGATCGATACCTGGCCAGATACCAGGTTGATAATGTTGCCGGGAATGAAGAATGGACTGATACGGCGCGGTCCGCGCTCTTTCAGGATGATAGCGTTCTCGGCGATGCCCTCGAGGCCGCCAATGCCGGAGCCGATCATGACGCCGGTGGCGCAGCGCTCGGCTTCGGTGCTGGGCTCCCAGCCGGAATCCTTCAGCGCTTCGTCGGCGGCCGCAATCCCGTAAAGGATGAAGTCGCCGATCTTGCGCAGTTCCTTGGGCTCAAGCACGGCTTCGGGATTGAGCGTGCCGTTGGTGCCGTCACCGCGCGGAATGACGTGGGCGATCTTGCAGGCAAGATCTTCCACTTCAAACTCGGTGACGCGCTTGGCAGCGCTGCGGCCGGTCAGCAGTTCCTTCCAGCTGTGCTCGAAGCCCATGCCGAACGGTGAAACCAGGCCGAGGCCCGTGACGACGACACGCCTCATCGCAGGTCCTCCCCGGTGATGACTGCGGATAGCGTCAGGCCGAAGCCTTGTCGATGTACTTCACGGCATCGCCGACGGTCAGGATGGTCTCGGCCGCATCGTCCGGAATCTCGACGCCGAACTCTTCTTCGAACGCCATGACGAGTTCGACCGTGTCGAGGCTGTCCGCGCCCAGATCATCGATGAAGCTCGCCTGCTCCGTCACCTTGTCGGCATCGACGCCAAGATGTTCAATGACGATCTTCTTGACGCGCTCTGCGGTGTCACTCATTTGGGCATCCTCGTCTTTTGTTTGTCTGTCTTCGTTAGCGGGCAGAATGCCGCTAATCAAGCTGAAAGATGGTCCTGCCGGAAACGCAACGGTGCCGGACCGGTTTTTGCCCGAACCGCCGGGTTGCGGGCCGCATTACACGAAAATTGGCTAAGGTCCAAGGCGAAATGGTCTCTTTTCACAAGCCGACCCTGTCCCGTCAAATCATCGCCATGCCGCCGTTGACGTGGATGGTCTGGCCGGTGACGTAGGCGGCTTCGTTGGAGGCGAGATAGGCGACGGCCGACGCCACTTCAACACTCGTGCCCATGCGGCGCGTCGGGATCGCCGCCATGATCGCGTCTTTCTGCTTGTCGTTGAGCTTGTCGGTCATGGCCGATTCGATGAAGCCCGGGGCGACGCAGTTGACGGTGATGTTGCGGGTGGCGATCTCCTGCGCCAGCGACTTGGAAAAGCCGATCATGCCGGCCTTGGAGGCGCAATAATTGGTCTGGCCTGGGTTGCCGGTGACGCCGACCACCGAGGTGATGTTGATGATGCGGCCATAGCGGCGGCGCATCATCGGATGGGTCAGCTCGCGGGTCAGCCGGAACACGGCGGTGAGGTTCACCTCCAGCACGCTGTCCCAATCCGCGTCCGCCATGCGCACGAACAGGCCGTCCTTGGTGATGCCGGCATTGTTGACCAGTATGTCGACGCCTTCGAGTTCGGCTTCGGCCTTCTGGCCAAGCGCCTTGACCTCGTCACGGTCGGCAAGATTGGCCGGGAACAGCTTTACCCGGTCGCCGAGTTCGCCGGCCAGGGTCTCCAGTTTCTCGACGCGGGTGCCGTGCAAGCCGACAATGGCGCCTTGCGCATGCAGCACCCGGGCAATCGCCTCGCCAATGCCGCCCGATGCGCCGGTGACGAGCGCCTTGCGGCCGGTCAGTTCGAACATTTTCGTCTCCTGATCTTAAGAGAACACCCTTCCCACGGGAGGGGTTGAATCGCCAGTGGATTATGCAAGCGCGGCCAGCGCCGCCTCGACATCGGCCGGCGTGCCGACGGCCGATGTGGCGATGTCGCGGCTGATCCGCCGCGCCAGGCCGGAAAGCACCTTGCCGGCGCCGATCTCAAAGAGCGTGGCGACGCCATTGGCGCCGAACCACTCCACCGTTTCGCGCCAGCGCACGCGGCCGGTGATCTGCTCGACCAGGCGGCGCGCGATCTCGTCGGGGTCGCTGGTCGGGACTACAGTGACGTTGGAGACGACGGGCACCACCGGTGCATTCTTGGTCACGCCGGCCAGCGCCTCGCGCATGACATCGGCCGCCGGCGCCATCAGCGCCGAATGGAAGGGTGCGGAGACCTGCAGCATCAGCGCCCGCTTGGCGCCCTTTTCGGTGCACAGTTTCGCGGCGAGTTCCACCGCCGCCCTGGCGCCGGAGATCACCAGCTGGCCGCCGCCATTGTCGTTGGCGATCTGGCAGACCTTGCCGGATCCCGTTGCGGCCTCGGTGCAAGCGGCTTCGACGTCGGGCTGTTCCAGTCCGATGATCGCCGCCATGGCGCCCTCGCCGGCCGGCACCGCCGCCTGCATGGCGTTGCCGCGGATGCGCAGCAGCCGGGCGGCATCGGCGACCGAAACGAAACCGGCCGCGGCAAGGGCGGAATATTCGCCGAGCGAATGACCGGCAACGTAGGCAACCTTGTCCTTCAGCGAAAAGCCGCGCGCTTCCAGCGAGCGGATTCCCGCCAGCGAGACCGCCATCAGCGCCGGCTGGGCATTGGCAGTCAGGGTCAGCGCCTCTTCCGGGCCTTCCCAGATCAGTTTCGACAGCTTTTCGCCCAGCGCATCATCGACTTCCTCGAACACCCTGCGTGCCTCGGGGAAGGCGTCGGCGAGGTCCTTGCCCATGCCGACAGCCTGGCTGCCCTGTCCCGGAAAGGTGAATGCGACGGCCATTTGGGCGCTCTCCAGCGGCTGATTTTTACTGCCTGTGACGCAAGGCGGACCGCCAAGTCAAGCCCGGAGGGGGTATTTCGGCTCTCGCTTGAACCGGAGCTGACCCCGAGTCCCTGTTCCCAAAGGCTTTTTGCCGATCACACCTGATGAAAACCGCTCACGAATCGTTTGCTGGCTCTTCTTATTTTCGCCACAGGCGCTAGCTTTTGCATGACAGTTCTATGACAGAACGGTGGCGCGAGTGGAAATACGCGTTGCTTGGGCCGGGGGAAGAGACGTGGCTAGGATCAGGAAGGGCGCGGCCGTACCCGCGCCACAGTTCTTGGAAGACGATCCGTCCACCGGCTACCTGCCGGGGCGCAGATGGCCGGTCATCCGCTACGGTCTGGTCACGCTGCTTGCCTCCGCCATCCTGGTGTTCGCCATCGAATGGATCGTGCGCGGCGACTTCTTCGGCACAGTCGACTTCTTCCTGCAGCCATTCAAGCCGGGCTGGACCACCATCATTGTCTTTGCATTGGTGCTGATGGGACTGGACGCCGTGCTTGGCCGCAGTCACCAGAGCCTGATGATCGTGGCGCCGCTGACGCTGGCGCTGGCCTTTGTCGGGCATCAGAAGTCGCATTATCTCGGCGATCCGCTCTACCCAACCGATTTTCTTTATTCGCGCCAGATCATGGCACTGATGCCGCTCCTGGTGCGCGAGCGGCCCTGGACGGCGCTCGCCATGGCGGTCGGCATCGTCGCCGGCCTGTCGCTGCTGATCTATGGCTGGCGGTTGTGGCGCCGCAAGGTTCCGATCCTCAGCCGCAAAGGGCGGCTGGCGCGGCTGACGCTGGCAGTGCCGCTGCTCGCCTTCTTCGTCTCAATCATGGACTACGCCACCTTCTCGTGGACCCGCGACCGGCTGCAGATCATCCCGATCATGTGGGACCAGAAGGAGAACTACGCCTCCAACGGGTTTGCGCTGGCCTTCGCGCTCAACGTGCCGATGGCGCATGTCTCGGCGCCGGCGGGCTATTCCGACAAGGCGATCGACGCGATCGACAGGCCTGCTGTGGCGGCCTCGGTACCGGATGAGAAACCCGACATCATCGTGGTGATGAGCGAATCTTTCTGGGATCCGACCAAGCTGCCCGGCGTCACAATCACGCCTGACCCGATCCCCAATGTGCGGGCGCTGCGTTCCGGCTATATGTTTTCGCCGGAATTCGGCGGCATGACCGCCAACATCGAATTCGAGGCGCTGACCGGCTTTTCCAATGCCTTCCTGCCGGCGGGCTCGATCCCCTACCAGCAATATGTGCGCACGCCGACGCCGTCGCTGGCGACCTTCCTGAAAAGCGAGGGCTACCGGGCGCGCGCCATCCATCCGGGCACCAACTGGTTCTGGAACAGAGGCGCCGTCTATGCCGATTTCGGTTTCAACGATTTCCGCTCGGAAGAGACGCTGCCGCCACTGGAAAAGCGCGGGCCGCTGGCTTCCGATGCCTCGATGACCGACGAGATCATCGCAGAGGCCGACGCCAGCGAGCGGCCGGTGTTCTTCTTCGCCGTCAGCCTGCAGAACCACGGTCCCTACGAGCCGTACCGCTATTACAATCCGACCCACAAGGTCGCGGCACCGATCAGCACATGGGCGCGGGAATCGCTGCTCAGCTACGCCGAAGGCTCCGCCGATGCCGACCGTGGCCTCGAACGATTGATCGAATGGGCGAAGAAGCGCGAGCGGCCGACGGTCATCGCCTTCTTCGGCGACCATCTGCCGCCGCTCGGCCCCGTCTATGTCGAAACCGGTTACCTGAAGGACAATGTCGCGCCGCGCAAGGAACCGACGCCGGAGGCGGCACTGGAGCATCATCAGACGCCGCTGGTCATCTGGTCTAACCGCACCGGTCCGGCGCAGGATATGGGCGCGGTGAGCCCGGCCTTCCTGCCCTACCATATCCTTACCACGGCCGGGATCACGCACCCCTACTATACCGGCTTCCTGGGCGCGCTGCGCGAACGCTATCGCGTCGTGGATCGCAATCTGCTTCTGACACCGTCAGGTGAGGCCACGGCGGACTGGGCGCGGCAGAAGGACATCGATCCGGCGATCAACGACTTCCGCCTGCTGCAATACGATATGATGTTCGGCAAGCGTAAGGCGGCTCCGGACTTCTTCCCCGAAACGATCAACGGTCGTACCCCGCATACGAGTTGATGCCTGGTCTTTTCCAACCCTGCGACGCCAGGACGCTGTCCGGAGCATGCGTTACCCTTGCCTTCCAGCCAAATTGCTATATAGACGCCCGCAATCTGCCGGTCCTTGCTGGGGGCTGAACGGAGGGCCGGAGGTTTTATCCAAAACCTTCGTGTGAAGCCAGAAGCGCTTCCGCCTCCCGTGTCTCCGCTCTCGACCGTCTCGAAATGCTCCTTTCTTCCTCGCCCCCTCGGGACCAGCGGGTCAGAGAAGTTGCAGAGGCTTTTGCCGCGAGGATCCGGGAGAGAAACGAAGAAAGGCACTGAACCACTATGGCTCTATACGAACATGTGTTCCTTGCCCGGCAGGACCTCTCGCAGCAGCAGGTCGATGCGCTTGTCGAACAGTACAAGGGCGTCATCTCCGCAAATGGCGGGTCCGTCGGCCGGGTCGAGAACTGGGGACTGAAGTCCCTCACCTACCGGGTCAACAAGAACCGGAAGGCTTACTACACGCTTATGGACCTCAACTGCCCGCCGGCAGCGCTCAACGAGATGGAGCGCCAGATGGGCCTGTCCGAGGACGTGCTGCGTTTCCTGACCGTCAAGGTCGAGGCGCATGAGGAAGGCCCGTCGGCCATGATGCAGAAGCGCGAAGAGCGCTCGGAACGCGGCGGCTTCGGCGACCGCGACCGTGGCGATCGTGGTCCGCGCTCGTTCGGCGACCGTGATCGCGGCGACCGTGGCGATCGTCCGCCGCGCTCATTTGGCGATGCCGGTGGCGATCGTGGTCCGCGCCGTCCGCGCGAAGGCGTTGAAGGAGGTGCAGAATAATGGTCGACATCAATCAGATCCCGACCCGGCGCCCGTTCCATCGCCGCCGCAAGACCTGCCCGTTCTCCGGCGCCAACGCGCCCAAGATCGACTACAAGGACGTGCGTCTTCTGCAGCGCTACATTTCCGAGCGCGGCAAGATCGTGCCGTCGCGCATCACCGCCGTCAGCCAGAAGAAGCAGCGCGAACTCGCCAAGGCGATCAAGCGCGCCCGCTTCCTCGGCCTGCTGCCCTACGTGGTTCGCTAAGATCTCCGAAGCAGGCGGTTCGCCGCCTGCTTCCTTCTCCCACGGCGACGGGCGCCCAGGGGTAATTTGATGATGCATGTCGTTGTCCCAAAACCGGGACCACTCTTGGCGACGTGCATTGAAATCCCGAGTTGAGGTGAAAAGCCTCTAACTGCCGCGACAGGCAGGACAGCGACACCGGCGCAAAGGCGCTCAGAGCTTCCTGACCTGTTCCATTCAATTCGGCGCCGATCCCGCGGTCGGTGCCAGACGAAGGAACAAGACCATGCAAGTGATTCTTCTCGAACGCGTTTCCCGCCTCGGCCAGATGGGCGATACCGTCAAGGTCAAGGACGGCTTTGCCCGCAACTTCCTCTTGCCGCAGGGCAAGGCGCTGCGCGCCAACGAAGCCAACAAGAAGAAGTTCGAAGGACAGCGCGCGCAGCTCGAAGCCCGCAACCTCGAGCGCAAGTCGGAAGCCAGCCAGGTTGCCGAAAAGCTCGACGGCAAGAGCTTCATCGCCGTACGTTCGGCCGGCGAGACCGGCCAGCTCTACGGTTCGGTGTCGACCCGCGACATCGCCGACCTGCTGACCGCCGAAGGGTTCTCGGTCAACCGCAACCAGATCCAGCTCAACCAGCCGATCAAGACCATCGGCGTCACCAATGTGGCGATTGCGCTGCATCCGGAAGTCGAGGTCACCATCAGCCTCAACATCGCCCGCACGGCCGACGAAGCCGAGCGCCAGGCCAAGGGCGAGACGCTGACCACCGCCGAAGCCATCTATGGCGATGACATCAACGACAACGCACGGCCGGAGAACTTCTTCGACCCGAACACCGAGTTCGAAGGCGGCGAAGAAGACAACGCCTGATCCCGCACGGGGCGTGATCGGGAAGCGAGGGGAGCAGCGCTCCAATCACTTCCTCGTCATCCAGCCTTTCTGGACCAATGCCCGGGCCTCTCGCCCGGGCATTTTTGGGCCAAATGGAACTTTTCGAACCCCTATATATTGTTGCAGAATTGGTCCGCCAGTCTGACCGTGAGGGGACATTTGGTGATGAATATTCTGTTGAAACGCGTTCTCGACCGCCTGGTGCGTACGGGCAATCTGAAAGTCACCGGCCCGAAGGGCTCGACAGTGGTTTTCGGCGACGGCAGCGGCGAGCCGGTGCATATGCACATCAAGACCGCGCATGCCGAGCGCGCCATTACCTTCGATCCGATGCTGGCCGTGCCGGAAGCCTATATGGACGGCGAACTCGACATCATCGAGGGCGGCGTACTGGGTATGATGCGCATCGCCTTCCAGAACATGGGCAGTGGCGGTATCGACGCCACATGGTCGAAGGCCATCGAGGGTCTGCGCCACGCCTTTCGCCGCCTGCAGCAGATCAACACCGCATCACGGGCGCGCCGCAACGTGCAGCGCCACTATGATTTGTCGGGTGACCTCTACCGGCTCTTCCTCGACGACGACATGCAGTATTCCTGCGCCTACTTCGAACAGCCGGACATGACGCTCGACGAGGCGCAGATGGCCAAGAAACGCCATATCGCCGCCAAGCTCAGGCTGAAGGCCGGCCAGACCGTGCTCGATATCGGCTCCGGCTGGGGTGGGCTCGGCCTCTATCTCGCCAAGGCTTTCGATGTCGACGTGCAAGGCGTGACGCTGTCGACCGAGCAGCACGGCGTCGCCACCGACCGGGCGCATGCGCAAGGCTTGCAGGACCGCGTGCATTTCGATCTCAAGGACTACCGCGAACTCAACGAACGCTTCGACCGCATCGTCTCGGTCGGCATGTTCGAGCATGTCGGCGTCAACCACTTCCGCACCTTCTTCGACAAGTCGGCGACGCTGTTGAAGCCCGACGGCGTCATGCTCTTGCACACGATCGGCCGCTCCGGCGTGCCGTGGGCGACCAGCGCCTTTATCCGCAAGTACATTTTTCCGGGCGGCTACATTCCCTCGCTGTCGGAGGTGATGCCGGCGATCGAGAAGTCGGGGCTTGTGGTCACCGACATCGAGATTCTGCGGCTGCACTATGCCGATACGCTGAAGCATTGGGGCCAGCGCTTTGCCGCCAACCGCGACAAGGCCAAAGCCATCTACGACGAGCGCTTCTGCAGGATGTGGGAGTTCTATCTGGCGGCTTCGGAAGCCGCCTTCCGCTGGCAGGATCTGGTGATCTTCCAGATCCAGATCGCCAAGAAGAACGACACGCTGCCGATGACGCGCGACTACATGGCCAAATGTGAAAAGGCGCTCGAAATGCGCGAAATGGGGCATCGTCAGGAGGCGGCGGCCGCCGAGCCTGCTGTCGCCAGGTCTGTGCCTGCCAGGTCCGTTGCTGTCAGGTCCGTTGCGGCCAAGCCAGCGCGCCGTCGCAAGGTGGCGGATCGCGAATAACGCCTCGATTGCGATTGCCGCTTGCCATTGACGGCTCTGACACTGAAAAAGGTCTCGTTCTCGCGAGACCTTTTTTAATGACCTGCCTGCCCACCATCGCCACCACCCTTGTCGAGTTCGCCCGCGCCTCGGTGCTCGCGGCACGCGGAGCCTGAGCGTGGAACTCCCCGCCTCGCTGCGACAAGGCGTCGAGCGCCTGCTCGAAACGATACCGCTGGCGGTGCTGCGCCAGGCGGCGAAGACGCTGTCTGACCGCTACCGCGCCGAATTGCGCGACGGCCGCCTGCACATGGCCGAAGAGATGGCGGTAAAAGCCTATCTGGCGACGCGGCTGCCGGCGACCTACGCGGCGGTACGGGCCGGTCTCGACGAACTCGCCTATGCGCGGCCCGATTTCCAGCCAACGAGCTTGCTCGATGTCGGCGCCGGTCCTGGCACGGTGCTTTGGGCCACTACAGACCTGTGGCCCGACCTCGAAGAGGCGGTTCTGGTTGAAGCAAGCGCCGCGGTGCGCAAGGTTGGCCAGTCGCTCGCCCTTGATACCATCGCCACCAGGATGGACTGGCGCGCCGGCGACGTGACCATCGACCTTGCCGATCTCAAGCCTGCCGATCTGGTCACCTGCGCCTATGTGCTGGACGAGATCGCGCCGGCATCGCTGCCGAAGCTTGTCGGCCGGCTCTGGCAGTTGACCGGCGACACACTGCTGATCGTCGAGCCCGGCACACCGGCCGGCTGGCAGCGCATCCTGGCAGTGCGCAGGCAATTGCTGGAGGCCGGGGCGCATGTGCTGGCGCCTTGTCCGCATGAGGCGCCCTGCCCGCTTGAGCCCCCCGACTGGTGTCATTTTTCGCGCCGCGTCGCCCGCTCGCGCCTGCATCGCCTGGCCAAGGACGCCGACGTGCCGTGGGAGGACGAGAAATTCATCTACGTCGCGGCTTCGCGGCAACCCGCGCCTGCACGTCAGCCGCGCGTGATTGCGCCGCCGAAATCGGGCTCCGGCAAGGTGCTGCTCAAACTGTGCCAGCCGGATGGCGGCGCCGGCGAGACACTTTTCACCAAGCGCGAGGGCGAGCTGTTCAAGGCAGCGCGGCGGCTGGACTGGGGCGATACATTGGACGGAAGAAGCGGGTAATCACCGAGATTGTTCTTGCTCTGTTCCAACGACTCGGATAGAAGTCAGCGCCTTTCTGAGTCAACCGGAATCGGGGCGCGGAAACACTCTTCTGTGGACGGTTTGCCGCCCCTGTGAACAACGGGGCATCGAGGTTGATTGGTCGTGCGGTGATGCAGAAAGGTCAGCACCGATTTATCTCGTTCTGATATCGAGAAGCCGGGATCAAAATCGGGGACATCATGGCAGAGGCAGCGCGAAAATTCGGCGTGGCGGAGCAGCAACCGCTTTATCGTGAAGCGCCGAACAACATCGAGGCCGAGCAGGCGCTGCTCGGCGCCATCCTCGTCAACAACGATGCCTTCTACCGCGTCTCCGACTTCCTCAAGGCCGGCCATTTCTACGAGCCGCTGCACCGGAAAATCTTCGAGGTCGCGGCCGAGCTAATCCGCATGGGCAAGGTGGCGACGCCGATCACGCTGAAAACCTTCCTGCCGGCCGACGAGAAGGTCGGCGACATGACGGTGGCGCAATATGTGGTTCGTCTGGCGGTCGAAGCCGTCACCGTCGTCAACGCCACAGACTATGGCCGCGCCATCTACGATCTGGCCACGCGCCGGGCACTGATCACCGTCGGCGAGGACATGGTCAACATCGCCTATGACGCGCCGGTCGACATGGCGCCGTCCGAACAGATCGAGGATGCCGAGCGGCGGCTGTTCGAACTGGCCGAAACCGGCCGCTACGACGGCGGCTTCGAGAGCTTCACCGACGCGGTCAAGACCGCCGTCGACATGGCCAACGCCGCCTATATGCGCGACGGCCATTTGTCGGGCCTCGCCACCGGCATGCGCGATCTCGACCGCCGCATGGGTGGCCTGCAGGCGTCGGATCTGATCATCATTGCCGGCCGTCCGGGCATGGGCAAGACATCGCTAGCCACCAACATCGCCTTCAACATCGCCGAGATGTATGAGCCGGCGCAACAGGCCGACGGCTCGTTCAAGGCAGCCAATGGCGGCGTCGTCGGCTTCTTCTCACTGGAAATGTCGTCCGAGCAGCTCGCCACCCGCATCATTTCCGAACAGACGGAAATTTCTTCGTCAAAAATCCGCCGCGGCGAGATTTCGGAGATGGATTTCGAAAAGCTGGTCGCCTGCTCGCAGACCATGCAGAAGATCCCGCTGTTCATCGACCAGACCGGCGGTATCTCGATCGCGCAGCTGTCGGCGCGGGCGCGGCGGCTGAAGCGTCAGCGCGGCCTCGACCTCATCGTCATCGACTATATCCAGCTGATGCAGGGGTCGAGCGCGAAATCGTCACAGAACCGGGTGCAGGAAATCACCGAGATCACCACCGGCCTCAAGGCGCTGGCCAAGGAACTCTCCGTTCCGATCATCGCGCTGTCGCAGCTGTCGCGTCAGGTCGAAAGCCGCGAAGACAAACGCCCGCAGCTGTCCGATCTTCGCGAATCCGGCTCGATCGAGCAGGACGCCGACGTGGTGATGTTCGTCTACCGCGAGGAATATTATCTGAAGAACCGCGAACCGAAGCCCGGCACCGACGAATACATCAAGTGGGAACACGAGATGAACGAGATGCGCGGCAAGGCCGAAGTCATCGTCGCCAAGCAGCGCCACGGCCCGACAGGTTCGGTGAGCCTCGCCTTCCATGGCGAGTTCACACGGTTTTCCGACCTCGCCGAAGAGCATCATATTGCGGAGAGGTTCGAGTAGCTTTTTGGCCTACCGCAGCGCTCCGTCACACCCCCCTCTGGCCTGCCGGCCATCTCCCCCGCAAGGGGGGAGATCAGCAGCTTTGCGAATGGCGCTCATCTTGCGACGTTGGGGATTGGCGAAAGCAGCGACGATAGCCAATCTCCCCCCTTGCGGGGGAGATGTCCGGCAGGACAGAGGGGGGTGTGCAAGATCACCCTCCTTCGGTCATTTGCAGGCAGCATCACTCCATGGCTAAATCGCGCGTCCAGTTCATCTGCCAGAATTGCGGGTCGGTGCATCAGCGCTGGGCCGGCAAATGCGATGCCTGCGGCGAGTGGAACACACTCGTCGAGGAAGGCACGTCCGGCGGCATCGGCTCGGGACCGGCCAACACGCGCAATGCGCGCAAGGGCCGCGCCGTGGTGCTGACCAGCCTGTCCGGTGACATCGAGGATGCGCCGCGGATTATCTCCGGCATTGGCGAACTCGACCGCGCCACCGGCGGCGGTTTCGTGCGCGGCTCGGCGCTGCTGGTCGGCGGCGATCCCGGCATCGGCAAGTCGACGCTGCTTACCCAGGCCGCAGCAGCATTGGCGTCAAAAGGCCACCGCATCGTCTATGTCTCGGGCGAAGAGGCTGTCGCGCAGATCCGGCTGCGGGCGCAGCGGCTTGGCGTCGCCGACACGCCGGTCGAACTTGCCGCGGAGACCAATGTCGAGGATATCCTGGCAACAATAGCCGACGGCAGAAGGCCGGACCTCGTCATCCTCGATTCCATCCAGACGCTGTGGACCGACATGGCCGACTCGGCGCCCGGCACCGTCACCCAGGTGCGCGCCTCGGCGCAAGCGATGATCCGCTACGCCAAATCCACCGGTGCTGCCATCGTGCTGGTCGGCCATGTCACCAAGGAAGGCCAGATCGCCGGTCCGCGCGTCGTCGAGCACATGGTCGACGCCGTTCTCTATTTCGAAGGCGAAGGCGGCCATCACTACCGCATCCTGCGCACGGTGAAGAACCGTTTTGGGCCGACCGACGAGATCGGCGTCTTCGAGATGTCGGACAAGGGCTTGCGCGAGGTCGCCAATCCGTCGGAGCTGTTCCTCGGCGAACGCCACGCAAAATCGCCGGGTGCCGCGGTATTTGCCGGCATGGAAGGGACACGTCCGGTGCTGGTCGAGATCCAGGCACTGGTGGCGCCGTCCACATTGGGCACGCCGCGCCGTGCCGTCGTCGGCTGGGACGGCGCACGGCTGTCGATGATCCTTGCCGTACTCGAAGCCCATTGCGGCGTGCGCTTCGGCACCCACGATGTCTACCTCAACGTCGCCGGCGGCTACCGGATTTCCGAGCCGGCGGCCGATCTGGCGGTTGCCGCTGCACTGGTTTCGTCGCTCACCGGTCTTGCCCTTCCCGCCGATTGCGTCTATTTCGGCGAAATCAGCCTGTCGGGCGCAGTGAGGCCGGTTGCGCATGCGCAGCAGCGCCTTAAAGAGGCCGAAAAGCTGGGTTTTGGAAGTGCGGTTCTGCCCTTGGGCAGCGAGGAGGTTGTCGGGGGGATCGGGGCCGGCGCTTTCCAGCCGACCGAACTTGCCGATCTCGTCGCACGCATAGCCGGCTCACGGCGCAGCCGTGTCGACGTGGAAGATTGACGCGGCTCGCCCGAGCCGTGAAAAGACAATCTGAGTGGGGCGAAAGACATGCCGATTACGCTGCTGGACGGAATTCTCGTCGGCTTCACCCTGGTCTCGGCGATGCTCGCCATGGTTCGCGGCCTGTCACGCGAAATCCTGTCCGTCGTGTCCTGGGCGGCTGCCGCCGCGGCGGCATTCTTCTTCTACAAGCCGGTGCTGCCTTACGTTCAGCCCTATGTCGAAAGCGACAAGATCGCCATGGCGGCATCCGCCGGCATCGTCTTCCTCATCGCGCTGATCGTCGTTTCCGTCATCACCATGAAGCTTGCCGACTGGATCATCGATTCCAGGATCGGCGCGCTCGACCGTACGCTGGGCTTCCTCTATGGCGCCGCGCGCGGCGTCCTCGTAGTCGCCGTGGCGCTACTGTTCTTCAACTGGCTGGCCGGCGCCAAGGCCCCTGCCTGGATCGCCAACGCCAAGTCGAAGCCGCTGCTCGAGACCATCGGCGCCAAGCTGGAAAGCCTGCTGCCCGAAGATCCGGAAAACGCCATCCTGAAGAAGCTCAATCCGAATCAGCCGGCAGCCGAGACGCCTCCGGCGGCCGATGCACCGGCGGCGGATGCTCCGGCAACCGGTGACGATACGCCGGCGCCCGACGACGAGACCGACGCTCCGGCCGATAACGCACCCGCGCCCGCTGCTCCGGCTCCGGCCGCGCCGGCAAACTGATACGGACGGATGGTGCCGGACAGGCGCCATCCCGGCAGTTCCGGCCTGACTACGTTGCTTTCGCGGCGCTATCGCACTATATGGCCATTTTAGCGGAGCTTGAGCCCCATGGCAGTTTCGAAGGCAGACGCGGACGACGTGCTTTCCGCCGAAGCAGACGATCATTTCCACGACGAATGCGGGGTGTTCGGCATTTTCGGCCGGCAGGACGCTGCGGCCATCGTAACGCTAGGCCTGCATGCGCTGCAGCATCGCGGCCAGGAAGCGGCCGGCATCGTCTCCTATGACGGCACGCAGTTCCATGTCGAACGCCATGTCGGCCTGATCGGCGACACCTTCACCAAGCAGCACGTCATCGACAGCCTGCAAGGCAACCGTGCCATCGGCCACACGCGCTATGCCACGACCGGCGGCGCCGGCATGCGCAACATCCAGCCCTTCTTCGCCGAACTCGCCGATGGCGGCTTTGCCGTCGCCCATAACGGCAATCTCACCAACGCCATGACCGTGCAGCGCGCGCTGCAGAAGCAGGGCGCGATCTTCTCGTCGACCTCCGACACCGAGACGCTGCTGCATCTCGTTGCCACCAGTAAGGAACGCGATTTGAATTCGCGCTTCATCGACGCCGTGCGTCAGGTCGAAGGCGCTTTCTCGCTGGTCGCGATGACCTCCAAGAAGATGATCGGCTGCCGCGATCCGCTCGGCATCCGCCCGCTGGTGCTCGGCGACCTCGACGGCGCCTGGATCCTGGCCTCCGAAACCTGCGCGCTCGACATTATCGGCGCCCGCTTCGTGCGCGACCTGAAGCCCGGCGAAATGGTCGTGGTGACCTCGAAGGGCATCGAGAGCCTGTTCCCCTTCGAGCCGCAGAAGACCCGCTTCTGCATCTTCGAATATGTCTATTTCGCCCGCCCGGACTCCTCGGTCGAAGGCCGCAATGTCTACGAAGTGCGCAAGCGTATCGGCGCCGAATTGGCGCAGGAAAGCCCGGTCGAGGCCGATATCGTCGTGCCGGTGCCGGATTCCGGCACGCCGGCGGCAATCGGCTTCTCCCAGGCGGCAGGCATCCCCTTCGAACTCGGTATCATCCGCAACCACTATGTCGGCCGAACCTTCATCCAGCCCGGCGATTCGATCCGCCATATGGGCGTCAAGCTCAAGCACAACGCCAACCGCCGGATGATCGAGGGCAAGCGCGTGGTGTTGGTCGACGATTCGATCGTGCGCGGCACCACCAGCCAGAAAATCGTGCAGATGGTGCGCGACGCCGGCGCCAAGGAAGTGCATATGCGCATCGCCTCGCCGCCGACCAGCGCGTCGTGCTTCTACGGCGTCGACACGCCGGAGAAGTCGAAGCTTTTGGCATCGCGCATGTCGATCGAGGAAATGGCCGAGTTCATCCGTGTCGATTCGCTCGGCTTCCTCACCATTGACGGGCTCTACCGCGCCGTCGGCGAAGCCAGCCGCGACAATGAGCAGCCGCAATTCTGCGACGCCTGTTTCACCGGCCAGTACCCGACCCGCCTGCTCGACTTCGAAGGCCACGACAATGTGCGCACGCTGTCGCTGCTGGCGAACAACGGGGCGTAAAGCCCAACTGCTATCCTTGAAAGCGCTCGCATGACCCTCGACCTCTCCGGCCGCGTCGCGGTCGTTACCGGCGCCTCGCGCGGCATCGGCTACTTCATCGCCAAGGAACTTGCCGCCGCTGGCGCGCATGTCATTGCGGTTGCCCGGACCGTCGGCGGGCTGGAAGAACTCGACGACCAGATCAAGGCCGAACGCGCGAAAACCGGCAAGGGCGAAGCGACGCTGGTGCCTCTCGACCTCTCAGACATGGCCGGCATCGACCGGTTGGGCGGGGCCATTCACGAGCGCTGGGGCAAGCTCGACATTCTGGTGGCCAATGCCGGTGTGCTCGGCGTCATCTCGCCGATCGGCCATGTCGAGGCCAAAACCTTCGAGAAGGTTATGACCATCAATGTCACCTCGACCTGGCGGCTGATCCGCTCGGTCGACCCGCTGCTCAGGCTGTCCGACGCCGGCCGCGCCATTCTCATGTCCTCCAGCTCCGCGCATTCGGCGCGCGCTTTCTGGGCGCCCTATGCGGCGTCGAAGGCGGCGGTGGAAGCCATGACGCGTTCCTGGGCACATGAGACGCAGAGCCTGCCGCTCCGCATCAATGCCGTCGACCCCGGCGCCACCCGCACCGCCATGCGTGCACAGGCCGCGCCCGGCGAGGATCCGGAAACGCTGCCGCACCCCTCAGAGGTGGCAAAACGCATCGTGCCGCTGGCGAGCCCCGAGCTGAAAGAGACGGGGCTGATCTTCCAGGTCAAGAACAACCGCTTCGTCGCCTACCGGCAGCCGGAATAAACCGGGTTGTAGCGGGATTAAACAGGCCCCCAGTTACGTTTCTTCGAATGTAGGACATTCGAAACCGGAGGACCGACATGCGTAGACTTCTTCTCGTTGCCGCCGCCGCGATTGCCGCCACAGCCGGCGTGGCGCTGGCGCAAGACGCAAAGATGAGTTTCTTCGTCACCAGCGTCGGTTCCGGCAAAGGCGCCGATCTCGGCGGTCTCAAGGGTGCCGACGCGCATTGCGCCTCGCTGGCGGAAGCGGCTGGGGTTACCGGCAAGGAATGGCACGCCTATCTCTCGAGCGCCAATGTCGATGCGCGCGACCGTATCGGCAAGGGTCCCTGGGTCAACGCCAAGGGCGAGAAGATTGCCGATGACGTCGCCTCGCTGCACAGCGACGCCAACGCCATCAACAAGCAGACGGCGCTGACCGAGAAGGGCCAAGTGGTCAATGGCCGCGGCGACAAGCCGAACCGGCACGACATATTGACCGGCTCGAAGCCTGACGGCACCAAGCTCGCCGACCAGACCTGCGGCGACTGGACCTTGAGCGGCGCGGAGGGCGCGGCGATGATGGGCCATCACGACCGCACCGGCCTTGATGAGTCGGCGGCGGCGAAATCCTGGAACTCCTCGCATGCCTCGCGCGGCGGCTGCAGCCAGGAGGCGCTGAAAGGCACCGGCGGCGACGGCCTGTTCTACTGCTTTGCGACGAACTGAGAGACGTCTGGGAGCGGTTCGTTCACGGGTCTGTGATGATCCGGCAGGTCCCTCCCCCCTCGCCCTGCTTTCGCCATCAGCCGGGAGTTGCTAGGGTCGACCCGACTCCGACACTCAGCAAAGCGAGGAATTCCCATGGCTGCTCCCAGCGTAGCATTGGTCTGGTACCTGGTGATCGCCGGCCCGCAAGGCGGCATGGTGGTGCTGCCCAGCACCTTCGACACCCGCGAACAGTGCACAAACGCGATTACCGAATATCAGAAGCAGCCGACGCCGGCCGGCTGGGCGGTCAACTGCGTGCCGAGCGCCTCGCCGTTTACCGATGAGGGCGACGCGGAAGAGCCTGCTGCGCAGTAGCGCAATCTCCCCCCTCGAGGGGGAGATGGCCGGCAGGCCAGAGGGGGTCGCCTCGCGTAGAGTGCCAACCTCCTTCCGCACAAAGGGCGTCGCGTCCAGTCGGCCCGACCCCCTCTGTCGCCTTCGGCGACATCTCCCCCTCAAGGGGGGAGATCAGGCGCGCGCACTCACCGTCAGCTCCGGCGTGCTGTTGATGGTCTGGAACACCACGCAATAGCGTTCGGTCAGCTTGATGAGCGAATCGATGCGCGCCTGCGGCTCATCCGTGTCGAGGTTGAAATTCAGCCGGATGGCGCGAAAGCCCACGGGGGCGTCCTTGGCCACGCCCAGCGTGCCGCGAAAGTCGAGATCGCCTTCGGCCTCGACGGTGGCTGCGCCAAGCCTGAATTCCAGCGCCGTCGCCACTGCCTTCAGCGTCACGCCGGCGCACGCCACCAGCGCCTCCAAAAGCATATCGCCCGAACACAATTCGAGCCCGGAACCGCCGGTCGCCGGATGCAGGCCGGCGACCGCCAGCGCCCTGCCCGTCTCGACCTTGCAGGCAATCGACTGGTCGTCGATGGAGCCTTTGGCGCGAAGCGTGATCAGCGCTCGCGAGGAATCGTCGCGATAAGCCTCCTTGATCGGTGCCTGCATGGCCTTGAGTGCGGTGGCGTCCATGTTGCATTCCTTTTCGAGTCCGTCGCGCTTTGATAGCACTGATATGCCGGCGAGACAGCGCCCCCCTCTGCCTGCCGGCCACCTCCCCACAGGGGGGAGATCTGCAGCTTCGCCGATGGCGCTTTCTACGCCGGCGATTAGCGAAGGCGGTCGCGACATCCAATCTCCATCCCTGTGGGGGATGTCCGGCAGGACAGAGGGGGCGTGAAGGAACGCTAGCTCGCGAAGAGTTACTTTGACTTCGACCGCCCGAGCCATACCTAAGCAGAGTCATTCCCGCGGAGGCATCATGCCGTTCAAGCTGAAACTGATCTCGCTTACCCTGTTGGTGCTTGCAGCCTTCGCGCAGCCAGTCGTCGCCGAAACGCCCGAGCGCCCCGCACCGGCAGGCGGCGTGCTGTCGCTGCTGCCGGCACCGCAGACGACCAGCCATTCAATCACCATTGCCGGGCGCAAGCTGGACTATCAGGCTAAGGCCGGCACGCTGTCACTGCTATCCGGCAAGGGCGAGGTCACCGCGGAAATCTTCTATGTCGCCTATACGCTGCCGCCACTGGCGGGCGCGGAGAAGGCTCGCCCCATCACCTTCGTCTTCAATGGCGGCCCGGGCGCGGCATCCGCCTATCTGCATCTCGGCGCACTCGGCCCGCGTGTCGTCGCGACCGGCGCCGATGGCCAATTCCTGCCGCCGCCGCAAAAGCTGATCGACAATCCCGACAGCTGGCTCGACATGACCGACCTCGTCTTCGTCGATCCGGTCGGCACCGGCTACAGCCGCGAGGCCCCCGGCCAGGACACAAAAGATTTTTGGGGCGTCAGCCAGGACGCCAGTTCGATCGGCGCTTTCATCCGGCTCTATCTCGCCCAGAACGGCCGCACCGGATCGCCGCTCTTCCTTGCCGGCGAAAGCTATGGCGGGTTCCGCGCGGCACTTCTCGCCAGGACCCTGCAGGAAGATGTCGGCCTGAGCCCCAACGGCATCGTGCTGATCTCGCCTGCACTGGAGTTCACGCTGGTGCTGCCCGACGAATTCCAGCCACTGCATTGGGCGCTGGAACTGCCCTCGCTGGCGGCGGTGCGCCTGCGCAGCGAAGGCCTCAGCGGCGAGGCGCTGCGCGAAAAGCTCGCCGAGGTCGAACACTATGCTATGGGTGACTACCTCACCGCTCTGGCCGGCGGGCTGGAACAGGGTGGGCGGCTGGCCAGCCAGCGCGTGGCCGAGATCACCGGCCTGCCGCTCGACCTCGTGCAACGCAATTTCGCCCGCATCCCGACCGCCCTGTTCGCGCGCGAATTCCAGCGCCCCAGTGGCAAAGTGCTCAGCCCGTATGACGGCACCATCGCCACCAGCGACATCGCCCCGGAGAGCGCCCGCAGCGCCGGCCCAGATCCGGTGCTCGACCGCAGCGTGCCGGCGCTGACCTCGGCCTTTGTCGGTTATGCGCGCGACGAGCTGAATTTTCGCACCGATGTCAGCTACAGGTTGCTCAATGGCGATGTGACCCACGCCTGGGACTATGGCGGCTCGCGGCAAGGCTATGCCGGGGTGATGGACGATCTGCAGCGGGCGCGCTCGCTCAACCCGGGGCTCGGCGTGGTGATCGTCAACGGCGACACCGATCTGGTCACTCCCTATCTGGCCTCACGCTATCTGGTGAGCCAAATCCCGACGCTCGGCGGGGCAAAACCCATCCGTCTCGACGTCATCGAGGGCGGCCACATGATGTATCTCAGGCCGGGCGGCCGGCGCGCCCTGAAGGAGGCCGCTTCGGAGCTCTACCAGGCAACACAGTGAACGGCGTGCCCACGCTGTCGGCCAGGCTGCGCCAACGCAAGCTTGCCACTGGCGTAGCGCCCCGCAGGCTTTCGCCCGTATAGCCTGCAATGGGAGCCTGTTGGGGCAGGCTTCTTCTTCGTCCTCTTGACAGCGCCGGACACGCCGCATGGCCGATATTGCCATTCTGGAAACCCGCGAAAGGGTGCTTGCCGGCATCCTGTTCACCGGCTGCGCCTATTTCCTGTTTTCGACGCAGGACGCCGCGATCAAGCTTCTGGTCGTCGGCATCAGCGTCTGGCAGATCATGTTCTTCCGCTCGATCGCTGTGCTTATCGGCTGTGCTGCAATCGGCGGACCGCCCATCTTTGCCGACACAATGCGCTCGCCCATCGTGCGGCCGATGCTGGTGCGCAGCGCCTTCACGCTCGGCGCCTGGCTCTGCTACTACAACGCGGCCCGCTCCCTGCAGCTGGCCGAACTCACCACCATCTATTACGCCGCCCCGATCATCGTCACCGTGCTGTCGGTGGTGATGCTTGGCGAAAAGGTGCCGCTGTTGCGCTGGCTGGCGGTGTTCATCGGCTTCGTCGGCGTCTTCATCGCCTGTGATCCCACTCGTCTCGGCTTGTCCGTGCCGATGCTCTTGGTACTGGCTGCGGCAGTGCTGTGGGGCATTGCCGTGGTGCTGTTGCGCAAGACGGCGCTGGCCGAGCGCACGCTGATCCAGCTTGTGCTCAACAATTTCTACTTCCTGGTGTTTTCCGCGGTGCCGGCGCTGTTGGTCTGGCAGATGCCGGACTGGCGCCAGTTGCTGCTTTTGATCAGCGTCGGCGCGCTCGGCGGCGTGGCGCAATTTATGCTGTTCGAAGGCATGAAGCGGGCGCCGGTGTCGATCGTGGCGCCGTTCGAATACACCTCATTGGTCTGGGCCTTCGGGCTCGGCTTTGCGATCTGGGGCGACGTGCCGCGTCGCGAGGTGTTTCTGGGGGCGGCGTTGATCGTCGGCGCCGGCCTGCTGATCATCGGCAACGAGCATTTCCGCAAGCGGCTATGAGTACCCCGTGCTGACAGCATGGTGGCAGGAGAAGACGGATAGGCTGCTGAGTTGACGGAAGCGCTCGACGGCCCAGGCACCACAGATACCGCTGCCGAGCGTACGCTCGGCATCATGCTGGTGGCGGCCTCGGCGGCTTTCTTCGCCCTCACCGGCGTGCTGACCAAATCGATCCACGCCGACCCGCTGACCATCACTTGCTGGCGCGGCTTTGTCGGCGCGATCCTGATCACCTTCTATGTGCTGTGGCGCCGGCGCCGCTCCGGCGGGCGGGAAAGCTTGCGGCTTGGCTGGCGGGGCTGGTTGCTGGCCCTCGAGGGCGCCGCGGCCAGCATCGCCTTCATCTCGGCGTTCAAATTCACCTATGTCGCCAATGTCGCGGTCATCTACGCCACCGCGCCCTTCATCACCGCGCTGCTCGCCTTCGTGCTGGTGCGCGAGCCGTTCCGGGCGCAGACGCTTGCCGCCGCCGCCGTTTCGCTGTGCGGCGTGGCGATGATGGTCGGCTCCGGCTTCGGCAGCGGTCATCTGTTTGGCGATGGGCTCGCGCTGCTGATGACCGCCGGCAGCGCGCTCTACATGATCATGGTGCGCGCCTTCCGCGACACGCCGGTGGTGTGGGCGGGCGCAGTCTCGGCGCTTCTGCTGTTCGTGCCCGGCTGGTTCGTCACCGACCCCCTGGCGATTTCTGCTCGCGACGCCGTGCTGCTCGTCGCCTTCGGAGGATCGTTTGCGGCGGCGTCGATCCTGTGGACGGAAGGCTCGCGGCTGATCCCTGCGCCTGAGTCCGGCCTTCTCGGTGCCGCCGAAGTGCCGTTTGCGATCCTGTTCGCCTTCCTGTTCCTCGGCGAGATCGCGCCGGCCGCCAGCCTGATCGGCGGCGCCATAGTACTGTGCGCGGTTTTCGCCCATGCGGGGCGCGACTGGCTGGCCGCGAGAAAAAGTGCGGCAACCCAATAATTATTTTCCAAGTCATGGAACCATCATGCGGATCAGGCAGTTTTATGTGCGACGGGTCACCCCCCAAGTCCCCCCAAACCCCTCGACCCGTCCTCCTCAAAGCCGACCGTAAAGGTCGGCTTTTTCTTTGGACATCAGCCGGCAAAGCCGGGCAAGGCGAGGTTGTCGCTGAGCAGGATGGCAAGATCGCGCGCCGGCCGCTCGGCGCCCTGGCCGAGTTTTATCGCGAATTGCGCTGTCGGCACCGGCGGCAGGGCGAATTCGCGCGGTGCTTCGGCAATGCCTGAATGGGCAAAGCGGGCGGTGCGCAAGGTCAGCGCGATGCCGGCATTGACCGCCGTGCGCAAGCCGGCAAGGCTGGCGCTGCCGGCGGCAATGCGGTAGCGGCGGCCGGCAGCATCGAGGGCCGCGAGTGCTGCTTCGCGAAAGCCGCAATAGGGGTCGAGCAGCGCCAGCGGCAATTCCTCTTCCCGCACGGCAAGCCCTTTTTGCGAGCACAGCCACAGCATCGGCTCACTGAACAGCCCGACTTCGTCATTGGCCGGCGTCTTGCGCATGACAACGGCCAGATCGAGCTGCCCGGCCTGCAGCGCCTCGCCAAGCTCGGCCGAACGGCCGACGCGGAGTTCGACCCTGACGCGCGGATGGCTGGTCGCGAAGGCGCGCAGCAGCTCCGGCAGGCCGCTATCGGCGAAATCCTGTGTCGTGCCGATGGCGACGCGACCAGCGGCACGCGCGCCCTTGAGCGCCAGCCAGGCCTCGCTGTGCACGGCAAGAATGCGGCGGGCATGACCGACAAGATCCTCGCCGGCCGGCGTCAGCCCGCGCCCGCGCCCCTGCGCCACCAGCAGCGGTTCGCCGACGATCTCCTCCAGACGCTGCATTTGCGCGGTCACCGCCGAGGGCGAGCGGCCGACAGCAGACGCAGCCTGAGCCAGCGAGCCGCCATCGACAAAGGCAAGGAAGGTTTTGAGCAGATCGGGATCGAGAGCTTGCATGCTTCGATAATACAGAACCTTTTGTTCGAAACAATTCGATTTTTTTGATTCAAAGATGATGGCATTGTCTCTCCAACGGCAAACAGACGCCGCTCAAACGAAGGAGAGAAAAATGCCCATCATCAACATCAGCGTCACCGGCAAGCCCGACGCCAAGCTGTCCGCCACAATCGCCAAGGAAATCACCGAGCTGACGGCAACCCATCTGCGCAAGGACCCGACGATTACCGCCGTCGCCGTCACCTATGTCGACCCGCAGCATTGGTTCGCCGGCGGCAAATCGCTGGCGGAGCATGGCGCCAACACCTTCTGGCTCGACATCAAGGTGGTCGACGGCACCAACACCAAGCTGGAACTGGAGGCTTATCTGAAGGCGATCTTTGAGGCCTTTGGTAAGTTGCTGGGTGGTGTGCACGAGGAAAGCTATGCCTTCGTGCATGAAGTCCCGGCCGCTGCTTACGGTTATGGCGGCAAGTCGCAGGAGTTCCGGTTCATCAGTGGGCGGCTGAAGGCCACGGCCTGATTGCTACCCAGCGGGAGGATGAAGCCTTGTATCAAGCGCGAAATCCTCCCGGAGATGCAAGCTATAAAGGCCTGCCGCCCGGTTGGGATCGAACACCAGGTTCCAGCTGTGCTGGGATACCGCGCTGGGGATCAGAAAGAACGGATGCTTTGCCAGCAGACCATCGCCGAACTGCTGCTGTCCCGCGCCCGGGATGCCGGGACGCAGCCAGTTCGCGTTCGGAATATCGTCGGTTTGGACCACATAAATCTCTGATGGATCGACGATGTCGAATGCCGTCAGCACGTGAGGGACAGTATCCAGCGTGCGAAACCCCTTGTGGACCGCCACCTCCAAGATGGCGGTCGATGGGTCGATGGACGCATATACGGCTCTGATCCCTTTGCTGTTCCACCTTCCCCCAAGCTTGAAGGCTCCTTCGCCACTGTCCCAGCTCGCCTTGAAGCGTCTGTGATCAAGCCTCCAGCCCAACAACTGCCCTGTTCCGAGGGAGCCCGGCAAAGGCGTCACGCGTAGACACCATAGTCGAGCCGCTCAAGAAACTCCTGCACAAGCGCAGTGCCCGCCGCCGTGGCCAGCAGATCAATCGGCCGGCGATTGTCCAAACCCATGGCAGACTCGATCATCCATTTTTCCGCGTCTTCCTGAGTCCCGAGCACGGACGTGGCCTTTGTCAGGAGCTTGGCGAAGTTCCAGGTTCTGGAACCTTGCTCCCGACTGAGGGTCTTGGAGTGATCCGATTTGTGCCGCTGAAATGTCCGCTCGCTCATGCCGAATGCGGTCTCAAACGCATCGGCGGGATCAATGACCATCAGATGCCTGACGAGGCTTTCGAGCGCCTGGCCCGGAATTCCATGCAGGATCATTTCATGTGCCTCAAGAGGACTGGCTACCGAGAATCCAAGAACCTTCCGTCCACCAAACAGGTCGACCATTCGTTCGAACTCCGGCTCCATATGTGGTGCCTCGGCAAAACCCAGCGGGGAACTGGCCATATTACCTCTCCGTCACGTGTCGCTTTTATTTACGACACGTGTCGCAACATTTCAAGGCCTGCGTTTGGGTCATTGCCTGGTGAGGTCAGGTGGAACACCGCTCCCTCGCACCCGCGCATTGACCTTGCTCCCCATTGCGCTACCCTCTGCTCTCGAAGCGGACGAAGAGCCGCATACCGGACCGTTGGGAGAGACGCGGCATGATCCTGACACTGGCGCTGCTTGCAGGCCTCGTGCTGGCCTGGCTGCTGATTGGCGCTATCGAGACGTTTCGTCTCGACCTGCGCTTTACCCAGGCGCTACTCTATGTGCCGTTCAAGCTCGCCTACCGGATCGATGACCGGCGCATCCGCATTGCCCGCAACGCGCCGACGCCGGTGATCTATGTGGTCTCGCACCAGTCACGCTTCGAGCCGGCGCTGATGCTGTCGCTGCTGCCCGACGACACGCTGCACATTCTCGACGAGGCCTCGGCGCGCTCGCCCTGGATGGAGCCTTGGCGCGAGCTTGGCCGCACCATCGCCTTCAACGCCGAGCATCTCTTCGTCAGCCGGCGGCTGGTCAGGGTGCTGAAGGGTAAAGGCCGGCTTGCCGTCTACCTGCCCGATGACGTCGAGCCCGATGTGAAGACGTTTCGCCTGTTCCGCGCCGTCACCCGCATCGCCATGCAGGCCGACGCCCGCATCGTGCCGATCTTCGTCACCGGCTCGCGCGACCTGCCGGTTTCCTTGACGCCAAAGAACCGGGCGCCGCGCCACTGGTTCCCAAAACTCTCGATCAGCGTGCTGGAGCCAATGACGATTGCCGAACTGGTGGCGCGCAACCCCGACCAGGCTTCCAACACCAATGCGTTGTTCGACCGCATCGCCGAGGCGCGGCTTTATGGCAGCAACCTCGATCGCGGCCTGTTCCTGGCCATGCGCGATGCCGCGGATCGCACCGGCGCCTCGCATCCGATCATCGAGGATGTGATCAGCGGCTCGCTCAGCTATCGAAAAATGTTCATCGGCGCACGCGTGCTCGGCCGCCGTTTCGAGGCGGTGGCGGCGCCCGGCGAAGCGGTCGGGGTTTTGCTGCCCAACGCCAATGGCGTGGTGCTGTCCTTCGTCGGCCTGCTCTCGGCCGGCCGGGTAGCGGCGATGATCAACTACACGGCAGGGCCGGCCAGCGTAACCGCCGCGGTGCGCGCGGCAGTCATCCGAACGGTGGTTTCCTCGCGCGCGTTCGTCGAGAAGGCGGCGCTTGCCGACATCATCGCCGCCATCGAGGCCGGCGGCGCCAAAATGCTGTGGCTGGAGGATGTGCGCGCAAGCGTCACGACGCTGGAAAAGCTCGCAGCAGCGGTGCTGTGGCGGTTCCCGCTGCAGCGGCAGGATGCGGCCAAGCCCGCCGCAATCCTGTTCACCTCAGGCTCGGAAGGCACGCCCAAGGCCGTGGTGCTGTCGCACCGCAATCTCCACGCCAACGCCATGCAGGCCGAGGCGCGCATTACCATTTCGCCGTCCGACATCCTGCTCAACGTGCTGCCGGTTTTTCACTCTTTCGGCCTGACCGGCGGTACCATCCTGCCGCTGGTGACCGGGGTGAAACTGTTCCTCTACCCGTCACCGCTGCACTACAAGATCATCCCGGAGATCGCCCGCAAGGTGAAGCCGACCATCATGTTCGGCACCGACACTTTCCTTGCCAACTATGCCCGCACCGCCAAGGATGGCGATTTCTCCAGCCTGCGCTTCGTCGTCGCCGGCGCGGAAGCGGTGAAGCCGGAGACGCGGCGCGTTTATCGCGAGCGCTTCGATGCCTCGATCATCGAGGGGTTCGGGCTGACGGAGGCCGCTCCCGTCGTCGCCGTCAACACCGCCATCCATGGTCGCGACGGCACGGTCGGACGGCTGTTGCCGGCGATGCGCATGAAGCTCGAACCGGTCGAGGGTATCGAGGGTGCCGGCCGCCTGTGGCTCGACGGGCCGAATTTGATGATGGGCTACATGACCGCTGACCGGCCCGGCGAATTGCAGCCGCTGGACGGCTGGCACGACACCGGCGACATCGTCTCGGTCGACCGCGAAGGCTTCATCACCATTCGCGGCCGGGCAAAACGCTTCGCCAAGATCGCTGGCGAGATGGTGTCGTTGGGCGCCGTCGAGATGCTGGTGCAGTCGCTGTGGCCGGAAGAGCGCCACGCCGCGGTGGCGGTGCCGGACAAGAGGCGCGGCGAGCGCATCGTGCTGGTCACCACCGCCGACGACGCCGATCCGGAAGAACTGCGCGCCTTCGGCAAGAAGGCAGGTGCGGCCGAACTGATGGTGCCCAACGACATCGTCAAGGTCGGGGAGATCCCGGTGCTGGGTTCCGGCAAGACGGATTATGTCTCGACGCGGAACCTGGCGATCGAGAAGCTGGGGCTGGGCCTGGCGGCTTAGCGTATCTCCCTCCTTGAGGGGGAGATGGCCGGCAGGCCAGAGGGGGTCGCCTCGCGTGAAGCGCCGACGTCCTCTTCGCTCAAACGAGGTCGCGTCCGGGGCGTACCGACCCCCTCTGTCGCCTTCGGCGACATCTCCCCCTCAAGGGGGGAGATAACAACTACCCAATATCCGACGGCGGCACTTTTTCGCCCTCGCGCTTGGCGCGCTTCGAATACGCCCGCACGCTGAAAGGCAGGAAGATGAGATAGCCTGCGACAGAGGCGGTCAGCGTGTACCAGGGATAGGTCATCAACAGCAGGACGTAGAGAACGACCGCCAGGATGATCGGCAGCACCTTGTCGCCCGGCACTTTCAGGCTTTTGCCGGAATAGACCGGCAGCCGGCTGACCAGCAGGAAAGCGACCAGCACAGTGAAGCCGGTGGCGACGAATGCCGTCAGGCGGTCCGGCTCGAGACCGAGCCGCAGGAAGGACAGATAGAGCGGCAGCATAACCAGCACGGCGCCGGCCGGCGCCGGCACGCCGACGAAGTATTCGCTCTGCCAGATCGGGCGGTCATGGTCTTCGTCGAGCACGTTGAAGCGGGCGAGCCGCAGGCCACAGGCGATGGTGAACAGAAGGGCTGCGATCCAGCCGAAGGAGCCGGCCCGGTCGAGCAGGAAGGCATAGAGCACCAGCGCCGGTGCGACGCCGAAATTGACGATGTCGGCCAGCGAATCCATCTGCGCGCCGAATTTGGATGTCGCCTTCAACATGCGCGCCAGGCGCCCGTCTATGCCGTCCAGGAAGGCGGCGAGCAGCACCATCACCACGGCCGGCTCGAAACGGCCCTCGAAGCCGAAGCGGATGCCGGACAGGCCGGCGCAGATGGCAAGTACGGTGACCAGATTGGGCAGCACCATGCGCATCGGAATCTCGCGGATGCGCGGGCCGCCGCTGCCATGGGCCTCGAACTTTTTGAACGGCGCGCCCACCGCTTACGAAATCCTGACGAGCGGGGTTGCGGAGACGCCGCCGAATTCGGCGAGCACGGTTTCACCTCCGACCGCCGTCTGGCCGACGGCGACGCGCGGCACCGCGGTCGAAGGCAGGAAGACATCGACGCGCGAGCCGAAGCGGATCAAGCCGAAGCGTTCGCCGATGGCGATCGAACCGCCGGTCTCGGCCCAGCAGACGATGCGGCGTGCCACCAGGCCGGCGATCTGCACGGCGACAACGATGCCGTTGGGACTGTCGATGACCAGCCCGTTGCGCTCGTTCTCCGAGCTTGCCTTGTCGAGTTCGGCATTCAGGAACTTGCCCGGCCGATGCTCGATTTTGGTGATGCGGCCGCGCACGGGAGCACGGTTCACATGGCAGGAGAAGACATTCATGAACACCGAGATGCGGGTCATTTCGGTGTTGCCGAGGCCGAGCTCGCGCGGTGGCACGGCCGGGCCGACCGCCGAGATGACGCCGTCGGCGGGACTGACCACCAGCCTGTCATCGACCGGGGTGACACGCTCGGGGTCACGGAAGAAATAGACGCACCAGGCGGTCAGGATCAGGCCGATCCAGAACAGCACCGAGGAGAAATAGCCGAGGAACAGCGTGCCCGCACCAAAGGCGGCAATGAACGGATAGCCCTCGCGATGGATCGGAACGAAGGCATTCTTGATCGAGTCGACGAGGCTCATTGGCTGGAGCTCATGGGCTGGGGGCGGTCCCTGTTTCAGGTCCGGCCTCAATACCGGAAAGGCTCCGCGGCCGCAACGCAACATTGGGCAAGGCCGCATCGGCCGCAGCCGGCAGGAACGGTCACGTGCTTGCCTGCCGGCGGCTTTGCCGCCAGAGTTCATACCGCCGCTGGCTCAGTGCGCGGCGAAAAGGCCGACCGCCCATGATGCCAAACACAGGCAAAGCGTACCTTGTTGCCATACGATTGGCAGCCATGGGTGCCGTTTTGACCGTATTCCTGGCAGCGAGCGACCACGCAGCGGCGCAAGGCAAGCCATCCTTCGATTGCGCCAAGGCCGCCAGCGTGGCGGAAAAGGCCATATGCGCCGATCCGACCCTGGCGCAGGCCGATGCCGACGTCGCGAAGAATTATGCCGCGCTGCTGAAGAGGCTCGATGCTCATGCCGGCAAGGCGCTGCGGGACGACCAAAGCGATTTCATCGCCTATCGCGATCAGATCGCCGGTTTCAACGAGAACACGCCCAAGGACCAGCAGACATTCGATCTCGGCGAATTCCTGCATGACCGCGCGACCTTCCTGTGCGGCATCCGTAAGCCGGCCGATGGCGGCTTCATCGGCACATGGAGCAGCGTGCGCGGTAGCGTCGACATCAAGGCTGTTGGCGGAGGCAAGGTCGAGATCTCGGAAGATGTCGTTTCCAATCCAGTCTCGGGAAGTGGGTCATGCGAGATCGACGGCACGGTCGAGGAGCGCAACACTCTGCGGCTGGTCGACCGTGCCGTCGACAACGACAACCCAACCGGTTTTGTCTTTACCTTCCGACGCGACGGCGATGCGCTTGTCGTCGAGCAGAGCGGCGCCGGCAAGGATGGCAAATCGGAGCCCCTGTCATGCGGTGCCAACGGCCATGCCGATGGCACGTTCTTCCTGACGGAGAAAAAGTAGGCTTGCTGTCGCTAACCCGCCGCAGCGGAGCGATCAAAGTGGGCATTGAGCTCGGCCATAGCGGCCTCAGCGAGGCTTTCATCATCCTTGCCGCGCAAGAGCACACCGCCGTTCCGCAACGATTGGAAAAGGAAGACTTGGCCTGATGCCAGCACCACCCAATTCACGATTGCTCCTTCCTCCTTCTGCACCACCGAATTCGCAGAAACGATGGCATCCGTCGGGTCGAAGCCTGCCTTGCGGAGCAGGAGGTCGACGGCGGCGGGAGCATGGTATTGTTCCGCCAGCTCAATGACCGCTGTGATCTCGGGCTCTTCAGCAATGCCAAGCTTGGCGCCAACTTTCGGGGCGTTAGCCGCTAGCGGGCTCTCGCCTGGCGGTATGACAAGCAACTCTTCTGGAGCGATGTACTCGTAGACCGTGACGTGTGTCTCCGTCGCACTGCATAGTCGGGTCTTCTTCGCGCTGGTCTGAAGTTGAAAAACCAGCTGTTTCTCTCCTTCTATGTTCAGCATCCTTGCCATGCCGAACGCGATTTTGATCTCGGGCGGCGCGATCTTGGCGCAGGCAAGGCCGGCCCCGACATCGCGCCAGCTCAAGATCATCTGGCCTGCCAAGTTGCCAACCGACTTATGAAGAAGCCTGCCTTCGCGCTTCGGATTGGCCATCACCAGCCGGTGTATGACGTCGTCGTAATCGTCACTATCGACAACTTGCAGATCAGGCCATGACGCGATCCAGCGCGCCAAAAGGTTTTCCATGGGCGCGGCCTCATCCGCAACGTAGAACGCATGATCAAGTGTATCGAGAAAATCATCCCGCCCGCCCTCGAAGCCCGTCTGCTGGGCGGCTTCGTTGGGATGGTCTGCAATCCAGCTGGACATCTTTTCCAAAGTCGCAAGCTGGCCCTTTACGCCACAAGCAGTGAGTCCAGCTCGTGCGTTGGCAATCATGGCGCCGATTTCCTGCCCGGCATTGTGGATGAATTGACTATGGCCGCCGTTCTTTACCTCCGAAGAGTACGAGTCGGCATGAAGGACCTGCATCGCCTTGGTGTCGATTTCGGGATAACGATAGAGTCCTTTGGAAACCATCGCTGTGACGAATTGCATGACAGCGAAGACGAGAAAAAACGGCTCTTCATCAGGATCCTCGACGTTCGAACGCAGTACGACGACCGGCAACGGCAGGCCGAATTCCAACTGCTTTCCAGAATCTGATGCCGACTTCTCGGGCGTTTTCTTGGATTTGCGGGAAAGAAACCGAACATCGAAAATACTCTCTTGGTCGCAAAACTTGCGCGAACGGGTTATTTCCGACGCGACAATATCAGCTGCCCTCAAGGATTAAAGGCACTCTGATCCAGAGGCATCCGCACGATGGTTTGCCGAAATTGTCGACGGTGTCGGGGCGCCACAGATTCATACGTCCTTGGCAGGAAAGCGCTTCGCGACAATGCCGAATTGCGGCGAGTCGACAAACCAGGGTCAGAGATGCCATCCTCGAAATCAGTCGCCCTGAACGCCAAGGTCATTACAGAAGGCCTCGCTTTCGGAGAGTCTCCCCGCTGGCACGACGGACGCCTGTGGCTCTGCAACTGGGGAACCGGAGAGATCGTCGCGGTGGATGAGGACGGCGGGAACCAGGTGATGCTCACCGTGCCGGCCATCCTGCCTTATTCGATCGACTGGTTGCCGGATGGCCGATTGCTGATCGTCTCGGGTCGGGATGGCTTGTTGCTGCGGCAGGAGGCGGATGGAACGCTGGCCACCCATGCCGATTTGAGAGAACTGTCAAAGAGCCCGTGGAACGAGATCGTCGTCGACGGGCGCGGCAACACCTATGTCAATGGCGGCGGGTCGGCGCCTGCACCGGGCGAGCATTTCGGGCCCGGCACCATCGTGCTGATCACGCCGGACGGCTCGGTTCGACAAGTGGCCGAGAACATCGCTTTCGCCAACGGCATGGCGGTGACGCCGGACAACAGGACACTGATCGTGGCGGAGTCGCATGCCAACCGGCTGACCGCCTTCGATGTCGCGGAGGATGGCGGGCTTTCCAACCGCTGCGTCTGGGCCGATCTCGATGGCTTTCCCGACGGCGTCTGCCTCGATGCCGAAGGAACTGCCTGGTATGCGGATGTTCCCAACAAACGCTGTGTGCGGGTGCGCGAAGGTGGTGAGGTCTTGCAGTCCGTCAATGCCGATCGCGGCTGCTTTGCCTGCATGCTCGGCGGCCTGGATGGCAAGACCCTGTTCATCGTTGCCGCCCAATGGCGTGGTTTCGAGAACATGATCAGCGATGCCCGCACCGGCCAGGTGCTGAGCGTCGAGGCGCCAGCACCTGGCACGGGCTGGCCCTCCTACATCTCAGGCAGACGCTGATAGTTGGCGATATCGGCCTTCACACCCAGCCGGGCAATGGTCTCCTGCGGGTTGAAGCCCGCCCGCTCGTGGGCGGCCTTGACGATCGGCACGACATTGTCGACGGCCGCCTGGTTTTCCCATTCGACAATGGTGACCAAGTTGAACTCACCCGGACCCGAAAATTGCTCGAGCACGAAATCCTGGACGAAGCCTTGCTGCAGACGCAGCAATTCATGAGTCGCCCTGACCTTGCGAAGGATTTCTTCACGGGCCTCGGCAGGAACGACGAATTTGTCGACCCTGAACACGGCTGCCTCGGCAAGTTTATCCATTTGAATCTGTCTCCGTTCTTGAACGACTTGGGTTCGGTGGCTCAGGAAAGGGTTTGCGATCTCAACTTAGGCTGAGGTCAAGGGGAATTTTTGGTGGTGATGATGGCGACGACGCTGCGTATCTCCCCCTTGAGGGCATAGGCGCTAAGATAGCTTTGGCATGGACTGAAACTTGCGCTTTCGTGGTGGTTCGCGCCAGCGATATCGCAAGGCATGGAGATTTTGGCGCAGGGCCGCCAAGGAAGGTTGAGTAAAGATGGTCGCGATCAGAGAGGCGACGATCTGGCGGGTGGCGCGCCACAGCAGCGGGCGCCCGTCGCTCAAGGGGAGAGACACCCAACTCCTGCGAGAGGGGTTCGGTCACAAGCGCGATGAGGAAGTGTGCAAGGATCCAAGGCTTTGCGATCCTTGGGTCTTTGGCGGGAGGAGAGCGCAGCCCGATCAGGCTCTTCAGGCGCTTGAAGGCGAGTTCGATGCGCCAGCGCATGCGGTAGAGCTTGAGGACCGTATCGGCGGGAAACTCCTCCCGGTCAAGCGAGGTCACAAGCAGGACGAAGCCGGCCGCAATCAGCGTCTGCGGTTGAACCTTGTTGCCCTTGGCCCTGGCTTCCTTGTTGATTTTGCGCCGCGCTTCTTGTGCCGCGGCCTCGGATTTGCGCAAGGCGATCAGGCGCATCTTCACAGGCTCGCCCTTCTTCAGTGCCAGCCGGGCAGGCGTTTCGCAGACTTCCTCCCGGCAGCTCTCCAGGTAGCCGATGAGATCGAACGCCCTGCCGTTGGCGTCGAGCCATCGCGCGTTTTTCCACGACGCGCGCACAACAACATCGCCGCCTTGCGCCATCAC
>NZ_JAMYNB010000018.1:0-98207 GCF_040318795.1 Mesorhizobium sp. M1004
GGCCCGCCGCCGCCACCGGCCTGGGGACGTGCCCTGCGGCCGTGGGTCGCACCCAACTCGGTGGTGTTTGGCGCCCCACCTCTCCCCCGATCGACGGGGGAGAGGAAAGGCCCCCCTTCCGCAACTGCTGCGGGACGGGCGGGGCAGCGCAAGCTTTCGCAGTTGGCTCGTCATCAGGTACCGGTCGGACGCTTGCCTCACCCGCCCCCACGCGGCATAGATCGGCCATGACAAGCGAACCTTACCGCCCGCGCCGCTCGGTGCTTTACGTCCCCGCCTCCAACGACAAGGCGCTGGCCAGGATCGCGACGCTGGCCTGCGATGCCGTGATCATCGACCTCGAAGACGCCGTCGCGCCCTCAGACAAGATCGCCGCGCGGGACAAACTGGCCGGCATTTTCGCCAGCCGACCGAAACGCCGCTGCGAGATGATCGTGCGCGTCAACGCGCTGTCCAGCGAATGGGGCAACGATGACCTGCTGACCGCGGCGAAATTCGAGCCCGACGGCATCCTGTTGTCCAAGGTCGCCACGCCGCGCGATATCCTCGAAGTCGGCGACGTGCTCGACGACAATTTTGCCCCCGACAGCGTCAAGCTCTGGGCGATGATCGAGACGCCCAAGGCCATGCTCAATATCGGCGCCATTGCCGAACTCGGCCGCGATCGCGCTTCGCGGCTAAATTGTTTCGTTGCCGGAACGAACGATCTGGTCAAGGAAACCGGCATTCTGGCGACGCCTGATCGGCGCTACCTCGTGCCTTGGCTGATGCAGATGGTGCTGGCGGCGCGGGCCGGCGGCATCGACATACTCGACGGCGTCTCCAACGATTTTCGCGACCTCGACGCGTTTGCGCGCGAATGCACGGAAGCCGCCGCCATGGGGTTCGACGGCAAGACGCTGATCCACCCCGCCCAGATCGAAACCGCCAACCGCGCCTTTGCGCCCGCGCCCGAAGCCTTGGCCGAGGCGCACGCGGTGAAAGAGGCTTTCGCCTTGCCCGAAAATGCCGGCAAGGGCGTGATTGCGCTGGATGGCAGGATGGTCGAACGGCTGCACCTGGTGCAAGCCGAAAAACTGCTGGCGAAGGCCGCCGCCATCGGCGCATGATCCGCCCCGAAAAGACGAACTCACGACAGGATCTGACCCATGAGACTTTACCGCTTTCTGTCCGCCCCCGACGATTCAACCTTCTGCCACAAGGTCACCGCGGCGCTGAACAAGGGCTGGCACCTGTACGGCTCACCGACCTACGCCTATGACAAGAAGACCAAATCGATGCGCTGCGGCCAGGCGGTGGTGAAGGATATCGACGGCCAGGAATACGGGCCGGATACGAAGCTGAGTGATTGGTAGGCGAGCTTTGCCAGCCTGTCTAAGACAGCGCTAGGCTGCCTCGGCAATATCAAGACGCACTGTAAGTCCGGCCTGTGTGGCCAGATTGATCAAGGTGTCCAGACTAAAATTCGCGATCCTGCCCCGCAGAAGATCGCTAAGGCGTGGCTGGGTAATCCCGAGCCGGTTGGCTGCTTCGGCTTGGGTAACGTCCCAACTCCGCACCCGCTGTTCGATCGCGATCAGCAAATTGGAGCGCATAGTCATGTTGGCGGACTGAGCCGGGGTGTCTTCCAGCGCATCCCAGACATTTTCAAAGCTTTGACGTTCCATGAGCATGTCTCACTGAATTTGCCTGAACCGCGATGCGGCAAGAGCCAAGTCTCGTTTCGCCGTCTGTTGCGTCTTCTTCTGGAAGGCGTGCAAGACAAAGACGGCGTCACCTATGCTGGCGACGTAAAGCACCCGGAACGCGCCAGCATCGTCTCGGACACGGATTTCCCGTACGCCTAGGCCTATCGTCGTCATCGGCTTCCAATCGCTTGGCTCAAATCCGAGTTGAACCTTGTGCAGTTGAACGCCCGTTTCCTTGCGCACCGCCTCTGGAAAAGCCCGGAGCTTGGCAAGAGAATCTCCAAGAAACTCCAGTCGCTTGGTCGGCATACAGACTTTATATCAAAACTTGTATAATTTCACAAGCAGGCTCGCCACCTGAATATCGCACAGCCTTACTCCGCCGCCTCTTCAAGCTTTTCCATATCGTCGTCCGACAGGCCGAAATGGTGGCCGATCTCGTGGATCAGCACGTGGGTGACGATGTCGCCCAGCGTCTCTTCGTTTTCGGCCCAATAGTCGAGGATGGCGCGGCGGTAGAGGGTGATGCGGTTCGGGCCTTCGCCGGTCTGCGGGTTCCAGCGCTCGGCGATGCCGCGGCCCTCGAACAGGCCAAGCAGATCAAACGGTGTCTCCAGCGACAGATCGTCCATGATCTCGTCGGTCGGGAATTCGGCGATCATGATGACGATCTCGCCGGTCAGCTTGCGAAAATCGTCGGGCAGATGTGCGTACGCCTCCAGCGCCAGAAACTCGATCTCCTCGATCGAAGGCGAGAGTTCATCGTGCCAGGTGCGGGTCTTGTAGATGCGGGCCATGCTTTGTCCTTTGATCCGGCATATAGGCTTTCCCTCCGGACTCGGCAAATGGACCGGGTACCTGGCCAATGACTGTTTCTTTGCGCCGAATGGCTGCGACCAAAGTCCAAGGTTGGCCTCGTCACCTTTGATCAAGGAATAAATTCCTTCTGACTCCGCTTGACTCTTCCGGCACCCTCTGGAATCTATAGGAACATAACAGGAACAGTTGTGAGAGAAATTGACCGTCATGGCGACATCAGCCGTGGCGCGGGAGACTGTTTTTGCCCTGCGCCGCCAGATCGCGAAGATCGAGGGAACGCTGCCCGAGCGCCTGGCCGCGCCGGCTGGCGAGGGGCTGCGCGCGGGTCCTGGCGGCGGTCTCGACGCCGCGCCTGAACCCGATGCCGATGTCACCATCATCCGGCGCGGGCTTGCCGTGGCTTCGCCGGATGCTTTCCTGGCCACCGGCGTCGAGCGCCTCGATGCGGCCCTCAGCGGCGGCCTTCCGAAAGCCGCCTTGAGCGAAATCCATGGCCTTGAGACCCGCAATGCCGGGGCCGTCGCCGGCTTTGTGCTGTCGCTTGTCAGCCTGATCCTCAAGGGCCAGCCCTTGCCCGTGCTGTGGATCGGCACATCGGAGATTTTTCGCGAGGCCGGCTTTCCCTATGCCAGGGGATTGCAGGGCATTTTCGGTATCGCACCGGAGCAATTGCTGTTTTCCGAGGCGCCGAAACTCACCGATGCGCTGTGGGTAGCCGAGGAGGCCGCGAAGATGACGGCGCTCGCCGCAATCATCCTCGAAATCCGTGGCAGCCCGCAGCGGCTCGACCTCACCGCGACGCGCCGGCTGCACGCGCGCGCCCAAAACGCCGGCCGGCCGGTGTTCCTGCTGCGCCAGGCCGGCGAAGCCGAGCCGACCGCCGCCCCGGTGCGCCTCATCGTGTCGGCTGCACCAGCGGCGAGCCGCCGGACGATCGCCGGGTCGCTCGCCGGCTCGATCGGCCGGCCTGCCTTCACCGTCAGCATCGGCAAGAGCCGCACCGCTCTGCCTGGACAATTCACACTGGAGTGGAATCCCGATGAACACGCATTCGAAGAAAGAAAGCCCCGCGAAAAACGGGCAGAGAATTCTGTCGCTGTGGTTCCCGCATCTGGCGGCAGAACGGATCCTGCGCCAGCGCCTGGGACGGTCGTGGCGTTCCCGGCCTTCGGATCATCTGCCGCCATCTCACCCACCGCTCGTGATCAGCCATCGCGACCGCAACGCCCAGCGCATATCGGCCCTCGACGAGCGGGCTGAGGCGCTGCATCTGAAGCCTGGCATGGGCATTGCCGACGCCCGTGCCATGCATCCCTCGATCGACATTGTCGAGGCCGATCCGGAGGCCGACCGCCGGCTGCTCGAAGGCCTCGCCGACTGGTGCGACCGCTATACGCCGCTGGTGGCGCTTGACGGCGTCGACGGGCTTTATCTCGACGTCACCGGCTGTACCCACCTGTTCGGCGGCGAGCACGCCATGCTGGACGACATCCTTGCGCGGTTTTTCCAGCAGGGTTTCGATGTCCGCGCCGGGTTGGCCGCGACGCCGGGTGCAGCCTGGGCGGCAGCGCGCTTTTGCGGCGACCGCATCGTTGTCTCCGGCGAGGAGGAAGCGCTGCTCGCCCCCTTGCCGCTGGCCGCACTGCGCATCGAGGCCGATATCCGCGCCAGCCTGGAAAGCGTCGGTCTGCGCACCGCCGGCGCGGTCATGGCAGCGCCGCGAGCGCCGCTCGCCCGCCGTTTCGGCGCGACCTTGCTGTTGCGTCTTGACCAGGCGCTCGGCCGCCTCGACGAGGCGGTATCGCCGCGCCTGCCGGTGGCCCCGCTTTCGGTCGAACGCCACCTGGCCGAGCCGGTCGTGCTGACCGCCGAGATCGAACGGCTGGTGCTCTTGCTGGCGGTGACGCTGAAGGCCGATCTCGAACGCCGCGGCGAGGGCGCAAGGATGCTGGCGCTGCTGTTGTTTCGCGTCGACGGCGCCGTCAGCCGCATCGCTGTCGGCACCTCGCGTCCGCTGCGCGAACCGAAGCTGATCCAGCGCCTGTTCCATGAGCGGCTGGCCGCGCTCGAACAGGACATCGATGCCGGCTACGGCTTCGACCTGGTTCGGCTTTCGGTGCTGGCGGCCGCCGGCTTCGACATGCAGCAGGCCGATTTGACCGGCGAGGCCGAGGATGACGGCGCCGACATGGCACTCTTTGCCGACCGCATCCGCGCCAGGCTCGGCGACAGTGCGGTGCTGAAACCGGTCGCCCTCGAGAGCCATCTGCCGGAGCGCGCCATCGCCACCATCCCGTTCTCGGAAGCGCCACAACGCAAAACACCGCTCAGGAAGCCGGGCTCGAAAGACGCGCCGCGCGCAACCATCTTCCCGCCGGAACGGCCGATCCGGCTGTTCCGTTCGCCCGAGCCGATCGAGGTGCCGGCCACCGAAATGCCTGAGGGTCCGCCGATGAATTTCCGCTGGCGCCGCGCGCTCTACCGGGTCGCGCGCGCCGAGGGGCCGGAACGCATCGCGCCGGAATGGTGGCGTGAAACGTCAAGCGATCCGCTCACATCGACGCGTGACTATTTCCGGATCGAGGATGCCGACGGCCGCCGCTACTGGCTCTACCGGCAAGGCCTCTATGGCAACCCGCAGGTGCCGCCGCGCTGGTTCATGCATGGGGTCTTCGCATGAACGCGCTGACCGTCATCCCCTATGCGGAATTCGGCATCCAGTCGAACTTCTCCTTCCTGCGCGGCGCCTCCAAGCCGGAGGAGCTGGTGGTGGCGGCCAAATTCCTCGGCTTTTCCTCGATCGGACTGGCAGACCGCAACACGGTGGCCGGCGTCGTGCGCGCCTGGCAGCAGGCCAAGGTCGAGAAGCTCGCCTATCACCCCGGTTGCCGCCTGGTGTTCGGCGACGGCACGCCGGACATTCTCGCCTATCCGCAGAACCGCAAGGGCTGGGGCCATCTCTGCCGCATGCTGACGCAAGCCAATTTGCGCGATGAAAACGAGAAGGGCGCGACCCTTCTCCAGCGCAGCGACCTGCTCGAATGGGGCGACCTGCTGTCGCTGGCGGTGCTGCCGGATCTCTCGGCGAATGCCGACGATCCCCTGGCATTGGTCCGTCAACTGAAAGACCGTTTCGGCGCTAATTTGCGGCTAGGCATGGCGCCGGATTATCGCGGCAATGACCGTTTCCGCATCGAGCAGGCGGCGGGCATGGCGGACATCGCCGGCGTGCCGCTGATGGCGACCAACGACGTGCTTTATCACAGCGCCGAGCGCCGCTCGCTGCAAGATGTGCTCACCGCCATCCGCCTCAATTTGCCGGTCGCCGAGGTCGGGCTGGAGCTGACGGCCAACGCCGAGCGCCATCTGAAGCCGCCGCTGGAAATGGCCCGTCTCTTCCGCCGCCATCCACCGGCGCTGGCCGAGACGCTGCGCTTTGCCGGCGAACTGACCTTCTCGCTCAGCGACCTCCAGTACAATTATCCCGACGAGCCGACGCAATCAGGGCTTGGGCCGCAGGCCGAGCTAGAGCGTCTGGCCAGGGAGGGGGCCGCCACGCGCTATCCGGCGGGCGTCCCCGCTTCCGTCTTGCAGCGCATCAGTGAGGAGCTCGCTCTGATCGAGCGTCTGAATTATGCGCGCTATTTCCTGACCGTTTACGACATCGTCCAGTTCGCCCGCAATGAGGGCATTCTGTGCCAGGGCAGAGGCTCGGCCGCCAACTCGATCGTCTGCTACTGCATCGGCATCACCGAGGTCGGCCCCGAGCGCATCGACACGTTGTTCGAGCGCTTCATTTCCGAGGAGCGCAACGAGCCGCCCGACATCGACGTCGATTTCGAGCATGAGCGGCGTGAGGAGGTGATCCAGTACATCTACTCCAAATACAGCGCCAAGCGCACCGCGCTGGCTGCCGCCGTCATCAGCTATCGCGGCCGCTCGGCGCTGCGCGAGGTGGCCAAGGCCATGGGCCTATCGGACGATGTCCGCATTGCGCTCTCCAGTTCGATCTGGGGCTGGTCGACCTCGGAGCTCGGCGAGAAGGAGGCGCATGCCGGCGGCCTCGACCGCAACGAGACCTCGACCCGTCACGTGATCGCCCACGCCAACGAGATCATGGGCTTTCCCCGGCATCTGTCGCAGCATGTCGGCGGCTTCGTCATTACCCGCGACCGGCTCGACGAGATCGTCCCCATCGTCAAGACGGCGATGGAGGCGCGCAAGATGGTCGAGTGGGATAAGGACGATCTCGACGCGGTGAAGATCCTGAAGGTGGATATTCTGGCGCTTGGCATGCTGACCTGCCTGAAGCGCGCCTTCACCTTGCTCACCGACCATTATCCGAAGGCCCGGGATGATTACGGCCGACCCTATGTGCTGGCCACCCTGCCGCCGGAAGAGAACGACGTGTACGACATGATCTGCCGCGCCGACACGCTCGGCGTCTTCCAGATCGAATCGCGCGCGCAGATGTCGATGCTGCCGCGTCTACGCCCGCGCGAATTCTACGACCTGGTCATCGAGGTGGCGATCGTGCGGCCCGGCCCGATCCAGGGCGACATGGTGCACCCCTATCTGCGCCGTCGGCAGGGCAAGGAAGCGGCTGAATATCAAAAGCCAGAGCTGGAGGCTATTCTCAAGAAGACACTCGGCGTGCCGCTGTTTCAGGAACAGGCGATGAATATTGCAATCGTCGCCGGTGGTTTCAAACCCGGCGAAGCCGACGAACTACGCCGCGCCATGGCCACCTTCAAGCGCACCGGCACCATCGGCAATTACCGCCAGCGCATGATCGACGGCATGGTCGGCAAGGGATACACCAAAGACTTCGCCGAGCGCTGCTTCAAGCAGATCGAAGGCTTCGGCGAATACGGCTTTCCCGAAAGCCACGCCGCCTCCTTCGCTTTGCTCGTCTATGCCTCCTGCTGGTTCAAGACCTTTTATCCCGACGTGTTCTGCGCCGCGATCCTGAATTCGCAGCCGATGGGGTTTTACCAGCCGGCCCAGCTGGTGCGCGACGCGCGCGACCATGGCGTCGATATCCGCGACGTCGACGTCAATTTTTCCGACTGGGACTGCACCCTGGAGAAAGCCCAATTCGATCCGGGCCGCATCCTGGGGCGCCATGCCGAAATGCGCGGTGTCATCAAGACCCGGTACGCCGTCCGGCTTGGCTTCCGTCAGATCAAGGGCTTGGCCGAGAAGCGTATGGAAGCTTTCACCGCGCGGCGCGGCGCCGGCTATACAAGCGTCAGGGATGTGTGGCTGCGCTCGGGCCTCGATGTCGGCGAAATCGAAAGACTGGCGCAGGCTGACGCCTTCCGCTCGCTCGGCCTCGACCGTCGTGAAGCCTTGTGGGCGGTGCGCGCGCTGGATGGCAAGAGCGCCGCCGAACGGCTGCCGCTGTTCGACCAGCCGGCGATCCGGCTGCGCGAACTCGAGCCCGAGACAAAACTGCCGACAATGCCGCTCGGCGAGCACGTCATCCACGACTACCGCGCGCTCGGCCTGTCGCTGAAGGCGCATCCGGTCGCCTTCCTGCGCGAGCGGCTCGACCGCGCCGGCGTCATTCCCAATGCCAATCTCGGCTCGGTGCGCGACGGCAGGCGGGTCTCGGTCGCCGGCCTGGTGCTGGTGCGGCAGCGGCCCGGCAAGGGCAATGCGATCTTCCTGACGCTGGAAGACGACAAGGCCGTCGCCAACGTCATTTTCTGGGAGCGGACCTTTACCCGTTTCCGGCCCATCGTCATGGGCGCGCGCTTCGTCAAGGTCACCGGCAAGCTGCAGTCGGAATCCGACGTCATCCACATCGTCGCCGAGAAGATCGAGGATTTGACGCCGTGGCTGACGGTGCTGCTGGAAGAGATGACGCCGGCTGCCCGGCCCGACATTGCCACCCTCTCGGACAAAGCTGAAAGGGTCATGCCCAAGGGGCGGAATTTTCAGTAGGCAAGTGCAGGGCGGTCGGGAGCCCATGACATTAATGCCGGCAAGGGCAGAGGGGGGCGCGAAGGATCGCCAACAGAATGGCTTCTTAGGCTGAGGTCCGTTTGAACCACCCCTGGCCCTTCAGCCCGGCCCACCCAATCGCGGCGGCGACAGCACGTCTTCCGCCGAAATAGTCCGCGCCTCCGAGGGCAGCATGATCGGGATGCCGTCGCGCACGGGATAAGCGAGCTTGGCAAGCCGCGAGATCAACTCGCCGCGCACCGGGTCCCAGGCCAGCGGCCCCTTGGTCAGCGGGCAGGCCAGCAGCTCCAGCAATTTTGGATCGACATTGACCGACTTGCCGTCACGCCCATCCGCAGCCATTGGATCCCCCTTCAGCCATCGGCTCAGCCCTTATTGCAGGCTGGAGCCAAAGTCCTCATTCTCGCGCGCCAGCGCCATTTCGGTGATCGCGATCAGCGTCTCCGCGCGGGCTTTCAGGTCGGGCGCCTCCAGCAGCGCCTGTTTCTCGGCCGGTCCGTAGGGCGCCATCATCGACAGCGCATTGACCAGCATGGTGTTCTCGGCGCGGCTGACGCTTTCCCAATCGGCTTCGAGATCGTTGGCCTGCAGATAAGCGCGAAACGCTTTCAACAGCGCCGGCCGGTCGACCTCGCTTGCCGCCTGGTCTTCGGCAAGATCGGTGAGGAACGGCGCCAGCTTGCATTTCCGGAAAGGCGTCTTCACCGGCAATTCGCTGGTGATGCGGAAACGGCAGACGCCCTGCAGCGAAACCAGATAGCGGCCGTCGCCGCTCTCGGCCATCGAGATGATGCGCCCGGCGCAGCCGACATTGCACAGTTCCGGCTCCCCGTCGGCGCGCAACGCGCCATTGAGGCTGGGCTGGACGATGCCGATCAGCCGCGCGCCGGCGATCGCCTCATCCACCATCTGCAGGTAGCGCGGCTCGAAGATGTTGAGCGGCATGCGCCCGCCCGGCAGCAGCAGCGCGCCGGCAAGCGGAAACACCGGAATGGTTGCCGGCAGATCCTTGCCGACCCGGTAAAATGCGTTTCCGACCTGCACCTTCACTCCTCCGACCCGCTTCGGGCGCGATGTTATCGGCCTAATCTGGCGCGGCGGCCGCCGACCGCAAGGCCCGACAGCCACGCCCCGGCAATTTGGCCGGCAAACGGCTCAGGAAAACAGCAGCGACGACAATTTGCGCCGTGCCGCCAGCGTCGCCTCGTCGGTCATGCCCCAGGCCTCGAACAGTTTCAGCAGCTGCGCCCTGGCGCCGTCCTCGTTCCACGTCCGGTCGGCTTTTATAATCGCCAGAAGATTGTCGGCCGCCGCATGGCGCTCGCCCCTGGCGTTCTGGATCATGGCGAGGTCGAAACGCGCCTGGTGGTCGCCGGGATTGGCGGCCAGTCGCTGCTCGAATTCAGCTGGATTGCCAAGTGCTGCCGCTTCCGCAGCCAGCGTCATCTTGGCACGCAGCGCGGCAAGTGCCGGCGCATTTTTCTTGGCCTCCGGCGCCGTTGCCAGCAGCGCCTCGGCGCCGTCGCTGTCGCCGGCCTCGAACAGAAGCTCGCCCAGCCCGGCAATCGCCTCGATCGTCTCCGGCGCTTGCGCCAGGATGGCGTCGTAAATGTCGGCTGCGGTCTGCGCATCGCCCGCCGCATGCGCTTCCGCCGCCGCGGCCAGTGCTTCGGCCACCGGCGGCGCGCCATTGCCCTTGCCGCCGACCTTGGTGATGAACTCGGCGATCTGGCTCTCGGGGATGGCGCCCATGAAGCCGTCGACAGGCTGGCCGTCCTTGAAGGCGATGACCGCCGGGATCGACTGGATGCCGAGCTGGCCGGCGATCGAGGGATGATCGTCAATGTTCATTTTGACCAGCTTGACCTTGCCGCCGGCGGCCTTGACCGCCTTTTCCAGAAGCGGCGTGAGCTGCTTGCAGGGCCCGCACCACGGCGCCCAGAAATCGACCAGTACCGGCTGTTTGCGCGATTCCTGGATGACGTCGGCGGCGAAAGTGGCGGTCGTGGTGTCCTTGATCAGCTCGCCAGCGGCAGGTGCTGCGCCGGGTGTCGGGCCAAGTGCCGACTTGGCCGGCTCGGCGCCGCCATATTGCACGGACGTGGTGTACTGGCCAGAATTGCCGCCGAATTGGCCGCCAAACGGATTGTTGTTGTCGCTCATGTCGTCGCCCTTCCGATCGCGCCCAGCGGAGCAGCGCGACGTCCTTAACTAGAGAGGTCAGTTTTCGCCATCCATGTGGCGATCAAGCCGAGACTTTCAAGATAGCAGCATCATGTCCGGTTGCCTCGACGAATCTGATGAGGTCGGCGGACGCGATCGACGTCGTCGCCTCATTGGTCAGCGGATGCGCGTTGACTGTCGCATGTGCTATCAAATCCTGGTCGAGCACCACTTTGACCCGTCTTTCGGTGTCGTTGATCAGCCCGAACACGGTGACCGCGCCCGGAATGACACCGAGCAGCTCCATCAGCATCTCCGGCTTGCCGAACGACACCCGGCCGGCGGCGCCGATCATCGTGTGGATCTGCTTCAGGTCGACGACCGCCTCCTCGCCGACGCTGACCAGGAAGAAATTGTCCTTCTTGTCCTTGAGAAACAGATTTTTCGTGTGCCCGCCCGGTATCTCGCCGCGCAGCGACTGCGAATCGGCCACCGTATAGAGCGGCGGATGGCGCACGGTCGACACTGATATGCCGAGATCGGCAAGAAAGGCGAAAAGCTCGGCTTCGGTCTTCGGCATTGGTGGTCTTCCCCTGTATCGGCGCGCGGCAAAGCCGTTTACGGCCAATGATGCCGCCGAGACAAGACCGTCATGCGGGAAGTCGATGAACCACCCGCGTGGCCGACAAGGTTCCGCCAAGCGATTTGGCGCGACCAAAAAGCCCGTCATTTCCCTGTTGCAATCGCCGCGCTCTTCAGCCATATAGGCCCGGCTTGCGGCCAAAGGGCCGTGTGAGCGGGTGTAGCTCAGGGGTAGAGCACAACCTTGCCAAGGTTGGGGTCGAGCGTTCGAATCGCTTCACCCGCTCCAGTTTCCTCTAGGGGAATCAAGCGATGAAGAGGCGCCTTTCGGGGCGCCTTTTGCTTTTTCCAGACCGGCGATGTAAGCGCGTTGCGGGACACTTGTTCTCCCTCAGAACCAGGCGCAGGTAAGACGGCGTGGCGCACAATCCCTCGGGTTCAATTTCGGCGAAAGGCGGCACCGCATCTGAAGCGCTTGCTTGGCTGGCGTTGCGGAACGCCGCGTCCGAATGCGGCTCAGGCTCGCGCTTGATCGACCCGCAGCCCCTGCGCGCACTCCCGGCGGCACGCAAGTGGGCGCATGAGATTGCCAAGGTAATCTTCGATGGCCTCATGGCAGGAAGCCTGTCGGTGCCGGCGCAATTGGCTGCCGGATGGGCGAGGTTCGGCAGCGCAACCACCGCGTTGATCATCGAACTCGGCAAGATCTGGGACAATCCCGCAGCGGCTCGCCGCGTCCAGTACCAGCTTGAGCAAATGCTTCTCGAACCCGACGATCTTGCCACGCCGCGCAGGCTGGCGCGAACGCTCGGAATTCGCGTCGACGCTCGCAATCCGACCGCGACCGAACTGCCGGAAGGCATCGATCAGATCTATGCCCATCTGATGCTGGATGGCCGGATCGAGGCTGTCGTGCAGTTCGGTGCACTCGGGACGGTGACGAGCGATCATTGGATTGAATTGATCCTGGATGTAGTGCCTGCTGAGCGGCTTGCGGGAGGATCGCCTGCACCGCAAAAGGGCGCCGGCGCGACCACGTCAAACACGCCTGCAGCCGAGGTATCGTTTGCCATGGCGGGAAGCGAGCCCGATCAGGACAGCCACTTCGGCAAACTCGCGCAATTGGCCGCACAGGCGCATGACCTGGTTCGGTCGAGCGCTGAACCGTCAGAGCCTGTTACGCCGCGCCGCGCACGGGTCGCGGACAAGCACGACAAGGATCGCACGGCGTTCTGGAACAGCTATTTCGCGACCGAGGATCCCTGGAACTACAGCTCGCTCTATGAGCAGGAAAAATATGAGCGGCAGATCGAGATCCTGCCTGCCGGTCCCATCGGCCGGGCGCTTGAGCTGGCCTGTGCGGAGGGCCATTTCACGCGGCAGCTGGCGCCGCGCGTGGGCCATCTGACCGCAACCGACATCTCCGCCATAGCCATCGAGCGAGCCCGCGCCCGATGCAACAATCAGGCGAATGTCGAGTTCGGCGTACTCGATTTCGCTGCCGACACGCTGCCGGGTGAGATGGATCTGATCTTCTGTTCGGAGGTGCTCTACTATCTGGACGATCTCGCCGAGTTGCGGCGCATCGCCAAGAAATTTGCCGAGGCGTTGGCGCCTGGCGGTAGTTTCATCAGCGCACACGCATTCGTGCTGCGTGACAATGTCGAAAAGACGGGCTTCGACTGGAACACATTCGGTGCCCAGGCGATCTCCGAGACGCTGGCAGCGACCGAAGGCCTGGTGCTCGAGCAATCGATCCAGACCGAGCTCTACCGCATAGACCGCTTCCGCCGCCTATCGCCGGGCGATGTGGCGACGGACCCGGTGATCGATCATGTGCCGATCCGCGCGCCCATCGAAATCGGCGTCGCGCGAAATATCGTCTGGGGTGGGGCGCGAGCCTTGCGCCGCGACGTCGCACGTAACGAGCAGCGCCAGCATATCCCTGTCCTCATGTATCACGGCGTTGCCGATGAAGGTCCGGCCGCGCTCGCTCGCTTTCGGCTCACGCCCGCCGCATTCGCCAGCCAGATGGGATGGCTGCGCGCCAATGGCTTTCACGCCATTGGCTCCGAGCAGCTGGAAGCATCCATCGCCAACCGTCAGCCTTTCGTCGGCCGCCCGGTGCTCATCACTTTCGATGACGGCTTCCAGAACTTCGCCGACCATGCCTGGCCGATCTTGCGCGCCAACGACCTGAACGCGGAAGTGTTCCTGGTGACGGACCTGGTGGGCGAAAGTGCAAAGTGGGACACCGACATCGGTCCGCCGACGCCGCTTATGGGCGCCGGGACGGTGCGACGCCTCGCTGCCGAAGGCGCCTTCTTCGGCAGCCACATGGCGACGCATCGCGCCATAGATGGTCTGTCGAGCGCTGACCTGGCCGCCGAGCTCCTGCGCTCTCGTCTGTTCATCGAACGCTGGACCGGCCGGCCAACCAGGGCGTTCGCGGCCCCCTTCTCCGTCACCGACCGACGGCTTGGCCGGCTGGCTAGGGAGTGCGGCTATCGAGTAGGCTTCGGCCGCAGGCACGGGCCGGCGGACCTCCATAGCGATCTCATCGACCTTCCGCGCATCGAGATTCGCGGCGACCGCTCGCTCGATGACTTTGTCGCCACTGTCGAGGCCGTGCTCGGATAAACGGTGAACTTGTCAGTTCATTATTGGGCGACTTGCGACACGGCTGACATCAGCTCCTTCGGGTTTGGGGCGCCAAACATGTATCGCCCACCCTCCGGGACCTCCGTGAAGCTCCAGCGGACGATCCCCTGCCGGTCCAGCAGGAACTGACCAACCAGTTGTCCGTGTCCCGTGGCCATCATCTGCTCGTCGGCTTCGGTCAGTTCGTAGTGGTCCTTCTTGTCGAGGATTGCGGCGGCTGTCATCGGATCCATGGGACCGGGCAATTCGCCAGGTATGTCGACCCGCATGTCCTGTGCCGCTGCCATCGCGACCTTGTACGGCCAGTTCGTCTCGTTCTCGGTGAATTCGAGATTGGGCAGTCCAAAAGCACGATGTGAAGCGCGTTCCGGGTCCGACGCCGCAAGCAGGTTCGGCATTGGATGGTAGCGGAAATAGAGCCGCGCCCGTTCGATCGGCGTGTTGACCACCGTCAGGCTCTCCACGCCCTTTTCGCGCAGCTCCGGATCGAGACGCGCCTGAGCGGCGATGTGGCGCCGGCAAAACGCACAATGCAGACCTCGAAACAGGCCGACCAGCACCGGTTTTTGCCCGCGAAAGTCGTCAAGCGCAATCTTGCCTTCCTGGGTAATGGCGTCGAGTATCAGGTTCGGCGCCCGGTCGCCCGGTTGAAGCGGTATCAATCCACTAGGCGCGGACATGTCCAACCCCCTATCCCGGCTAGTCGAGAAAAGGCAGCACCACAAGCGCTTCCGGGTCGAGCCCGTGCTGGGCGCATATACCCTGCGCCAGGGAAAAGTAGCGTTCGGCCTCGGCCAGATTGTCGAGGTCGAGATTAAGCGTTGCGAGTCCATCATAGCACGGAAACAGCAGTTGGGGCTCGCCCGTTTCGCGGGCTACCTCCAGTGCTTCGTGGAACAAGCCGATCGCCAGTTCCGGATGGCCGTTGCACTGGTGGATCTGCCCAAGCACGATCAACGGCACTGGCAGGTGCTCGCGCTGGTCGAGCGCCCGGTCAATCTCGATGGCCTTCTCGGCAGCAGGCACGCCCTCCGTTGGACAGCGATCCGTGAAAGTACAACAAGCTACCGCCAGATTGGCGAGGAGGCGCGCCTGGAAACCCAAATCGCCAATACGGCGCGCCACTTCAAGACCGCGCCGACAGACCTCCATCGCCTTCGCCGGATCGATGGTCGTGTAGAGCACCCCGAGATTGGTGTAGCCGCGGCAGGCCGCGCCCAGCAGACCGGCGGCTTCGGCCAATTCAATGCTGCGCTCAACCTCACGCACGGCTTCATGGTTTCGCCCAAGGCGAGCCAGCGCAACAGCCTTGGTATTAAGTGCCTCGGCGGTCACGAGGGTGGCATCATCGGAGACATGTTCCGTTGTCAGAGAGCGTACGCAATCCAGCGCCGCGTCTGCCCATTTTGCCGCGAGAGTGTGATCTCCGCTGCGGAACGCCTGTCGGCCACGTTCTTGCCAGAGATGCGCCTGCTCGATCGGGGCATCCGCTCCATCGAGGAGCGCTGCCGCTTCAGCGTAGCGCGATTCCGCGTCGTCCCGCTTGCCCACGTCCCAAAACAGCCGACCGATCTTGCGCAAAACGCGCGCCGCCGCGACACGATCGGCTGACTCGCGATAGGCCTGCAGCACCGCCTCGTAGTGGCGGTGTGCAATCTCGCGGCGGCCTGCCGGGCCGCTCAAATCGGCAATGCGCTCTGCAATTGCCAGTTTGAGCGGTGTTTGCCCGATCGCGCCCAACGCAGTCAGTGCTCGCTCGTAGAAACGAAGGGCGTCGTCATTGGCGTATATCATGCGAGCGCGATCTCCCGCCGCCTGCAGGTAATGCGCGCCCCTCTCCCGCTCGGCGCTCTGAGCGAAATGATGACCGAGCACGGCCAGATCCTCGAACCGTTCCGGCTTGTCGCCGCACAGTTGCTCCAGGGCGGCACCTACCCGGCGGTGGATGTCGGTCCGGCGTTGCAGGAGCAGATTCTGGTAGATCACGTCCTGCAGCAATGTTTGCGTAAAGCGGTAGCTTTGCGACGAGACCGAGCCTGATCCGGCAACTTCCTCGATGATTTCCGCATCGCAAAGCAGTTCGCAGCCCGCTTCCAGTCGGCCGGGGTCGGCTGCCACGGCTTTCAGAAGCGTGGCATCGAAGCGCGGGCCGATTACCGCGGCTTCCTGGGCCAACCGGCGCACCTCTTGCGGCAGCCGGTCGACGCGAGCAAGCAACATTGCCTGGATCGTGGCGGGGATGCCGGTTGCGACTTCGCCTGCCACGGTCCGCCATTGCTGGCCCTCGCGCACCAATACACCGCGATCGATAAGGCCGCGAACGATCTCCTCCAAGAAAAGCGGGTTGCCGCCCGCGCGCTCGAGGATCTGGTCGAGAAGCCCTCCTGCGGCGTTTACCCAGCTCTCGCCGAAAAGCGCCGCCACCAGGCGGCGTCCGTCATCGCTGTCGAGCGGCGAAAGCCTGAGCGCTGTGTGGCTGACCCGACTTGAGTCGAGTTGGTCGTTGTCCGACGCCGGACGATGCGTGACCAGCAACATCAGCCGCGTGCGTTCCAGTCTGTCCATCACGAAACGCAGTGCCTCGAGCGAGACGGAGTCGGCCCAGTGCAGGTCTTCGACGACAATCAACAGCGGCGACAACGCAAGCCGCCGTTCCATGATTGTGCGGACCGCGTAGAGAATTTGCCGCCGCAGCTGCTCGGGCTCGACATGCTGCAAGGTGGCATCGGGGTCGCCGAGGCCAAGCACATGGTAGAGCAAAGGCATCAGCCGCTTCGCCTCCTCGCCCTGCAGGCCGAGATCGGCAAGCAAGGCTGCGAGCTTGCCCCGCATTTCGTCCCCATTGTCGTTTTGCATCATCCCGGCAGCGCTGCGCACCACTGCACCCAGGGCGCCAAATGATTGTTCACCCAGCGGTGAGCACGTGGCCTGCCGCACGGCGACGTTGCGAAAACGATCCTCGTCGCCGACGCGGGCGACGAACTCCTTCACCAACCGCGACTTCCCGATACCGGCTTCGCCGACGAGGCGGACAAGCTGGGCCGAGCCGCCGCACGCCAAGTCAAGGCTCGCCAGCATTCTGTTGAGCTCCGCATCACGACCTATTATGGGCGCACTGAGGCCGAGCGCCTCGAGCCCGCGCGCTGCACGCGGCGCCGCAAGCGGTGCATCCAGTCGGTGGACGAGCACACTGCCAGCCTTGCCGCGAAAGACGACATCGCCCAGCGACTCGTACGAGAAGGCATGCCGGGTCAGCCTGTGCGTGAGTTCGCCCACCAGCACCTCACCCGGTGCAGCCAGCGATTGCAGGCGTTGCGCCGTATTCACCGTGTCGCCGGTCACCGAATAGGATTTGGCGGTGCCGATGCCCAATCCGCCAGTAACGACCGGACCCGTGTTTATGCCTATGTGGAGCAGCAGCGGCGAGCCGGAGTGGCGGGTGCTTTCACCGAGCCGCGCCGTCCGGGCGATCATGTCGAGAGCGGCTCGAAGCGCACGTTCCGGATCGTCCTCATGCGCGACCGGCGCACCGAATAAGGCGAGCAGAGCGTCGCCGATGAATTTGTCGACGAAACCACCAAAGCCTTGCACGGCCGCCGTCAATTCCTTGAACAGTTCGTTCTGCAGCGCCTGCATGACCTCGGGGTCGACCTGCTCGCTGAGTGTCGTGAAGCCGCAGAGATCGGCGAACAGCACCGTTACCGTTCGTCGATCGGCGTCGGAGACGGAATGCGGCCCCTCTTCGCTTTCGATGTTCGGCGATGGAGCTCGAGAGGGCTGCGCAATGGTGCGGCTTGGTGTCGGAGCAGGCCGTTCGGCAGCTTTTGCGGACGCACCGACGCTTGCCCCACATTTAGGACAGAACTCGAAATCAGGTGCGCAGGCGTAGCCGCAACTGGCGCATGGCACGGGCTGGCGGCGGCCACACTTCGGACAGAAGGCGTAACCGCCCTCGATCTCGAAACCGCAGCCCGAGCAGTTCATGGACACCTCACCAGAGCATGATGCCGAAGAGTGTGAAGCGGTTTTCGGACGACATCATGCTCTATCTCTTTGACCTTGGGCCATGACGCGTGATCTCGCCACGCTCGTCACGGCCGGGGTATTCACAAGGATGAACCGATAGTCGTCAACCGGCAAGCGGCAGCGCAAATGGGCATCGGTCTGGGTTCGGCGGTGGAGCACTGCCGATACGGGCGGCTGCGTGGCCGTGATTTGCGAAAATTTCCTCGTCCCGCCGTCTTCCTGCTATGATGGAGATGAGGAGGCGACCCATGAGCGAGAACCGTAAGCTGGCCGCAATCCTGGCTGCAGATGTGGTCGGATACAGCCGGCTCGCGAGCGCGGACGAAGATCGTACCTTGGCGCGGTTGCGGGCACTGCGCAGCGACCTGATCGATCCGATCATTGCAGTGCACCACGGGCGGGTTATCAAGCGTACCGGAGATGGGGCACTGGTTGAGTTTCGCAGTGTGGTCGATGCCGTGCGCTGCGCCGTTGAGATTCAAAACGGTATGGTTGAGCGCAATGCCGGCGTACCGCAGGAGCGCCGCATCGAGTTCAGGATAGGCATCCATCTGGGCGACGTGGTCGAAGAGAGCGATGGCGACCTGATGGGTGACGGCGTCAACATCGCCTCGCGTCTGGAGGGCGTTGCGGCGCCCGGCGCCATCTGCCTGTCCGAGGATGCCTATCGCCAGGTCAAGGCCAGGCTTGACCTCTCGGTCAGCGATCTCGGCAGCACACAGCTCAAGAACATCGCCGAGCCGATCCGGGTGTATTCGCTGCAGGTCGGCGCCGGGGCCAAGGTGGCCGTGACCTCGCAAACCCCGACGAGCCCTCCGGCTGCGGCAGCGCCGCCGAAACTGTCGATCGCCGTGCTGCCGTTCGCCAATATGAGCGGTGATGCCGAACAGGACTACTTCGCCGACGGCATCTCCGAAGACATCATCACGGCGCTGTCCAAACTGTCACAGCTCTTCGTCATCGCTCGCAATTCGTCGTTCATCTTCAAGGGCCAGAACGTCCATGTGCAGGATGTCGGCACGAAGCTCGGCGTGCGCTATGTCCTTGAAGGCAGCGTACGCAAGTCGGGGAACAAGGTACGCATCACCGCGCAGCTCATCGATGCAATCTCAGGCGGCCATCTTTGGGCGGAGCGGTTCGATCGCGATCTGACTGACATATTCGCCGTGCAGGATGACGTGACGCAGCACATCGTCGGTGCGCTGGCGCTCAATCTGACCGAGGATGACCGTCTGCGGCTGGCGCCCGAACACCAGCGCAACCCGGAGGCGTATGACTGTTTCCTGCGGGGCCGGGAGCTGTGGCACCGGCTGACGAAGGACACGAACGTCGCGGCCCGCGAGCTCTTGCAGCGGGCCATCGAACTGGACCCGAAATTTGCCTCTGCCCACGCTTTCCTAGCCCTCACGTACGGGCTCGATTACCTCAACAGGTGGGGTGCGTCGGACTCGATGGCGCAAGCGGAAGAGGCAGCAACGCGAGCGGTAACGCTGGATGACAGCGATCCCTGGGCGCACTGGGCGCTGGCATCGGCCAAGCTTTACACACGGCGGCACGATGAAGCCATCGGCGAGGTCGAGCGCGCGATAGCCCTCAATCCGAACTTCGCCGAAGCGCACGTCGCCCGCGGCGAGGCGCTGTATTATTCGGGTAGACCCGCGGAGGCGCTAGAGAGTTTCGCCCGGGGAAAGACCTTGAATCCATACTTTCCGGATGTGCTTCTGCACTTCCAGGCTTTGACATCGTTTCAACTGGGAAGGTACGAAGAGGCCGTCGACCTCTTGCTGCAACGGCTGGCTCGCAACGTTGTCACCGACGTCTCGCGTGCGCTTCTGGCCGCATGCTACGGCCATCTGGGCCGTTTGGAGGAGGCCCATACGGCATGGCAGGACCTGCTTCGCGTCAATCCCGCCTATTCGCTGGAACACCGTCGCAAGGTCTTGCCTTACAAGAACCCTGCCGATTTCGAACTGATGGTAGAGGGGCTCCGCAAGGCCGGCGTGGTGCAATGACGGGCTAAAGCCCGGCCGGATCAGAGGCCCGAGGCCCGGCCGATCTTGCGCCATCGGGCGTTTTCGCGAACCGGTTTCAGGTCATCGGTCGTCTCGGCAAATGTCCGCAACCGGTATTGCCGCAGCAGGTCCGGGAACAGCGCCCCTTCCGGCAGTCCGGCAAGCTGCTCGCGGACCGAGATTTGTTCATCGATGACCCGCATGCCCCAGGCATTTTCCCGAACCTGCAGCTCGGCGGCCAGATCGCGCTCTTCAGGCGCGTTTTCATCAAGCGCAGCCAGCAGGATCGAGTGAAAAAGCGCGACATAGCCAATCTGTCTCAGGCCGCCCACAACCCGCACGCGCGGCAATATGGCAAGGGCAAGGAACATCAGGAACAAGTCCGGCAAAAGCATGCCGTCCAGCAGTGCCTGCTGGAGATGCGGCCGCTCGAACGGGATGGAAAGACCATGCGGCCTGTCAGGCTCGATCAGCCGCCCGTTCTCGAGGACGAGCTTGCGCACGCGCTGCTCGCGGATGCCCCAGAAATAGGCCGTGGCATTGGGCAGGAACCTGCCAAATGGGCCCGATGCGGCTTCTTGCAAGGCATGGTCGAGACGCCGGCGCCTTGCGGGCTCGAGGAGCAGCCTGGAAAGAAGACTGCCTTCATCTTCCAGATGCCGCGCCACGACAGTCGCGGCCAGCCTATCATCGATGAAAACCGGCCGGGCCATGCCGGAACGATCCCAATCGGCGACCAGATGCTCGTTGAGTTCTGTCAGCGCATCGGCGGCTGTTGCAAACACCTTGGCCTGGCTGGCAAGCAGCGTGCCCAGCCAGCTTCTGGCATCCGTCTCATTGCCCACCGTTTCGAGCGCGCGCCCGTTGAGGGTGACGGGACCGGCCGCGCAGGCGCTTTTGCGGCACAGTTTGTGGCGCCCGATGCCAAACAAATTGACCTTGTCGTCGCCGACATCGAGCCATCCCGGCCCCTCCCGGCCGGTTGTCTCCATGGTCATGGTCGTTCCCATGAAGCCGAAAAAAGCCGACAGCCCGTTTTCGACCGCGCCGAGCCAGGCAAGCAGCAGGGCATCGAAGGTGATGCGATCCATCAGAAGCAGGCAGTGCAGGCCGGACTGGATAACCGGTCTGTGGTCGAATTCGTCGAGGGCCTTGCCGATCGCTTCAGGCTGCATGATCGCACCGAGGCGCTGCTGCAGGACGTCGCGCAGGATCGAGCGGGCAGCGATCGACGGGGCCGATCCAGGCCTTGCCACCGGCCGCCACAGATGGCGGGCGTAATCGGAAACCGGTGCATTCCAGTTCTGCTCGATGTCACGCACGACCTCCGGGCAGAGCAGCGACAGCACGGCCAAAATGTCCACCGGAGGGGCAAGGGCAGGGACGGTGGTCATCAGAACCGCAGCCGGGCCATGCTCAGGAGGTCGTGGTACTGCCCGTCGGTAAAACCGGCCTTCACATGCCGGCCTTCGACCTCGAAGCCGTGGCTTGTGTAGAGACGGATGGCCGGTTCGTTGTCGGCATAGACGCTCAATTCGACCCGCTTCAGGGCGCGCCAATTGTCGGCCACGTCGAGCAGCGCGCCAAGTATGGCAGAGCCGATGCCTCTGCCGACAAAGCCATCGTCGAGGCCGATATTGATCTCGCCGATATGCGAGCGGCGCGGCGAACCCTGCGCGACCAGGCTGCCGTGGCCGACAACCTTGCCGTCCAACTCGGCAACGATCCAGGTGGTTTCCGGGCCGGACTTGGCGATGCGCCGCTCCACCTGCTCCACCATCTCGAACGGCATCCTGAGCGTGCCCCAGCGGAAGCCCGGCATATTGAAGATAGCGCAAAGCGCCTCGGCATCGCTTGGCCGGACGGCCCGGAGCTGCGGCTGGATTTTCTCTAGGGGTGGCGTGCTGGTCATGGCTTTTCCGGCTACAGCAATTCCAGGAAAAGTGTGAGCGGTTTTCCGTCCGGAATTGCGTCAGAACAAAGGACAGAGGCAATATGCCCGGCACGATGCACCGGACGTCACCTGAAAATCCAGCCGTCTCTGCGACCTATGCCGATTGCGCGGCAAAATGCCGGGGGGCGGCGTAGAGTTTGAGGATACCGCTGACGCCGATCCAGCCGAAAAGGGCGAGCCAGCACAATGTCCCGGCCGCCGTCCAGTCGATCCGGTGCACGGCGGCGTCGGTGATGACGAGGCCAAGGACGGCAAGCAGGCCAACCAGAAACTGCGCCAGGCCGAGCACCAGCAATTCCTCACGCGGCGCACTTCTCCAGACGAGATAGGTGCCGCCTGCACCCGCGAGGAAGATGGCGCTGTAGACCTGGGCGTGAAAAGCATCGATCGGCCATGGCCAGAAGCCACCGAATGTCAGGGGAAACAGCAACAGGCCGACGCCGTAGGCCCCGAGGATCGTCATTTCCACCGGTAGGTAGGCGCGCCATGCGGGGTTCAAGATCACGCCTTTTGCAGAAGGGCGGGCCCTTGCCCGCCACAGGAACAGCCCGGATACCGCGGCTGACGCAAGATAGACCAGAAACCAGAGCCAGGGGGCTTTGCGCTCGAAGTTGAAATAACCGAGATTGATGAACGAAGCCGCCGACACGATGACGGTGAAGATGAAGGCCATGACCAGCACGAGCCTGCCGGGCGACCAGCGATTCCAGACCAGCAGCGCCGCCATCACTGCCATTTCGGCGGTGTAGAAGCCGCCGAGGAAGCGGGCATTGAACGGCGTGACGGCCCAAGGCCAGCGCGGCTTGACCAGCGCAGGCGCGAAAAACAGGCCGGCCCCGACGATCAGGACGATGATGACCCCCGCCGAGAAAAGGCGCAGGGCCGCCGGAAATGGCGGGTTGTCGCGTGTCGGCATGGAGAAAACCCCAGAGATGAATGCCCCATGGGCTATCATAGTTTGGAATTCAACAAATGGAAATTGACCTGTCACCAGGCTTGTCCATTCGAATGGCCGTCCGGTCCGTTTAGCAGTATGATGGAGCGTTCGGGTCGAAGATCGGTCCGGCCAACACGCCTAGAGCCGGATGATTTCAGGTCTGTCCGACCTGAAATCTGAATCCGCCTCTGAATCAGGAAGAGCATGATGTCGTCCGAAAACCGCTTCACACCTTTCGGCATCATGCTCTAGCGGCGCAATTTCCGGAGCCTGCACGATGACCGAAGCTCAGGATCTGTTCTCGCTTCTGCGGCAATCGACCGATGTCGATCCGCAGGCAATCGACGCAATCCGGCAAACCATCGCCGAGGGCAAGGACCGCGAACTTTGCCGCATCAATGCGCTGGCCTTCGCCAGCAAGCATGGCCTCGACGAGGAACGCACCATAAGCGCCTTTCTCCATGCGGCGCGGGTGGGCATCTTCGACATTTCCTGGAATGTTCTGTGCCCCGGCTGTGGCGGCGTGCTCGACACCAACGCCACGCTGAAAACCATGCAGAAGGACGAATACACCTGCGCGCTGTGCTCCCAGGGCTATTCGCCGACCCTCGACGAGATGGTCGAGGTGACATTCACCGTCAGTCCCCGTGTGCGCAGGATTGCCGCCCACAATCCACACGAACTGCCGTTGGTGGAATATTACCGCCAGATCTACTGGGCGTCCGGGGCCGATCTGCCGGACGAGGATCTGGCGGAAAAGATGGAAGCGTTCTCGCTGGAAGATATCGAGCTTGCGCCCGGTGAAAAGGCGGTTCTGCACATCCAGCTTCCGCCCCAATTCATCATCGTCTTCGAGCCGGTCACGCATTCGGCCCAGTTCATCGACGCGAAGGGCGAACCGGCAAAAGAGCGGCGAAACCTCTCTCTGGCCTTCGACCGGGACCATGTCCAGAGCCAGACGCTGGAGATGCAACCCGGCCCATTGCGCATTTCGCTGGAAAACAGGACCGACACGCGCGTGCTGCCGACGGTCTTCATCGCCTGCCCGGTATTGCATGATTTCCTGGGCAAGCGCCGGCCCTTCGTGACCGCCAAGCGCCTGCTCACCAACCAGACGTTCCGGGATCTCTATCGCACGGATACGCTCGACATCAACCAGCGCCTGAAGATCACCAGCCTGACCTTCCTGTTCACCGATCTGCGCGGATCGACCGAGCTTTACGAGCGGGTGGGCGATCTTTCAGCCTTCGATCTCGTGCGCGAGCATTTCCAGGTTCTGCACGAGATCGTCGCGGCGGAGGCAGGCGCGGTTGTGAAGACGATCGGCGATGCGGTGATGGCGACCTTCGCGACGCCTGACCGTGCGATTGCCGCGGCGCTGCGGATGCGCGACGCCATGCGGGCGCTCAATGACAAAAGCGGGCGCGAGGACCTTCTGCTCAAGATCGGTGTTCATGCCGGCCCCTGCATAGCCGTGTCCATGAACGAGCGGCAGGATTATTTCGGCCAGACGGTCAACATTGCTTCGCGGGTCCAGAACCTCGCCAACGCACAGGCGATCTTCGCCACGCGTGCGGTGGTCGACGATAATCTCACCGCCGATCTGTTGCACAGGAACGCGCTGACGCCCGTGCCGCACGAGGTCTCGCTGCGCGGCATCGAGCGGGAGATTGCGGTTTATACGATCCCCTGAAGAGTTCTCTGCCGCTTACACGCGCTTGCAGAGGAAATAACGGTCGGCGGGCTCCGAAGTGGGCGCCGGGAGGTGTTGCAGCAGCGGGTGATCGAGCGGCGTGCCACTGACCGCGAAGCCGCCGACGCGAAGCAGGCTCGCAATCAGATCGGGAAGCCAGGTAGCGGTCACTGCATCGCGATCGTCATAGCCGGTGCCGATGTCGGCATGAACAAGGGCGGCTTCGATGCCAATGAACTTGCGGCCCGTCTCGCGTATTTCGCCGAGCACGAGGTTTTCAGCTTCGGGAATTGAGCTAGTGTGCGCGCCAACTTCGCGGTCGAACACCACGATCCGGCGCCCGGGCAGAAGCTCGCGCAGATGGTGGAATGTCCGGCCATTGCCGAGGCCGAGCTCAAGCACAAGCCCCTCCATCTTCGCCACCTCGGGGCAGATTCGATTGAGAATGTCGCGCTGCGCGGTCATCCTGCTGATGAAATTATCGAGGCGACTCATATGCGATTGTGTGTCCTGAACCAGCAGCCCCGATCGAGGCTTGCTGCATATAAAGGCGAACGACGAACCCTGCAATAACGCAACCGGCCGCCGACAAGCGTCATACCGGGTGGAGTGTTCGGCAGGCCGCGCGGTGGAACAGCGATATCACTTGTAGGGGTCTGCGGCGTCCCGCAAGCCGTCGCCGAGGAAGTTGAACGCCATGATAACGAGGATGACCGGCAGCATCGGCAAAAGCAGCCATGGATAGAACGCGATCACGCTGACGCTGCGCGCCTCGGTGAGCAGGATGCCCCAGCTGGTTATCGGCGCCCTCAGGCCGAGCCCGAGGAAGCTCAGCGCCGTTTCGCCCAGGATCATGCCAGGGATGGAGAGCGTCGCCGTCGCGATCAGATGCGACATGAAGCCGGGAATGAGATGCCGCCTGATGATGCGGCTGCTTCCGGCGCCCATCAACTGCGCCGCCAGAACGTAATCCTCCTCGCGCAAGGCCAGAAGCTTTGAACGCACGGCCCGCGCCAGTCCGGTCCAGTCGAGCAGCCCGAGGATGACGGTGATGCCGAAATAGATCAGGATCGGACTCCAGGTTATCGGCATGATCGCCGCCAGGGCCAGCCATAGCGGAATGCTGGGAATCGATTGCAGGACTTCGATTATCCGTTGGACGATCAGGTCGAAGATACCGCCGTGATAGCCGGCCAGCCCGCCGATGACGATGCCGAGCAGGAAGCTGAAACTGATGCCGACGAGGCCGATAGTCAGTGAAATGCGTGCGCCATAGATCATGCGTGAGAGCACGTCGCGCCCCAGCCTGTCGGTGCCGGCCAGAAAGAGTTGGCCGTTCTCGGCAGGACAGACAAAATGCCTGTCACCTTCGATCAGGCCCCAGAACCGATAAGTGTCGCCCTGGCAGAAGAAACGGAGCCGCTGAACGTCGTCGTGGTTCTCGATGTAGTTCCGCTTGAGCGTGTCCATATCCAGCGTCATCTGGCGGCCATAGACGAACGGCCCGACGAACTCGCCATTGTGGAACAGGTGCACGTGCTGCGGCGGCGCATAGATGTAGTCCATGTTGCGCGAGTGCAGATTGTAGGGCGCCAGGAACTCGCAGATCAGTATCCCGGAATACAGCACTGCCAGGAATATGCCGGATATAAGCGCAAGCCGGTGTTTGCGGAATTTCCACCACATCAGCCGCAACTGCGATGCCTGAAAGACCTTCGATTGCTCCGGCGTCATCGCCTCGACCGACTGCAGGTCGAAGGGCGCGCCGGAAATGTAGTGTTGCAGTGGAGCACCCGGAGCGGGCAGCGGCGAGTCCTGCTTCATTTGGTGCTGCCACCCTGCAAACGAATTCGTGGATCAAGCAGTGCCAGCGCCAGGTCGGAAATCAGCACGCCGATAACCGTCAGGAAGGCGAGGAACATCAGGAATGACCCTGCCAGATACATATCCTGGCTTTGCAGCGCCTTGATCAGCATCGGCCCGGTCGTTTCCAAAGACAAAACGATAGCCGTGATCTCAGCGCCGGAGATGATGGCCGGCAGGATCGAGCCGATGTCGGAAATGAAGAAATTGAGCGCCATGCGCAGCGGATATTTGACCAGCGCCTTGAACGGATGCAGGCCCTTGGCGCGCGCCGTAACGACATATTGCTTGTGCAGTTCGTCGAGCAGATTGGCGCGCAGCCGCCGGATCATGCTCGCCGTGCCGCCGGTGCCGATGATCAGGACCGGGATCCAGAGATGGGCGAGGATCGACTTCGCCTTGGCCCAGCTCATCGGCTCGCCGAGATATTGCTGGTCCATGAGGTGGCCGATGGACGTGCCGAACCAGATGTTGGCGAAATACATCAGGATCAGCGCCAGCATGAAATTCGGAATGGCAAGGCCGAGAAGGCCGAAGAAAGTCAGGCCGTAGTCGCCCCAGCTGTATTGATGCGTGGCGGAGTACATGCCGATCGGAAAGGCGATGAGCCAGGTGAAGATGATCGTGACGAAGGAAACCAGCACGGTCAGCCACATTCGGTCGCCGACGACGTCGCGAACCGGCAGCTCATATTCGAAGGAATAGCCGAAATCGCCGTGCAGCATCCCGCCCACCCAGTAGAAGTAGCGAATGACCGGCGGCTGGTCGAAACCATATTCCTTGCGCATCATCTGGATGCGGTCGGAATCCACCGCTTCGCCCTGGGCCCGAAGCTCGGCGACATAGCTGTCGAAATAGTCGCCCGGTGGAAGTTCGATGATGGTGAACACCAGCGCCGATATGACCAGCAGCGTTGGAACCATCACGGCGATGCGCCAGACAAGATATCGAAGCACGCTCAGGAGCCTCCAAGCCAGAATGTGTCCAGCAAATAGACACCGAAATAGGAGGTCGGGTCGTAGCCGTAGAGTGCTTTGTCAGGCAGGTTGCGCAGCCGCGACGATACCAGAATTGGCTGAAGTGTTTCGTTCACCGTACCGATAGAGAACACCTGATCGGTGTAGATCGACAGCATCGAGTTCCAGATTTCGGCGCGCTCGCTGGATTGGGTCGATCCGTTCCAGCGCTTGAGCAAAGCCATCAACTCGACCACTTCAGGAACATCGGGCGCCTCACCCATCTTGCCATGCGACAGATAGTAAGCGCCCCAGAGCGGCCATTGCAGCTGGTCGTCGATGGTGGGGGCCAGCTGGTATGGATTCATGTCGGCGGTCGGCACGCCATTGTCGATGCCCGACGACATCGACATCAGGATCTGGCCGCCAAGCGCACGGCTGCGGAAGATGTCGCGCTGCGAAGTCCGGATGAACAAAGCGATGCCGATCTTGCGCCAGTGATCGGTGATGAGTTCGAGCGCATCGGTTTCCAGCGTGCTTTCGCCGGCCGTTTCCACGATGATCTGCGCCGGGCGTCCATCGGGAAGTAGCCGCAGGCCGTCATCGTCACGGGCCTGAAGCCCGACCTCGTCAAGCAGTGCATTGGCCTGGTCGGGATCGTGGGCGACCCAGGCTTTCGCGAATTCCGGCCGGTAGAGCGGGCTCTCCGGCAAGACCGTATCGGCGCTTTCCTGCGCCAATCCGTAGAAGACGGCCATGTTGATCTCGCGCCGGTCCACAGCGAGCGAAAGGGCGCGGCGCACGCGCACGTCACGCAAAAGGCCACGCCACACCGAGTCGGCACAATTCAGATTGGGCATGAGCGCCAGCCGCGAACCCTGTGTGCGTTTCCACAGATGCATCTTCACCGGGTAGCGCTTCTCCGCGTCCTTCAGGAAGGAGTAATCGCTGAAGTCGATTCCCATGCATTGCAGGTCGCTCTCGCCCGCACCGGTCTTGGCGGAGATGATCGCCGACGAGCTGACATTCATGATGATCCGGTCGACATAGGGCAGTTGCCGGCCGTTCTCATCTGTTCGATGAAAGAACGGGTTGCGCTCGAAGATGAACTGCTCGGCCGGCGGCTTGGTCCGGTTCTGCCAGGGGTCGAGTGTCGGCAGATCCGGGTTCTCCGGGCGATACTGCCGCGACATGCGGATGTGCAGCAGCGTCCATTTTGCGGTCCGGTTCTCCTTCATCAGGCCGGCGAGCCGGAATGGATCCTGATATTTCTTGTGGAACTGCTTGAGATAGGCGGCTGGCAAAACAAGCGGTGTCGGCGAAGCAGCGGCAAGTTTGGGCAGGAAGTCGGGATTGGGCGCGTCCCAACTGTAGCGGACCGTCAACGGATCGACGATCTCGAAACGTGGCGGCTTGCCGTCCGCCAGCAGGGCAGGGGCGAGCCCCCCTTGCGAAAGCTCATCGTTCAGCCAGACATCTTCCCAGCAATAACGAAAATCCTCCGGCGTCAGCAGGCTGCCGTCTGACCATTTATGGCCTTCACGAATCTTGAACGTGAAGACGCGATCATCCTTTACGTCGAAACTTTCGAGAATGTCGGCCTGAAAGTTAAGCTTTTCGTCATAGCCGACCAGCCGGGAATACCCGTAGATCGTCATCATCCGGATATCTTTCTGGCTGCCGATGATCGTACGCAGCGTGCCGCCATACTGGCCGGGCTGCCGGCCCATCGCCGCGAGGTTCAACGCGCGCGGGCTTTTGGGCAGGCGCTCCGCGAGTGGCGGCAGAGCCCTGGCTTTCAGCTGCGGCTGAAGAAAATCCGGCTCCAGATCGCCGGCGCGCGCCGTGCCCGGCAGAAATGCCGAAGCCATGAGACCAAGGACAGTGCGGCGGCTGATCAATGGCGTAACTCGCTGACATCGGCCGAACGTCGGGCCAGCACGAGATGGCCGCCGCCGAGATCGAGCGGTGACAGCATATCCTCTTCGCCCTCGTCGCGGAATTGCGGGCCCCATGCGCTGGTGTCGGAAGCGCCGCCGAGCTTCAGCGTCTTGAAATCCATCGGCCGGTCGAGATCGGGGAAGGGGACTGCGGCGAGCAGCGAGCGCGTGTAGGGGTGGATCGGTTTCCTGAGCAGAATTTCGCGCGGTGCAAGCTCGACGATACGCCCGCCGCACATCACCGCGATGCGGTCCGCCATGTAGTCCACCACCGCCAGATTGTGGGATATGAACAGGTAGGTCAGGCCCAGTTCCTTCTGCAGGTCCTTCAGAAGGTTCAGGATCTGCGCCTGCACGGAGACATCGAGCGCCGAAACCGGCTCGTCGCAGATCAGCAGTTCAGGCCCCAGCGCCAAGGCGCGCGCAATGCCGATACGCTGACGCTGCCCGCCGGAGAAGCTGTGGGGATAGCGCTGGATGAAGCGCGGATCGAGCCCGATTGCCTGCATCAGGCTCTTGACCGTGGCTAGCCGGGACGCGGCATTGCCACGTTGATGGATTTCCAGCGGCTCGCTCAAAATGTTTTCCACGGTCATGCGAGGCGAAAGCGACGAGACCGGATCCTGGAAAACCATCTGGAGTTTCGCCCGCAGCAAGCGCAGGGCGTCTCCCTCGGCTTCCAGGACGTCGATCGGTCCGTCGCGGCCGTTGAAGATCACGGAGCCGCCGGTAGGGGTGACGGCCCGCATCAGGATCTTGCTGACGGTGGTTTTGCCGCAACCGCTTTCGCCAACCAGGCCCAGGCACTCACCTCGCCTGATGTCGAAGCTGACGCCGTCCACGGCGCGAACAGAGGTCTGATGGCTCCCGCTGAACCATCCGGAGTTGCGGATGGTGTAGACCTTTTTCAGATCCCTGACCGACAGCAGAATGTCGTCCGGCCCCTTCGCTTCCGGCGCCGTCTGCTTGCCCAGCAGGGTCCCGACATTCACCGGCACCTCGCGGAGCGCCTTCAGTCTTTCGCCAGGCTTCAGGTCGAAATGCGGAACGGCTGCCATGAGGCCCTTCAGGTAAGGGTGGCCTGGCCGGCGGAATATTGCCTCCACAGGGCCTGCTTCCATGATCTCGCCATGGTACATGACGACCACCTCGTCGGCGACATTGGCGACCACGCCGAGGTCGTGCGTGATCAGCAGCATTGCCATGTTGAGCTTGGTCTGGAGCCCACGAAGCAATTGCAGGATTTGCGCCTGGATGGTGACGTCCAACGCCGTCGTCGGCTCATCGGCGATCAACAGAGCGGGCCGGCAGATAAGCGCCATGGCGATCATAGCGCGTTGCCGCAATCCTCCCGAAAGTTCAAATGGATACATGTCGTAGGCGCGCTTGGGATTGGGAAACCCGACGAGGCCGAGCATTTCCTCGGTCCGTGCCTTGCGCTCCGTCCGGTCCATGTGCGTATGAATCTGCAGGGATTCGCTGACCTGGTTGCCGATCGTGTGCAGCGGCGACAGCGATGTCATCGGCTCCTGAAAGATCTTGCCGATGCGGCTGCCTCTCAACGCCCGGATTTCGGGTCCGTCTCGCGGCATCTGCAGGATATCCTGCGTCGTGCCGGGCTTTTTGGGATCGGAAAACAGGATACGGCCGCGAACATGGGCCGTGTTCGGCAAGATGCCCATCACGGCCTGGCTGAGAACCGATTTTCCGGAACCGGACTCACCGACAAGTGCGGTGACCTTGCCGGGCAGGACGCGAAGATTTGCCCGCCTGACGGCATGCAACGGTCCCCCGACAATGGCAAAAGAGATGCCAACATCCTCGATCCGCAGCAGATCAACGCCTGCATCCATTCCCACACCAGCCCCAATCTGGCGCCTCCCGACCGGCCCCAAAAAGCAAGACTAGCGCATTGTCAGCGCAGAGCAACTTGGATTCGAAACGAATTCCCCGGCGACCGGCGGCCGGACAGCATACCAGGGCGTCCAGATCGGATGGTGGTGACTACTGGAGCTTCCTCCGGTCGCCCGCCGACAGCCGCGCGGCATCGCGATGAAGCAGCATGACCTGCTCGGCGTCCGATATCCGATCGTGAAACGGCTGCAGCGCAGCGTCTTCATCGAGTGCGAGAGCACCCGACAGATCGGGTGAAAGCACCGTCAGCTTCTGCTTGCTGCCCGCCAGTTCCTCCTCGCCGAGCGTCAGCCAGCTGTTGGCCCCGCAATAGCCGGCGAAGTCCTTGCTGGCGAGAACGCTGTGCGGATATTTCTTAGTCAGGGTCTGGAGACGCTGGACCTCGTTTACAGCCGAGCCGAAGACGGAGAATGTGAGTCGGTCGGTAAGCCCGACATTGCCGAACATCACATTGCCGACATGAAGGCCGATACCAAATTTTATGTCGCCCAGTCCTTGCTCTTTTCTGCGCAGATTGAGCTCCATCATGCGCATGCTGGCCTTGTGCGCAGCCGCAAGAGCAGCCTGGCAGGCGATCTCTGACTGCGCCCGGTGCCTTTCGCAGGGGTAGACGGCAATGAATCCATCCCCCAGGAAACTCATGATCTGCCCGCCTTTGCGATTGAAAGGTGCTGCGATGGCATCGAAAAACTGGTTCAGCGTATCGATATAGACTTCGCGGCCGGAGGTTTCGGCGAGCCTTGTCGACCCGCGCATATCGCCCATCACCAGCGCGGCCCGGATTGTGTCGCCCTCGCCGCGCTTGATCTGGCCGTCCAGCACGCGCCTGCCGGCGTCACCGCCGAGATACGTGGTCATCATGTTGTCGGCGAGCTTGGTGAGCACCGCCATCTTGCTTGCTATAGCGAGATGGTTCTGGATCCGCAGCAGCGCCGAAATCATGCTGTCGCTGAAGCCTGAAGCACTGTCGGTGGACCAGGACCCCAACATGCCCTGACTTGTATCGCCGTTGAAGGGATGGACGAAAGCCATGTAATCGGTGACGCCCATAAGCCTGAGCTCATCGAAAACAGGAAACTCCGACCGCACCGACGGGTCGAGCCGGCGCCGCAGATGGTCGAGCTTGTTGCTGAGCAGATGGTAGTATGGGCTGGTCAGGAATCTGTCGGAATGGACGCCGTTCTCACTCCGGAAGCCTTCCACTTCCAGGCCTTGGCCGCGAATCCAGGTGAAACCGAGCGCGTCATAAAGCGGATGCAGCATCGAAAAGCTCAAATGCACCCGCTTCAGCGGCAGGCCGGCAGCAGCCAGCCGTTCACAAAAACCCTTGACCAATGTTTCCAGGTCGTCGCCCGCCAGCGCCGATTGGGTCAGCCAATCGGCAACCTTATCCATGAGAATGTTGGAAATTTCTGTTTGCGCTGTGCTCATGCTATCTCGAAACCCGTCGAAGACGAGCCATCTCCTTTGATCCGCAAAATTCTCGAAGTCAATGAAGCCGGCTTCGGGGGCAGAAGCCGGCGAAGAATATCCCGAATGACTGTCCTTGCAGGAAGCAAGCAGACGTCGACCGCACAAATCACCTGCAACACTATGTGGCGAGGCTGCCGGCGAAGTGCAATCCCGATCCTGACATCGCGCAAATAATTGGTCGGCTCAGGCACCGTCGGGCTCGCCGGGTCCCAAGAACCATGGCCGCGGCGCATTGCGGAAAATCGATTCCCCAAGCCGTCATCAGACCGGCGCCTTCGCCTTCAGGCTTGCGGCAGCCATTGCATAGCCGCCGGCGGCGCCATCGATGAAGTGAACATGATCGCGCTGCAGCGGCGAGATGACGAGGCATGTCATCAAGGCCGACTTCTGGCGGTGCAGGCCATAGTTGCAGATGCCGGCCTCTTCCGCTTGTTTCAGCCGGTTCTCGATCCGCTGCAACACATCCGCGTCGACGTCGATGGTCATCTTCAAGCCGTCGTCGAACTTGCGGAAATCCGAATTGCTGGCCACCTCGCGCTTGTAGACCTTCGGGTCGAAACCGCCGATCGTCCAGCCCAATTTGTCGGTGACGGCCGTAAGCGTCATCAGGAAGATCACCCACAGCTTGGCCAGCCACCGCCGCCCCGGCGGCGCCGTGGCCCGTGCCTCGACATCGAGACCGGCGGGCAAGAGACTATAGGCCGGACCGTCCACCGGCACCGGGTGGCCATCGCGCTCCTGCCTGCCGGCAAGGGCGATGATGTCGGAAGCCAGAAACTGGAAACCACGCAAGTCGCGCGATGCCCCGGGCACGGCTATGATCGAGACAATTTCGCCATGCCGGGCTTCGATCGGGTTCCAGCGGCAGGAGAGGCCGGTCAGATCCGGCCGCGCGCCGGCCGGGGCGGGGTCGACGCGGTAGCGCCCGGCTTTCATTTCGGCTTCCGCCCAACTGCCGCCGCCGCCGGCGAACATGGCATAGAAGGCTGCTTCGGAGGCCTGGAACCTCGCCACGCGAACGTCGAGGCCTTGCGCTCTTATGTCCTTTATCGGCACGATTGCGGCACGCAAGGTCAGGTCCAGTTCGTCCGCCACCCATCTCTGGACAGAAGCCAGCGCGTTACGGGCGATCTCCAGCGCCGAGCCGGGAAACGCCACGAGCGCGCCGTCGCCGCCGAAGACGAAGGGAAGATCTTGCCGGCCCAGTGCATTGAGCAGCGCCGAAATGACGCTGGCGCCGGCCATATTGACGGTTTTGTAGCGCCCGGCTTCGATCGCCTTGGTCGAGCCGACGATGTCGGCGGTGGCCAGCGCCCAGCCATCGGGGAGAGGCCGATAGTTGTCGATATCGGCAACGCTTTCGAACTTTGCGAAGACCGGCAAAGAAGCGACGAACGGGTCGGACGCGACAGCTGTTTCCATAAGCATCAGATAGCACATTCCAGCGCTTGAAGGTGAAGTCGATCATGCCTCGAAATTGACTTGGGCAGGCTTTGCGATGATAGGATCGCGCGATGCGAATTGCCTTCTACGCCCCGCTGAAGTCGCCCAATCATCCCGTTGTCTCCGGCGACCGCCAGATGGCACGGATGCTGGTCCAGGCGCTGCAGCATGGCGGGCATAGCGTCGAACTGGCATCGGAGTTGCGCTTCTATCTACGCCAGCCGGAACCGAAAAGTTTCGATGCGCTCATGATCGAGGCCCGGGACGAAGCCGCGCGACTGACAAGGCTTTGGGACCGTGACGGCAAGCCCGATCTCTGGTTCTCCTATCATCCCTACTACAAGGCGCCCGACCTGATCGGGCCCGAGCTGGCGTTGGCCTTTGCCGTCCCCTATGTGACGGCCGAAGCCTCCTATTCCGAACGGCGCAACGCCGGTTCGTGGGCCGATAGCCAAGCATTGGTCGCGCGAGCCATCGAACAGGCGGCGCTGAACATCTGCTTCACGCAAAGGGATCGCCAGGGGCTGGCGGATGCTGTCCCCCACGCCGCTCTCGGTATGCTTTCACCCTTCATCGACACATCGGCATTCCACGAAATGCCGGTACTGGATTATCCGACGCGCCTCGTGACCGTCGCCATGATGCGCCCGGGCGACAAGGTCTTGAGCTATCGCATGCTGGCGCAGGCGCTCGGGTTGATCGGCCATCTCCCCTGGACGCTATCGGTCGTCGGGGACGGACCTGCCCGTGACGAGGTAAAGGCGCAATTCGCCGGCTTGCCCGCCGACCGTATCGAATGGCTTGGCGCCATCGAGCCTGCCGCCGTGCCGGATGTCCTTTATCGCGGGGGAATCTACGTCTGGCCGGGTTACGGCGAGGCCTATGGCATTGCCTATCTTGAAGCACAGGCCGCCGGCCTTCCGGTGGTGGCTCAGGACATTGCCGGCGTGCCGGAGGTCGTGCGGCATGGCCAGACCGGGTTTCTCACCCCGCCGGGCGATGTGGGGGCGTTCGCTTCGGCCATCGCAAGGCTTCTGGCCAATAATGACGAAAGAACCATCATGGCTGCAGAGGCCAGACGTTTCGTTCTCGAAGAACGCTCTCTCGGTGCTGCAAAGGCCCGTCTGGCGGAACTTCTCAAGATGATCCCGTTGTCATGACGTCCGACCCGATTTGGCAGCCTCTGGTGGACGAGCTGGCGCATCGGCAACGGTGGGGCCGCAAGGCAGAGTTCTGGCTGCGCGACGACGACGCCGTGGATCCGACGCCGGCGCTCGATCGGTTGCTCGACCTCACCGGTGACTTCGCGGTTCCGGTCACTCTGGCCGTCATTCCGGCCCAGACCGACGGGAAGCTTGTCGTCCGGCTTGACGCCGCGCCGCATGCCACGGTCGCCATTCATGGCTGGGCGCACCGAAATCATGCGCCCGAGGGTCAAAAAAAGCAGGAGCTCGGCGCGCATCGGCCACGCGAGGTGGTGCTGGATGAGCTGGCCGGCGGGCTGTCGCGTGTAACCGGCCTGCACGGCGCACGTGCGGTTCCGATGCTGGTGCCGCCCTGGAACCGGATCGACGCCGGCCTGGTACCCGACCTCGGATCGATAGGATTTGCGGCATTGTCGGTGTTCGGGCCGCCAAGGCCGGCTTCCTTGGCGGTCATCAACAGCAATGTCGACATCATGGATTGGCATGGCACGCGCGGCTGCCGCGATCATGGTCTGTTGGTTCAGGCCATCGTCGCGCAATTGCAGCGTGCATTCGACGGCGGCGAACCGGTCGGCCTGCTCACCCACCATCTCGTCCATGATGAATCGGCATGGCTTTTCCTCGAACGGCTGTTCACGATCACCGCGCGGACCGAAGCCTGCGCATGGCTTCCGATCAGCACATTGACCGAACGCAGCGCCGGAAAATAGCTCAGCGCTTTTTGTTCACTGAAGTTGGGAATGTGAGCGTCTGGCCATCCCGCGCCGCAAAAGCGCCGGCAAACCTGTCCTTGGCCAGTTTCTCCATCTCGTCCAGCTCATCGTCGGTGCGTGCCGGATCGTGGTGAAACAGCGCAAGCCCGCGCGCGCCGGCCGCCTCGCAGAGCTTGACGCCCTGTTGCCATGTCGAGTGCCCGTTGCCGCGGTAGCGCTCCATTTCCTCCTCGGTGTAGGTGCAGTCGTAAATGACGAGGTCGGCATCTCTGATCAGGCCGAGCACCGCCTGGTCGAGTTTGCCCGGCTCGTGCTCGGTGTCTGTGATGACCGCCACGACGCGGCCCCCCCATTCGACCCGGTAGCCGATGCAGCCGCCCGGATGGGTAAGACTACCGGTTCGTACAACAACTCCTTCGCGTGGCCGAAGCAGGTCTCCGGATGCGAAATCGCGGCAGTCGAGGCTCGCCTTGCAGACACCGAGTGTCACCGGAAACCATGGCGGCCGAATGAATTCATCGACCATCTGCCGCGTCGTCATGCGTCCAGCCAGATGCCCGGACCAAAGCGTAACTTTGATGCCTCGTTCATAAATAGGCTTGAAAGCCGGCAGCCCGATGATGTGATCGTAATGGCAATGGGTGAAAAACAGGTCGAAATCGGTGACGCCCGCCGCCCGAAGCGTCCTGCCGGCAGGCCGCAAGCCGGAGCCCGCGTCGAACAGAAGCGTATGCTTGCCGCATTGCATCTCGATGCAGATCGTGTTGCCGCCATAGCGAGCAAATTCTGGCCCCGACACCGCAATGCTGCCGCGCACGCCCCAAAACCTGACAAGGAAGAAATCGTCGTCCATGCACCCTTTCGCCCATCGTAGCCAACCAACTGCTGCCAGAGTCGTTCCAGGAAAGGTGTGACACGGTTCCGGAAACTGCATCAAAACAAAGAAACAGAGCGGCTCGCCGCTTCAGTGCAACTGTGAATCGCTCTCGGCCGTTCGTGCGTCGATCAGGTCCGCGGTCGTACTGCTTAGCCTATCGGCAAGAACCCGCAATATCTCGATGGTCATTTCGGGAAACTCCTTCATAAGCCTCAGGAAATGGTCCTTGCGGATTCTCAAGGCCTCCAGCTCACTTGCCGCTTTGACGGTGGCAGTACGGGAGCTGTTGCACAATATGGCAATCTCGCCAACGATCGAATTTGGCAGCAATTCAGCAACTTTGATCGGCCCATTGTCGGAATCGACCAGAATATCCGCGCTGCCCGAAAGGATGACATAGGCGGCGTCTGCCTCGTCGCCCTGCCGGAAAAGAATCTGGCCGGCACTGTAGTTCACGCGATCGGACGTGAACGCGAGCAGCTTGAGCTTTGTCGGCTCGATGCCAGAGAACAAGGGAACGCGTTGCAGCATTCCAACTTCATCCTTGAGCAGCATTGTCGCAAACCTTCCTGAATTCGCGTTTGCCAGACTATGACACAAGTTCCTTGAAGATACCGTTTCCCGCCAAGAGTGTCTCGTGTGTTCCGTCTTCCACCAATTGGCCTGAGTCAAAGACCACAACCCGATCGAACATCGCCGCCATTGCCGGATTCGTCACCACCCACACAATTGCCGGCGAATGGCCGTCGCGTCTGGCTTCGTCGAGCACATTCCGCAACACCTTGTCCTGCACGCGCTGGTCGAGCGCCGACAGCGGCCGATTGAGAATGAGGAAATCGGGACGCTTGAGCAAGGCGCGGGCAACATCGAGCTTCTGTCGCTGTCCGCCGGTCAGCCGCCTGCCGGCGGCGCCGACGTTGAAGTCCAGGCCGACATCCAGAAGCTCGGCATAAAGCCCCAGTTCGTCAAGAATATCATAGACGATGGAGCGAATGCGGTCCGGCGCGTCGGGATGGTTGTTGCCGACACGCCCGAACAGGACGTTGTCCATGACGGTGGCCGCGGCGATGTATTTGTCAGGGTCAAACCGTTCGACAGCTTTCTCCAGCTCGGCCGGCAGGTTTCCATAGAACTGGTTGCGTGCAGCGATGATCTTGCTCATCAGCTCGTCGGTCAAGAGGCCGAAGCGATGCCGGGGCTCGATATAGGCAAAGCTCAACGTGACCATCATGGCGCGGTCGTTCTCCGAAACCGCATCGTAGGGGCGATTCTTGAGCCGTTGCAGCAAGGTTTCGTAGGCGGGTATCTCCTCGGCGCTCATGAAGGCGAGCTGCTGGAAGAACTGGTGTTCGGGCGGCAGGTCGGCAAACAGCTCGATCGCCTGTTCGGCGATCTCCATGCCCATTTCGTAGAGCGTGCGGTCGAGGCCGGCTTGCTTCAGCACGGAAGCAAAATAGGGATTGGACGCCAGTGCCTTGTGAGCCAGTTCGGGGCCGGCCGCAGCGCCGAAGAGCAGGTTCTGGCCGATCGTCGCTTCCTTGTTGTAGGCGCCCGGTTCAAAAGGAACCACCAGCGCGCTCAGGCCTTCTTCCTCCAACCGGGTTCGCAGCGCCGCACGCAGTTCGACGATCCGCCCGGCGAGCTTCGTGTGGCGCTTGAGGTCGGCCGAAGAGCGCAAGCCTAGATCCAGAATGTCGCGCGACAGAAGAACCGCGTCGAGCACCCGGCGCACGGCTTCAAAGAGGTCGTGCGGGCCGGTGGCGCCGGCGGAGGCATAGTTGATCCAGTCGCTGCGGATATCGAGATCCGGATTGCCCGACCGGCGCGCCTCGTCGATATTCCAACGGTGCTGGTCCGCCGCTGCGCCGTCATATGTCACCGATGTCAGCGGCGCATGCTTCAAACCGTAGAGCAAATTGTCGCGCAGGCTTGCCTGGAACAGGAAAACATCCGACGAAGCGTAGGACATGCGCCGGCCGGTCACGGCTTCGGGGAGATCAAGCAAGTCATCGGAGCCCGAAACGATCCTTCCGCTATCCGGCCAGGTCAGCCGCGCAAAGGCTTCCGCAAGCGCCTCCGCTCCCCCTGTTGCGGTGCTGACCAGCGCCACCGTCTCACCCGGCTTGACCTCGAGCGAGATGCGATTGAGGAGCATTGCGCCGCCATCGTCTGCTATGGACAGGCTGATCGCCGACAGCGGCTTGGTCATCGGATCGGGATCGTCGATCGTCAGTGCTCCGATTTCCGGCGCGATGATATTCTCGACGGTGAACTGTTCGACGACCTGCTGATATTTGACCTGGACATCCTGCCGGTCCTGATCCCAGTCGATCAGTTCCTTCATCGGTCCGGGCAAGTCCTTGTAAGCGCCGATCACGGCCACGAGCTGGCCGACATCCAACCGCCCCTGGATGACGAGATAGCCACCGATCATGTAAAACAGAAAGGGCGTGAGCTGCGCGAGAAAATTGTTGAGGAACTTTACCATGAATTTCCATTGGTAAAGATCGAAGCGGATTTTGAAGATGAGCCCGAGCCGGGCTGCTATGTCGGCGCGCTCGTAGTTCGACGTATCGTGGACGTGAACCGCGCCGATGCCGTCGACGATTTCGCCAACCCGGCCTGAAAGCGCGCGCGCCGTCAACTGCCGCTGGCGCCCGAGCACGAGCAGCCGCCGCCGCATTCGCGGGATAAGCACGATTTGGATCGCCACGATCACGACCGCTATCATTCCGAGCCAGACGTTCTGGACCATGATGAACAGCATGGCCGTCAGCGCCTGGCCGCCGAGCAGCACCGGCTGCAGGAAGGCATCGCCGATGAAGCCGCCCAGCGGCTCCACCTCGTCCTTCACCATGGTCGCCACTTCGGCGGATTTCACCCGCTTGAAGTAAATCGGCGGAAACCGCAGCACACGATCGACCAGGTCGAAGCGGATACGCCGCAGCATGCGTTCGCCGAGCCGGCCCTTGTAAGTGTTGATGTAGAGCTTGAACAAGCCGTTGATGACGACCAGCAAGAGGAAAACAAGGCTGAGCGCAAGCAGCGTCGACGTGCGGTCCAGTTGAAAACCGGAGAAGAACTGAACCTCGCCGATGAACGGCAGGTTATAGTGCAACCTCATGAATGGCAGGGTCGCGCCCGGTTGCTCGAACCCCTTGCCCTGGATCGGGCCGTTGACGATCAGCTTCGGCAGGTCGAACGACATGAAATACGGGACCATCGAAAGCACGACGATCATCAATATCCAGAGCTGCTGCTTCCTGGTGTGCGTCCAGATATAGCGGGCTAGGCTGGTTTCCATATGCGATTGTCAGTTTGAAGGATGCGGAATGTAAAGGCACCTGCTGGCGAATGGTGTATCGGCCATGTCTTCGCCGCCACCGAAGACCTCGAAGCGGCAGCTGCGCGCCAGCCGGATGGATGCCGATGGTCCGGACAAATGCAATCGGCCGCCTCCGGGCAATGGCGAAACGGCTTGCGGCACAGTCGCGTCCGCAAGTCGAACAGCCTTGCATGAGGCAAGATTGCGTTGTGTCGCCCGAAATCCCAACATAGAAGACGAATATGATGGATGTCACGCAACCACGCAATGCCGGCATGGATGGGCATGAGCAAGCCCTGGACCTCACGCGGGGAATTGCCGCCTATGTCGACCACCCTCTCGTGGCCGGGCTGGCGCGCGTCATCGCCAAGCATCCGCAGGCCGATATCGCCAATGCCTTCAACCACAAGCAGGTCGCCTGCAAGATGTGGGCGCTCGACAGGCTGTTCGAACGCTGCGGCGGCCGGTTCGAACGCATATGGGTTCTGGGTGGATGGTACGGCGTATTGCCGGCGATGCTTTTCAACGACGCCCGCTTCGACATCGCGGCGATCGACAGCATCGACATCGATCCCGAAGTCGGCGCGGTCGCCCGGACACTCAACCGGCAAGCCGGCGACCGGTTTCAAGCGCTGACGGCAGATATGTACGCACTCGACTATGCCGCCGGCGGGCCCGACCTGGTGGTCAATACGAGCTGCGAACACATAGCCGACCTAAGCGCCTGGCTTGCCCTGCTTCCGCGGGGTACGAACGTGCTGCTGCAGTCGAACGACTATTTCAGCGAGCCGACGCACATCAACTGCGTGGCGTCACTTGCAGCCTTCGAAGCAATGGCGGCGCTGCGGCAGATCAGGTTCTCCGGCGAACTGCCGACAAAAAATTATACACGCTTCATGCTGATCGGAGCTGTTTGAAGCGCTCGCGCAGAATTTGCGCCGAGCGCCGCGCCCCTTCCAGATCGAGACGATGCGCGGCTGGCGGCGGTCCCGCAAGCGCCTGCTCGATCGCATGCGCCAGACGTTCAGGCGTCAGGTCCTGTTCCGTCAGCACCGTTGCAAGACCGAGCTCTTCGAGCATCAGAGCGCGACGCGTCTGCTCGGTTTCCCCGCCGGCTGCAAATGGAACGAGCAGCGAGCGACACCCCGCGCGCATGACATCGCAGACCGTGTTGTAACCCGCCTGCGAGACCGACAGGCGGGCGCCGGTCAGCAGGCTGGCGAAATCCTCGCGGAACCGGAAGATGGACAGGCGTGGGGTGGCATCGCGTGTGATCGCGTCAAACTCGTCCTTCGGCAGGTTTGGGCCGGTGATCAAACACCATGTCCAGGCGTTATCGGCACTTCGCGCCGCCGCGACGGTGGATCGGACAAGGCTCTTTCCGGCCGCCCCGCCGCCAACCGACACGAGAACGTCGAAGCGCTCTGAGGCCGCTTGCGCCGGCGGCGCGGCAACGAGCCCTGTGTAGGCGACCTCGGCCCTGATCGCCCCAGCCAGCGGAAATGTCTTGTCGATGGTTGCGAAAGCCGGATCGCCATGGACCATGACAAGATCGAAATGCCTGTTGACGATATCGACCGTTTCTTCGTTTCGGCTCGGCTTCACGCGCTCCTGAAGGATGTCGCGGACGGACGCCGCCAGCAGCGGTCTGGGCGATGTCGCTTCGATGGCCTCGATCAGTGGCAAGAGTTCGAAACGCATCTGCCGGCGTCCAAAGGGAAACGCCTCGATAATGACGATGTCGGGCCTGTAATCCCGGAAAGCCTGCAGCAGCATCTCTGAGCGCCGCGTCTTGAAATCATCGTCGATGGCTTTGCCCTGCAGGTCGACAAGTCCGGAAAATCCTTCGTCACCGGAGGTGACAGGCGGCAGGGTCACGGATTTTACACCCGATCCCGGAAATCCCGCGATCGGCGCTCCGCCGGTCACGACGGTGACGTCGAACCCGTCATCGACCAGAGCCGCCGCAATGCGGCTGGCGCGCGCGAGATGGCCCATGCCGAGCAGGTGCTGAACATAGAAGAAAGCGCGCAGCCGCTTCATTCGGCGACCCGCCACTCCCGCTCGAACAGTTCCTTGAGCTGTCCAATGCCTGCCACATGGTCGAAATTGCTTCGCACGCGCCGCTCCGCGGCGTCGCCGAGGCGGGCGCGCAGGACGGGATCGCGGATCAGGCGCTCCAGCGCCTGTGCCAGGGCAGTCGGGTTTTCCGAGGGAATCAGCAGCCCGGTTTCATCCGACGATAAAAGCTCCGGCACGCCGGAAATATCGGTCGACACGCAGGCAAGCCGCTGGCTGGCCGCCTCCACCAGAACATTCGGCAGGCCGTCCCGGTCGCCATCCGCGGTGATCCTGCAGGCCAAAGCGAAGATGTCGGCGCTGCGGTAGTGCTCAAGCACCTCCTCCTGCGCCAGCGCGCCTTTCCAGGAGACGCGCCCCTCCAGCCCGAGCCTTTGCGCCAGCGCCTTCAGCCGTTTCAGTTCCTCGCCGCCACCGATATGCTCGAAACACCACGCCAGATCGCCAGGCAAGAGGGCAAGAGCCTCCAGCAACGTATCATAGCCTTTCTTTTCAACGGCGCGTCCGACACTCAAGATCATGACCGGTTCGGCCGGCGCCGAGCCGTCACGCTGTTTTCGCGCCTCGCCGAAACTGCCGAAGCGGTCAAGGTCGAGCCCATGATAGCTCAGATGCACGGACGAACTGCCGTTGGCGAGTTTTTTCAGATGGTCGAAGCCGGTTTTCGTGCACGTGACCGTCCAGCGCGCCGAGGAAAGCTTGCCGGCCAGATCCCAGTCCGCCGACGTCCAGATGTCCTTGGCATGGGCTGAGCAGCTCCAGGGCAAGCCACGAAGCTGGCTGGCATAGCGCGTCACCGATGCCGGCGTGTGCGCGAAATGGGCATGCAGCCATCCGGCATCTTGCGGCCATTCGGCCGCCAGCACCAGCGCTTGCCCGAAGCGCCGCGCGCGATTGCGGGTAAAGTCGCGGCGGATATCGGCAGCCAGCGATTTGAGCGCGCGCCAGAAGCCAGGCCGCGGCAGACAGGCAAACAGCGACCGAACCACGCGCAGCGGCTCTCTGTGCAGATATTCCGGCAGATAATGGACGGGGGCCTTGATCTCGTCATGCACGGGATGACGTTTTGCGTCGGTCGGCCGCCTGAGCGCGAAAAGTATCAGGTCGAACCCCGCACGCTCCAGACCGAGCAGCTCCTGCGCGATGAAGGTTTCCGACAGCCGCGGGTAGCCCTTCAGAACCACGACGATCTTGCGGTGTTGCAACTCAGTTCATGCCTTCAATGACCGAAAGGTGATGGCCGGCCCGCCGGTCGAGCAGTTCCGCGACGATTTCGGAAATATGAGGCAGCCCTTCCAGCGTCAGATGCGCATTGCTCTGCGATGGGCGGGGCCGGCCCGGCAAAACCTGCAGCGCATCGGCAAACCGCTGGGCATCCTCGGCCTCCTCGGGCAAAAGCATCTCGATGAGGCCGAGTTCGGCTGCGCGCCGTGCCCGGATCAGCTGTTCCTCGCGCGGCGTGACGCGCGGCACGATCAGCGCCGGCTTGTCGAAAGACAGTATCTCGCAATAGGTGTTGTAACCGCCCATCGCCACCACCGCCTTGGCGCCGGCAATCAGCTCTTCCATGCGGTTGTCGAATTCGATGATCTTGACGTAGGGGATCTTGGCCCCTTTCCTGACCAGCTTGTTGCGCTTGCGCGCCGGCATGTAGGGCCCAAGCACGATCAGCGCCCGGTGCTGCAATCGCGGATCCTGCTGATAGGCCTCGATGACGTTGTGGATCAGGTCGGCGCCGTCACCGCCGCCACCGGTGGTAACCAGGATATAGTCGCCCTCGGGCCGGTGGCCGGGCAACTGGTTCTGCTGCAGGCTCCGTTGCAGGAAACCGACGAACTTCATCTTTGCCCTGACCGCCGGCGGCACCTCCAGGCCGGTCAGCGGATCGTAGAAATCCGGCGGGCCATAGACCCAGACCTTGTCGTAGAACAGGCCGATCTTGCGCATCACATCCCTGCGTGCCCACTCCGCTTCGAGCAAATGCGGCGCGTCCATCACCTCGCGCAGGCCAAGCACGAGCGTGGTGCCCCGCGTCTTGAGGTAGGACAGCGTATCCTCGATCTCTCCGCGCAGCCCCAGCGGTTCCTTGTCGACGATGAAGATATCCGGCCGGAAGCTCTCGGCTGTGTGGCGGATAATCGACTGCCGCATCCTTAGCGTCTCATGCAGATCGATGTCCTTTTCAAGCGAGGTGTATTCGCCGTTGCGCAGCTTGATGACGCTGGGAATCTTCACGAAGTCGACGCGGGCGCGGTAGTCGAAGGCGCCGGCGATGGTCGCGCCCGAAATGATAAGCACCTGAAGACCGCGGAAATCCCCGACCAGCGAATGCGCGATCGTTCGGCAGCGCTGCAAATGGCCGAGCCCGAACGTGTCGTGGCTGTACATGAGAATTCGTGCGTCTTTTGCGTGCTGTGTCATTGTGAACGTCTTTTAGAATTCTCGCCGGACCGTGGGCAACCCCGCAGGCTTCGAAACCATTCTCGCGGGTCTAACGACCTGTTTTGAAACATGGGGGCGAGAGGTACGCAACGGCATTCTTCACCTGGGCACGAATGCCAGGGGGCGCTGATTGTGGCGCCATGCCTTGTCTTCGCCGATGATAGACGGCCCGAGCACAAATCTCTGTCATGAGGCTTGACCCCGTGGAATTAAATGCCCTGCGGCCTGAGGCAGGCAAAGCGAACATTGCGAAAAATCAAGGGCGACCAAGGCGAAATGAGGCTGCCGCACATTGTGAGGAGAACCCGCACCTTGGGAAAATGCTTCATAATCCATCGAAACACAACGGCCGCCAGAGGCCGCACGTTGCGGCCTTTTATCCTGCCATCAGCCTTGGCCTGTGGCAAGCGTCCGGTCCTTGCACCGTTGAAGCTGGTGCAATCTCGCGTCATGCCGGCTTCCTCCGTCATGTGGAGGATAGCTGCGGCCCCAATGAGATTCGTCGGCCAGGCGACCCATTCGCCAGTTCCGCCCAAAGCTTTGCGTGAACACGCCGGCCGGAACGGCGGCTAAGCCAGCCGTGCCCTTGTCGTCCTCGGCGTTGCCAGCAGCAGACTTGTCTCGCTGCCGGTTATCCCGGGGATGAGCCGTATCCGCCTAAGCACCGCGTCGAAATCGGTGAGCGACGCCGTTCCGAGTTCGACCACCAGGTCCCAGCGGCCATTGGTGGTGTGAATGGTCGAAACCTCGGCGAGGCCGCCGAGCGCCCGGACCACGCGGTCGGCGGCATGGCCCTCGATCTCGATCATCATCACGCCGCGTATCCGCTGGTCGACCGCGTCGGCGCGCAGCACCACCGTGTAGCCGATGATCTCGCCCGTTTTTTCCAGCCGCTCCATGCGCGCCCTGACCGTGGCGCGCGACACCCCGAGATCGACCGCGAGATCGGAGATGCTGCGCCGGGCATCATGCCTGAGCAGCGTGACCAGCCTTTCGTCGAGCAAGTCCATGATTCTATCCACTTGACCAAACTGACTTATCGGGTTGATAAATCATTCTTCTCGAAATGCCAATTTCGCCTGTTCAAACTGCCGGGCCGGGATGGTTCATTCCACGCATCAACCGCCCAATCAATTTACAAGGACAACAAGAACCATGCGCTGCAGGATCGTTGGCGCGCCGGTGCAGGACGGCGCCGGCAGGATGGGATGCGAGATGGGGCCAAGCGCGCTGCGCACGGCCGGGCTTGTCTCGGTGCTGTCGGAACTTGGCCACGAGGTCGAGGACTGGGGCGCGGTGCAATCGGCCGCAGTGCGCGCTATCGTCCACGGCAATCTCGCGCTGAAGGCCCTGCCGGAGATTTCCGCCTGGACCGCGGCAATTGCCGAGACCGCCTATGCGGCTTCGCGGGACGCCATGCCGATCTTCCTTGGCGGCGACCACGCGATATCGGCCGGCACGGTGTCGGGCATAGCCCGCCGCGCCGCCGAACGCGACCGGCCGCTCTTCGTGCTGTGGCTCGATGCGCATCCGGATTTCCACACGCTCGATACCACCGTCAGCGGCAATCTGCACGGCGTGCCGCTCGCCTATGCCAGCGGCCGACCGGGCTTCAACGGTTATTTCCCGGACCTGCCTGTCGCCGTCGATCCTGCCCACATCTGCGTCATGGGCCTGCGCAGCGTCGATCCGGCGGAGCGCCGGGCGCTGAGCGAAGCGGGGGTTACCGTGCACGACATGCGCACCATTGACGAGCACGGCGTCGCACCTTTGCTGCGCGCCTTCCTGGCCATCGTCGAAAAGGAAAACGGCCTGCTGCATGTCAGCCTCGACGTCGACTTCCTCGACCCCTCCATCGCGCCGGCCGTCGGCACCACCGTGCCCGGCGGCGCCACCTTCCGCGAGGCGCATCTGGTGATGGAGATGCTGTCCGACAGCGGCCTGGTCTCCAGCCTTGATCTGGTCGAGCTCAACCCGTTCCTCGACGAGCGCGGCCGCACCGCCACGCTGATGGTCGACCTCGCCGCCAGCCTGATGGGCCGCCGCATCATGGACCGCCCGACCCGCAGCCATTCCGGAAGCATTGCATGACCCAGCCTTCCCGCCTTGCCATCGTCCCCTTCGTCAGCGTCGACCGCATGATGAAGCTGGTGCTGACCATCGGCGTCGAGCGGTTCCTCACCGAACTCGCCGCCTATATCGAGGAGGATTTTCGCCGCTGGGAGCTGTTCGACAAGACGCCGCGCATCGCCTCGCACAGCCATGACGGCGTCATCGAACTGATGCCGACCAGCGACGGCCGGCTATACGGCTTCAAATATGTCAACGGCCATCCCAAGAACATGCGCGAGGGGCGCCAGACCGTCACCGCCTTCGGCGTGCTCGCCGATGTCGGCTCCGGCTATCCGATGCTGCTCACCGAAATGACGATCCTGACGGCGCTGCGCACCGCGGCGACCTCCGCTGTCGCGGCCAAATATCTGGCGCCGAAAGGCGCGCGCTCGATGGCCATCATCGGCAATGGCGCCCAGTCCGAATTCCAGGCTGTCGCCTTCAAAGCGCTGCTCGGCATCGACCGGCTGCGGCTCTACGACATCGACCGCTCGGCTTCGGAAAAATGCGCCCGCAACCTCGCCGGCAAAGGCTTTGACATCACCATCTGCGCCACCGGCCAGGATGCTGTGGAAGGAGTCGACATCATCACCACGGTGACCGCCGACAAGCTGTCCGCCACCATTCTGACCGACAACATGGTCGGTTCCGGCGTGCACATCAACGCGGTCGGCGGCGACTGCCCCGGCAAGACGGAACTGCACCGCGACATCCTTTTGCGCTCCGACATCTTCGTCGAGTTCTCGCCGCAGACGCGCATCGAGGGCGAAATCCAGCAGCTCCACGCCGACCATCCGGTGACCGAGTTGTGGCAGGTGATGACCGGCAAGGCGGAAGGCCGCAAGACAGCGGAACAGATCACCTTGTTCGATTCCGTCGGCTTCGCCACCGAGGATTTTTCCGCACTGCGCTATATCAGAGACCAGCTTCAGGCCACCGGCCTCTACGAGGAGCTCGACCTGCTCGCCGATCCCGACGAGCCGCGCGACCTCTTCGGCATGCTGCTCAGGGCAGCGCTGCAGCCGGCAGCCGCCTGAGGGGCTTCAGCCGCGCAACGGCGCGCAGCTCTCCCGTTCGACGAGCACCGGGGTGAGCACTTCGCGGCGCGAATGCGCCGCCGGCTCGGCAACCCGCTCGAGCAGCAGGCTGACCGCCCGCGTGCCGATCTTCTCGACCGGCTGTGCGATCGTCGTCAGTGGCGGCCAGGTGGTGACGGCATAGGGTATGTCGTCGAAGCCGATCATCGACATGTCGCCGGGGACCCGCAATCCGCGCCCGCGCAGCACTGTCAGCGCGCCCATGGCCATCAGATCGTTACAGGCAAACAGCGCCGTGATCCCCGGCGCCTGCGCCATCAGCCGCTCCATCGCCATGCGGCCGCCGGCGAAGTGGTAGTCGGAATCCACCACCGAGGCCGGCGGCAGGTCGAGGCCGGCTTCCTGCAGCGCCCTGGCGAAGCCGCGCAGGCGGGCGGGGCTGGAGCTGGAATCGCGCGGGCCGCCGATGACGCCGATCTTCTCGTGACCGAGCCCGGCCAGATAGCGGCCGGCGAGATAGCCGCCATAATCGTGATCGACCAGCACGGAATCGACATTGACCGAATGGATCTCGCGGTCGATCAGCACCGCCGGGACGCCGGGCAGAAGGCTGGAGAACACCCGCGCATGATCGGACGAGCCGGCAAAGATCAGCCCGTCGATCTGCTTGGCCATCAGCACCTGGAGGTAGCGCTCCTCCTTCTCGGCGCTGCCGTCGGAGTTGCACAGGATCACCGTATAGCCGGCAAGGAAGCCGGCATCCTCGATCTGGCGTGCCACGCCGGCGAAGAACGGATTGGAATTGTCCGGCAGCAGCAGGCCGATGGTCTTGGTCTCGCCGCGCCTCAGGCTCCGCGCCAGCGTGTTCGGACTGTAGCGCAAGGCGGCGATGGCCGAATGCACGCGCTCGGCCGTCTCCGGCTCGACATGGCGCGTGCGGTTCATCACATGCGAGACGGTTGCGACCGACACTCCGGCATGGCGCGCGACATCGGCAATCGTCGTCATTTCTTGTCCCCTAGTGCATGTCGCCCGGAGTGTCCGGCGGATCTGGGAAAATGACATCCATAAAACAAAAACCAAAAAGCGCGACGCGCTTTATCGGATCACCCTCAACAGCTTTTCCCGATAGGCATCCAGAATGACGGCGAGCACAATGACAAGGCCTAGCACGATCGGCTTGAAATTGTCGCCGACGCCGAGCAGCTCGTAGCGAACGCCGGCGACCGGGCCACCGATGTTGACGCAACAGATAGACCATGGCGACGATGCCGGCGCGTTCTCCCTTCCGCCGGAGCGCTGTATCCTTCTCAGGCTAGTGATTCCCGCAGACAGGAAACTTTCATGAACGGCCTGACGCCCATACTTTCCACCGTGACCGCCTCGTTCCTTGCCTCCTTCGTCGAAGTGGTCGAGGCCTTCACCATCGTGCTGGCGGTCGGCGTCACCCGCAGCTGGCGGCCAGCGCTGACAGGCGCTGCGCTGGCGCTGGCGGTGCTGGCGGCTCTGGTGCTGGCCTTCGGACCGCTGCTGGCGCTGATTCCCATTGCGGTGCTGCAGTTCGTCGTCGGCGTGCTCCTGGTCCTGTTTGGCATGCGCTGGTTGAGAAAGGCCATTTTGCGCAGTGTCGGCGTCATCGCCCTGCATGACGAGGACGCGGCCTTTTCAAAGGAAACCGCCGCTTTGCAGCAGCAGGCCAATGACCGCCGCGCCGATTATCTGGCCGGGCTCGCGGCCTTCAAGGCGATGCTGCTCGAAGGTGTCGAGGTGGTGTTCATCGTCATTGCCGTCGGCGCCGCGCATGCACAGACCTTCTATGCCAGCCTTGGCGCGTTGGCGGCCTTCATCCTGGTAACGATCATCGGCCTTGCGGTGCACAGGCCGCTGACGCGGGTGCCGGAAAACGCGCTCAAATTCGCCGTCGGCCTGATGTTGACAAGCTTCGGCATTTTCTGGACCGGCGAAGGCCTGGGCACCGACTGGCCGGGCGCCGATCTGGCGCTGCTGGCCATCTTCGCAATCATCGCCGTCGCGTGCTTCGCCATGGTGCGCTGGTTGCGCGCCAGCTACCCCAAGGCTGCACAAGGAGTTGCTCGATGAACGTCGTCCGCCTCATTCTAAAGGAGCTCGTCGGCATGTTCATCGACGACGGCAGCCTTGCGACGCTGGCGCTGCTGTTGATCGTAGCGATTGCCGCGGCAGTGAAGCTGCTGGCGTTGCCGCCGCTTGCCGGCGGCGTCCTGCTTCTGCCCGGCTGCCTCGTCATCCTGCTCTACAGCGTGCGCCGCGCGGCACGGCGCTCCGGTCAGTAGAGGGTGAAAAACACCGGCAGCATGCCGCTGATCCGCAACTGCTCAATCGTCTCGATGGCCGGGAACAGCGCCAGAAATAGAGCCCGTCCGTGAATGTCCGCCGCAACGCCTTTGTCGAGAACCGGCGTTCGGGTTGATCGTGAAACAGCAGCGGGTTCGGCCAGAAAGGCGGCGTGCGTTCGGCATAGACGCTGTAGGCGGGGCCGAACTTTCCAAACAGGAACTCGGCTTCCTTGCGCACCGTCACCCGGAACACCAGTTAGCTCACCAGAGCCAGCGCCGCCGCCACCAGCACCGAGCCGTACATCAACCCGACGCCCGCCGCGCCGACCGTGGAAAAGAAGTAGAGCGGGTTCCGGCTCATCGAGAACGGGCCGATGGTGACCAGCTCGTCGTTCTTCCTGCCGCCGACATAGAGAATGCTCCACAGACGGCCAAGGAAGCAGACCAGCACGAAGCCGATGCCCAGCGCCTCAATGTATTCGTGCCCGTCCGAGCCTTCGACGAGAAAGGGCTTGGTGAACAGCAACAGCATGACGGCGAGGGCTGCCGCCACTTGTATGACGAGCAGGCGCTTGTGCTGGTCGAACGCCTTCGCTGCCGGCTTGGGGGGAGCGTAGCTCATCATAGCTCCTGCACCCCGGCAGGGCTCATAGCGCCGGTGTCTCGCCACCCACTAGCGAGACGGCGGCCGACTATCTGGCCGTCAATCTTGGCTTCGGACTGACCGTCACCTCGCTGATCATGACCGGCATCCTTGTCGTCGCGCTGGCGCTGCAATTCGCGCAGAAGCGTTATGTGCCATGGGCCTATTGGCTGGCGGTGGTGCTGATCAGCGTCGTCGGCACCTTGATCACCGACAATCTGGTCGACAATTTGGGCGTCCGTCTGCAAACCACCACGATTGCCTTCACGGTCTTGCTCGCCGCGACATTCGCGGTCTGGTACGCCAGCGAAAGAACGCTCTCCATCCATTCGATCGTCACCACCAGGCGCGAGATCTTCTACTGGCTGGCGATCCTGTTCACCTTTTCGCTCGGCACCGCGGCCGGCGACCTTGTCGCCGAGACGTTCGACATTGACTATCTCACGACTGGCTTCTTGTTCGGCGCGGTCATCGTCTTCATCGCCCTCGGCTATTTCGCCTTCGGCCTCGACGCCATCCTCGCCTTCTGGCTGGCCTACATCCTGACGCGGCCGCTTGGCGCCTCGTTCGGCGACCTGCTGTCGCAGCCGGTCGAATATGGCGGCCTCGGCTTCGGCACCACCTTCACCAGCATGATCTTCCTGGGCTGCATCGTCGCCCTCGTTCTCTATATGAGTCTGAAGAAGGGCACCGGCGAGGCCGACAAAATCCTGCTTGAATCGGAGTAGATGCAAGCACCTGCACGCCCGCCTGACGCGACGAGAACGGCCAAAACGTCAATGGATCCCTGCCGTGGGTCGCCCTGGGCAGCTATCGCGCTCACCTCATGGACGGAAGAATGAACTCCAGGAAATCCGGTATAGCGGCCTCCAAATTAGCCTGCATTGGATGATAGCGGCGCTTGTCCTGTTCCAGCTCCTGTTCGGCGAAAACATGACAATCTATGTCGATGCGGCAGCGGACAGACGCCAACTGTCGTCCTACGGGCAGACCATGGGGTCCGCCCATTACTGGGTCGGCCTGGCGATCCTGTTGCTGGTGTTCGTGCGACTGGCCGTCCGCCTCTTCATCGGTGCGCCCAAGCCGCAATCCACAATGCCGAAATGGATGGCTTTCGCCTCACGCACAACGCATGCGCTGTTCTATGGCCTTCTCGTTGCCGCTCCTGTTTCCGGGCTTCTGGCCTTTTATGTTTGGAGCTGGATGGGCGATGTCCATACTTGGGCAAAGCCGGTATTCATCGTTCTGATCTGCATTCATGCCGGTGCGGCACTCTTCCATCATTTTATTCTGAAAGACGCCGTGCTGCGCAGGATGCTTGTCCCTGCGCGCGATCCGGTCGGATGACACTTATGGACATGTGCAACGACCACGAGCGACCAGGCGCCGGCGGATATTCTAGGAACGGACCGCCGCCGGTGCTAGCATGCCGCTCTGGCAAAGCCTCGGCAACAGACCGGAACAGAGATGCGACTTCTCCTTGTTGAGGATGACCCCAGGACCGCAGACTATGTCGTCAAGGGCCTGAGCGAAGCCGGGCATGTCTGCGATCTGCTGCGCGACGGACATGACGCGCTGTTTGCTGCGACACGCGACGCCTATGACGTGATCGTCGTCGACCGCATGCTGCCCGGCCTCGACGGCCTGTCGATGATCAAGGCGGTGCGGGCAGCGGGTGTGCGCACGCCGGCGATCTTTCTCACCTCGGTCGGCGGCGTCGACGATCGCGTCGAGGGGCTCGAGGCCGGCGGCGACGACTATCTGGTAAAACCCTTCGCGTTTTCCGAACTGCTCGCCCGCATCAACGCGCTCGGCCGCCGCCCTGCGGTGCAGGAGCAGAAGACGACGCTGCGCATAGCAGACCTCGAAATGGACCTGATCCAGCGCCGCGTCACCAGGCAGGGCCAGGCGATCGACCTGCAGCCGCGCGAATTCAGCCTGCTCGAAGTGCTGATGCGCGGCGAGGGCCGCGTCATCACCCGCACCATGCTTCTGGAACGGGTCTGGGATTTTCACTTCGACCCCAGGACCAGCGTCGTCGAAACCCATATCAGCCGGCTGCGCGCCAAGATCGACAGGCCGTTCGAAACCACGTTGATCCACACCGTGCGCAACACTGGCTACAGCCTGCATGACTGAAGAGCGGCCGAGCCTGCTGCGCAGCACGCCGTTTCGGCTGGCCCTGACCTTCGCCTTGCTGTTCGTGCTCGCCTTCATCCTGTCAGGCGCCATCGTCTACCAGCTGATGAGCGCGGATCTTGCCGAGCAGCTCGACCAGTCGGTCAAGGAGACCTATTCGGTCGTGGCGGTGACCTATGCCGGAAACGACCGGGAGGATCTGGTTTCGGCAGTCGACAGCCACGCCGCGCTCAGCCCGAGCAAGGAACAGCTGTTCTCGCTCACCGATCCCGCCGGCAATCGCCTGGCCGGGAATTTCACCGCCGCCGACCTTCCCGATGGCTTTTCGGATTTTGCCGCTTCCCTGCCAGGCGTTGCGCCGGACACTATGTACCGCGCCTGGACCGGTTCGGTCGGGCCCAACAGCCTGACAATCGCCTTCTCGCTCTCCGAAACCGAGGAGCTGGAACGCATCGTTTTGATGAGCTTCGGCTGGGCCACCCTGATCATTTCAGGGCTGGCGGTGGCTGGCGGCGCCTTGCTGGCGTCGCGTGTGCAGCGTCGCCTCGACGGCATTGCCACCACCATGGACGATGTCTCCAACGGCCGGCTCGACGCCCGCATTCCACTGCTCGGCAATGGCGACGACATTGACGGCGTCTCGCGCCAGGTCAACGCCGCGCTGGAGCGGCTGGCGGCGCTGGTGGACGGCATGCGCCAGGTCAGCGCCGACATCGCGCATGATCTGAAGACGCCGCTCAACCGGCTGCAGATGATTTTGGAAGCTGCGGCCGACAGGACCGCGCGGGGTGAGGCCGTTGCCGATGAGCTGGCGGAGGCACGAGGGGAAAGCCTGCAGATCAACGAGACTTTCGATGCGCTGTTGCGTATTGCCCAGATCGAGGCCGGCGCCCGCAAGGCGCGCTTTGTCGATCTCGACCTCAACGGCGTCATCGATGCCATTGCCGAAATCTATGCCGGTGTCGCCGAGGATGACGGCAAGTCGCTGTCGGCCACGATCGTTCACGGCAGGCCATGCCTGGTTCACGGCGATCGCGACCTGCTGACGCAATTGTTTGCCAATCTGGTTGAGAACGCGCTGCGGCATTGCCCCGATGGCACGGCGATCCTTCTATCGGTGCGGCGGCAAGGCGACCGCATTCTGGCTGAGGTCGCCGACAATGGCCCCGGCATCCCGGCGCAGGAGCGCGAAAAAGTGTTCCAGCGGCTCTACCGGCTCGACTCCAGCCGCACCACGCCCGGCAGCGGCCTTGGCCTCAGCCTGGTGCGGGCCATCGCCGACCTGCATGGTGCAACGATTGCGCTGGAGGATCGCCGGCCTGGGCTGGCGGTAATTGTCGGGTTTCCTCGGGCGGAGGGCACCGGTCCCGGCTTGAAATGACAACGCCAGAGCCAGGTCGACCCCACTCCGTCGAGCTTCGCTCGACACCTCTCCCCCGATCGACGGGGGAGAGGTGGCGCTGCGAAGCAGCGACGGAGTGGGGGAAGGCGCTCATGAAACGCGAAGTCGCTGACAACTTTCTCCAAGTTGATGATAGCATCCGACAAAGGCGGTCGCGATTAGCCTTGCACATGTTTCCACCCGGAACGGCTGCGGGTTGATCAAGATGACCGTTGAACCTATCGGCCCACCGCACCCCGGCGAAAATCCGAGGGCGACATCCCTGCCAGCTTGCGGAAGGATTTGTTGAAGGCGCTGAGCGAGCCAAAGCCTGAATCCATGGCGACGCGCAGCACATTGGCGTCTTCATGCATCAGCAGCGCCTGCGCGTAGCTCAGCCGCAGCAGATTCATATATTCGTTGAGCGTCATGCCGGTCGATTTCTTGAAAATGCTCATGGCGTATTTGGGGTGGATGTCGGCGGCAGCGGCAATGTCGACGCAGTCTATGTCGTAGAGGAAATTCTCGGCGATGAAGTCGCACATGCGCCCGACATTGCGCAGCGATTGCTGGTCGAACGGGCCGCCGGGTTCCTGGCCGATGGCGGTTTCCGGCACCAGCCGGTAGGGCTCGAAGCGCACCCGCTCCAACCGCAGCAGCAGCTCGTTCACGGCGTGCTCGGTTATCGCCGGATCGCCCGAGCGGAAATAGCAGTTCCAGCGTTCGAAATTGTGATGGTCGGCCTGGTCGGTCGCCGATGTCACCAGCGTGGCGCCGGTCATCAGCCGGTGGCGGACATCCGTCGGCAGGTGCAGGCGGAAGAAATGCACCAGCGGCAGATGCGCGCCGGCATAGATGGCGTCGTCGGAGAGATCGTCCATCTGGTGCGGCAGCCCGCCCCAGAACAGGCACATGTCGCCCGCCGTGAGCGCGATCTCGTGCTCGTTCATGCGGTAGTGCACGCTGCCGCGGACGATGAAATTGACCTCGACCTGGGCATGCCAATGCGGCTTCAGCATCACCAGCGGATGGTTGTGAAACATCTGCAAAGCCATCGGCAGGCCTTCGACGCTGCTGGCGCCAGGCTGGTAAAACGGCCGTTCCGGCATCTTACTTTCCGCCCATCTTTTATTCCCGTTGTCAGGGACAAGCCTTCCGCGCCGCCTAGTCTAGCCATGCTCGCGAAGAGAGAGCAAATGAAATGGGAGGATTTCAATGCGCACGACACTGATCTGTGCCGCGCTGGCGCTTGGCCTGGGCTCAGCCCCGGCTTTGGCGCAGTCCGGCGAAATCACGATCTGGAGCTGGAATATCGCCGCTTCGTCGCTGAAGGCCACGGTGGCCGGCTTCAACAAGCAGTATCCCGACGTCAAGGTCACCGTTCAGGATCTCGGCAACCAGCCGACCTATGACAAGTCGATCGCCGGCTGTGCGGCCGGCGGCGTCGGCCTGCCCGATATCGTCTCGATCGAAAACGGCGAGGCCGAGAACTACTGGAGCCAGTTCCCCGATTGCTTCGTCGATTTGCACACGCTGGGCTACACCGCCGACGACCAGAAGAAATTCCCGGACTTCAAGCGCACCGAACTGGAGGTCGGCGACAAGGCCTATGCCATGCCGTGGGATTCCGGCCCGGTAGCCGCCTTCTACCGCCGCGACTTCTACGAGAAGGCCGGCGTCGATCCGGCCTCGATCAAGACCTGGGACGATTTCATCGCCGCCGGCAAGAAGGTCCAGGCCGCCAATCCCGGCGTCACCATGACCAATGCCGATTTCAACGGCGACACCGAATTCTTCCGCATGATTTCCAACGAACAGGGCTGCGGCTATTTCGCCGCCGATGGGCAGTCGATCACCGTCAACCAGCCGAAATGCGTCGACACGCTGGCCAAGATCAAGGACATGAAGGACGCCGGCATCATCTCGTCGGCCGACTGGGGCACCAAGATCACCAACAACACCGCCAGCACCGTCGCCACCCAGGTCTATGGCGGCTGGTATGAGGGCACCATCCGCACCGAATCCGCCGGCGAAAACGGCAAATGGGGTGTCTACCTAATGCCGAGCCTGACCGCCGACGGCCCCCGCGCGGCCAATCTCGGCGGCTCGTCGCTCGCCATCACCTCGGCCTCGAAGAACAAGGAGGCCGCCTACGCCTATCTGAAATACACGCTCGAGACCAATGAAGGCCAGATTACCATGCTCAGGGATTTCGGCCTGGTGCCGTCACTGATCTCGGCCCTCGACGACCCCTACGTCTCGCAGGGCCTGCCCTATTGGGGCGGCCAGGCGGTGTGGAAGGACATTCTCGCCACGCTGCCCAAGGTGGTGCCGAGCCGCGGCACGCCGTTCCAGAGCGACGCCGAAATCATCATGCGCGCCGTGCAGACCAAATATCTCGGCGGCGGCTATCCCGATGCCAAGGCCGCCCTCGACGACGCCGCCAGCCAGATCGCTTCGGCGACGGGACTGCCGATCAAGTGACCAAGGCGGAGATGTTGGCGGGCCAGATATAGGGCAATTTGCCGGACCGTTGGCGCTGCCTCTCACCTGCCTGCCGGCATCCTCTCCCCGTATAGTGACGGGGAAAGGGACGCTCTCGCCCAACAGATCGCCAATTGCCGGCGGCATCCGCCGGCTAACAACACGCCGGATATCAACCGGGAAAGAGGAAGGAGGAGGAAACCATGCGCTACCAGAACGCCACGGCCTATCGCTTCCTCACGCCCTACCTTCTCATCTTTGCCATCTTCTGGGTGTGGCCGATCATCTCCTCGTTCATGATTTCCTTCCAGGCGACGCGCACGGTGCCCTGGCGCTTTGCGCCGACGTTCAACTGGGGCCGCCTGATCGGCGACCCCGCTTTCTTCAACGCGCTGAAGAACACGCTGCTCATCCTCGTCATCCAGGTGCCGGTGATGATCTCGCTGGCGATCATCATGGCGGTGCTGCTGAACTCGCCGCTGCTGAAAGCACGTGGCCTCTACCGCTTTGCCTTCTTCGCTCCGGTGGTGGTCGGCGAGGTCGCCTATTCCGCCGTGTTCCGGCTGATGTTCAACCTGGATTTCGGCATCATCAACAAGCTTCTCGCCGGCGTCGGCCTGGCCAAGATCGACTGGTTCTCCAACGTCACACCGGCCATGGCGCTGATCATGATCGCGGTAACCTGGCGCTGGGCCGGCTACAACGCCATCATCCTGCTTGCCGGCCTGCAGTCGATCCCCGAGGACGTCTATGAAGCAGCGACGCTCGACCGCGTCAGCAAGCTCAAGCAGTTCTTCTACATAACGCTGCCGCTGCTCAAGCCGGTCATCGTGTTTTGCGCCGTGCTGTCGATCATCGGCACCATGCAGCTTTTCACCGAGCCGTTCCTGATCACCGAGCGCGGCGGTCCCGGCGGCGGCACCGAGACGCTCGGCCTCTTGCTTTACCGCCAGGGCTTCCGTTCGCTCAATTTCGGCTACGCCTCGGCCGTCGCCTACACCATGGCGGGGCTGGCCATCGCCATCACGCTGGTGCAGCTGTGGCTGACAAGAGAGCCGAAATGAGTTCGCTGTCGCAACGCCGGCTCGGCCGCAGCGTCCTGCTGCATCTGGTCCTGACGCCGCTGGCGGTGATCTGGCTGTTTCCGCTGTGGATGATGGTGGTGTTTTCGACCATGCCCGACAACGGCATTTTCAGCCCCGGCATCGAGCTTCTGCCGCACGGCAATTTCGTCGACAACTTCAACAACCTGCAGCGCGACACCAATTTCGTCGGCGCCATCGGCATTTCGGTGGCGGTGGCGGTGACCTACACCTTCTTCTCGGTGCTGCTGACCTCGATGGCCGGCTGGGCGCTCGCCCGCTATCAGTTCTTCGGCAAGGGCGCGGTGGTGGCGATCATCCTCGGCACCATCACGCTGCCCTATGCGGTGGTGCTGATCCCGCAATTCATCATGGTGGCGCGCGACTTCCAGCTCGCCAACACCTGGGTTGCGCTGATCGTGCCCCCCTTGTTCAATTCGCTGGGCGTGCTGTTCATGCGCCAGGCTTTCTCGATGATGCCGGCCGACCTCTTCGACGCGGCACGTGTCGAAGGCGTCAAGGAATGGCGCATCTTCCTGTTCGTCGCTTTGCCGCTGGCGCGGCCGATGCTGGCGGCGCTCGCCATCATTCTGTTCCTCGCCTCGTGGAACAATTATCTCTGGCCGCTTTTGATCAACAGCCAGCCCGGCGCGATGACGGCCCCTGTGGCGCTCGGCACGCTGATCGGCCTGACCAAGGTCTCATGGGGCGGCATCATGGCCGGCGCCGTCATGCTGACCGTACCGATGCTGGTCGTCTTCGTGCTGCTGCAGCGCCATTTCATCGCCGGCATCGCCGCCGGTGCCGTCAAGTAGGGACAACAGCGATATGGCGGCAGTCACCCTCACCAATGTCGTAAAACGCTTCGGCGTCTATGAGATCATCCATGGCGCCAACATCGATATCGCCGATGGCGAGTTCGTCGTCTTTGTCGGCCCGTCGGGTTGTGGAAAATCGACGCTGCTCAGGATGATCGCCGGGCTGGAGGATATCAGCGGCGGCGAGATCGCCATTGGCGGCAAGGTGATGAACGATGTCGAGCCGGCCGAGCGCGGCATCGCCATGGTGTTCCAGTCCTACGCGCTCTACCCGCACATGAGCGTGGAGCAGAACCTGAGCTTTGGCCTCAGGATGACCGGCAACCCCAAGGAGGACACCGAGCGGCGGGTGAAGCGGGCCTCCGAAATCCTGCGCATCACAGAGTTGATGGCGCGGCGGCCCAGGCAATTGTCCGGCGGCCAGCGCCAGCGCGTTGCCATTGGCCGCGCCATCGTGCGCGAACCGCAAGTCTTCCTGTTCGACGAGCCGTTGAGCAATCTCGACGCCGAGCTGCGCGTCCAGATGCGGGTCGAGATCTCGCGCCTGCACAAGGAGCTCGGCACGACGATGATCTATGTCACCCACGACCAGACCGAAGCGATGACGCTGGCCGACCGGATCGTGGTGCTGCGCGGTGGCCATGTCGAGCAGATCGGCAGGCCGCTCGATCTCTACGACAATCCCGACAACCAGTTCGTCGCCGGCTTTGTAGGCTCGCCGAAGATGAATTTCATCAAGGGCCGCGTCGTCGGGCGCAACATGAGCAGCGTCACCGTCGAGCTGGTGGGCGAGGAAAAGACCCGCATTATGCAACCATTGACCGGCGCCGTGCCCGAAACAGGAGCCAAGGTCATTGTCGGCGTGCGGCCCGAACATTTCGGCAATGGCGGCGAAGGCGACGCCGACCTCACAGTCGGCATCGACGTGGTCGAGCATCTCGGCGGCACCAGCTTCATCTATGCCAGGACCGCCCATGGCGAAGACCTGGTGATCCAGCGCGACGCGGCAAAGGTCCCCGACACCCAGGAGATCACCGTGTCCATCCGCAAATCCTATCTGTTCGATGAAAACGGCCAGCGGCTGCGCTGACCTTCCAGCTATGCAAGGAGAATGACCATGACTGCAACCGCGCCCATCCGCTGGGGGATACTTGGGCCCGGCGACATCGCCAAAGCGTTCGCCCGCGGCGTGGCAGGCTCGCGCACCGGCACGATCGTGGCGCTCGGCGCCCGCAATCCCGGCAAGGCAGGCTTGGCCGAGACGTTTCCCGGCGCCCGCATCCTCGACGGTTACGACGCGCTGCTCGCCGACCCCGAGGTCGATGCCGTCTATATCGCCATCCCGCATCCCGGCCATGCCGAATGGGCAATCAAGGCGGCGGAAGCCGGCAAGCATGTGCTGTGCGAAAAGCCGCTGGCGCTGACCGCCTTCGAGGCCGACGCCATGATCCATGCTGCGCGCAAGGCCGGCACCTTCCTCGGCGAAGCGTTCATGTACCGGCTGCACCCGCAGACGGCGAAGCTGGTGGAACTCATCAAGTCGGGCGTCATCGGCGATGTCAGGCTGATGAAGTCGAGCTTCGGCTTCGCCATGCCGGGCTTCATGCCCGAGCACCGGCTCTACGCCAACGATCTCGCCGGCGGCGGCATCCTCGATGTCGGCGGCTATCCCGTCTCGATGGTGCGGCTGATTGCCGGGGCTGCGACTGGAAAACCCTTCGCCGAGCCGGACAAGGTTGTCGGCACCGCCCATCTCGGCAAGTCCGGCGTCGACGAATGGGCCTCGGCGCTGCTGCATTTTCCCGGTGGCATCGTCGCCGAGGTATCCTGCAGCATCTCGCTCAAACAGGACAATGTGCTGCGCATCCTCGGCACCAAGGGCCGCATCGAAGTGCCGGATTTCTGGTTCGCCGGCGGCGGCAACCGCGATGGCGGCCCTGGCCGGATCGATGTAATCCTCGCCGACGACACGCGCGATACCATCAGCGTCAACGAAACCGGCCATCTCTATTCCTTCGAGGTCGACGCCGCCGGCGAGGCGATCCTGGCCGGCAAACAGGAGTTCGCCTGGCCGGGCATGGGCTGGGCCGACAGCCTCGGCACGCTGCGCGTCCTCGACAGATGGCGCGCCGCCGTCGGGCTCGAATATGAGATCGAAAAGCCGGCTAAGCGAACCAACACCATTTCGGGCCGGCCGCTGCGCACCGGCGGCACGGCCATTGGCAAGCGCAAGATTCCGGGCCTGTCGAAGCCGGCCTCCGTGGTGGCGCTCGGCTTCGAGGATTTCCGCACCTTCTCGTCGGGCGCAATCCTGCTCGACGCCTTCTTCGAGACCGGCGGCAATCTGTTCGATACCGGCTATGTCTACGGCGCCGGCTACACCGAAACGCTGCTTGGCCAGTGGCTCAGGAATCGCGGCGTGCGCGAGCAGTCGGTGATCATCGCCAAGGGCGCCCACTCGCCGCTCTGCTATCCCGATGTCATCGGCAAGCAGCTCGCCCAGTCGTTGGACCGGCTGCAGACCGACCATGTCGACCTCTATTTCATGCACCGCGACAACCCGGATGTGCCGGTCGGCGAATTCGTCGATGCGATGGACGCCGAGGTCAAGGCCGGCCGCATCCGTGGCCCGTTCGGCGGCTCGAACTGGACGATGGCGCGCATGGACGAGGCGATTGCCTATGCCGAGCGCACCGGCAAGCAGAAGCCCGGCGTGCTCTCCAACAATTTCTCGCTGGCCGAGATGCTGGAACCGATCTGGGCCGGCTGCATCACCTCGTCGACCGACGACTGGAAATCCTGGTTGACGAAAAGGCAGATGCCCAACTTCGCCTGGTCGAGCCAGGGCCGCGGCTTCTTCACCGACCGCGCCGGCCGCGACAAGCAGGACAATGAGGAGCTGGTGCGGGTCTGGTATTCCGAGAAAAATTTCGGCCGCCGCGACCGCGCCATCGAGCTGGCGCAGCGCCTGGACAAAAGTCCGATCCACATCGCGCTCGCCTATGTGCTGGCGCAGCCTTTTCCGTCGGTGCCGTTGATCGGCCCGCGCACGCTGGACGAGTTGGAGGACAGTTTGAAGGCGCTGGATATCAAGCTGTCGGCGGAGGATGTGGCGTGGCTGGATAGCGGGCCGGAAAGGCGGCGGGCTTAGCAGCTAATCTCCCCCCTTGAGGGGGAGATGTCGCCGAAGGCGACAGAGGGGGTCGCCTCGCGTGGAGCGCTAACCTCCTTCTGCAGCGGCAGGTAGGCCGAGCCCAGTCGAACCGACCCCTCTGGCCTGCCGGCCATCTCCCCCGCAAGGGGGGAGATTAGCAGCTCATGCGTTCCACCTACCGATCGATCCGTGTCGACAAAATAATCGACGACGACGTCCGCTCGACCCCGTCCATCGCCCCGATCTCGTCCAGCAACGCATCGAGATCCCTGATCGACGGCGCGTCGACGATGACGATCATGTCGAAATTGCCGCTCACCGAGTGCAGCGTCCGTACCGGCGTCAGCGCCTGCAGCGCCCGCACCACCTTGTCGGCGAGCTTGGGCGTAACGGTGAGCAGCACATGCGCCCGCACCAGCCCCTGCTCGTAGTCCGGCGCCATCCGCACGCCATAGCCGGTGATGATGCCGCGCTGTTCCAGCCGCTCGATCCGGCTCTGCACCGTCGTGCGCGAAACGCCGAGCTTGCGCGCCAGCTCAGTGGTCGACGCGCGGGCATTGGCGCGCAGCAGGGAAAGCAGTTTTTGTTCGGCGTCACTGAGCATTTCGACGAGCCTTGTCGGCGTATTGATCAATTGTGGGGTTCGTTTCGAACAGTTTCACGCTTCCTTTCGGCAGGCAAGCTGCGATTCTTGAAGGCATAGCGTCCACCGCGCGGCAGTTTGGGCCAAAGAGTTTTCACGAGGGGCAAGGTCATGAAGAAAATCATCGTCGTCGGCGCCGGCAAGATCGGCTCGACCATTGCAGGCATGCTCGCCGACACCGCCGACTACCACGTCACTGTCGTCGACCGCGCCGCCGCCCAGCTGGCAGCAGCCGAACTCCCCACCGGCGTCGAGTCGCTGGAGCTAGACATCGCTACTCCCGGCGCACTCGAGGCCACCCTTGCCGGCGCCTTCGCCGTGCTGAGCGCCGCGCCCTTCCATTTGACCACACGCATCGCCGAAGCGGCCGCCGCAACCGGCGTCCACTATCTCGATTTGACCGAGGACGTCATCTCCACCCGCCGCGTCAAGGAACTGGCGCGTTCGGGCAAGGGCGCGTTCATTCCGCAATGCGGCCTTGCGCCGGGCTTCATCTCGATCGTCGCCAATGATCTCGCCAGCCGCTTCGACACGCTGGAAAGCGTTCGCATGCGCGTCGGCGCGCTGCCGCAATACCCGTCCAATGCGCTGAACTACAATCTGACATGGAGCACCGACGGCGTCATCAACGAATATTGCGAACCCTGCGAGGCGATCGTCGAGGGCGAGCTGATCGAAGTGCCGCCGCTGGAGGAGCGCGAAGAGTTCTCGCTCGACGGCGTCACCTATGAGGCCTTCAACACCTCCGGTGGGCTCGGCACGCTGGCCGAGACGCTGAAGGGCAAGGTGCGCACGCTGAACTACCGCACCATCCGCTATCCCGGCCACGCGGCGATCATGAAGGCGCTGCTCAACGACCTCGGCCTGCGCCACCGCCGCGACGTGCTGAAGGATATCTTCGAGAGCGCCCTGCCGGCAACGCTGCAGGATGTGGTCATCGTCTTCGTCACCGTCTCGGGCCGCCGCAATGGCCGCCTGCTGCAGGAAACCTACGCCAACAAGATCTATTCGCAGCGCATCGGCAACCAGGTGCGCAGCGCAATCCAGATCACCACCGCCTCCGGCATCTGCGCCGTGCTCGACATGCTGGCCGACGGCACCTTGCCGGCGACCGGCTTCGTCAAGCAGGAAAACATCGCGCTGGATGCGTTTCTCGCCAATCGTTTTGGGCGCGCTTATGCGCAGCACGAGATGGTAAGCCGGCTGGCAAGCTGAGCTACTTCACCCTCCCCCTTGTGGGGAGGGTCGGCGCGCAATCGGAGCGAAGCGGAGATGGCGAGACGGGGTGGGGGTGAGCGCCGACGGTTGGCGAGGACCCCCACCCCGCTCCGCTCCGCGATCGACCCTCCCCACAAGGGGGAGGGTGAAGCGCCCGCTACTTCCGCAGAGCCATCGGTCGTCCGAGCAGAAACCGGATGAAGTTGCCTGCGGTCCGCGGCGCCATGCGGGGCTGCGTCGCCTGTCGTGGCGCGCTTTGCCTTCGCGCTGGCACCTTGGGTTCGACACCCGGTCGGCCCACCGTGAAGGAGGGCCCCGAGACCGGCTTCCCCCTCAACACGTTGGCGGCGTTGTTGTCATGGATGACGATGCACCATTGCGCGCCCTTCGATGCCGCCACGACGGTGTTGAAGCGCGTCGCCATTTTTGCGTGGTGCTCGCTGTAGACGCCGCTCATCGCCGGCGATCTCCTTTCGACCAGCGTGCCGAACGCCGACGTGACATAGTCGTGGTGCGTGTAGCGTCCGCTTGCCGTGTCGAAATTCTGGCCGTCCGGAAAGGCAATGTAGAGCGGCTGCAGGTCCACCACACGCTTTTCGATCTCCCGGCGCGCGTAGTGCTCGACGCGCTCCATGAAGGTCGGCGCCAGCGCGTCGTCGCTGTCGAGCCGCGTGAGCGAAACATAGTCGGCATCGGTATCGGCCTGGACGAAGGCATTGAAGCGATCATTGTAATCCTCGCCCGCCTCGACAAGGATCGGCCTGACGTCGACACCGGCCACGCAGCTGCACACGGTGCGAATATAGTTCTCGTGCGTATCGGCATCGAACGCCAGAAGGACGGTAAAATCCTTCAGCGACTGGCCTTCGAGCGACGACGCGCAATAGGTGTCGAACAACGCCAGGCGCTCGACCAGCCAGACCGGGTCGAGATTGGCGCGGCCCTTTCCGTCCCACTGGCTTGGCTTGAAGCCAGCGGCGATGTTGTAGCGTATGGCGATGTATTTCTTCAGGCCGGTGTCCATGGACCGACACTTAGTACATTCCGCTGATCTGCGACAACCAACGGCTGAGCGGCCACCCTCCCCCTTGTGGGGAGGGTCGGCTCGCGGTCGGAGCGAAGCGGAGATGGCGAGACGGGGTGGGGGTGAGCGCTGACGGTCGGCGAGGACCCCCACCCCGCTCCGCTACGCGGATCGACCCTCCCCACAAGGGGGAGGGTAAGCGCACTTCAAATATGCAGCGCGTGGCCCAGCGCCTTCAGCGCCGCTTCCTGGAAGCCTTCGCCTTGCGTCGGATGCGCATGGATGGTCCCGGCGATATCCTCCAGCCGCGCGCCCATTTCCAGCGCCAGGCCGAACGCCGCCGCCAGTTCCGACACGCCTTGCCCGACCGCCTGGATGCCCAGCACCAGATGGTTGTCCGCGCGGGCGACAACACGAACAAACCCGTCCTCGCCGAGTTTCGTCATCGCCCGGCCGTTGGCGGCGAAGGGGAACTGGCCGATCTTGATTTCGCCTGAAGCCTTCGCCTCCTCCGGCGTTAGCCCTGCCGTCACCAGCTCCGGATCGGTGAAGCAGACGGCCGGGATCGAGCGCTTGTCCCAGCTGCGCTTGTGGCCGGCGACGATCTCGGCCACCATTTCGCCTTGCGCCATCGCCCGGTGCGCCAACATCGGCTCGCCGGTGACGTCGCCAATGGCATAGATGCCGCGCATCGAGGTGCGGCACTGGTCGTCGATCTTGATGAACTTGCCGGCCATGTCGAGATCGATCTGATCGAGGCCCCAGCCCTCCGTCACCGGCTTGCGGCCGACGGTGACCAGGATCTTGTCTGCCGCGATTTTGGTGCTCTTGCCGTCCGCGGTCTCGACCAGCAGCGCGTCGCCCTTGTCCCCCTTGGCCTTGGCGCCAAGCATCACCTCGACGCCGAGCTGGGCCAGCCGTTTCACCACCGGCCGGGTCAGTTCCGCATCATACTGCGCCAGCACGCGCGGCAGCGCCTCGACCACGGTCACCGCGGCGCCCATTTTGGCGAACGCCATGCCGAGTTCCAGCCCGATATAGCCGCCGCCGACCACGGCGAGCTTTTTCGGCACCTCGCCGAGAGCCAGCGCTTCTGTGGATGAAATCACCGGGCCGCCGAACGGCAGGAACGGCAGTTCCACCGTCGCCGAGCCGGTGGCGATCACAACCGTTTCGGCGCGGATGATCTGGGTGCCGGTCTCGGTCTCGACCGCGACGGTCTTGCCGTCGCGGAACGTCGCCCAGCCATAGACGGTCTTGACCTTGGCCTTCTTCAGTAGCCCGGCAACGCCCCCGGTCAGCCGGCTAACAATGCCGTCCTTCCACGCAACCGTTTTGCCGAGATCGAGCACCGGAGCCGCCACAGAAATGCCGAGCGGACTGCTGCCGCCGGCCATATGCGCGACCTTCTCGAACTCTTCCGCCGCATGGATCATCGCCTTGGACGGGATGCAGCCGACATTGAGACAGGTGCCGCCCGGTTTGCCAGCTTCGACGATCACCGTATCGATGCCGAGCTGGCCGGCACGGATAGCGCAGACGTAGCCGCCGGGCCCGGCGCCGATGACCAGCAGCTTGCAGGAGATTTCTTTCATGGCGTGACCCTTTGATGCGAGGGAATGTTCCGTCGCGATCCTTCGCGCCCCCCTCTGTCCTGCCGGACATCTCCCCCACGAGGGGGGAGATCAGCAGCTTCTTCGCTTCGCTCATTCCTGCAACGATGGAGATTGGCGAAACCCTGCGTGACGTCCAATCTCCCCCCTTGTGGGGGAGATGCCTGGTAAGGCAGAGGGGGGCGCTGTCCCGCCGTCATCTCGGTCGTTCCGCCCCTCAATCCACAAATATCAGCGCCGGCGTCTCAATCAGCGCCTTGATCCGCTGCACAAACACCGCCGCATCCCAGCCGTCGACCACCCGGTGATCGAAGCTCGATGACAGGTTCATCATCTTGCGCGGGATGAACTGGGTGCCGTCCCAGACCGGCCGCACCATCATCTTGTTGACGCCGACGATCGCCACCTCAGGATGATTGATGACCGGCGTCGTCGCCACGCCGCCCATGGCGCCGAGCGAGGTGATGGTGATGGTCGATCCCGACAGCTCGTCGCGGCTGGCCGTGCCGGACTTCGCCGCTTCGGCCAGGCGGTTGAGCTCGGCCGCGCAATCCCAGAGGTCGCGCGCCTCGGCGTGCTTGACCACCGGCACCACCAGGCCCGACGGCGTCTGCGCGGCAATGCCGATATGGACGCCGCCATGCTGATGGATGATGCCGGCCTCGTCGTCGAACAGCGCGTTGATGTTGGGCTGGTCGGCAATCGCCTTGACCATCGCCCGCATCAGGAACGGCAGCAGCGTCAGCTTCGGCCTCTCCACACCCTTGCGCTTTTCCTTGTTGAGCGCCGCGCGCAACCCCTCAAGTGCTGTGACGTCGATCTCCTCGACATAGGTGATGTGCGGGATGCGTGACTTCGCCAGCGACATTTTTTCGGCGATCTTGCGCCGCAGTCCGATGACCTTGATATCCTCGACGCTGTCATTGCGCGCCAGACCCGACGCCTTCGCTACCTGCGGTCCGCGTGCCAGGAATGCCTCGATATCTTCGTGGCTGATGCGGCCGGCAGGGCCGGTACCCGACACCTGGCGCAGATCGATCCCCGCCTCCTTCGCCCTGAGCCGGATGGCGGGCGACGCCAGGGGCTTTTCGCCCTCCGGGCGCGGCGCGCCGGAGGGTGCCGCACCTTTAGATGTCGGCGCAGCACCCCCACCCTTAGCCCCTCCCCACAAGGGGGAGGGGGATTCTGTCTCAGCTGCCCGTGCGCTTTTGGCTGCTGGTGCAGGTGGTGGCGACTTGGCGTCGGATTTCGTGGCCGAGACGCCTCCCTCTTGTGGGGGTCCGGAGGACGGGCGAAACCCGTGGCTCGCCCCGGCAGGGGTGGGGGTCGGTGCCGCCGTGACCTCTGACGATTTCGAGCCTTCGGCGACATTGCCCTCCCCCGCCACTTTCAGCCGCACGATCGGCGAGCCGATCGCCACCGTGTCGCCGATCTCGGCGCCCAGCCACAGGATCTCGCCATCGACCGGCGAAGGTATTTCCACCGTCGCCTTGTCGGTCATCACGGCGGCAAGCACCGAGTCCTCGCGCACGAGGTCGCCGACCTTGACGTGCCACTCCACAAGTTCGGCCTCGGCGACGCCTTCGCCGACATCCGGCAGCTTGATGATGTGTTCGCCCATCCCTAGGCTCCCATGGTTTCGAGAAGCGCGCGGCCGACACGGGCCGGCCCCGGGAAATAGTCCCATTCCTGCGCATGCGGGTAGGGCGTGTCCCAACCGGTGACGCGCGCCACCGGCGCTTCCAGATGGTAGAAACAATTTTCCTGCACCAGCGCCGACAGCTCGGCGCCGAAGCCGGAGGTCAGTGTCGCCTCGTGCACGACGACGCAGCGTCCGGTCTTCTTCACCGAAGCGACTATCGCGTCGAGATCGAGCGGCAGCAGGGTCCGCAAATCGATGATCTCGGCATCGATGCCGGTTTCTTCCACCGCCGCCTGCGCGACATAGACCATGGTGCCGTAGGCGAGCACGGTGACGGCCGAGCCCGCCCGGCGGATCGCCGCCTTGCCGAGCGGCACCGTGTAATGGCCGTCGGCGACCTCGCCCAGTTCATGCTTCGACCATGGCGTCACCGGTCGGTCGTGATGGCCATCGAACGGTCCGTTATAGAGCCGCTTCGGCTCCAGAAAAATCACCGGATCGGGATCCTCGATCGCCGCGATCAGCAGCCCCTTGGCATCATGAGGATTGGACGGCACCACCGTCTTCAGCCCCGACACATGGGTGAACAGCGCTTCCGGGCTCTGGCTGTGCGTCTGGCCGCCAAAAATGCCGCCGCCGGTCGGCATGCGGACAACGATCGGGCAGGTGAAATCGCCGTTCGAGCGGTAGCGCAGGCGTGCTGCTTCCTGCGTCAGCTGGTCGTAAGCCGGGTACATGTAGTCGGCAAACTGAATTTCCACGCATGGCTTCAGCCCGTAGGCGGCCATGCCGATGGCCGAGCCGACAATGCCGGATTCGTTGATGGGCGCATCGAAGCAGCGGCTCTTGCCGTACTTCGCTTGCAGGCCTGCCGTGCAGCGGAAGACACCCCCGAAGAAGCCGACATCCTCGCCATAGACGATGACGCGTTCGTCGCGCGCCATCGACACGTCCATGGCGTCGCGGATCGCCTCGATCATGGTCCGTCTCGGCATGGTCAGACTCCCGCCTGCTGGCGCTGGCGCCTGAGATGCGGCGGCATCTCGGCAAACACGCCCTCGAACATCTCGCGCGTCGACGGCTTGCCGCCGGCATGCAGCGTGCCGTTGCTTTCGGCCTCCTTCTGTGCGGCGATCACCGTCTCCAAAATTTCGGCCTCAGCCTGGGCGTGACGCTCGTCCGACCAGACGCCGCGTTGGATCAGATGGTTCTTCAGCCGCATCACCGGATCGCCGAGCGGCCAGGCGTCGGATTCCGTCTTCGGCCGATAGGCCGACGGATCGTCCGAGCTCGAATGCGCGCCGGCACGGTAGGTGACATATTCGATCAGCGTCGGCCCGAGATTCTGCCGCGCCCGCTCCGCCGCCCATTTGGCCACGGCATGCACGGCGAGATAATCATTGCCGTCGACGCGCAGCGCCGGAATGCCGAAGCCGAGGCCGCGCGCGGCAAAGGTGCCGGAGCCGCCGCGCGCAATGCCTTGAAACGTCGAGATCGCCCACTGGTTGTTGACGACATTGAGGATGACCGGCGCCTTGTAGGTTGAGGCGAACACCAGTGCGGAATGGAAATCGGATTCGGCCGTCGAGCCGTCGCCGATCCACGCCGCCGCGATTTTCGAATCGTTGCTGATAGCGGAAGCCATCGCCCAGCCGACCGCCTGGATGTATTGCGTCGCCAGATTGCCGGAGATCGAGAAGAAGCCGTGCTCCTTCGACGAATACATGATCGGCAATTGCCGCCCTTTGAGCGGATCGGCCTCGTTGGAATAGATCTGGTTCATCATCGTGACCATCGGATAGCCGTCGGCTATGAGCAGGCCGGCTTGCCGATAGGTCGGGAAATTCATGTCGCCCGGCATCAGCGCCTTGCGGAAAGCGCAGCTCACCGCCTCTTCGCCCAGATGCTGCATGTAGAACGAGGTCTTGCCCTGGCGCTGCGCCATCTGCATGCGGGCATCGAAGCTGCGCAGCGTCATCATGTGGCGCAACCCCTCGAGCAGCTCCTCGTCGGTGAGCAGCCCGGCCCACGGCCCGACAGCCTCGCCGGTGCGGTTGAGCACACGGATGATCGAAAACGCCATGTCGCGGATGGTGCGCGGATCGACATTGATGTCCGGTCGCGGCACCGAGCCGGCCTTGGGGATAGGCACGTTGGAGGAGTCGGGCGTTCCGCCCGGCCGCACTTCCGGCTCCGGCACATGAAACCGCAACATCCCAGCATCGGTCATGACCATGGTCCTCCCATTTGCCTGGCGTCGATATTTGCACATCCGCGCGCCCGGCACAGCGCCAATTCATGGGGCGCCGCAACCCATCCGGCGTCACGGCCGGCAGGCGACGCCAAGATGCAGATATGTCAGCGAAATTTCTTGTCGATGTTGGGGAGCAGCGCGCAATTAGGCGCAAAGTTTTGCAGGATTTCCGGCAGATAGTCACTTCACGGCCTCCGGGAGAGATGAAGGCACCAAGGTCGGCGAACTCGCGCTTTCCTCTCCCCGTGATCGGGGGAGAGGTGTCGAGCTAAGCTCGACGGAGTGGGGGTCGACCCTTGGGCGCTAGGCAATGCTTGAGATAGTGCCCTTCCTTTGTCCGTTCGCGGCGATTGCCACGTGGCTCCCCCACTCCGTCTCGGCTTCGCCGAGCCACCTCTCCCCCCTCCGGAGGGAGAGGAAGGGCAATAGGGTCTCGAACTCTCTGGAGAACGTTCACTCCGCCCTCTCCCCATGCTAACCACCGCTAATGGCGCAGAAAAAAGGATACGAAGTCGATTCGTGGCTGGCGAAGCCTGACGCGCGCATATCGATCGTCCTGCTTTACGGACCCGACCGCGGCTTGGTCGCCGAGCGGGCCAAAGCCTTTGCCGCGAAAACCGGCCTGTCGCTCGACGATCCGTTCTCCGTCGTCCGGCTCGACGGCGCGGAGGTCGATCGCGACCAGGGCCGGCTGCTGGACGAAGCCCGCACCGTGCCGATGTTCTCCGACCGGCGGCTTCTGTGGGTGCGCAACGCCAGCGGCCAGAAGCCGCTGGCTGAGGACGTCAAGGCGCTGACCGCGGAGCCCGCGCGCGACGCGATCATTCTCATCGAGGCCGGCGACCTGAAAAAAGGCGTCGGGCTGCGCGCCGTGGTCGAGGCGGCCGACAACGCCATGGCGCTGCCATGCTATGCCGATGAAGCGCGCGACATCGACAGCGTCATCGACGACGAGTTGCGCAAGGCCGGCATGTCGATGGCGCTCGACGCACGCCAGGCGCTGCGCCGCAATCTCGGCGGCGACCGGTTGGCCTCACGCGGTGAGATCGAAAAACTGGTGCTTTATGCCCACGGCCAGAAGGACATCAGCCTCGACGACGTAAGGGCGATGTCCGGCGACGTCTCCGGCGCCTCCTTCGACGACGCGGTCGATGCTGTGCTGGAGGGCAGGATCGGTGACTTCGACACCGCCTTCACCCGCCACTGCCTGTCCGGCGGCCATCCTTTCCTGGTACTGTCCTCGGCGATGCGGCAGCTGCAGCAGCTTCAGGTCATGCGCGGCCAGATGGACACCGCCGGCCGCAACGCCGCCTCGGCAGTGGCCGGCGCCCGTCCGCCGGTGTTTTTCTCGCGGCGCAAGCTGGTGGAGAAGGCGCTGGAGCGCTGGAACGTCGAGGCGCTCAGCCGCGCGCTGAACCGGCTGCAATCGGCCGTGCTGCAGACTAGGCGCAGGCCGGATTTGTCGGAAGCGCTGGCGCGGCAGGCGCTGCTCGGCATTGCGGTGGAGAGCGCGAGGCTGGCGCAGCGGTGATCTCCCCCCTTGAGGGGGAGATGTCGCCAAAGGCGACAGAGGGGGTCGCGGCGCGTGGAGCGCTGGCGCCTTTCGCAACGACAAACGAGGTCGGCGCTTGATGGGAGACGACCCTTCTGGCCTGCCGGCCATCTCCCCCTCAAGGGGGGAGATCAGCAGTTCGATCCCTTCGGCAATCGCCAATAAAAAGAAGAGCCGGCAACCGCCAAGCCCTTTCTTCATCCTAAGCCAGAACTTCATTCGCCGGCTAAATATGGCGCAACCCCAACCCTCTACCGCTCATCCTTCAACCGCCGGCATAGCTCGTCGAGCTGCTCCAGACTGCGGTAGTCCACGCGGATCGCGCCGCCCCTGCCCTTGTGCTCGATGGTGACGATCATGCCGATCGTGTTGGTCATCAGCTTTTCCAGCGCCAGCGTGTCGGCATCCTTGCCCGATACGCCGTGTGATGGTTTTGCCTTGGGCGGCGTGCCGCCCGCCGGCATCTGCGCCAGCGCTTCAGCCTGGCGCACCGAAAGCCCCTCCTCGACAATCTGCTTGGCGAGCCCAGCTGGATCCTGCGCCGTGACCAGCGTGCGGGCGTGACCGGCCGACAGCGCGCCGTCGACCAGCATGTCTCGGATGACGTCGGGCAGCTTCAGCAGCCGCAGCGTGTTGGCGACGTGGCTGCGGCTCTTGCCGATGACATTGCCGAGATCGGCCTGGGTGTAGCCGTGATCGTCGATCAACTGCTGGTAACCCAGCGCCTCCTCGACCGGATTGAGGTCGGTGCGCTGGACGTTCTCGATGATCGCCAGTTCGAGCGCCGTGCGGTCGTTGACGTCGCGCACGATGATCGGAATCTCGGTCAGCCCGGCGCGCTGCGCGGCGCGCCAGCGTCGCTCGCCGGCGATGATCTCATAGCGCCCGGCCTGCGTCGGCGAAGGCCGCGCCACCACCGGCTGCACCACGCCATGTTCGCGGATCGACTGGGCGAGATCGGTCAGGTCGGCGTCGCCAAAGTGCCGGCGCGGGTTTTTCGGGTTCGGGCTCAGGAATTCGATCGGCACCTTGCCGTCCGCATTCAAGCCCGGCTTTTCGGCCGCTGCCACCGGGCGGTCGATCTCCCCGATCAGCGCCGCCAGTCCACGCCCCAGTCTCTTTCTCGAAAGGTCTTCGCTCATCTCAATTCCAGATTCATGATCGTTTCGGTGCCGGATCGGCTTTGTTTATCGACCCTGCCTAATCATGCGGCGCGCAATTTTCGCTCGCGGCGGATCACTTCGGATGCCAATTGCAGATAGGCTTGGCTGCCTGAGCACTTGAGATCGTAGAGGATTGCCGGCTTGCCATAGGACGGCGCCTCGGACACCCGCACATTCCTAGGAATGATCGTCTCGTAGACCTTGTCGCCCATGTGTGCCCGCACGTCCTGCACCACCTGGTTGGCGAGGTTGTTGCGGCCGTCATACATTGTCAGCACGATGCCCTGGATGATCAGATCCGGATTGATCGAACGGCGCATCTGCTCGACCGTCTCCAGAAGCTGGCTTAGCCCTTCCAGCGCGAAGAATTCGCATTGAAGCGGCACAAGAACAGAATCGGCTGCCGCCATGGAATTCAACGTCAAAAGGTTGAGCGAGGGCGGGCAGTCGATCAGCACATAGCCGAACGGCGCACCGCGCTCGGTGGCGGCGCGCAGCGCGTTGCGCAGCTTAAGCACGCGATCCGGCGCCGAGGCGATTTCCATCTCGATGCCGAGCAGATCGAGCGTCGACGGCACGATCGACAGGCCGGGCACCGCCGTTGGAATGGCGGCCTCTTCCAGGCCCAGTTCGCCGGTCAGCACATCGTAGGAAGAGACGGTGCGGTCCTTGCGGTCGATACCGAGACCCGTCGAGGCATTGCCTTGCGGGTCGAGATCGACGATCAGCACCTTTTCGCCGATCGCGGCCAGCGCCGTGGCCAGATTGATGGCGGTGGTGGTCTTGCCGACGCCGCCCTTCTGGTTGGCGACGGTGATGATGCGAGGTCCGGTTTTCATGGGTCTGTGCCAGGTATTCATGTGGGCCAGGTATTCATTGCGTCGCCAAGGTTGCGAAGGAGAGCTTACGCCGTCCGCAGATCGGTCACTTCGAGGATGACGCCATGGGCGTCGGTCATGCTCGGATGTTCTACCAGATCGAAAGCCCAGCGGTGAGTGCTTTCTTCCACCTCGGAGCGGTAATCCCGGCCTTTGTGGAACAGCGCCCGCGATCCCTTGGTCAGCCACGGCGCCGACAGATCGAGCAGCGCCGGCAGCGCGGCCAGCGCCCGCGCCGTGATGATTTCCGGTTCGGAAACAAGCGCATAGCTGTCGTCGATGCGCCGGGCGACGACCCGTGCCGGCAAACCGAACTGGCCAATGACCGCCTGTAAAAACGATGCTTTCTTGCGGTTGCTCTCGACCAGATCGATCGACGCGCCATCGCGTTCGACCAGCAGGAAGGCCATTACCAGGCCCGGAAAACCGCCGCCCGAACCGAGATCGGCCCAGCGTTTGGCCTGCGGTGCGATTCGCGCCAGCTGCGCGCTGTCCAGAATATGGCGGCCCCAGACATCGTCCAGCGTCGACGGCGCGGCCAGATTGATGCTGCGGTTCCATTTCAGGAACAACTGTTCGAACGTCACCAACCGATCGAATGTTTCACGTGAAACCGTTCCCGCGGCCTCTTGCAGGCTCGCCCATGAGGCAGCGCTCACGCAACGGCCCTTTGGGCGGCCGATTCGGCGTTGCGGACGTGCGCGACGATGATGGCCAGCGCCGCCGGCGTCATGCCTTCCATACGCTGCGCGTCAGCGATCGACCGGGGCTGACGCGTTAGCATCTTCTGCTTCAGCTCATTGGACAGGCCAGGAACATCGGCGAAATCCACCGAGGCCGGGATCAGCCGGCTTTCCTCGCGGCGGATCTGTCCGACATCCGCCTGCTGGCGATCAAGGTAAACCGAATATTTCGCTTCCGTTTCGAGCCGCTCAGCGGTTTTTACGTCGATTGCGCCAAAGGCCGGCGCAACACGGGTCAGCCAGGCTATATTGACGCCGGGATGAGCGAGCAATTCGTAGGCGGAGCGGCGCACGCCGTCCCTGTTGATCTCCAGCCCATGCCGCGCCGCTTCGTTGGGCGTCATCGTTGTCGCAGCTGCGAGTTCGCGCGCCCTATCAAGATCCTGTGTGACTTGATTGAACCGCTGCGTCCGCTCCGGCGACACGATACCAAGCCGAATTGCCAGAGGCGTAAGCCTTTCATCGGCATTGTCGGCGCGCAGCGATAGGCGAAACTCCGCCCGCGAAGTGAACATGCGGTAGGGCTCGGCAATGCCGCGGCTGGTGAGGTCGTCGACCATCACACCGATATAGGCTTCGGTGCGGCTGAGCACGATTTGGTCGTCGGCCGCCGCCTTGCGCGCGGCGTTGAGCCCGGCGAGCAGGCCCTGCGCTCCGGCTTCTTCATAACCGGTGGTGCCGTTGATCTGACCGGCTAGGAAAAGCCCCGCAATACGTTTGGCCTCAAGCGTCGGCTCCAACTCGCGCGGATCGACATGGTCGTATTCGATGGCGTAGCCGGGCTGCAGCATGGTCGCCCGCTCTAGCCCGGGTATAGTTTTGAGAATGTCGAGTTGCACATCCTCGGGCAGGGAGGTCGAAATGCCATTGGGGTAGACCGTGTCGTCGTCCAGCCCTTCCGGCTCGAGGAATATCTGATGACCTTCTCGATCGCCGAACTTGACGATCTTGTCTTCGATCGACGGGCAATAGCGTGGTCCGACCCCCTCTATCGAGCCGGAATACATGGCGGAGCGGCCGAGATTGGCGCGGATCAGCTCGTGCGTCGCCGGTGTCGTACGCGTGATGCCGCAATGGATTTGCGGATTCTTGATTGTGTCGGTGAGCAGCGAGAACGGCACTGGATGTTCGTCGGCCGCCTGGCTTTCCAGCGACGCCCAGTCGATGGTGCGGCCATCGAGCCGCGGCGGCGTGCCGGTCTTCAGCCGTCCAAGCGCGAAACCGGCGCGGCTCATCGTCGCCGACAGGCCAAGGCTCGCCTGCTCGTTCATCCGCCCGGCGACAATCTTCCTGTCGCCAATGTGGATGAGGCCGCGAAGAAAAGTGCCGGTGGTCAGGACGACTGCACCGCACGCCAACCGGCGCCCGTCGGCCAGGAGCACAGCGGCGATCCGTCCTTCTTCGATCTCGAAATCCAAGACTTCGCCTTCGACGACGTCGAGACCGTTCTGCTGCCGAATCGCTTCCTGCATGGCCAGCCGGTAAAGCTTGCGGTCGGCCTGCGTGCGCGGCCCGCGCACGGCAGGGCCTTTGCGGCGATTGAGCAGGCGGAATTGGATGCCGGCAGCATCGGCGATGCGGCCCATCAGCCCGTCCATGGCGTCGATCTCACGCACCAGATGGCCCTTCCCGAGGCCGCCGATCGCCGGATTGCAGGACATGACACCGATCGTGTCGAAGCGCAGCGTGACCAGCGCGGTCCTGGCACCGGCGCGCGCGGCAGCGCTCGCAGCCTCGCACCCGGCATGGCCACCGCCCACCACAACCACATCATAGTGATCGATCATTGTCCCTTCCAGATTCAGAGATTTCCCGACACATGTCCCCACGAGAGGACGCTGTCAAGGATTGCAGGTTGATTCGTTCACGGGGAACGGAGTGCTGAAAGCCGCAGAGGTGTTTCACATGAGTCAGGGAAGCGGCGAAGCCTCGTTTGGCGCTGCCCCTTATCTATCTTCCGGCATCTTCTCCCCATGAACGGGGACAATGAGGGGCGGTGCAGGCTTTCGGCCACTTGCCCTTTTGCCAACCGTCTCGTTTCACGTGAAACGCACTTGGGCGGCCCCCTATGTTTCACGTGAGTCACTCATACCAGCGCCCCGTCATGTTTCACGTGAGTCACTTGCCAATGCAAAACTGCGAAAAGATCACGTCCAGCAGGTCCTCGACATCCACCGCGCCGACAATCCGGCCAAGCCGGTCCGCCGCAAGACGCAGCTCCTCCGCCCGCAGCTCCTGGCCGCGCTCTTGCCCGGACAAAGCCGAGATCAGAAAGTGCCTGGTCTCATTGAGCAGCTCCACATGCCGCAACCGAGACGGCAGGATGTCACCGGCATCGCCGATAGCAGCCGCGGCGCGCCTGCCGATCTCGGCCAGGAGTTCAGCCAGACCAGTGCCGTCCACCGTCGAGATCAACGCATCATAGGCCTTCAATCGCGGCGAACCTTTCAAGAGATCGACCTTGGTGCCGATTCTCAAAGCCGGGGCGTCGACAGGCATGTTGCCGATCGCAGTCGGGTCCGCCAGATCTTCCAGCAACAGCACCAGGTCAGCCGTGTGCGCCTTGGCCCGCGCCTTTTCGATACCGACCGCTTCGATCTTGCCGGGCGCCTCGCGCAGGCCCGCGGTGTCGGTTACCCTGACCAGCACTCCGTGGAGATCCAGCACCACTTCGAGCAAATCCCGCGTCGTGCCGGGCTCGTCGGTAACAATCGCCGCCTCACGCCTGGCTAGCGCATTGAACAGGCTGGATTTTCCGGCGTTCGGTGCACCGAGGATGACAACCTCAAACCCGTCACGGATGATCTCGGCGGCATGGAAGCCATCGACATGCCGGCCGATCTCGCCCACCATTGCGCGCACATCGGACCAAACCGTGTCCGAAACCGAACCGGGCACGTCGTCTTCGTCGGCGAAGTCGATTTCCGCCTCGATCATCGCCCGTGCATGGATCAGCCGACGGCGCCAGCCAAGATAGAGTTCGCCTTGCACTCCTTCGGCATTCTGCACGGCAAAGCGCCGTTGCGCTTCGGTTTCGGCATTGACCAGATCGGCCAACGCCTCCGTTTCGACCAGATCCAGCTTGCCGTTGAGAAGAGCCTGGCGCGTAAATTCACCAGGTTCCGCATGACGCACGCCCTCAAACGCGGCAATGATCTCCAGCATCTTGCCGGCGACGGCGCGACCGCCATGCACGTGGAACTCGGCGACATCCTCGCCGGTAAAGCTGTTCGGCCCCGGAAAAAGCAGCACCAGGCCGTTGTCGATAAGCGACCCGTCCACCGTTCGAAGCTTGCGCAGGGTCGCAACCCGGTCCTTGACCGTGCCACCGGCCACCGTTTCGACAACGAATCGAGTCCTCGGTCCGGAAATGCGGATGACAGCGATGCCGGCGGGCAGGCGCCCGCTGGAAAGCGCAACGATCGAATCGCCTGAAATCATTTGCCCGTTCTCACCGGTCGCCTAGCTGTCCGATCAAACAATCCCACAGTGTCGCGGCCGTCATGAACCGGCTGTTCGTCAATATCAAGGACGATCGCGAGGAGCGGCCGGACATTACCAAATCTGTATAGCCGCCTTGTCATCCATGTGCGAGCAGGCGGGCCTAATCCCGACGCCAAGCAGTTCTGGGCGGGCCAGCAAGCCCTACGGCAGGCCGGCATCGTCAATGCCTGTTCCTGGCCCGCGACCGTGAAGCTGGAGCCCATCGCCCAATGGAGCAAGCCTCATTCCGGTTGCGAATCGGAAATTCCGACCGCGTCACGCCTATCGCCTTCGCGATCGGAACGGATGCGAATCGACTTACATTGGCCAGTGGCTTCCGACCGCAGACCGGCAGACCGGAGCTATGCACCGGCTATCATGCCCGTGGGGCCGGATCCGTAGGAACCGAGCCGCTGTTGCGACCCCGGCAACCCGTGTTTCCGTCCAAGGCCGAAGGAAGCCGCGTCACATCAATGGATGGCGGCCGCGGCGCGAACAGCAAATCCTTGGCTGCGACCACCGCTCCGACCGTGATCAGGATGCAAGCAACAGCCACCGACCAGTGAAACACACCAAAGCCTGCCAGCAGAAGCACGATGACCGAGAAGAGGGGCGCCGCGTAGGAGAGGGCGCCGAGGATCATCATGTCGCCGTGCTTGCAGCCATAGTCCCAGGCGTAAAAGCCGGCGCCTAGCGGTATTACGCCCAAGATGACGATGGCGCTCCACTGCGTCGCCGTCTGTGGCCAGACGGTAGCCTCAAGCGTCAGGTGCAGCACCAAGGCGACCGCAGCCGTGATGAAGCAGTAACCGGCGACGACATCGGTCGGCACCTTGCCAAAGCGGCGCGATAAAACCGAATAGCCGGCCCAGATGAAAGCGCAGAACAGCGCGATGACATGCCCCTTCATCACACCATTGGCCAGTCCGATCGTGCCGCCCTTGGTGATCACCACAATGGCGCCGGCAAGGCCGAGCACGACGCCGGCGATGTGATGGGCCCTAAGCTTTTCTCCAGGCAGGAAGGCGGCAAAGACGACGATCAGCAACGGCCAGAGATAGGCGATCAGGCTGACCTCGACCGGCGGCGCCGACTGGATGGCGAAGAAATAGGCGCAGTGATAGATGCACAGCCCCGCTGTGCCGAGCGCCCAGACCTGCCACGGCTGGCGCAGCGACTTGGTCGCCGCCGGACGGACAAGCCAGCTCGACGCGCCGACCAACCCGCCAAGCAGAAATGTCATCGCCGCCAGCTGAAAGGGCGGAATCGGTCCAGCCGCAGTCGAAAGCAGCGCCAGGAACGACCATGTCAGAATGGCCGAGAAGCCGATCAGGGTCGGGATTGTTTTCTTCATGCGGCCTCCGATCTTCGAGACGGATTACTCGCATGACGACGGCGATGGAAATTGCCGCCCAAGGCCACGCCCTGTCGGAAATGCGACCTGTTTGCCCCCGCAATGAAAAACCCCGTCCCGGTTTCCCGGAACGGGGTTTCATGCATGACCGATGATCCGGTGAAACTGCTTACGTGTTCATTGAATCGAAGAAATCGGCGTTGGTCTTGGTCTGCTTCAGCTTGTCTATCAGGAACTCGATCGCGTCGGTGGTTCCCATCGGCGCCAGGATGCGGCGCAGGACGAAGATCTTCTGCAGATCCTGCTTGGAGACCAGCAGGTCCTCCTTGCGGGTGCCTGACTTCAAGATGTCCATGGCCGGGTAGATGCGCTTGTCGGCGACCTTGCGGTCGAGCTGGATTTCGCAGTTGCCGGTGCCCTTGAACTCTTCGAAGATGACTTCGTCCATGCGGCTGCCGGTGTCGATCAGCGCGGTGGCGATGATCGTCAGCGAGCCGCCTTCCTCGATGTTGCGGGCCGCGCCGAAGAAGCGCTTCGGCCGCTGCAGCGCGTTGGCGTCGACACCGCCGGTCAGCACCTTGCCGGAGGACGGCACAACGGTGTTGTAGGCACGGCCGAGGCGGGTGATCGAATCGAGCAGAATAACGACGTCGCGGCCATGCTCGACCAGGCGCTTGGCCTTTTCGATGACCATTTCGGCGACCTGGACGTGGCGCACCGCCGGTTCGTCAAAGGTCGAGGACACGACCTCGCCCTTCACCGAACGCTGCATGTCGGTCACTTCTTCTGGCCGTTCGTCGATCAGAAGTACGATCAGATAGCATTCCGGATGATTGGCCGTGATCGAGTGGGCGATATTCTGCATCAGCACCGTTTTACCGGTACGCGGCTGCGCGTTGATGAGCGCGCGCTGTCCCTTGCCGATCGGCGCCACCAGGTCGATCACCCGCGACGAGATGTCCTTGCCGGTCGGATTGTCGATCTCCATCTTCAGCCGCTTGGTCGGATAGAGCGGCGTCAGATTGTCGAAATGGATCTTGTGACGGATCTTTTCGGGATCGTCGAAATTGATCGTGTTGACCTTGAGAAGGGCGAAATAGCGCTCGCCCTCTTTTGGGCTGCGGATCGGCCCTTCGACGGTATCGCCGGTCTTCAAGGAGAAGCGGCGGATCTGCGAGGGCGAGATGTAGATATCGTCGGGACCCGGCAGATAATTGGCGTTGGCTGAGCGCAGGAAGCCGAAACCGTCCTGCAGCAACTCGACCACACCATCGCCGATGATCTCGACGTCCTGGGCGGCCAGTTTCTTCAGGATGGCAAACATCAGTTCCTGCTTGCGCATGACGCTGGCGTTTTCCACTTCGAGCGATTCGGCATAGGCGATCAGCTCTGGCGGCTTCTTGTTCTTGAACTCTGCGAGTTTCATTTCTTGCATAGACGGACTCTGAATCTGCTTTGGGGAAAATATATCGGCTGGATGCGATAAATGCCGGGCGCGGCCGAAAGCAATCAAGGGCGGCGCATGACGGGAAGGAAGACCCGTCTTTTATCGTCGGTCGGGGGAAAGAGCAAGCTGCGTTTTGTCGACCGAAATGGGCCTAGAACGGCTTGACGACAACCAGGATGACGATGGCTATCATCAGCAATGTGGGGATCTCGTTGACGATTCGCCAGTGCCGCGCCGGTTTTTCATTGCGGTCCTCGGCGAATTTCCTGACAGCACCGGCCAGATAGCCATGCACGCCCGACAGCAACAGCACCAAGCCCATCTTGGCGTGCAGCCAGCCGCCGTGAAAGCCAAACACTTTCCAGGCAAGCCAAAGCCCGAACACCCAGGTGACAATCATCGCCGGATTGATGATGCCGCGCAGCAGACGCCGCTCCATCACCTTGAAGGTCTCCGATTGGACGGACCCCTTCTCTGCGTCGGCGTGGTAGACCAGCAATCGCGGCAGATAGAGCATGCCGGCCATCCAGGAGATGACGGCCAGGATATGGATTGCCTTCGCCCAGGGATAGAAACCCTCAGGCGCAAAGAAAAACAAAAGTGCGGTGAGAACAACCAGCACTCCGATGCCGATGGTCATGCGCATCATCGCCCCACGAGTGCTGTTGCCGCCCGTATTATCCGATTGAGCCATCAGCGTGTCGCGCTCCGCACCTGCTTCACCATCGCCTCGACATGCGCCACCGGCGTCTCCGGCGTAATGCCATGGCCGAGATTGAAGATCAGCGGTCCGTCGCCCAGCGCCTTGAGGATCGCATCGACGCCGTCCGACAGGGCTTTGCCGCCAGCCACAAGCCGCAAGGGATCGAGATTGCCCTGGACCGCACCTGAATGCTGCAGTTCGTTCGCAGCCGACAGGGGCACGGTCCAGTCGATCCCCAGCCCCGTCACCCCGGTCTTCTCACGATAGGTCTCGTAGCGGGCGCCGGCGCCCTTGGGAAAGCCTATGATCGGAACATCGCGATGAACCGCACGAACTTGCCTGACGATCTCCGCCACCGGTTGCACGCAGAACTGCTCGAAAGACGCATCATCAAGCACGCCGGACCAGGAATCGAAAATCTGCACCACGTCGGCACCGGCTTCGATCTGGCGGATCAAATAGGCCGCGGAGTGATCGGCGAGCACTTTCAGGAGATGCTTGAAGGCCGTCGGTTCGCGATAGGCAAACAGCCGCGCCGGCGCTTGGTCGGGTGTGCCGTGGCCGGCGATCATGTAGGTCGCCACCGTCCACGGCGCGCCGCAGAAGCCGATCAGCGTGGTCTCGTCAGGCAATCTTGCCCGCAGCCGGCGAACCGTCTCGTAGACCGGTTCGAGATTCACGTGAAACGTTTCGCCGTTGAGAGCCGAAATCTCAGCTGCAGTGATTGGCGTCAGCAGCGGCCCGCGGCCCTCCTCGAAGCGGACATCGCGCCCCAGCGCATGCGGCACGACCAGAATGTCCGAGAACAGGATCGAGGCATCGAAGCCAAAGCGCTCGATCGGCTGCAGCGTCACCTCAACGGCCAGATCAGGATTGTAGCAAAGATCGAGGAAGGACCCGGCGCGCTTTCTGGTCTCGCGGTACTCCGGCAGATAGCGCCCGGCCTGGCGCATCATCCAGAGCGGCGGCGGAAACACTGCCTCGCCTCTCAGCACGTCCAGCACGATGCGGTTCTCGGGCATTGAGCGCTCTCTTCCCTGCCTTCTCTATAATTAAATAGTCTATTTCTAGAATCTTCTGATTCTAAGAGTCTGTTGGTATCGGTGGTTGTCACCTGTCCCGCTTTGCCCTGGAAAAGGCCAGCCAGCATTTTGTCGCGTGTTTCTTCCGCGGGATTGGCAAAGACTGTGGATGACCAGGATTCCATCACTGGAGTCAATGGTTTGGCGTAGCAGCTGAAAAACCGCCTCTGTGGATGAAGCGCTGGCAAAAACGCCCGTCCCCAGATTTGTCCCCAGCCGCACCGTGGAGCTGACAGCGCATCGAATTGTGGACAACTGGCCTTCTGATACAGTCGCCTCCAGCCGGTCGCCTTTGCGGTCCCTATTTATCCACACAAGCCCACAGCCTGAGGCGCCCCCTGTGAACAAACCCCAGAGCTTCTTTCATCTGCACCTGATTTCCGACGCCACCGGCGAGACGCTGCTGGCGGCCGGCCGAGCCGCCTCGGCGCAATATAAGGATGCGCGAGCCATCGAGCATATCTATCCGCTCATCCGCACCGAAAAGCAGGTGGCGAAAGTCTTCGAGGACATAGAGGAGGAACCGGGCATCATCCTCTACACCGTCGTCGACCAGAAGCTGGCGCGCGGCATTGACGAGCGCTGCGCCACCATGGGGCTGCCCTGTGTTTCGGTGCTGGAGCCGGTCCTCACCGTCTTCCAGTCCTATCTTGGCACGCCGGCCGGCCGCCGCGTCGGCGCCCAGCATGTGCTCGACGCCGAATATTTCCACCGTATCGACGCACTCAATTTCACCATGGAGCATGATGACGGCCAGCTGCCGCTCAATATGGACGACGCGGATGTGGTGCTGATCGGCATTTCCAGGACATCGAAGACGCCGACCAGCATCTATCTCGCCAACCGCGGCATCAAGACCGCCAACATCCCGATCGTGCTCGGCGTGCCGGTGCCCGAAAGCCTGGTCGCTGCCACCAAGCCGCTGATCGTCGGGCTGATCGCCACCGCCGAACGCATCTCGCATGTCCGGCAGAACCGCGTGCTCGGCAACAGCAGCACCTACGAAGCGACCGATTATGTCGACCGTGCCTCGATCGCCGAAGAGCTCGCCTATGCCCGCCAGATCTGCACCCGCCACAATTGGCCGATGATAGACGTCAGCCGCCGCTCGATCGAAGAGACCGCGGCAGCCATTGTTGCCCTGCGGGGGAAGAATAGATGATGGGATGGCAACGCGACCTCCTGCCCCAATCAACCACTATCGACCAGGCCCAGAACCCATGACCGAAAAAATCATCCTCGCCTCCGGCAGCCCGTTCCGCAAAGCAATGCTCATCAATGCCGGGCTCGGCATCGAAGCGGTGCCTGCCGATGTCGACGAGCGTGCGCTCGAGGCGCCGTTGCAGGACAGCGGTGTGTCGCCGGAAGATGTCGCCCTGATACTCGCCGAAGCCAAGGCGACCGAGGTCAGCGAACGCAGATCGGGCGCCTTGGTGCTCGGCTGCGACCAGACTTTGTCACTGGGAGATGAAGTGTTCCACAAGCCGGCCGACATGGAAGGCGCCCGCCGCCATCTGTTGGCGCTGTCAGGCAAGACGCATCAGCTGAACAGCGCCGCCGTGCTCTGCCGCAACGGCAAGGTGCTGTGGCGCCATGTCGGCATCGCCAGCCTTACCATGCGCAAGCTCGATCCGGCCTTCGTCGGCCGGCACCTGGCCCGCGTCGGCGCCAAGGCGTTGTCGAGCGTCGGCGCCTACCAGATCGAGGGCGAAGGCATCCAGCTGTTCGAAAAGATCGAAGGCGATTATTTCACCATTGTCGGCCTGCCCCTGTTACCGGTGCTGGCGGAATTGCGTGCGCTCGGAGCCATCGATGGTTGAGAAAAAAGCTTTCGTCACCGGCCATCCGATCGCGCATTCGCGCTCGCCGAAGATCCACGGCTATTGGCTGAACACATACGGCATCGACGGCAGCTATTATGCGATCGATGTCGCGCCGGCCGATTTTCCCGAGTTCCTCTCGTCGCTCGAGGCCAATGGCTATCAGGGCGGCAACGTCACCATTCCACACAAGGAAGTCGCCTTCGCCCGGGTCGAGCGCCGCGACGAAGCGGCGGAGATGATCGGCGCGGTCAACATGCTGTGGCTGGACGACGGCGTGCTGTGGGGCGGCAATTCGGACTGGATCGGCTTTGCCGGCAATCTCGACGAGCATGCCCCGGGCTGGGAGAGAAACGCTCCGGCCGTGGTGCTCGGCGCCGGCGGCGCGTCGCGCGCGGTCATCCACGCGCTTAAAGTGCGCGGCATCAACGATATCCGCATCGTAAACCGCACACTGGCGCGGGCGCAGGAACTCGCCGACCGCTTCGGGGCCGGCGTCTCGGCGCATGGCGCGGTCGGCGACTTGCTTGGCGATGCCGGCTTGCTGATCAACACGACGGCACTTGGCATGCATGGCGATGCGACGCTGGCCGCCGATCCGGCCGGCCTGCCAGCTCACGCCATTGTCGCAGACATCGTCTATGTGCCGCTGGAAACACCGCTGCTTGCCGCTGCCCGCGCGAGAAATTTGAAGACGGTCGACGGGCTCGGCATGCTGTTGCACCAGGCTGTGCCCGGTTTCGAACGCTGGTTCGGCAAGATGCCGCAGGTCACGCCTGAGTTGCGACAGATGATCGTCGCCGACATCCTCGCCAAATGATGGGTCGCAATGATGGGCGCCAAATGATGACCGTGCTCGGCCTCACCGGATCGATCGGCATGGGCAAGTCGACGACGGCGAAAATGTTCGTCGACGCCGGCGTGCCGGTGCATGACTCCGACGAGACCGTGCATCGCCTCTATGCCGGCAAGGCAGCACCTCTCGTCGAGGCGGCCTTTCCCGGCACCGTGATTGCCGGTTCGGTCGACCGCACCGAGTTGGCGCGCCGCGTGCTCGGCAACGCTGCTGCGCTGAAGACATTGGAGGCGATCGTCCATCCGCTGGTGCGGGCCGATGCCGATGCCTTTCTGGCAAGGCACCGCGCCGCCGGCGCGCCGCTCGTCGTGCTCGACATTCCGCTGCTGTTCGAAACCGGCGGCCGCAACCGTGTCGACAAGGTCGTCGTCGTCACCGCGCCGGCCGATATCCAGCGCGCCCGCGTGCTGGCGCGTCCTGACATGAGTGAGGAAAAGCTGGCGGCAATCCTGGCCAAGCAGGTGCCCGACGCCGAAAAGCGCCGGCAGGCCGATTTCGTCATCGACACCGGTGAAGGCATGGACGCCGCCCGCACCGCGGTCGGCGCGATCATTGCCGAGCTCTCAGGACGCTGAGCTCGCCTGCTAACTCCTGGGGGATAAGTCGCGCCCATCAGGCCCCTGACGGCAGGCTGTCGGCATTACCCATTGCCATTTTGTTCCGCTCCATGATTCTACTCCTCCAGGAGTAGGTTGATTCTATGCGTGAAATCATTTTCGATACCGAAACCACCGGACTCGACATGCGCGACGACCGCATCATCGAGCTTGGCGGCGTCGAGCTGGTCAACCGCTTCCCGACCGGCCGCACCTTCCACAAATTCATCAATCCGCAGGGGCGCGCCGTCCATGTCGAGGCGCAAGCCGTGCACGGCATCAGCGCCGCCGACCTCGTCGGCAAGCCGACCTTTGCCGAAATCGCCGAGGAATGGCTCGCCTTCACCGACGGCGCCAAGCTCGTCGCCCACAACGCCAGTTTCGACATCGGCTTCCTCAACACGGAATTCGGGCGGCTCGGCCAGCCGGCCATAGACACCGGGCGCGTCGTCGACACGCTGGCGCTGGCGCGGCGCAAGCATCCGATGGGCCCTAATTCGCTCGACGCGCTCTGCCGCCGCTACGGCATCGACAACGGCCACCGCACCAAGCACGGCGCGCTGCTCGATTCCGAGCTCCTGGCCGAAGTCTACATCGAACTCATCGGCGGCAAGCAGGCCGCACTTGTCCTCGACGCCGTCGTGGTGCAGCTCAACAGCAATGGCGACGTTGCCGATATCGACATCTCGATCGCCGCCAGGCCAATCGCCCTGCCGCCGCGCCTGACCGAGGGCGAGCGAGCGGCGCATGCGGGGCTGGTGGCGACGCTCGGTGAAAAGGCGCTGTGGCTGAAGGTGGCGGCGGGGTGAACGGATCGCGGAGGTAGCGTTCCGTCACACCCCTCTCTGGCCTGCCGGCCATCTCCCCCTCAAGGGGGGAGATCAGCAGCTTCGCCGCTCCAGCCCATTCCTGCAACGTCTAAATTTGGCGAAGGTCGCGATGACGGCCAATCTCCCCCCTTGAGGGGGAGATGCCTGGCGAGGCAGAGGGGGTGCTGTCCCGCCAGCATCTCAGTATACTAAAAGCCCGGCACGAAGCCGGGCTTTCAACTCATGCGCGTGACGCTTGCCTTCAGCTCACCTTGACCTTCGATGCCGCCTGGTCCTCGGCCAGCTTCTGCTGGAACATCTGTGCAAAATCGATCGGGTCGAGCATCAACGGCGGGAAGCCGCCATTGCGGGTGGCTTCGGCGATGATCTGGCGGGCGAACGGGAACAAAAGCCGCGGGCATTCGATGAACAGGATCGGCAGCATGTGCTCCTGCGGGAAGCCGGCGATGGCGAAGACGCCGCCATAGACCAGTTCGACATTGAACAGCACTTCCTGGTCGAAGGACGCCTTGGCGTTCAAGGTCAGATTGACGTCGAACTGCTTGTCGGAGAGCGGGTTGGCGTTGACATTGACGTTGATCGCAATGCCTGGGGCCTTGTCGCGGCCGCGCAGCGAGTTCGGCGCGCCGGGGCTTTCGAAGGACAGGTCCTTCACATACTGGGCAAGCACGTTGAGCGACGGCTGCGCCGTTTCGCCGTTGCCGTTGGCGGCGCCGACCGGCGCGTCATCTTTGCTGGCCATGAGCCTTGTTCCTTTTGCCTGGACAGCAGCGCTGACCGAATTGAAATCGGGCGTTGGCTAGCATGGTCGGCAAGACAAGACAAGGTTTGCCGCCTTCAGGCCGAAAGGGGTCAATAGTCAGTCGTTGGCAAGGTGACGTTCAGTCGTCCTTCAGGCGGCGCCACGGCGAGTTATGGTCGGGACCGCGCTTGAAATCGTCCTCGCGCGAATAGTCGCGGTCGTCGAGGTCGATGACCTTGTCGCGCGACCTGCCGCGAAAACCGCCGGCGGTGAAATCGGTCGCGACGACGATGCGGCCCTTGAGCTTGCGCCAGGCAAGGTCGCGCACCGGCGGCAGGAACAGCAGCAGGCCGATAATATCGGTAATGAAGCCAGGGATGATCAACAGGATCGCGGCGACCACGATCATGGCGCCATGCGCGAGCTGGCGGCTGGGGTCGCCGCCGCCGGCCATCTCGGCGCGGACCCGCGCCATGACGCCAAAACCCTGGTGCCGGAGCAGAAGCACGCCGGCAATGCTTGAAGCCAGCACCAGGCCGACCGTGGCGAGCGCCCCGACCTCGCGGCCGACAATGACGAAACCGGCGATTTCCAGCAGCGGCAGCGCAAGCAGGAACAGAGGAAGGAAGGAAATGCGCAAGTCTTGACCGATCGTTTCCATGTTTGCCGGGCGGCGCATAATCGCCGCTGGCACTGAGGCCGTTAGATAGGTATGCCTGCCTTTGATTTGAATGATTGCGCCATGCGTTCTATATGCTTTGCATGTTTAACGCCATGCGACCGCCGCCCGATTGGCTGGCGGTCCCGGCCAAGTCAGGGATTGATTGGCGAAAGATATGGGATTCTTCGACTTCGGCACCATTTTCTTTCTGATTGCGGCGGTGGTGATCTTTTTCCAGCTGCGCAACGTGCTTGGCCGCCGCACGGGCAGCGAGCGCCCGCCCTTCGATCCGTACACGGCCAGCCGCACCGAGAAGGACGCGACCCAGAAGCCCGAAAATGTGGTTTCGCTGCCACGCAAGCGCATGCCGGGCGAGACCGAGACCTACGCGGCCATCGATGCCTTCGCCAAGCCCGACACCGACCTCAACAAGGGCCTGCGCGCGATCAAGGATAATGATCCCTCCTTCGACCCCAAAGTCTTCGTCGACGGCGCCAAGATGGCCTACGAGATGATTGTCATGGCCTATGCCGATGGCGACCGAAAAACGCTGAAGAACCTGTTGTCGCGCGAGGTTTTTGACGGCTTCGTTGCCGCGATTGGCGACCGCGAGGCGAAAGCCGAAAAGATCCAGTCCTCCTTCGTCGGCATCGACAAGGCCGACATCGTCTCGGCCGAGATGAAGGGCGGCGAGGCCCACATCACGCTGCGCATCGTGAGCGAACTGATTTCGGCGACCCGCGACAAGGCGGGTGCCGTCATCGATGGCGATCCCGAGACGGTGGCCGAGGTCAAGGATGTCTGGACCTTCGCCCGCGACACACGCTCGCGCGATCCGAACTGGAAGCTGGTCGCCACCGAGGAAGAAGACTGAGCCTATGCATGTCGCCCGGTGCGGGCAGCTTTTTTGGGATAGCGACATGCAGGCAAACATCGGCAGTGGCGAGGCTGAGGTGTCGCTCTCGCCGCTTTTCGTGGAAAAGTCCTTCGATGATCTTCCCGGTTGGAATTCCGATGACCATCTGCCCGCTTTCGAAGCCTTCCGCCGTTCGGCCTTTCATGTCCTGAACAAGCCCTACCGCACCGGTTCGTTGGGCGTCCGGTTCAACGCGTTTGCCGGCGCCTATGACGAGGCGCGCACCGTTTCGCCGGCGAATCGGTCGGCGGCCAAGGCTTTTTTCGAGCGCCATTTCGCCCCGGTCCAGATTCGATCCGAAAACCTCGGCCTGGTCACCGGCTTCTACGAGCCCGAGGCCGAGGCCTCACCAGTGCGCACGGATGAATTCACGGTGCCGCTGCTGGCGCGGCCTTCCGATCTCGTCGACATCGATGATGCCAACCGTCCTCGAGGGATGGACGACTATCTCGCCTTCGCCCGCGATACGCCGCAGGGCCTGGTGGAGTATTTCGACCGCAGTGAGATCGAGAGAGGCGCGCTGGCCGGCCAAGGCCTGGAAATCGCCTGGCTTGCCGACAAGGTCGACGTCTTCTTCATCCATGTGCAAGGTGCGGCCAGGCTGAAGATGACCGACGGCCGGCTTTGCCGCGTCACCTACGCCGCCAAATCCGGCCAACGTTTCAGCGGTCCGGGGAAGATTCTCGCCGAACTCGGCGAAATCCGACTGGAAAAAGTGACGATGCAGTCTATCCGCGCCTGGTTCAGGGCGCATCCGGATCGCGTCGACGAGATCCTCTGGCAGAACCGCTCCTACATCTTCTTTCGCGAAGCCGATGTCGACGATGCCGCACTCGGTCCTATCGCCGCCGCCAAGGTGCCGTTGACGCCCGGCCGCTCGCTCGCCGTCGACCGGCTGCTGCATACGTTCGGCACGCCCTTCTACATCGACGCTCCGTCGCTGACCGCCTTCGATGGAAAACCGTTCCGGCGGCTGATGATTGCGCAGGACACCGGTTCGGCCATCACCGGGCCGGCGCGGGGCGATCTGTTCGCCGGCTCCGGCGATGCGGCCGGCGAGATCGCCGGCGTCGTTCGCAATGCGGCCGATTTCTATGCCTTGGTTCCACGCGCTCTCGTTTCGGAATCGAATCGATGAACAAGCGCCCCGATAAACTCAATGAAGACGACCGGGTGCTGTGGAACCTGGTGGCGCGCACCGCCCGACCGTTGAAGGGCCGGACTGCGGTCGAGATTCCCGACATTGTCGTCGACCCCAAGCCGGCACAGACGCCGGTCGCTGTCGGTCCGGTCCTCGCCGCCAAGCCGAAGGCGCAGCATGTATCGCACGCGCTGGACGAGCCGACATTGGACAAGCTGAAGAAGGGCCGGCTGCCGATCGAAGGCCGCGTCGATCTGCATGGCATGACCCAGGACGAGGCCTATTCGCTGCTGTTTTCGTTCCTGCACCGGGCCCATGCCGGCGGGGTCCGCTATGTCCTAGTCATTACGGGAAAAGGGTCGTCGTCGGGCGGCGACGGCGTCTTGCGGCGCGCCGTGCCTGCCTGGTTGTCGACGCCTGCCTTCCGGCCGCTGGTCTCCAGCCACGATCACGCCGCCCGCAACCACGGCGGTTCGGGCGCGCTCTACGTTCGGCTCAGGCGAACCCGCTGATGACGCCGTTCGGCGAAAAACTGCGGGCGCTTCGAGCCGAGCGCGGCTTGCGCCAGAAGGACATGGCGCAGGCGATCGGAGTCAGCGCCGCCTATCTGTCGGCGCTGGAACATGGCCGCCGCGGCGCGCCGACCTGGACGCTGATCCAGAAGATCATCGGCTATTTCAACGTCATCTGGGACGATGCCGAAGAGCTGGCGCGTCTGGCCGAGGCCTCACATCCGCGGGTGAGACTCGATACGTCCGGCCTCAGTCCTGCTGCCACCGAGTTGGCCAATCTGTTGGCCGAAAACATCGAGAAGCTGGACGAAGCCGAGCTTGCCCGCATCACCGGCTCGATCCGGGCGGCACTGGAGCGGCGTAAGTAGGGCGGCGCCAAGGCCACGAATGCTCATCAATAGCGCCGGCATTTCATCCTGAAGGCGATGCCCGCCGGCCGTTAGCCAGCGGGCATATAGCGAGATTACTTCGCGCCGGCCTGGCCGCCACGGCCGCCAGTGCTGTCATGATCGCCGCCGCGACCGCCACCCAGGCAGTCCGAGGTGAGATCGCAACAGCGATTGCCCCACTGGTTGTTCTTGGCGCAGCCGGTCTGGTCGGCCATAGCGGATCCGGCCAGGGACGATACCGCGATGGCGGCGAGGAAAGCATTACGCAGGAAAGCAGTCATTTGAAGTCTCCATGGTTGGGTTTCTGTTTACGGCTGTGTGTCGCCGCTGGAGACGGTTTGGTTCACGCAGGTAGCGAAATTTTTTGAGGAGGCGTTTCGAGAGATAAGATTTCGAGGGCAGCGCTGCCCTCATCCGCCTGCCGGCGACTATTTTGCAACGTTGACGATTGGCGAAATCACCGATGGCAGCATCTTTCTCCCCGTCACTATACGGGGAGAAATGCCCGGCAGGGCAATGAGGGGCAGCGCCGACTTGCGGTTATCTCGTGAAAGTTATTAGCCGCGGGCTTCCGACGAAGCTGTTCGCAGCAACGCGCTCACATGCATCGTCCTTATTTACTGGACCGCGCCGACCAGCACCTGCTGGCCGCCGCGGATCGAGACCCAGCGGCCGGTGTTGTCGATGGCCTGCCGCTTGAGGAAGCGATAGCCGGTGGCGTCCCAGATCTTCACCTTGTCGGTCAGATTGTCGAGGACGTAGTCGCCCTTGTCGGTGCGTACGGTCAGCACGGCATGGCCTTCGCCGTCCGGCTTGCGCACGACGGTGATCAAGAGATCGGCCAGCGACACGCCCGAGCGCGAGAGCTGGCGGCGTTTTTCCAGCACATAGTCTTCGCAATCGCCGACGCCCTTGTCGGGATAGGCCCAGACCTCGTCCTTGCCATAGATGTCGTAGTCGCTCATCGGCTTGACGGCGGCGTTGACCCTTGACGTCACGTTGATCAGCTTGCGCATGAAGGCGTCGGTCATCGCGGCGGGGTTGAGGTTGCTCGGCCGGATCGAGCATTCGCCGGGCTGGGTTTTACAGAAATCATAGTGGCCGATCGGCTGCGAGGTCATGCCGCCCGTCGCCATGGCGCCGCCTGCAAGTGCCGGCATCGCCCAGCATACAGAGATCGCCAGCCCTGCTGCCGCCCACAGGCGCAGCGTCCGTGCCATCGGTGAGGAAGTCATTGTCCCCGTTCGCCCTTGTTCTTAACGAAAGGTTAAAGGGGATTTACACTCCGTGTCAATTATGGGGGGAGCCAGATTCTTCGGCATGGTTACCCGCGCCCGCCCAACAGCGTCTATTGTGCAACAGAACGCCTGTGGCGCGCAAAATCGCCTCGCTTTTGCGGGCAATGCACGCTGCAGCCGGATCGAGCCTCAGCCTTTGGCGGAGCGGACCAGCTTGGGTTTCACCGCTACGCGTGTTTGGCGGCCGTAGCTTGTGATGAAATCGACGATGCGCGGCACGATCTCCGAGCGGAATCGCGACCCGTTGAAGACGCCGTAATGGCCGACGGCCGGCTGCATGTAATGCGCATGCCGGTCAGCCGGGATGTTGGGGCAGAGATCATGCGCGGCCTGGGTCTGGCCGAGACCGGAAATGTCGTCGTTCTCGCCTTCGACCGTGAACAGCGCGACATTGCGGATCGCCTTGGTGTCGACCACCTCGCCGCGATGCGTCATCTCGCCCTTGGGCAGCGCATGGCGCACGAACACCGTGTCGACGGTCTGCAGATAGAATTCCGCCGTCAGGTCCATCACCGCCAGATATTCGTCGTAGAAATCGCGGTGCTTCTCGGCATTGTCGCCGTCATGCTTGACCAGATGCATGAAGAAGTCCTTGTGGGCGGTGATGTGGCGGTCGAGGTTCATGCTCATGAAGCCCGACAGCTGCAGGAACCCCGGATAGACCTCGCGGCCGAAGCCCGGCACCGGCCATGGCGCATGCATGATGACGTTGTCGCGGAACCAGTCGATGCCCTTTTCCTTGGCCAGAAGATTGACCGCGGTCGGGTTGCGGCGTGTGTCGATCGGCCCGCCCATCAGGGTCATGGTCGAGGGCACGAAGGGATCGCCGCGCTTTTCCATCAGCGCCACCGCTGCCAGCACCGGCACCGAAGGCTGGCACACCGCCATCACATGGGTGTCCGGCCCCAGCGCATGCAGCATGTCGATGATGTAGTCGATATAGTCGTCGAGGTCGAAATGGCCGTCAGTCACCGGTACCATGCGGGCATCGACCCAGTCGGTGATGTGCACGTCGGCATAGGGCAGCATCGCCTCGACCGTGCCGCGCAGCAGCGTCGCATAATGACCCGACATCGGCGCCACGATGAGAAGCTTGGGGTCGGCCTTTCGCCCGGCGGGCACCGACCGCTCGAAGCGGGTAAGATTGCAGAACGGCTTCGACCACACCGTCTTTTCGCTGACCTCAACGCTCTTCCAGTCGACCACGGTCTTGCTCAGGCCGAAATGCGGCTTGCTGTAGCGGCGCGTCGTGCGCTCGAACAGTTCGGCGGTGGCGGCGACCGAGCGGCCCCACGGCGTATGCGAAAACGGATTGAGCGGGTTGGTGTAGAACAGCCGCACTGCATCGGCATAAAGCCGCGCGGGCTGCAAGGCGGCATGGTTCATTTCATAGAGCTGATAGAACATCAGGTACTCCGCAGCTGCCGTGACCGAAGGGACGACGGACAGCGCCGAGCCTTGAATGTCTCGCGCGGAGGTTAACAAGATATTGCTGCGATGCAATACGTCACGTGGCGTGACATATGCCAATCTTTCGTCCAAGGCCTTGAGAAACCGCGTTGGGCGGGTGCAGCCGGCTCAATGTGCACTGCAAAATGCAAGGCTGTTGGACGACGGGGCAGGATGTGTCCGGCCCGATCGGGCCGGACTTGGACAGATCTAGACGCGCGCCATGCACACCGAGGTATGGCCGGAGCCGATGAAGCCGAGTTGGCCGGCGGCGCCCTTGGACAGATCGAGCACGCGCCCTTTGATGAACGGGCCGCGGTCGTTGATGCGCACGATGACGCTGCGGCCATTATTCTGGTTGGTCACTTTCAACTTGGTGCCGAAAGGCAGGCTGCGGTGCGCGGCGGTCAGCGCCGACGGGTTCATGCGTTCGCCATTCGCGGTCCTGGAATGCAGTGCGTACCAGGAGGCGCGGCCGCACTGGCCAGCGGCGGAGGAGGCGGATGCACCGACCATTAGGCCAGCCGCGATCGTTACCGCGACAAGCGCGGTCTGGTTTGTTTTCTTCATGTTGGGGGGATTGGCTCCGTTTTCGACAGACCCCAGCCGTTAAGTGTCGAATAAGGCAGGAAATGCGGCAAGCATCAGGCAGTTCCGTGGCACCGGCACACGTTTGGAGTCGCTGGGAAACAGTTTGTCAGGCATCTTTCGTGTGGCGCGGCCGTATCGCCGGCGATATTGCGAGCTGTTTCACAGATTCCGTGAGCAAGGCAGGACGTTATAGTACAAGTAGAAGAGAGCGCGATTGGGCGCCGTCCTTTCGCTCTGTCATCACGGTCATGGCGCAGTTGACGATCGACTTTGAAAAGGGATTCCAACGATGAGACTGTTCAAATATCTGCTGGCTCTGATCGTGCTGGCCATCGGCGCGCTGTGGTCGCTGCAAGGCATTGGCGTGGTCGGCGGCAGCTTCATGACCGGCCAGTCGCAATGGCTCTATATCGGCATCGTGACCATGCTGGTCGGTTTCGCCGGGCTGGTATGGGCGAGCCGTTCGCCGGGGTGAGTTGCGACGAAAGTCGACCGCCACAGATCGACCCCCACTCCGTCGAGCTTCGCTCGACACCTCTCCCCCGATCGACGGGGGAGAGGAAAGGCGCGAGCCTTGCAGGGGCGCGAACTTATGCGGCCTGGCTCCCTTCCTCTCCCTCCGGAGGGGGGAGAGGTGGCGCCGCAAAGCGGTGACGGAGTGGGGGAAGGCGCTGGTCAAACCCGCAGTCGCAAAAAGGCACAACCCGGCGAGCGAGAAAACAGCCACCCCATATTGCCGGTCCATTCTGTTACCTATCTATCCGGTTCGGATAGAATGCCCTGCCCCGACAGCTCTACCCGAACAGCTGATCCAGAATCCTGCCCTCCAGCCTGGCAAGCTCGACCGAACCGCGCCGGCGCGGCCGCGCCACCGACACGTCGAGATCGAGCGCGATGCGGCCCTCGTCGATCACCACCACCCGGTCGGCGAGCGCAACCGCCTCGGCGACGTCATGCGTCACCAGCACGGCGGTGAATTTTTGCTCCAGCCAGATACGTTCCAGAAGCTGCTGCATTTCGATGCGGGTCAGCGCATCGAGCGCGCCGAGCGGCTCGTCGAGCGCCAGGATCCGAGGCTGTCCGATCAGTGCACGCGCCAGCGCCACGCGCTGCTTCTGGCCGCCCGACAGCACCGAGGGCCATTCGTCGGCGCGGTCGGCGAGGCCGACTTCACCCAGGATGGCGAGCGCGCGCCGCCTGGCTTCCGCACCGGTGGCAAGCCCGGTCAGCCCGACCTCGACGTTTTTCACCACGCTGGCCCAGGGCAACAGCCGCGGCTCCTGGAACATGAAGCGGCTCTCTTCGCCAGCGCCGGCCTTGGCTTCCGGCCCGAATGTCAGCGATCCTGCCGTCGGCCGGTCGAGCCCGGCCAGCAGCCGCAACAGCGTGCTCTTGCCGCAGCCGCTCTTGCCGATGACGGCAACGAACTGCCCGACCGGCACGTCGAGATCGATGCAGTCGAGCACGACCTTGTCGCCAAAGCGCTTTTCCATGCCCTTGAAGGCAAAGGCGCGCTGCCTTTCGACGGCCTCCTCCGGCCGTGACGGTTCCGGCGCGGCGACGAAGGAACGGATGGCGGTCAGGCTGGCGGTTGGCATCGAACCCTCAGGCGTTCTGGAAGGCGGGATGCCAGCCGAGCGACAGCCGCTCGAGCAGGCGGGCGAAGCTGTCGGCAAGCTTGCCGAGCAGCGCATAGATCAGGATCGACAGCACGACCACATCGATCAGCAGGAATTCGCGTGCCTGCATGGCCATGTAGCCGAGGCCGGAACTGGCCGAGATGGTTTCGGCAACGATCAGCGTCAGCCACATGATGCCCAGCGCATAGCGCAGGCCGACGAAGATCGCCGGCAGCGCGCCGGGCAGGATCACCTGAAAAAACAACGCGCGGCGGTCCATGCCGTAGACCCGGCCCATCTCGACCAGCTGCGGGTCGACGCTCTGGATGCCGAGCAGCGTGTTGACGTAGATCGGGAAGAACACGCCGAGCGCCACCAGGAACAGTTTTGCTTCCTCGTCGATGCCGAACCACAGGATGACCAGCGGGATCAGCGCCAGATGCGGGATGTTGCGGATCATCTGCAGCGTCGTGTCGGTCAGGCCGCGGCTGAGCGCCGACAGCCCGTTGGCAAGGCCGAGTGCAAAGCCGATCGAGCCGCCGATGGCAAAGCCGGCCAGCGCACGCAGCGTGCTGACGCCGATGTTTTCGATCAGCTCGCCCGACAGCGTCAGCCGCCAGAAGGCCTCGGCCACCGCGCTCGGCGCCGGCAGCACATTGGCCGGCATCACGCCGGCGCGGCTGGCGGCTTCCCAGCCAATTATGACCAGCGCCGGCAGCAGCCAGCCGATGCCGTTCTGTTTGACGCGCCGGGCAAAACTCACGACGAGGCCTGCAGGCGGTTGGCGCCGTGGAAGCCGACGGCGAATTCATTGGCGATGTTCTCATGCGCCCGTGCCCGCCTGGTGCCCAGGCCGAGACGCGGGAACAGAAGCTCGGCGACACGGTAGGCTTCCTCGAGATGCGGGTACCCAGAGCCGATGATGGTGTCGATGCCGATCGCCTGATACTCGCGGATGCGCTCGACGATCTGCTCCGGCGAGCCGACCAGCGCGGTGCCGGCGCCGCCGCGCACCAGGCCGACGCCGGCCCACAGATTGGGTGACACCACCAGCCGGTCGCGGCGGCCGCCATGCAGTTCGGCCATGCGCCGCTGTCCCACAGAGTCCATCTCCTTGGTGAAGCGGGCCTGGGCATTTTCGATCTGGGCATCGGTGACGTGGCTGATCAGCCGGTCGGCGGCGCGCCAGGCCTCTTCCTCGGTCTCGCGCACGATGAAATGCAGCCTGATGCCGAAACGCAGTTTGCGGCCGCGCCGTTCAGCCTTGTTGCGCGCCGCGCTGAGTTTTTCCGCCACCTGCGCCGGCGGCTCGCCCCAGGTCAGGTACATGTCGACGAGATCGGCGGCGAGCTCCTGGCCGGCATCGGACGAGCCGCCGAAATAGAGCGGCGGCCGCTCCTGTTGCGGCAGAAGATCAAGACGGCCATTGTCGACGCGGTAATATTTGCCGTTGAAGTTGACGCTCTCGCCCGACACCAGCGCGCGCCAGATGGTCAGAAACTCTTGCGCCTGCGCATAGCGCTCGTCATGCGGCAGGAACACGCCATCGCCGGCAAGCTCGGTCGGGTTGCCGCCGACCACGACATTGAGCAGCAGGCGGCCATTGCTCAGCCGGTCGAGCGCCGCCGTCTGGCGCGCCGCGAAGGTGGGCAACGTCACGCCGGGCCGTAGCGCCACCAGGAATTTGAGCTTTTCCGTCAGCGCTGCAAGGCCGGAGGCGGTGATCCACGAATCCTCGCAATTCTGCCCGGTCGGCAAAAGCACGCCGGGAAAGCCGAGCCGGTCGACGGCCTGTGCGATCTCCTTGAAGTAAGCGAACTCCGGCGGCCGCTGCTGCTGTTCGGAGCCGAGATAGGAGCCGTCGCCATGCGTCGGGATGAACCAGAAGAAATCGAGCGGGCCGGCTTGCGGGCTTGATGAAGCGGTCATGGCGAAATCCCTGAGGCTTGAAACGGCAAAGGCGCCCGGCGTTTTACGCCCGGCGCCCCACAAGAAAGTTAAAATTCCCGGTGCGGTCCACACCTGTATCTTATAAACAAATACCCGCCCACCAGACCCCGGCTGGGGGCGTATTCCGGGTTGTGGGTT
>NZ_JAMYNB010000019.1:0-89271 GCF_040318795.1 Mesorhizobium sp. M1004
GGCTGCCGAGACAGCACCACAAGCATCTCAAATCCACCAACATGCTGGAGCGGCTCAACGAGGAAATCCGCCGGCGCACCTATGTCGTGCGCATCTTCCCCAACACCGAAAGCTGCCTGCGCCTGGTCAGGGCGCTGGCCGTCGAGACCAATGAAAACTGGATGGAGGCCAACCGCTATATCAACATGGATGATCTGCGCGAGCACAAGAAGCTCGCTCTGCGCCAAGCCGCATGACCAGCATCATGGCCGCCCCATTTTGCAGAACTTGACGCACACAACCAGAAAACCGCCATCCGCGCGCAACAGCGGGTTTCCATAGTCACGGCTACATCCGAAGAATCGACCGCATAGATTCAGGAATGTGTGTTGTCGTCACGGTTCCATACAATTTGGAAGGCCATTCCCCTACGGCAGGGTAGCGCCAAAATGAAAGGATAAGCGGGCGGGCAAGTTGAAGGCGTACTGATGCCGGATCGGGCTTTGGTCCAGCAAAACCCCTTTCAGCCTGGCGTCTCGGAAAGGTGCGCGGCAATGGCGCTGACAAAAATCGCGCCGAACTCCTTGAGCTTGGCCGCACCTACGCCGTTGACCCCGGCAAAATCGTCGAGGTCTTGCGGACGACGCTCGGCCATGTCGATCAGTGTACGATCCGAAAACACCACATAGGCCGGCACCTGGCGTTCCTTGGCCAGACGCAGCCGCAGCGTCTTCAGCGTCGCGAGCAGCGACGCATCTACATTTTCGCTCTGGGGGCTCTGCCCGGCACGAGCCGCGCGGCGCGCGGCGCGCGTGCGCATCTCGACCCGATACTGGAACGGCACCTCGCCCCGGCCGAGTGCGTGGCCCTTGTCCGCGATGGCCAACCCGCCATGGCCGGCCGGGTCCGGCATCAGGAAACCGTTCGCGACCAGCTGGCGAATCATAGATTGCCAAAAATCCTTCTTGTGCGCGGCGCCATTGCCGAAGGCTGCCAGCCTGTGATGCCCCCTTGCCGCGATCTTTTCAGTCTCGTGGCCGATCAGGATGTCGATGACATGGCCGGCGCCGAAGCGCTCGCCGCTCTGCGCCACCGCCGCCAGGATGAGGCGCGCCTCGGCGGTGCCGTCGGCGCGCGGCGCCTGTTCCAGGCAATTGTCGCAATTGCCGCAAGGGACCGCCTCTTCACCGAAATAACCGAGCAGCACCTGGCGGCGGCACTCGGCCGTCTCGCAATAGCCGATCAGCGTATCGAGCCGGCCATGCGAGCGGCGCTTGTGTTCGACAGCGGCGTCCTCGTCGTCGATGAACATGCGGCGCATGCGGATGTCGCCAAGGCCGTAAAGCATATGCGCCTCCGCCGCCCGGCCGTCGCGACCGGCGCGGCCGATTTCCTGGTAATAGGCTTCGAGGCTGCCCGGCAGGTCGGTGTGGAAGACATAGGCGACATCAGGCTTGTCGATCCCCATGCCGAAGGCGATGGTCGCCACCATGACGACGCCCGACAGGGTCATGAAGGCGTTCTGGTTGGCATCACGCGCCTCCTTGCTCATCCCGGCGTGATAGGCGAGCGCGGTCACGCCGTTCTTTTCGAGGAATGCCGCCATCTCTTCGGTCTTCTTGCGCGACAGGCAGTAGACGATGCCGCTGCGCCCCTGATGGCGCTCGATGAAGTTGAGCAACTGCCGCTTGCTGTCCTGCTTGGGCTCGATGGCAAGCTTGATGTTGGGCCGGTCGAAGCCAAGCACCTGCGTTTCGACACGCCCGCCAAACAGCCGTCTCTCGATGTCTGCCCGCGTCGTCTCGTCCGCCGTCGCCGTCACCGCAATGATCGGTACGTCGGGAAAGATGCCACGCAGCTGCGACAGGTCTTCATATTCGCGCCGGAACGCCGGCCCCCACTGCGAAATGCAATGCGCCTCGTCGATGGCGATCAGGCTGACATCGAGCCTGGCAAGCGCATCCAGCATCCGCTCGGTCATCAGCCGTTCCGGCGCGAGGTAGAGCAGCCGCGTCTGGCCCGACGCGACGCGGCGCCATGCCGCGACATTGGCATCACGGTCGATCGAGGAATTGATCGTATCGGCGGCGACGCCGGCGAGGCGCAGTGCCGCGACCTGATCCTGCATCAGCGCCACCAGCGGCGAAACGACAATGGTCAGCCCACCCTTGACCAGCGCCGGAACCTGGTAGCACAGCGATTTGCCGGCACCCGTTGGCATGACGGCCAGCACGTGGCGGCCGCCAAGCAGTGCCTCCATCACCGCGGCCTGTCCGGGACGGAAATCGTCGAAACCGAACACGTCCTTGAGGACGCGCCGTTTGGGATCGTGCGTCGGTACGCTTGTCGTTGATATCTGCATCACTGATGTTTTCGATCGGCCGCCCGAAGCAGCGGCGTGGACAGAACGATTAGCGCAGCCCCTGCGTGACCACAACAAGCAGCAGCAACACCCCACCGGCGATCGACCTGATTGGCATCGTTAAACCTATCTTCACCATGTTGCGGCACCGTCCAACCCTGCGGCGATGTTTCGAGTACCGCTGCGCCACGAGCGCACAGGCAACAGCCCGCGCCTCCCCAGGAGGCGCGGGTTTCCTGTTTCTGGAATTGCCGAAAGAGGTTCAGGCCAGGAAATCGGCGCGGTGCGGGGTAAAGCTGTCGACCAGGCGCCCGGCCTCCAGCGCCTTGACGCCGTGCACCAGATTGGACGGCACGATGAAGCTGCCGCCGGTCTCGATCGTCGCGGTGCGGCCGTCGATGGTCACCTCGAAGCGACCTTCGGCGACATAGCTGGCCTGGACATGCGGGTGCGAATGCAGTGCGCCGACGCCGCCCTTGTCGAAGCCGAACTCGACCATCATCAGCTCATCGGTGGAGACGAGAACGCGGCGTCTGTTGCCGTCCGGCGTCGGCGTCCAGGCGCTCTCGCCGGGTTGGGCAAAAATCTTATGCTCGATCATGACTGTTTCCTCATCGCGCCAGCCAGCCGCCATCCACCGGGATCACGGCGCCGTGCATATAGTCGGATGCGGGGGCCAGCAGGAAGACAGCGGCGTCGCCTATGTCTTCCGGTCCGCCCCAGCGCCCGGCCGGGATGCGCGCCAATATAGCGGCGCTGCGGTCGGGATCGGCGCGCAACGCCTCGGTGTTGCTGGTTTCAATATAGCCGGGCGCAATGGCATTGACATTGATGCCTTTGGCCGCCCATTCGCAGGCCAGCAGCCGGGTCACGCCGAGCGCGCCATGTTTCGACGCGGTATAGGACGCGACGCGGATGCCGCCCTGGAAACTCAGCACCGAGGCGATGTTGACGATCTTGCCGCGCCGCCTGGGATCGGCCAGCACGTGTCTGGCAAAACCCTGGCTGAGAAAGAACAGCGTCTTCAGATTGACGTCGATGACGTCGTCCCAATCGGCCTCGGAGAAATCGACCGCATCGGCGCGGCGGATGATGCCGGCATTGTTGACCAGCCCGTCGATCGGGCCGGTCTTTTCCCAGACCTGGTCGAGCATCGCCTTGGCGGCCGCATGGTCGGCAAGATCGCATCGCACCGCCTCGAACTGGCCACCGGCTTCCGCGACTTGTCTTTCCGTGTCGTCCATCGCCGAGCGGCCGACACCGATGACGGTGCCGCCGGCGCGCGCGATCGAGACCGCGATGCCTTGGCCGATGCCGGTGTTTGCGCCGGTGACCAGGACGCGCTTGCCGGCCAGGCTGAAGGAGGAATGGCCGCTCAACGCAGTTCGCCCAGCGGCACCGGGTCGACATCGGTGTAGTCGACATTGTCGCCGGCCATCGCCCAGACGAAGGCGTAGTTCGAGGTGCCGACCCCGGAATGGATAGACCAGCCCGGCGACAGCACCGCCTCCTCGTTAGCCATCACCAGATGCCGCGTTTCGTCCGGCTCGCCCATGAAATGGAAGACGCGCGCCCTCTCCGGCAGGTCGAAATAGAGATAGGCCTCCATGCGCCGGTCATGCACATGGCAAGGGATAGTGTTCCACACCGAGCCCGGCGCCAGTTGGGTCATACCGACCACCAGTTGGCAGGTCTTGACGCCATCGGCATGGATGAACTGGAAGATGGAGCGTTCGTTGCAGGTTTCCTTGCTGCCGAGATCGAGGCGCTTGGCATCGCCAATGCGGATCAGCCGGCTCGGATGGGTATGATGCGCCGGCGCGCTGAGCAGGTAGAATTTGGCCGGTGCGCCCGCGTCGGCCGACGCGAACGACACGTCGGTCCTGCCCATGCCGAGATAGAGCATGTCACGTGCCTGCAACTGGTGGGTCTCGCCATTTGCCGTCACCGAGCCGGCGCCGCCGATGTTGACGATGATCAGCTCGCGGCGGTCGAGAAAATTCTTGGTCCCCGTCGGCTTGATCGCCTCCAGCGGCAGCGCTGTCCCTTCCGGCACGGCGCCGCCAACGATCATGCGGTCATAATGGGTGTAGGTCAGGCTGATGCGTCCCTGCTGGAACAGGTCGTCAATATGGAAATTGTGACGCAGTTCGTCGGTGCCCATGGAAGCAGCGGCCACCGGGTCGATGGCGAAACGCGAGGTGAAATCGGTATGCGGGTGACTTTGAGTCATTGCTGCTCCAGCTGAATGAATGGCTATTTGGTTGCCGACGCCTTGACCGAGTCGGCGTAGTAGACCTGGCGGGCGTGCAGCCGCTCGCGGTAGCGCTCTTGGCTGGCGGTGAGATGAGCGCGCATCGCCTCGCGCGCGGCTTCGGCGTCGCCTGAGGTGATCGCATTCAGGATCACCAGATGCTCGCGTTGCAGCCCTCGCTGATAGCTGTCGGATTGCACCAGTTCGGTCGACCAGGGCGAGGTCACGTCGCAAGGAATGGCGCGGCGTCCGAGCACATCGAGCATCTCGACATAGAACGGGTTGTTGGTGGCGCTGGCGATTGCCCGGTGGAAGGCGAGATCGGCCGGACCGGTCGGCTCACTGTTAAGAAGCAGCCGTTCGAATTCGAAGAACGCTTCCTGGATCGCTGCTTCCTGCGCGGCGTTGCGGCGAATGGCGGCGAGCCCGGCCGATTCGATTTCGACGGCCAGGCGCACTTCGAGCACATTGAGCGCGATGGAATCCTTGCTGCCCATGTCGGCGGCGAGCGCGCCGAACATCGTTGAGATGTGCTCGGTGACGAACACGCCTGCGCCCTGGCGCGCCTCGACCAGCCCGTCGGCGGCGAGCTTGGCCAGCGCTTCGCGGATGACGGTGCGGCTGACGCCGAAGGTCTCGGTCAGTTGTCCTTCGGTCGGCAATTTGTGGCCGGGCAGGATCTCGCCCGCCTGCAGCTGCTTGCGGATCGCTGCGACGACGGTCTCCGACAGTTTGGGTTTTCTCTCGACCCTGAGATCAACAGCGCTATCCGATGCCATATCGCACCCCTGTTTGAAGACGTCTATTTGAAGACGCCCTATTTGAACACGCTCGGCAACCAGAGCGAAATCGCCGGAATATAGGTCACCAGCCCCAGGACCACGATGCCCGCGCCATAGAACGGCCAGATCGAGCGCATCGCTTCCCAGACCGTAATCTTGCCGACGGCACAGGCGACGAACTGCACCGTGCCGACCGGTGGCGTGTTGAGCCCAATGCCGAGATTGAGGATGGTGATGACGCCGAAATGCACGGGGTCGACGCCGTAATGGGTGACCAGCGGCAGGAAGATCGGCGTGCAGATGATGATCATCGGCCCCATGTCCATGAAGGTGCCGAGCAGCAGCATCAGGACGTTGAGCAGAAGCAGCACCACCAGCGGATCGGTGGAGATGGCGTTCATGCCTGCGATCAGCAGCACCGGCACTTTGAGATAGGCCATCAGCCAGCTGAACGAGGCCGCCGTGCCGATGATCAGCAGCACCATTGAGGTCGTGCGCACCGCGCCCTTTGTGGCATGGACGAAATCGCCCCAGGCCATCGACCGGTAGACGAAGACGGTGACCAGCAAAGCGTAGATGATGGCGATGCAGGAGCTTTCCGTCGCCGTGAAAATGCCCGAGCGAACGCCGCCGAAGATGATCCCGATGAGCAGAAGTCCGGGGATGGCGATGACCGCCAGCTGGCCGACACGCGAGAAGCCGGGAAAAGCCTCGACCGGGTAGCCGCGGCTGCGGGCGACGAAATAGGCGGTGACCATCAGCGAAGCGGCGAACAGCAGACCAGGCAGGATACCGGCGGTGAACAGGTCGGCGATCGAAATCTTGCCGCCGCCGGCGATCGAATAGATGATCATGTTCTGCGACGGCGGCAGAAGCAGCGCGATCAGCGCCGCCATCGAGGTGACGTTGACGGCATAGTCGGCGCCGTAGCCGCGCGCTTTCATCTGCGGGATCATCAGCCCGCCGACGGCAGCGGCTTCCGCCACAGCCGAGCCGGAAATGCCGCCGAACAACGTCGCGGCGATGATGTTGACCTGACCGAGCCCACCGCGGACATGACCGACCAGCGAGCCGGCAAAGGAAACGATGCGCTGCGCGATGCCGCCGCGCACCATCAGGTCGCCGGCAAAGATGAAGAACGGGATCGCCATCAGCGAGAACGCCGACATGCCCGACTTCAATTGCTGGAACACCACCAGGGGCGGCAGGCCGAGATAAAGCACGGTGGCGAAGGACGCCGCACCCAGGCAAAAGGCGATCGGCGTGCCGGCAAACATCAAAAGCGTGAAGACGCCAAACAGGATCCAGAGTTCCATCTAGGCCTCCTGCACGGCCGGCATTTCCGGCACTTCTTCGAGATTGATATCCTTGTCGATGTCGGCGCCGGACCAGCGCAGCGCGATGCGTTCGGCCGAGAACAGGCAGATCAGAAAGCCGCCGGCAACCAGCGGCAGATAGTCGAAACCGCCGGGAAGTTCGAGCGCCGGGATGACAGTGTGCCAGGTCAGCCCGACCAGCTTGCAGCCGTACCAGACCATGCCGAAGCCGAAGCCAAACGCGATCAGGTCGGACAGGGTGCGCAGCGCCCATTTGCTGCCCTTGGGCAGGATATAGAGCAGCACGTCGAAGCCCATATGGTAATTCTCGCGCACGCCGACGGCAGCGCCCAGGAAGATGAACCAGTTCATCAGCATGATGGCGGTGACTTCGGTCCAGCTCGGTGACGCGTTGAGCACGAAGCGGGAAAACACCTGGTAGGCAACAAGCGCGGTCATGGCGACCATCCCGATGCCCGCGAGATAGAGCGCACCGTCGCAAATCTTCGAAAGCACCGCGCTGAAGCGCGGTGGCGCTCCGCTCCTGGCCGTTCCCGCAGTCATCCGATCCTCCCGGTCTTTCCGTCCCCTAAAAGCGATTGGCGGGGCGGCGCCATGCCGCCCCGCCAGAAAATCACTTGGTCGCCTGGATGCGCGTCGCGAGGTCCTTGAGCTCCGGCGTCTTCAGATACTTGTCGTAGACCGGCTTCATCGCATCGATCAGCGGCTGCTTGTCGATCTCGCTGACCTTGACGCCGGCCTTCTCGACGATCTCTCGCGACTTCTTCTCCTGCGCGTCCCACAATTCGCGCATCTTGACGACGCTATCCTTGGCCGCCTGCTTGACGATCGCCTGGTCTTCCGGCGTCAGTCTGTCCCAGCTCGATTTCGACATCACCAGCACTTCCGGCACGATCTGGTGCTGGTCGACGGTATAGTGCTTGGCGACTTCGTAGTGCTTGGCGGATTCGAAGCTGGGCCAGTTGTTCTCGGCGCCGTCGATGACGCCGGTTTCGAGCGCCGAATAGACCTCGCCATAGGCCATCGGCGTGGCATTTGCGCCAAGCGCGTTGACCATGTCGACGAACACGTCGGACTGGATGACGCGGAACTTCATGCCTTTCAGATCGGCGATCGAGGTGATGTCCTTCTTGGTGTTGTAGAAGGAACGGGCGCCGGAATCGTAGAAGGCAAGGCCGACCAGATCATGCGTCTCGAAGGCCTTGAGGATCTCGTCGCCGATCGGCCCGTCCATGACATGGCGCATGTGCTCGACCGAACGGAACATGTAGGGCAGCGACGGCACCGCGGTTTCCGGCACGATGCCGTTGAACGGACCCATCGAGACGCGGTTCAGATCGATGACACCGGTCTGCGTCTGCTCGATCGTGTCCTTTTCCTCGCCGAGCTGCGCCGAATGATAGACCTCGACCGAATAGCGGCCGGCAGTGCGCTCCTTGATGAGCTCGCCGAGATATTTGACCGCCTCGACGGTCGGATACCCGTCCGGATGGGTGTCAGCCGAGCGCAGTACGGTCTGGGCGCCGGCAACGCCGATCATCAGCGAGCCGAAGGCGAATGTGGCTGCCATCAGTTTTGAAAAATGCAACATGACTGTCTTCCTCCCTTTTAAAATTCCACGCGCCCGGCTCACAGCCGGTACGCCTTCTTGGCAAGCGTGTAGGCAAGCTCCCGCGCCAGCTCATGCGCCTCGTCCTCACGCAGCCGGTGCTCGGCGACGAGACGGGCGAGAAAGGCGCAGTCAACCCGGCGCGCCACATCGTGACGGGCGGGAATCGACGGAAAGGCACGGGTGTCATCGTTGAAGCCGACGGTGTTGTAGAAGCCGGCGGTCTCGGTGGTCATCTCGCGGAACCGGCGCATGCCTTCCGGACTGTCGTGGAACCACCAGGCCGGCCCGAGCTTCAACGCCGGATAGACGCCGGCCAGCGGCGCCAGTTCGCGCGCGTAGCTGGTCTCGTCGAGCGTGAACAGAATGATGGAGAGGTCGCGCTCCAGCCCGACGCAGTCGAGCAAGGGTTTGAGCGCCGCGGCATAGTCGGTGCGGGTCGGAATATCGAAGCCTTTGTCGCGGCCGAATTTTTGGAAAACACCAGGCGAGTGGTTGCGCCAGGAGCCGGGATGGATCTGCATGACCAGCCCGTCGTCGCGGCTCATCTTGGCCATTTCGGTCAGCATCTGGGCGCGAAACAGCTTGCGCTCGCGCTCGTCGTCCGAGCCGCGGCGGATGCGGTTGAACAGCTCTTCCGCCGCCGCATCGGAAAGATTGGCGGTCTCGGCCGTCGGATGGCCGTGGTCCGATGAGGTTGCGCCGAAGCTTTTGAAGAAAGCGCGGCGATTGCGATGCGCGTCGAGATAGCCGGCCCATGTGCCGGTGTCGCAGCCGGCGATCTCGCCCAGACGATCGAGATTGGCCGAAAATCCTTCGAAGTCGGGATCGACGACAGCATCCGGCCTGTAGGCAGTGATGACGCGGCCCTGCCAGCCGCTGTCGCGGATCGTCTTGTGCCATTGGAGATCGTCGAGTGCGCCCTCGGTCGTCGCGATGACCTCGATGTTGAAGCGCTCGAACAGCGCGCGTGGGCGATAATCGTCGCGCTGCAAAAGCGCCGCGATGGTGTCGTAATGGCGGCTAGCGGTGCTGGCGTTGAGCGGCTCTTCGATGCCGAACAGATGCTCGAGCACATGGTCGAGCCACAACCGCGTCGGCGTGCCGCGGAAGAGGTAATAGTGCTCGGCGAAGCGCCGCCAGATCGCCCTGGGATCGGTCTCGACCGGCGAGCCGTCGAGGGTCGGGACGCCGAGATCTTCCAGCCGCACGCCCTGGCTGAACAGCATACGGAAAATGTAGTGGTCGGGCACCACCAGCAATTGCGCGGGATCGGGGAATGGCTCGTTGAGCGCATACCAACGCGGATCGGTGTGGCCGTGCGGGCTGATGATCGGCAGGTCCTTGATGCCGGCATGGAGATCGCGCGCGATCGACAGCGCGCGCCCTTCGGCGGCAAAAAGCAGATCCGGATCGGTCAGTCCCGCCACGTCGTTCCTCCCAGGGGGCGATATCGGTAGGATTGGAAAGAAATAATGTCAACATACAAAAACTGGATTGTTGTATGATGACTTTTAACCGGCGTCAGGTCATTGTGCGGCGGAAGAGCGGATGTTACGCCGCTAGCAGATCCCGCCCCGCACACCATCCAGCGACAAGCCGCGCCATGACCAGCAGACGCCTTTCCAACGCAACAGTGCAATCCTTGCCGGCCTCGGTCGCCGTCCCCGCCTATGATCGCGCCAGTGTCGCTCCAGGCATCGTCCATCTCGGCGTTGGAGCCTTCCACCGTGCCCATCAGGCCGCCTATGTCGATGACTGCCTAGCGGCCGGCGAGACCGGCTGGGGCATTGTCGGCGTCTCGCTGCGCAGCCCCGACACGCGCGATGCGCTGACGCCACAGGACGGGCTCTACACGCTGGCGGTGCGCGGCAGCGATGGCGAAGCGCTGCACATTATCGGCTCGATCCAGTCGATGCTGGTCGCGCCGGAAGACCCCGGCGCGGTGCTGGCCGCGCTGACCGACCCGCGCACCCGCATCGTCACCCTGACCATCACCGAAAAGGCCTATCTCAGGGCCGCCGACGGCAGCCTCGACGAAAACCATCCCGATATCGTCCACGATCTGGGCAATCCCGGATCTCCCAGGACAGCGCATGGATTCCTGGCGGAAGCGCTGGTGCGACGCCGGGCCGCCGGCACGCCGCCCTTCACCGTGCTTTGCTGCGACAACCTGCCGGCCAATGGCGCCACGCTGCACCGGCTGCTGGTCGGGTTTGCAAAACTGCGCGATGCCGGCGCTGCTGCTTCAGGCGACGCTGCCCTCGCCGGTCATATAGCCGATGACGTTGCATTCCCATCGAGCATGGTCGACCGCATCGTGCCGGCAACCACCGATGCCGACCGGGCGCGCATCGCGGTCGAACTCGGCCTCGAGGACGCCTGGCCGGTGATGACCGAGCCATTCCGGCAATGGGTGATTGAGGACAGGTTTCCAGCCGGACGGCCGGCCTGGGAGAAATTCGGCGTCACCATGGTCGAGGATGTCCGGCCGTTCGAGGACATGAAGCTTCGGCTGCTCAACGGCGCCCATTCGGGCATCGCCTATATCGGCCTGCTCAGCGGCCACGTCACCGTCGACCGCGCCTTCGCGGATCCCGCGATCCGCGCGTTCGTCGACCGGCTCTGGGCCGAGGCCATCCCGACATTGCCTGGGGATGCCGGGCTCGACACGTCAGCCTATACGGCCGAACTTGCCGAACGTTTCTCCAACACCGCGCTGGCCCACCGCACCGCGCAGATCGCCAATGACGGCAGCCAGAAATTGCCGCAGCGCATTGTCGCTACCGCCATCGAATGCATCCAGGCCGGCCTGGTCCCGGAGCATCTGACGCTGGTGATCGCCGCCTGGATCGCCGCCTGCGAGGCGCGCGGCAAGGACCTGCCGGAAGCCCACTTTACCGATCCGCTCGACGCGGCGCTGGCGGCGCTCGACGAACGACGGATGCTGGAACGAGTAGCGGCGGTGTTCGACTGGGCCGGCTTCGGCAGCGGCAAGCCCGAGCGGCAGACGCTGATCGAACTGGTCGCCGCTCATCGCGAGCATATCCTGCAAGGCGGGATCGTGCTTGCGCTCTCAGCGCTCGGCATACCGGAGCCGACAAACGTAGGCTGAAGCTGGTCCGGAACCGCCCATTTCAAGCCTATTGTCCCGCCGGAGCGTCCAGCCTCTGCCGCGACGAATACTCCGTGCCTTGCGAATTCCAGAACAGTCGCACTGCCTTACCGACCAGGTTTTCGGCAGGAACGAAGCCGACACTGAGCCGGCTATCGGAGGAATTATCCCTGTTGTCGCCAAGCACGAAATAGTGGCCTTCGGGCACGTCGAACACCCGCGTGTTGTCGGTTATTGAATTGTCCGTAAGACTGATGACGGAATAGGAAACGCCGTTGGGGAGGGTTTCACGTTGCAGTCTGGCGCTTTGGGGAGAGTCCTCGGAGCTGTACGGACCAACATCCTCGAGTTTGACCGCCACACCATTGATGCGAAGGATTCCGTCGACCATCTGGATTTTGTCGCCCGGCAGTCCAACGACCCGCTTGACGTAGTCGATGCTCGGATCCGCTGGAAATTTGAACACCACAATATCTCCGCGCTTCGGCTCGGCGGCAAAGATCCGGCGTTCGAAGGGCAGCAGCCCAAGAGGAACACTGTAGCGGCTGTAACCATAGGCAAACTTCGAGACGAAGAAATAGTCGCCGAGTTCCAGCGTTGGTGTCATGCTGCCTGCCGGGGTCGAAAACGGCTGGAAGAGGAATGTGCGGATCGCTAACGCGGCTCCGTAGGAGGTCAGCACGGCCAACAGCACCGAAAGGCCGTGTGAATACCACCGGTTCGGTCTGTATCGTGACGCGAAAGGCACGACGAGCGCTACCCACAGGACCATGAGACCTAAACTGGAGAGATCCACCAGCCAGGCGAGATCGACCCCCGGCAGAACCGGGAATCCCACATATGTCAGCGCAATGCTTATGGCGCTGATCACCACCAGGCTGGCAACCGCCGGCCGGCCGGCGCCGATCCAAAGGAACCCGCCGAACGGACCGCCAAAGGCCGCGATCAGCGCCGTCGTCCACCGGGATCGCGAGGCCGCTTCCGGTTGCGTTGTCTGTTTCGTCATCGGCCACCCCAAATCGATAGACAGCCGGACTGTCGAACAACCAGAAAGCAGGGGCAAGCCCCGATCCGACTGTACCGCCGCAGCCAAATCGCGGTTCCGCCGGCGCCATCGCCTAATACAAGCTCATCTCGCCCTGACTGGCAGCCGGCATGCCGCCACCCGATCTGATCATGCTGGCTGCCCGCCCTGAAATCCCGCCAAGGCCCTGCGCCTATGCGAGACGATCCAGGATGGCGGCCGCAACAAAAAAGCCGGGCTGAGCCCGGCCTTTTCTTCAAGTCATTCTGCGGCTTACGCCGGCAGCAGCGCGCCTTCGAGCGTGGTAAGCTGGCTAAGGAACTGCTCCGCCTTGCTGCGGCTCTGGTCGTCCTTGGCGTCGGCGGCGTCTTCCTTGGCTTCCTGGATGCGGCGGGCGAGATCGGCGCGGTCGATATCGCCGACGGCGACCGCCGATTCGGCGAGCAGCGTGCAGCCGGCAGGGACGATGTCGGCAAAGCCGCCGAACACCACATAGCGCTCTTCCTTGCCGCCGGCGGTCTTCAGCGTGACGACGCCCGGCTTGATCGTGGTCATGACTGGCGCATGGTGCGCCATGACTGTCATTTCACCTTCGGCGCCTGGAATGACGACGGACTCGACCTGCTCGGAAACCAGGAGGCGCTCCGGCGAGACCAGTTCGAACTTGAAAGCTTCAGCCATGTCAATTTAGTGAGTAGGGAATAGTGAGTAGGGAGTAGGGAGAGGACAGCTGTCCTGATCACCCGGCCGCTATTCACTACTGACTACTGACTACTCCCTATTGCCTTGATTACGCTGCTTCAGCCGCCAGGCGCTGAGCCTTCTCGACCGCTTCGTCGATGCCGCCGACCATGTAGAAGGCGGCTTCCGGCAGGTGATCGTAGTCGCCGTTGCAGAGGCCCTTGAAGCCCTTGATTGTGTCGGCGAGGTCGACCAGCTTGCCCGGCGCACCCGTAAACACTTCGGCGACGAAGAACGGCTGCGACAGGAAGCGCTCGATCTTGCGGGCGCGGGCCACCGTCTGCTTGTCCTCTTCCGACAGCTCATCCATGCCAAGGATGGCGATAATGTCCTGCAGCGACTTGTAGCGCTGGAGGATCGACTGCACCTGGCGGGCGACGGCATAGTGCTCCTCGCCGACGACCAGCGGATCGAGCATGCGCGAGGTCGAGTCGAGCGGATCGACGGCGGGGTAGATGCCCTTTTCCGAGATCGCGCGGTTGAGCACGGTCGTCGCGTCCAGGTGGGCGAACGAGGTCGCAGGCGCCGGGTCGGTCAAATCGTCGGCCGGCACGTAGATCGCCTGCACCGAAGTGATCGAACCCTTGGTCGTTGTGGTGATGCGTTCCTGCAGCGCACCCATGTCGGTGGCCAGCGTTGGCTGGTAACCCACGGCCGAAGGAATACGGCCGAGCAGCGCCGACACTTCAGAACCGGCCTGCGTGAAGCGGAAGATGTTGTCGACGAAGAACAGCACGTCCTGGCCCTGGTCGCGGAAATATTCGGCGACCGTCAGGCCGGTCAGGCCGACGCGGGCACGCGCGCCCGGCGGTTCGTTCATCTGGCCATAGACCAGTGCCGCCTTGGAGCCTTCGCCGCCGCCCTTCTTGTTGACGCCGGACTCGATGAACTCGTGATAAAGATCGTTGCCCTCGCGGGTACGCTCGCCGACGCCGGCGAACACCGAGAAGCCGCCATGCGCCTTGGCGACGTTGTTGATCAGCTCCTGGATCAGAACCGTCTTGCCGACGCCGGCGCCGCCGAACAGGCCGATCTTGCCTCCGCGGGCGTAGGGCGCCAGAAGGTCGAGCACCTTGATGCCGGTGATCAGGATCTGCGCTTCCGTCGACTGTTCGACATAGGTAGGCGCCGGCTGGTGGATGGCGCGCATCTCGATGCCGTCGACCGGGCCTTCTTCGTCGACCGGCTCGCCGATGACGTTGATGATGCGGCCGAGCATGCCCGGGCCGACCGGAACGGTGATCGGCGCGCCGGTGTCATAGACGTCCTGGCCGCGAACCAGGCCTTCGGTGGAATCCATGGCGATGCAGCGCACGGTGTTTTCGCCCAGATGCTGGGCAACTTCGAGCACCAGGCGGTTGCCGACATTGGAGGTTTCGATGGCGTTCAAAATGGCCGGCAGATGATCGCCGAACTGCACGTCGACGACGGCGCCGATGACCTGGCGAACCTTGCCGATGGCGCCGGTCTTCTTGACGGCAACGCTCGTCGTCTTCGCTGCGGGGGCCGCGGCCTTGGCGGGCGCGGCCGCCTTCTTGGCCGGAGCGGCCTTCGCCGCTGCTGCCGGAGCCTTTGTGGCCGCCTTGGGGGCCGTCTTCGCGGGGGTCGCTGCTTTCGCCATCGTCTTTACCCTTCTCGTCCTTTGTTTCTCACGCTCCATCAGAAGGTCGATGACCTCCTGGCGGTCGCGCCTAGAGCGCTTCGGCGCCCGAAATGATTTCGATCAGTTCCTTGGTGATCTGCGCCTGGCGCTGGCGGTTATAGGTGATCGACAGTTTGTTGATCATGTCGCCGGCGTTGCGCGTTGCATTGTCCATGGCGCTCATTTTGGCGCCCATCTCGCCGGCTGCGTTTTCGAGCAGCGCGCGGAAGATCTGGACCGAGATGTTGCGCGGAATGAGATCGGTGAGGATCTCGCCCGGCTCCGGCTCGTATTCGTAGACGGCATTGCCACCGGCGGTCGCTTCGGCGGGAGCGGAAGCCACGCCGGCAGGAATGATCTGCTGCGCGGTCGGAATCTGGCTGATCACCGACTTGAACTGCGAATAAAACAGCGTGCAGATATCGAAGCCGCCTTCGCCGAACAGATGGATGATCTTACGGGCGATCGCATCGGCATTGACGAAGCCGAGCTTCTTGACATCGCGCAGGTCGACGCGGTCGATAATCAGCGAGGCATAGTCTCGGCGCAGAATGTCGAAACCCTTCTTGCCGACGCAGATGATCTTGACCTGCTTGCCGTCGGCCAGAAGCCGGCGGATATGGTCGCGGGCCAGACGTGCGATCTGCGAGTTGAAGCCGCCGCACAGGCCGCGCTCGGCGGTGCAGACGACGAGCAGATGCACATCGTCCTTGCCGGTGCCGGTCATCAGCGCCGGGGCATCGCCGCCGCCGCCGATCGCCTGCGTGATATTGGCCAGCACCGCACCCATCCGCTCGGAATAGGGACGCGCCGCCTCCGCTGCTTCCTGCGCGCGGCGCAGCTTCGCCGCGGCGACCATCTGCATCGCCTTGGTGATCTTCTGCGTCGCCTTGACCGAGGCGATACGGTTACGAAGGTCTTTTAATGAAGGCATGCTTCAAACCTGATCCCGAGCGTCCGGCTTCTTCTCAAGCGAAGGTCTTGGCGAAGGCGTCGATCTCGGCCTTCAGCTTGGCGCGCAGATCGTCCGACAGCGCCTTTTCCTTGCGGATGCCGTCCAGCACGTCCTTGCCGGCCGAGCGCATATGGCTGAGCAGGCCGTGCTCGAACTTGCCGACCTGGTTCAGCGCCAGCTTGTCGAGATAGCCGTTGACGCCGGCGAAGATCACCGTGACCTGCTCCTCGACCTTGAGCGGCGAGAACTGCGGCTGCTTCAGAAGTTCGGTCAGGCGCGAGCCGCGGTTGAGCAGGCGCTGCGTGGCGGCGTCGAGATCGGAGCCGAACTGCGCGAACGCAGCCATTTCGCGGTACTGCGCGAGCTCGCCCTTGATCGAGCCGGCGACCTGCTTCATCGCCTTGATCTGCGCCGACGAACCGACGCGCGACACCGACAGGCCGACGTTGACCGCCGGACGGATGCCCTGGAAGAACAGGTTGGTTTCGAGGAAGATCTGGCCGTCGGTGATCGAGATCACGTTGGTCGGGATGTAGGCCGACACGTCGTTGGCCTGCGTCTCGATGATCGGCAGCGCGGTCAGCGAACCGCCACCCAGATCGTCGTTGAGCTTGGCGGCGCGCTCGAGCAGGCGCGAATGCAGGTAGAACACGTCGCCCGGATAGGCTTCGCGACCCGGCGGGCGGCGCAGCAAGAGCGACATCTGGCGATAGGCGACGGCCTGCTTCGACAGATCGTCATAGCTGATCAGCGCATGCATGCCGTTGTCGCGGAAATATTCGCCCATGGTGGCGCCGGTGAACGGCGCCAGGAACTGCATCGGCGCCGGATCGGAAGCTGTGGCGGCGACGATGATCGAATATTCAAGGGCGCCGCGCTCTTCGAGAACCTTCACGAACTGCGCGACCGTCGAGCGCTTCTGCCCGATGGCGACGTAGACGCAGTAGAGCTTTTCCTTTTCCGGCCCGTTGTCGTGCACGGCCTTCTGGTTGAGCATCGTGTCGAGGATGATCGCGGTCTTGCCGGTCTGGCGATCGCCGATGACCAGCTCGCGCTGGCCGCGGCCAACGGGGATCAGCGCATCGATGGCCTTGAGGCCGGTCGACATCGGCTCGTTGACCGACTTGCGCGGGATGATGCCTGGCGCCTTGACGTCGACGCGCTTGCGTTCGGTCGCCTTGATCGGGCCCTTGCCGTCGATCGGATTCCCGAGCGCGTCGACGACGCGGCCGAGCAGGCCCATGCCGACAGGCGTATCGACGATGGCGCCGGTGCGTTTGACGATGTCGCCTTCCTTGATGTCGCGGTCGGCGCCGAAGATGACGACGCCGACATTGTCGGCTTCGAGGTTGAGCGCCATGCCGCGGATGCCGCCGGGGAATTCGACCATTTCGCCGGCCTGGACATTGTCGAGGCCGTAGACGCGAGCGATACCGTCACCGACGGACAGCACCTGGCCGACTTCGGAGACCTCGGCCTCCTTGCCGAAATTCTTGATCTGGTCTTTGAGAATTGCGGAAATTTCCGCGGCGCGGATGTCCATCAGCCGACCTCTTTCAGTGCAAGCTTGAGCGAATTGAGTTTGGTTTTGAGCGACGTATCGATCTGGCGCGAGCCCATCTTGACCACCAGCCCGCCGAGCAGCGACGGATCGACGGTAACAGTGATGGCCACGTCCTTGCCGGCGACGCCTTTCAGCGCGGCCTTGAGTTCGGTCTGCTGGGCAGCCGTCAGTTCATGCGCCGAAGTGACCTCGGCTGATGTCTCACCGCGCTGTTCGGCGGCGATCTTGCGAAAAGCCTTGATCATGCCGGGCACCGCGAAGAGCCGGCGGTTGCGGGCGACGACGCGCAGAAAATTGCCGGTCAGGCCGGTGATGCCGGCTTTGTCGGCGATCGACGCGATTGCCTTGGCCTGGTCCTCGCTGGAGAACACCGGGCTGTTGATGAGGCGCGTCAGGTCGACGCTGTCATCCAGCATCTTGGCGAAACTGTTGAGGTCGGCCTCGACCTTGGCCACTGAATTCGACTGCCGCGCAAGTTCGAACAGCGAACCCGCGTAGCGTTCTGCGACACCTGAGATTGGCGATGACGATTGAGCCACGGACCGTCTTTTCTCTTGTCTGAGGGGCCGCAGATTGTTGGCGCGAGCAAAAACTCTGGCTAAATCTTTGACCTTACTAAGTTTTTCCAAGCACGGAGGCGCGGCTTCCGCTATCCCCGGCCGAAAGTCGATTGCCGTCTAGCACAGGCATTTTAAGACCGCAATGCGTCGTCCCGCATGCTTTTCGGGCACTATTGTCGCATCCGGCCGCAGAGTTCAACCGAAGCCTTTGGATTGGCTGCCGATTCAGGGCAGAAAGCCGAAGACGAAGGCAAGCGGCAACGCGGCCAGGACGAGTTCGACGACGATCGACGCCCAGTTGAAAGGCGTGTTGGCGCCGTCCGACATCATCGACAGCAAACGGCCAAAAGCGGTGAACAGCCAGGAAAAGCCGAGTGCCATATAGAGCCACGGCTGCGCCAACAGAATGCAGCACAGGCTGACGCCGAGATAGAAGCCCGACATGCGGCCGCGCCCTTCCGCGATTGCCGCTGCCCTTTCGGGCCGGACCTGCAGCCGCAGAATCCGAAATGCCAGCCCTGGCGCGAGGAAAAACAGCAGACCGAGCGCCAAGGTGACGACGGCGCTGGACCAAGCCAGCCATTCGCCCTGGCTGGTCGGCCACGGAAACGCGAATTCCATCTTGCTTTCATCCCCTCACAGCAATGCCGGATGCATTGAATGTCGCTGCAAAAAGAAGTCAAGCGCGCGGCAGTTTCGGCGCGCAATTCGTGAAGGAGCGGAAGGCTGTTTAGGCCGCGCACGCGTCCGGCCAGCATCGTGGCCAACCTGTATTATCAGGCGACGCCTCCCTCCTATCTGCAGGACCGGTTTTGCACAGCCAAAGGCCCCGACACCGGTCGCCTTTATTTCCTGACCGGGCACCTCAATCTGGCCGGCACGGAAGCAGATCGATGGAAGCTGAAAGTGGCCGGCAGCGGCAATGTCGCCGTGGCTGCCCAGCCCTGATCCTTGTTTTGACCCTTCAGGGCAGCATGAATGCGACCGCCGCCTCAGCATGGATGCGCGTGGTGTCGAACACCGGAATGTCGAAATCGCGCTCGCCAATCAACATGGTGATCTCGGTGCAGCCCATGATGACGCCATCGATCTTCTCATCGCGCCGCAGACGGGCGACCTCGTCGATATAGGCCGCCTTCGATGCCGCGTTGACGATGCCCCGGCAAAGCTCGTCGTAGATTACCTGGTGCACCATGTCGCGCCCGGCCTGGTCCGGCACCACGGGCTGCAGCCCGTATTTCTCCGTCAGCCGGCCCTTGTAGAAATCCTGCTCCATGGTGAAGCGGGTCGCCAGCAGCGCCGGCCGCTTGACGCCGGCGCCCTTGACCGCGACGGCCGTGGCGTCGGCAATGTGGATAAGCGGGATCGACACCGCCGCCTGCACCCGGTCGGCGAGCTTGTGCATGGTGTTGGTGCAGATCAAAAGCCCCTCTGCGCCGCCCGCCTCCAGCTTGCGCGCGGCATCCGCCAGCAGCACGCCCGCACTGTCCCAGTCGCCATGATGCTGCCGGTCGGCGATTTCGGCGAAGTCGAAGGAATAGAGCAACAGCTTTGCCGAATGCAGCCCGCTCAGCCGCTCGCGCACGATCTCGTTGAGCAGGCGATAATAGATCGCCGTCGATTCCCAGCTCATGCCGCCGATGAGGCCAAGGGTTTTCATGCGCTGAGCCTCCAGCAGGACCGAACGATCTCTCTCACAGAAAAGCTTTACGGGTCGATGTCAACCTTAACGCGCGCCGTACCACGCTCTTCGGCCCGCCTCCACAAACATCACCGGGCGCCCGATTCGGTCATCCTCGCATTGGCGCCGAGATGATGCAGGCTTTGTATCGTGTGCCTTGAACTCCAGGCAACCGGCGGATCGGGCAGATCGAGATCGAACTGTGCCCGCCCGAGCAGCGAATTGACGATCTTGGCGCTGCGCCAAGCCATCAGGCTGAGCTGCGGCTCGGCTATGCCATGGCTGAGCCGGCCGGCATTGAGCGCGTAGATCCGGCGGTCGTCGGGCCCGTCCCATTCGACCTCGAAGCTGGCGTTGAGCCTGTAATGACCGCGCTCGTCCAGCGCGATCCTGTTCATGAGCGGTGCCATGCAATCAGGAATGGCAAAGGCATAGCCGGTGGCCAGAACCACCGCATCCACGGTGCGCGTCTCGATGGCGCCGTCGAAGCCGTTGCGCATGATCAGCCGGTATTCGCTGCCTTCCCGCGTCACGTTCAGCACTTCGCGGTGCGGCGTCATGTTGACCGCCGTCGTTTCCTCCGAGAGGTGCCGCAGCGTGTAAAGCTGGCGATAGATCGCCTTCAGCGTGCTCGTCGATGCGCCGTCACCGGCAAGCAGCTGCTGTTCCAGGATCGTCTCGCGCCGCCCTTGCGGCAGCCGATGGAAGTTTTCGACATAGCCCGGCGTGAAGAGTTCGTCGGTGAAAGGCGAGTCGTCCAGTGGCAGGAAATTCGGCCGCATCGAGATCCACTCGATTTCGCGGCCGGCGAAGCCGTCGGAGGAGATCAGATGCAGAAGCACTTCGGCGCCGCTCTGGCCACCGCCGATCACGGCGACACGCTGTCCGCTCAGGCGATCGAGGCGGTTGGCGGCCTGGGCGTTGTGGAAGCATTGATCGGAGGCCGCCGCCCGCGCCCAGGCGGGGATGTTAGGCACCAGCCCGACGGCAATGGCGAGATTGCGCGCGTTCACCTGCTCGCGGCCGATACGCAGCCTGAAATTCGTTCCGTCGAAGTCGATCCGGTCGACGGCGCTGGCGAAGCGCAGCGAAGACAAGTTCTCGCCGACCCATCCGAGATAGCGGGCGAATTCCGGCCGCGGGATGGCTGAGAAATCCGCGTTGAGGAATTCATAGAACCGCTTCTGCGCGACCAGATAGGACATGAACGACCATGGGCTGGTCGGATGCGTCGCGGTGACGAGATCCTTGAGGAAGGATGTCTGCAGTTCGACGCCCGGCAGCATCATGCCCGGATGCCATTCGAGCCGCGTCGCCCGATCGAAGAAGCGCGCTTCGACGCCGTCCACCGCATCGAGATGGGCGGCGAGGCTGAGATTGAACGGCCCGATGCCGATGCCTGCGAGGTCAAGCGTATGGGTCATGGCGAACTCCTTATGGAGCTGGCTGGGCTGATGGGAGATCGCCGGGCTGACTCGGGGTTAAGCGGATTGTCGAGCGGTGTGCCAAGGTCGGGCAGAGGGCGTTCGCCGCTGTCGCCGTAGCCGATGGCGAAGCGCACCTTGTTGATGGCGATGCGTGGGATCTTCGGAGCAAACAGATCGAAGAGCGCGAACCGTTCCGACAGATCCGGGTTCTGCGCCTGGTAGCGCCGGATGGCGGCGGCCAGGATGGCGTAGAAAGTCCTCTCGTCGAAGCGGTCATAGGCGGCCAGCGCCTCGGATAGGAAGCGCAGAACGCTGACGATGTGTCCCGTTTGCAGATGCTGGAGAAGATGTGCCGGCGGCCGGCGCTTCAGCGTCGACAGGATTTTGGGGTCGAGGCCGGCCAGTTCGGGAAACGGCTGGTCGACGAGATCGAGGTCGCCCTGGAAATCCTTGACCGCCACGCCGAGAGGCGTCGCTCCGTCGAGGATGATGGTGACGTTCTGGCCATGGGCGATGAAGCCGACGCCGTAACGGCACATGAAGTGGTAGAGCGGCACGAAGGCCGTGGAGAACAGGCGATCGAGCCATGCCTCCGGACCAAGGCCGGACTGCTCCATCAGGGCGCTGGCGATCGGCCTGCCATGCGCGTCGCGCTGCGGCAGGGCGCCCATCATCATCGGCCGCTGGCCCGCTGTCAGATCCTTTTCGGGGCTTTCGCGCCATATGGCGCCCAGCATCTCGCAAAACTGATAGGGCGCGCCTTCAACGCCGGTATAGTGCGGATGCGGATAGAAGGCGCCGGCGACTTCCTGCAAGACCTTGACGTCCTTGAGCACCGGGTCCGCGGCCGCCACCGTGGCCAGCCAGCGCGACAGATCGGCGCCGATCGCCATGTATTTGCCCGGCACGCCGCGCCACGCTGAGGTGTTGAGGACGGTCAGCGGCAGCTTGACGTGCAGCGCCTCGGGCCGTGCCACATTGGCAAGCGTGCGCAGCGACTGCAAGGGCAGGAACGGATCGCCGAACTGGCCAAGCGGCACCAGCCGGCCGGCGGCGATCTCGCTACCATATTGCGAGGCGATCATCGCCTGCCACTGCCAGGGGTGGACCGGCAGCAGCCTATGCGTCGATCGCGAGATCCCGGCGGCGCTGAAAGCCGCTTCGAGCCTTGCGCGCTCGTAGTCGCCGAGTGCGGCCTGCAGCAGCGCCTCTTCGTCGAGCCCGCAGTCAAGCGCCAGCAGGCAGCGATCGCTGGCGGCGGCAAGCCAGAAGAGCTGGAATGCGGTGGCCGATTCTGGCGCGTAGCGCTCGAAGTCGTCCCGTCCCCAGCCAAGCCGTCCCTTGTTGGCAGGGGCCTTCGGATGGCCGTCGAGCAATGCCTGCAACTCGGTATCCGGCAGCGCGGCTAGATCGGCGGCCGGTCGATTGCCGCGTGCCTTGGCGATCCGCATGTCGGCCATCAGCGTGTTGTAAAGCTCCTTCGCATAGGTGCAGAATGTTGCCGGCGACATGCCGAGCGTCTCGCGCGCGTCGGCGAAGAAGGCGACCGCATCGTCGACCGGCAGCTCGATGCCGGCGTCGCGAGTCAGCGTCTCCGGACGGATGGCGATCTGGCCCCACAGGCGCCGCGTCGCGGCAAAGCGATAGGTCACGCCGGGGCCGGGCGTCAGCTCCCATCGGCCGGGCGAAAGCTCGCGCGGCGACAGGCACTCCTCGAAGGTCAGTTCGGAAATGGCCTTGGCGACGGCGTCGCGGTTGATCGCGGCCCAGCGTGTCGCCTCCCCCGCTTTGGCAATCGGTTGCTGCACCGTCACAGCGGCACCTCGCGGAAGAAGCGCTCGCGTTCGCAGCAGACCAGCGCCGCGCGCTTGTGCGGGAAGTCGAACTCCTTGACTTTGTCGTAGGCGGCGCCGGCGCAATAGCTCAGCATCTTCTGGTGCGCGGCGCGTGGCTCGCCGACGACGCGCTGCGTGCGCGGCTCGTCGAGGAACAGATAGTGGGTGACGGAGCGGAACAGTGACAGCGTCTTCGGCCGGCCGAGATGGCGCATATTGCCGATCAGCCCATGCCAGCCGCGGTCCCAGTCGTGCGGCTCATAATAGGGCCCGAGCCGGTCCTCCTTGGCCCAGTAGAACTCGAAATAGCCGGTCGGCTCGCCGTCGAAGCTGGCGATGACGCCGAAAATATGCGGATCGCTTTCCTGCTCGGCGAGATATTTGTCGAGATCCTCATGGCTCTGGGCAAGTTCCCAGAAGAAGGCGACGCGGCCATCGTTCATCCAGCGATGGAAGAGGTCGAGATCGGTCCGGCGGTCGATCGGCCGCAGCGACACGGTGAGGCCGATTTCCGGAATCCAGCGTTCGTACATCGGGCCGCAGGGGCGCGGTTGGCGCAATGGCGGCAGCCGGTCTTCCGGGCCGATAGCGGTCGTCAATGCCGGATAGGTGACATGCGAGGCCTGGCTGCGCCACAGCAGCGGCAGCTGGCGCAGGACCGAGCGATGAATGACGGCGCGCTCCGGTTCGCCTGCGGCCGTCTCGGTGGCCAGCGCCGAAACCGGCCACAGCGTCTTGGCCGCCGGCAGGAAGGCGCGGTCGAAGGTAGGATGCAGGCACAGTGCCGCGTCGACGAGGCCCGCCAGGACCTGCGGCTGATCGAGACGGCCTCCCGTGAACGCGACGTCATCGATGAGCAGGCGGCCATCCGCGATGGAGATGCGGGCCTGTCCCACCGCTGTTCCCTCAGCGTTGACCAGGCTGACATGGCCATCGCCGGCACAAATGGCGAGCGGCTCCGCGGCCGAGGCCAGATGCTGCCATCCTTCGTTGCCGGCGACGGTGGCGGGTGACCAGTTTTTCGCAGCCTCGATGTTCATGCGTATTCTCTCACATACAGGGGGTTGGGAAGCTCGACGTAACCGGCCAGCGGATCGGTCACCTCGGTGTTCTCATTGATGTCGCGCAGCGCGATCAGGAAATTGCCCTTGGCAGCCAGCGTCGGCGCGTTGAGCAAATAGTCGACGCAGGACCGGTCAGCCATCGGCGTGGCGGCCAGCCGCTCGAGCGAGCGGCGGAATATCGCCAGCAGATCGTCTTCGTTGGTGAGGCCAGCGGCGGCAAGGGCTGCGACGGCGGCGAAAGCGCCATTGACGACCAGATAGTAGCCGAACAGCTTCGCGGCCGCTTCCGCTGGGAAGACATGATCGCCCGCCTGACCGGCCTCGGGCAGGAATTCGCGCAGCCTGGGCAGGAATTCCTCGACATAACCGGTGCCCTGGCAGTCGCGAAAATAGAGCGCATTCGGCCAGCCGCCGGCGAGGCCGACGACGAGGTTCTGCTGATGGGCGCCGAACAGCAGGCCGAATTCCGAGAAGGCAACGATAAACGGCTCGATGGCAGCATGAAGGAAACGCTCGAACCACAAACGCGCCGTTTCCTCGACAGGTCGCTTCTCGTCGCGGGCGATACGGTGGACCAGGTCGGACAGATGGCTTTCGGTACGGCCGGGATGGCGCTCGCAAAGCGCGCCGAGAACGGCAGCCGACGGATTGCCCGTGCCGCGAAACGGATTTTCGCGAAACGAGACGATGGTATCCGTCATCAGCCGGCCGTCTTCGTCACGCAGGCCGAACCAGGCGGGCTCACCCAGCACCGTCATGGTCGGGCAGCGCCGCTGCAAGGCATAGCCGAGCTTGCCCTTGACCAGCCGGTGCACCGAAAGGCCGCGCCGGCACTCATGCTCCTCGACGATGCGCCTGGAATTGGTCAGGCGCAGGCTGAGCGAGAATTTCAGCATCCACTCGGCTTCAGCTGAATGAACCGTGCGCAGCGAGGTCGTGGCCCGCCACGCTGGTCCGCCGAGCCCAACATCGACGATACGGCCGGCGCGAAACAGGCGCTCGACGGGGTCTTCCAGCACGAGCCGTACGGCCTGCCACGGATGCATCGGAACGAGAACCTTGCCCTGTTGCTTGCCAGCCCGAGCAAGCAGCTGCGGATCGCTGGCGGCAAGCCCGCGGACCATCTCGGTGACATCTAGCGGCTCGACGCTGCCTCCAGTGAGGATGGTCGGGTCGACGGCCCACCAGCGCAGTTTGAACGCATTGCAGTATTCATGCCCGAAGCGCGCGGAATCCGTGTGCGTGAACTCTTCGCGACTCATCGGCGCCGGATGCACGGCATGGCCGAAGCGCAGGGCGCTTTCGGCATCGATGAAATCAGGATCGCCTTCGGAGAAGGGCCGCGACGATCCACGCGCCGCAGTCGCGTCAGCGATTGCGGCGATGCTGGCCAGGCTGCGGCGCAGGAAGGTCAGTCGGCTTTTCGCTGTCGCCCGGCCGGCAATGTCGGGATCCGCCAGGATCAGCGCCAAAAGGCTGAAAAGGTCGATCTCGGTCGCTTCGCCATCGGCCCCCTCGTTACTATCGAGGCGCCAGAGCGGCATCGCTAAATCGTGGTAACCGACCTTCGAGCGATGCCGCGCTTCGACGAGCACCGCCGCGCGCGAGGCAGGGAAATTCAGACGCAGCACGGCTGCCTGCGGCCGAAACAGCGCGGTTTGCCTGGCGTCGACGAATTCCCAGCCATTCCATTCCCGCAGCAACGCGTTGAGTAACGGGCTTAATGCAGAGGAAGATTCTGGTCCTACTTGTTCCATGTGCATCTCGATAAATCCTAATAATACTGCAGATTACATCTATAAGTCGTCGTCTTTAAACATTTATGTTGATTAACTATTATAAACAAGAAATAAGCTTAGTCTTATGACGACCGGTATGAAAAATCGATCTTCGCTTCTGCGCCGCCTGGCGATCGCGGTCTCGGCAATCGGCTTCGGCCAGTCGGCCTTCGTATCGCTCGTTCCCCTGGTGATGGAGCGGCTGAGGCTCGACACGTTTGCCATCGGCGCGGCAACTGCTGTCGGCGCGGCGGCCTTTCTGGTCGGCTCGCCGCTGTGGGGTCGCATGGGCGAGCGGCTTGGCCATGCCAGGCTGCTGCGCTTGCTCGGCCTCGCCATGCTGGCCGGCCAGGCGGTGTTCGCCATTCTGCTGATAGCCGGCACGGGAGCCGCGCTGGGCATCGCTTTGCTGATGCTTTCGCGAACCGTGTACGGTTTTGCCGCGTCCGGCGTCATGCCGACGGCGCAGGTCTGGGCCAGCCGCTCGGTTGCCGATGACAGGCGACAGGCCGCGCTGGGACTGCTTGGCGCCGGCGTCAGCATGGGGCGGCTGGCCGGCGCGCTGGCGGCAACGGCTGCCGTCCTGTCGCCGCTGCTGCCGCCCATCCTGTTCCTGTTCAGCCCGCTGTTGCTGTGGCTCGCGCGGGGCAAAGGGGAAGCCGGCGGACGGACCGACGGCAGGGCGGCCGACGTTGGCCGTGGAATATCGCCCTTCGATCGCCGCGCTCTGCCTTGCCTGGCGATGGGCTTGTGCCTGACGCTCGGCTTCGGACAGGTGCAGATGATGCTCGGCCCGATGGCCCAGCAGCGTTTTGGCCTTGGTGCGACGCAGGCCACGACGGTGACCGGCCTGGCCCTGATGCTGGTCGCCATCGTCATGGTTCTGGTCCAGGGACTGCTCATGGCGCGCCTGCGGCTGGCGGAGCGCAACAGCGTCGTCGTCGGCTGTCTCATGGTTTGCGTCGGCATGACGGCGCTGGCCGTCACGGCCAGCCATGTTGCCTCGGCAGCGTCTCTGGTGGTGGCGGCGGCCGGCATTGCCCTGGCGACACCCGGCTACACCGCCTGGCTGATGAAGCGCCTGGAGCCCGGCGAGCAGGGCGCGGCGGCCGGCTGGCTCACCAGCACCCATGTGCTCGGCCAGAGCATCGGCGCATTGGCCGGCGGCTTTGCCTTCACGCTCTGGCCCTTTGCGCCGCTGGCCGACTGCGCGGCGCTGGCGCTGGCCGCTGCCTGTCTCGCTGCCATGGTTCGCAAGCACTAGCCAAACCGCGCTCATTCGGCGAGCTCCGGCAATGGCGGCATCGGAGTACCCGGTTGGGCTTTTGCGGTATCGGCGAAATGGGCATTCAACATGCGATAGGTCGCCACCACGGCGATGCCCGACAGCACGGTCGCCAGGGTGAACAGCGCGGAGTAGCCGAGCATGTCGGCGAGGCGCCCGGCAAGCATGGAGCCGACGAGGTAGACGATAAGCTGGGCGCAGGACAGGATGGTGAAGTCGGTGCCCGGCTGGTCCGACGACGTCACGGCCATGAACAGGCTATAGAGCGCCACGATCTCCATGTAGCGCACCAGCGTCTGCAGGAACGAGGCGCCGAAGATCGGCCAGAAGCCGGCGATAGCGCCGAAAGCATGCAGTGCAAAGATCAGGAAGCAGATGGTGCGCAGCGCGCCGAGCAGGCCGAGCACCGAGGCGGCGCCCCTTTTGTGCAGCAGCCATGCCGCCAGCGCCGAGCCGCCGAGCCCGACGGTGAGCGCGGCGCCGCCCGAGAGATAACCGATGATGTCGAGCGGCACGCCGGCATCGACGAGATAGGAGCCTTCCATCGACTTCACCAGCCCCTCGCTGGCGCGGTAGATGAGCGCGATCCACAGGATCTGGCGTGCCTCGGGCCGGCGCAGGAAACGCAGGATCGAGGGGCGGTCGATGGCCGCCTGCAGCGCGCTGGCGACGGGATCGGTCTCGCGCATGGCGAAGGCAGCAAACAGCGGGATGACGGACAGCGCGGCCACCATGGCCACCATGGTTTGCCAGCCGGCATGATGATAAACCAACAGGCCGAGCGTGCCGCCGAGAACGACGCCGAGCGCGACGGCGCCGCCCTGGATCGCATTGCCGATCGGCCTGTCCTTCGGGTCGAGATATTTGGCCGCGTAGCCGTCGGTGGCGATGTCCTGGGTCGACATCAACAGGCTCACGACAAGGCCGACGGCAAAGATACCGGCGACATCGGTCGGCTCGATCCAAAGCATGGCCGCGATGCCGGCGATGACGCCGATCTGGGTGATGATGACCCAGCCGGCGCGATGGGCGCGGGCCACTGGCCGAAAGTGATCGACCAGCGGCGCCCACAGGAATTTCAGCACCAGCGGCAGCATCAGCAGCGCCATCATGCCGATGGCGGTGCGCGACACGCCTTGCTCGCGCAGGATCGGCGGGATCGTCGCGGCAAACAGATAGCTCGGGATGGCCTGCGCCAGATAAAGGCAGGCGAGAACGACGAAAAGCCGCAGGCGCGAAAGCCCGGCGGGCGCCGGCCGGTCTGTGTCGCCGCTCATTTGACATAGTCCTTCGGTGCGTAACCGTTCAGGAAGGCGCCGGCCTCCGCCCGGCTGCGGGTGACGAGCACTGGAAAGCCGAACAGGCTTTGCCAGACGCGCTGCATGTTCTCGTCGGCGGCGGTGCGCACCAGTGCGCAGGCGCGACAGATCTTTTCGAGCTGCTCGCGTTCCGCCTTGTACCAGAGGTTTTGCGCCTTGCGCTGGGCGTCGCTCAGCGCGATCTCGATGCCGATATCGACCAGCAGCACGAACGGCTCTAGTTCCTGCGAAAGGCGGCCGAGCGCCTCGATATAGCGCGCGCCATCCGCCGGATCGGCGGGCGCTTCTGCCAGCAGCGAGACCAATGCACCGTTTCGTTGGAGAGACACCGCCATCGCCGCCCTCAGAATGTGATCTGGTAGGACAGAGCGACCGAACGCCCCAGCCCCGGAACGTCGGCGCCGCGCGTCGCCGATGCGGAAGGGTTGATGTAGTAGGTGTCGAACACATTGCGCACGGCAAGGTTCAGCACGCTTTCATTGGCGAACGTCTTCGATACGGCGAGATTGACCAGCGCAGCGCCGTCCAGGTCCTGGGTGGCGATGCGGTCGCGCCCGGAAAACAGCTCCAACTCGCTGCGCAGGGTCAGCTCGTTCTCGAAACGGGTGGTGAGATAGACCAGGCCCTTGTAGGTCGAGGGGATACGGTTGTTCGGCAGATACTCGTTAGCTTCGATGTGGCCGTCGTGATCCGCATCGTATTTGCCTTCGACATAGCCGACCGATCCGCCCAGCGTAAACATGCCGCTGAGATCTGCCTCGAGATTGGCTTCCACGCCCCAGATGCGTTCCTTCTGCTGCGATACCCGGTTGTTGACGATGTCGTAGCTGACGCCGTTGTCCGAGGTCGACAGATAGGCGCTGACGCCGCCGCGATAGTCGCCCCAGTCGCCGCGCAGACCGGCTTCCCAGGTGTTCACCAGCTGGGGTTCAGGCGCGATATCGGCATAGCTGATCGCGTAATCCGGCGCGTTGGTGCACGGCAGCAGCGGCCGGATGGCGGTGCCATAGGCGTCGCAGGTTTCGGCGTTGGAGTTCAACCCGGCCCGGCGGGTGAAGCCGCCAATGTCGGTCAGGCTGTAGCCTTGCGAGAAATTGCCGAAAAGCTGCATCCTTTCGGTCAGATCGTAGACGGCGCCGGCGTTGAAGGTGACGGCGTCGTAGTCGAACGAGCCGCCGGTCACCTGGATCGCCGGCAGGCCGATAATGTTCCGGCCTAGCAGAACGGCAGCGGCAGGCCGGGTGAAGTCTTCAACGTTGAGATAAAACTGGTCGTAGCGCGCGCCGCCGCTGATGCGAAAGCGATCCGTCACCGGAATTTCGCCCTGCGCAAACAAGGCGACCGAGTTCTGGGTCGTGGGCGAGATGGCGTCCTGGCCGTTGGTCAGCTGCTGATCGGTGGCATCGAAGACGTGGTCGGCGCCCCAGGTCAGCGTGCTGCCCTGAGTGATAAAGTCCATCGGAGTGTTGACGGTCAGGTTGACGCCGCTGCGCCGCGATTGCAGCGCCGTCTGGTTGAAGTCGGCGGTCGGGTCCGTACCCGGCGGCAGGATCACCGGCCGCGTCGGGTTCGTCGGTAAATACACCTGGCTGTTGACGGCCGAGAATTTGGTAAAGGGCGACTGCTTGAAGATGTCGTTGTAGAACGCCTTGACCTCGAGGTTTCCGAGCGCGAAGTCGCTGTCGGTGTATTTGGCGGTCAGATATTTCGAATCTTCCTTCAGCGGCTTGCCTTCATAGGGATCGCCGAAATCCGGGGAGACGGGATTGGTCGTGTAATCGGTGAACCAGTCCGGCTTCTGGTTGGCATAGGTCCAGTCGACGCTGGCCTCGAAGCGCCTGGAATCGAACTGGTAGCCGGCCACGCCGAACAGATTGCCCGTGCCGGTGCGGTCGCCGCCGCCTTGGCCAAGCATGGCGTCCGAAGCCACCTCGTTGCCGTGGCCGTCATAGGTGCGACGCGACAGATCGCCGGACGCCGAGAAGAAATAGTCGAAATCGCCTTTCTTGCCCTCGACCGAGACGCTGGTGCTGGGCCCGGCCGATTTGCCGGGATTCTCGGTGAAGGCGGTGACGCCGGTGCGCACTGTCACCTTCGGCTTGTCGCTATCGCCGCGCTTGGTGATGAAGTTGATCGTGCCGCCGGTGGCCCCGGCGCCATAAAGGCTGGACGCGCCATTGATGACTTCGATGCGCTCGACCGAATTCAGGTCGATCATCGACAGGATGCGTGAGACGTCCCGCAGCGGTGTGTTGCGCGGCACACCGTCGACCATGATGAGAACGCTGCGCCCGCGGAAGGTTTCCGAAGCGCCGGAAATGGTCTGGTTGCGTGGCGCGTAGCCGGGGACGATGCGGCTGATCAGGGTCGCGGCGTCGATATTTTCCTGCGTTGCTTCCTCGACCTGTTCCTGTTCCACGACCTGGACAGACTGGGCGACGCTGGAAATCGACCTTTCATTGCGGCCGGTGACCAGGATCTGGTCGAGCACGGTGGCTCCCTGCTGGTCTGTCGGAGCGGTTTCCTGGGCAAATGCCGCGCCTGCCATAATCGACGAACCCAAACCCGATGACCAAAGAAGCGTACTGAAAAATCTGCGCATGCTGTCCCCATCCATGCCCTGGTCCCCAGCGCCAGAGCGGAAAGGCCCAGTTATAATTCATGATAAAACGAGTCAACATTTATTTTGTGGCTTTTCAAATCAGGATTAGTCAGCGAACGGATGAGAGCCGGGTACATGAACGGCGCGCATTTTAGCCGGCACTAAGATGCTGAGTTTTCTTGACAAACGGCTTACGGGCGGCCGGCGGCGGCGTCAGCCTTTGTGCTTACAAGAAGCTCTGCGGATCGATGTCGACCTGCACGCGGACCGAGCCGCGCTGCTTCGGCCCTTCGGCCAGCATGGTGCGGATGAAGCCTTGGATGTCGGCGCGCTTTTCACCCTGGATCAGCAAACGGAAACGATGGCGCCCACCGAGCAGCGACAGCGGCGCCTCGGCCGGACCGAGCACGAACAGGTCGCTGGCCTGGGGTGCTGCACGGCGCAGGCCGCGCGCGTGGCCTTCGGCCTCGGCCCGCGTCACCGCACTGACGATGACGCCGGCAAGCCTGCCGAAGGGCGGCAGGGCTGCCCGTTCGCGCTCAGTGATCTCGCGTTCGTAAAAGGCCTCGGCATCGCCCGAGACGATCGCCCGCATCACCGGATGGTCCGGCTGGAAAGTCTGCAGCAGGCCGAGGCTCTTCTTGCCGGTGCGGCCGGCGCGGCCGGTCACCTGGCTGAGCAATTGGAAGGTGCGCTCAGCGGCGCGGGGATCGCCATTGGCGAGGCCGAGATCGGCATCGACGACACCGACCAGCGTCATGTTGGGAAAGTTATGGCCCTTGGCGACCAGCTGCGTGCCGATGACGATGTCGGCCTCGCCATTGGCAATGGCCTCGAGCTCCAGCCGCAGCCGGCGCACTCCACCCATCAAATCGGATGACAGGACGATCGTGCGCGCGTCGGGGAAATGCGCCACGACTTCTTCAGCTATCCGCTCGACGCCAGGCCCGCAGGCGACCAGATGGTCGAGCGTGCCGCATTCCGGGCAAGCCTCCGGCCGCTTCTCATTGTGCCCGCAATGATGGCAGACGAGTTGGCCGCGAAAGCGGTGCTCGACCAGCCAGGCCGAACAAACCGGGCAGCCGAAGCGGTGGCCGCAGACACGGCACAGCGTCAGCGGCGCATAGCCGCGCCGGTTGAGGAACAGCAGCGACTGCTCCTTCTTCTCCAGCGTACGTTGCATCTGGTCGATCAGCAGCGGCGACAGAAAGCCGCCGCGGGCCGGCGGCGCGCGCCGCATGTCGATCGTCTTGAGATCGGGAAGCGCGGCTTCGGCAAAGCGCGCCGACAGCACCGCCCTGCTGTAGCGGCCCTGCTGCGCATTGACCCGGCTTTCGACCGATGGCGTCGCCGACGCCAGCACCACCGGGAAGCCGCTGATATGGCCGCGCACCACCGCCATGTCGCGCGCATTGTAGAAGACGCGATCCTCCTGCTTGTAGGCGGGGTCGTGCTCCTCGTCGACGACGATCAGCCCGAGCTCGCGGAACGGCAGGAACAGCGCCGAACGCGCCCCGGCAACGACGCGCACGCCGCCTTCCGCCACCTGCCGCCAGACCTTTTCGCGCATTCGGGGCGGCAGGTCGGAATGCCATTCCGCCGGCTTGGCGCCGAAACGCTGCTGGAAGCGTTCGAGGAAGGTATGCGTCAGCGCGATCTCCGGCAGCAGGATCAACACCTGCCTGCCCTGGTCGAGGGCTGCCGCCACCGCCTCGAAATAAACTTCCGTCTTGCCTGAACCGGTGACGCCGTCGAGCAGCGTGACGTTGAAAGCAGCGGCCGCGACATTGGCGCGCAGCATGGCGGCCGCGTCTGCCTGGTCCGGCATCAGCTCCGGCATGGCGTAGGAGGGATCGGGCGCGGCGACCACCGGTCGAGGCGGGATCATCACCGTTTCGAACACGCCTTGCGCCTTGAGCCCCTCGACCACCGTCGACGACACGCCCGCCGCGTGCGCCAGGCCGGATCGCGTCCAGGCAAGCCCCCCTTCCGCCGTCTCCAGCACGCGCGTCCTGGCATCCGTCATCCGGTCGGGCATGACGAGGGTCCGCTGCAGGCCCTCGATCCATGGTTCGGGATCGAACGCCTCCGGCGCGCGCAACAGCATGCGCGCCACCATGCCGGGCGGCGACAGCGTGTACTGCGCCAGCCAGTCGACAAAGCGGCGCATGCCGCGGTCGATCGGCGGGCAGTCGAAGACCTGTTCGATCGGGCGCAGCTTTTTGGCGTCGATATTCTCGACCGCACCATCCCAGACGATGCCGGCAACCTGGCGCGGACCGAGCGGCACGCGCACGATCGAGCCCGGCACCACGCGCACGCCGGCAGGCACAGCGTAGGTGTAGGGGCGTTCGGCCGGCATCGGCACCAGCACCGGCGCGGCTGCGACAAAGGGCGAATCTTCGATCATCGGGCGTGACCTTGCCCCGACTTTGGTCTAGATCAAAGGGCAACCTCGAATGTGCATGGCATGCACATGGAAATCTTTCAGGAGACCCCCATGAAATTTTTTGTCGACACCGCTGACATCAAGGACATCAAGGAACTGAACGACCTGGGGCTGCTCGACGGCGTGACCACCAATCCCTCGCTGATCCTGAAATCCGGCGGCAAGATCGCCGAGGTCACCAAGCAGATCTGCGACATCGTCAGGGGCCCGGTTTCGGCCGAGGTTGTTGCGGTCGAATACAAGGACATGATGGCCGAGGCCAACATCCTGGCCAAGATCGCCGACAATGTCTGCATCAAGGTGCCGCTGACGCTCGACGGCCTGCGCGCCTGCAAGACGATCCGCACCGAGATGAACCGCATGGTCAATGTAACGCTGTGCTTCTCGGCCAACCAGGCGCTGCTGGCGGCCAAGGCCGGCGCCTCGTTCATCTCGCCCTTCGTCGGCCGCGTCGACGATACCGGCGCGGACGGCATGGAACTGATCCAGGAGATCCGGCAGATCTACGACAATTACGATTTCGACACCGAGATCCTCGTCGCTTCGGTTCGCACCGTGAACCACGTCAAGCAGGCAGCCCTGATCGGCGCCGATGTCGTTACCGCGCCGGCCGCGACGCTGAAGGCGCTGGTCAAGCACCCGTTGACCGACAAGGGCCTGGATCAGTTCGCTGCCGACTGGGCCAAGACCGGCCAGAAGATCGGCTGAGATCGGTTCGATACAAACGAAAAAAGGCCGGGAAACCGGCCTTTTTGTTGCGGACTGCTAAAAGTCTAGTTGGCAGCGCCAGGGAATGCTCAGGCCTTCTTGCCGTGCCTGACCAAGTCCTGGGCGACCGACAGGCTCACCATTTCAGCCAGTTCACGCGCGGCGCGGTTCTCGGCGTCGAGCTGTGCCCGGTAGGAGGCGAACTCCTGCGTCGGCTTGTCGAAGGATGATGGGATCGACCGTTTGCCGGTTGCGATCACCACGCCGGTCCTGGCATCGGTCAGCACATAGTTTGCGGTCAGCGTCACCGTGCCTGCCGTCGGCTCGTCTTCGTCGGTCTGGATCTGCACCACCGCGGCCGATTCGACCAGTTCGGTGACGCCGAGATCGAGCATGTAGACCGGTGCCGTCGTTTCGCCGGCACCCTGGCCGAAGGCGAAGATCAGATTGTTGCGGACCTGCTGGGCATAGCGGGTCTTGACCGGCTTGACCGCGATCGAGGCAAGCTCCGCCGACGCGCTGACAGTCGAGCCTGCCGTCAGCGGCGCGCTCGAATAGAGCGGCCTGACCGTGCAGGCCGAAACCAGCGTCATCGAGGCCACCAGCCCGCAGAGCGCGGTGCGGCGCAGCACATGCGTCGTCTTTCCGAAGTCAAGCCCCGTCTTTTTGAAATCAGGCAACGACATTGACGATCCTCTGCGGCACGATGATCACCTTGCGGGGCGCCTTACCTTCCAGCGCTTTCTGCACGAAGTCGAGAGCCAGAACCGCTTTTTCGACCGCACCTTGGTCCGCGTCGCGGGCAATTGTCAAATCGCCGCGCTTCTTGCCGTTGACCTGAACCGGCAGCACGATCTCGTTGTCGACCACCAGCGCCGGGTCGTAGACCGGCCATGGCCGTTCGGCGACCAGATCGGTGCCGCCGAGCGTGTGCCAGCACTCTTCGGCCAGATGCGGCATGACCGGCGCGACCACATGCACAAGGATCTCCACCGCCTCGCGGCAGGCGCCTTTCAGCGCCGCATCGGCCTTGCCCTCGGCAACGTCGTTGAGCGGCGTGTTCAAGGCATTGGCAAGTTCGTAGATGCGGGCGATGGCCCGGTTGAAGCCGAGCTTCTCGATATCCTCGCCGATCGCTTTCAGGATCTTGTGCGCGGCCTTGGAAACGGCACCGGCCTCGCCATCCTGCGCCGCCTGTGGCTTGACGCCATCGAGCGTCTCGGCGGCGATCGACACCAGGCGCCAGACACGCTGGATGAAACGGTGCGCGCCGGCGGCGCCATCGTCGGTCCATTCCACGTCGCGTTCGGGCGGCGAATCCGACAGCATGAACCAGCGCGCGGTGTCGGCGCCGTAGCCGTCGGTGATGTCTTCCGGGCTCACCGTGTTCTTCTTCGACTTCGACATCTTTTCGAGCGAGCCGATCGCCGCCTCTTCGCCGGTGGCGATCTCGATGGCGCGGCGCTTGCCGCCGACATCCTCGATCTTGACCTCAGCCGGTGACAGCCAGCGGCCATTGTTCGACGCACCGCCGACGCGGTAGGTCTCATGCACCACCATGCCTTGCGTGAACAGGCCCTTGAATGGCTCGGCCAGGTCGAGATGCCCGGTCGCGCGCATGGCGCGGGTGAAGAAGCGCGAATAGAGCAGATGGAGGATCGCGTGCTCGATGCCGCCAATATACTGGTCGACGGCCAGCCAGTCATCGGCAGCCTTGGGCTCCGTCGGCTCATTGGCCCAGGGCGCGGTGAAGCGCGCGAAATACCAGGACGAATCGACGAACGTGTCCATCGTGTCGGTCTCGCGGCGCGCATCCTTGCCGCATTGCGGGCACTTCACATGCCGCCAGGTCGGGTGGCGGTCGAGCGGATTGCCGGGACGGTCGAACTCGATGTCGTCGGGCAGCTTGACGGGCAGGTCGGCCTTCGGCACCGGCACGACGCCGCAATCCTCGCAATGGATCATCGGGATCGGGCAGCCCCAGTAGCGCTGACGCGAAATGCCCCAGTCGCGCAAGCGGAAGTTCACCTTGCGCTCCGCCATTGGCCGGCCGCCGATGGTCTTCTGCTCCAGGAGCTTTGCCACCTCGTCGAACGCCTGCTCCGGCTTCAGGCCGTCGAGGAAACGCGAATTGATCATCACGCCGTCATCGACATAGGCCTCTTCCGTGACCTGGAAGGTCTTGGCGTCGGCATCTTCCGGCATCACCACCGGGATCACCGGCAGGCCGTATCTGTTGGCGAAATCGAGGTCGCGCTGGTCGCCCGACGGGCAGCCGAATATGGCGCCGGTGCCGTATTCCATCAGCACGAAATTGGCGACATAGACCGGCAGCGTCCACGAGTCGTCGAACGGATGAACGACGCGGATGCCGGTGTCGAAGCCCTTTTTCTCCGCCGTCTCAAGCGCGGCCACCGAGGTGCCCATATGTCTGATTTCGTCAATGAACTTGGCCAGTTCGACATTGGTCTCGGCGGCCTTCCTGGCCAGCGGATGGTCGGCGGCGACAGCCATGAAGGAGGCGCCGAAAATGGTGTCGGGCCTGGTCGTGTAGACTTCCAGCTCGTGCGTGTCCCCAACCGGAGCAGCCAGCGGCCAGCGGACCAGCAGCCCTTCCGAGCGGCCGATCCAGTTCTGCTGCATCAGCTTGACCTTTTCCGGCCATTCGCCGAGGCCGTCCAGCGAGTCCAGCAGGTCCTGCGCAAAATCGGTGATCTTGAAGAACCACTGCGTCAGCTCACGCTGTTCGACCAGCGCGCCCGAGCGCCAGCCGCGCCCGTCGATGACCTGCTCGTTGGCGAGCACCGTCATGTCCTCCGGGTCCCAATTGACCTTGGAGGATTTGCGCGTCACCAGCCCTTTCTCGACGAAATCGAGAAACAGCATCTGCTGGCGGTGGTAATAGTCGACGTCGCAGGTGGCGAACTCACGCGTCCAGTCCAGCGACAGGCCCATCATCTTGAGCTGTTCGCGCATGGCGGCGATGTTGGCGTAGGTCCATTCCTTGGGATGGACCTTGTTCTGCATCGCCGCATTTTCGGCCGGCATGCCGAAAGCGTCCCAGCCCATAGGGTGCAGCACGTTGAAACCCTTGGCCCGCTTGTAGCGCGCCACCACGTCGCCCATCGTGTAGTTGCGGGTGTGGCCGATATGGATCTTCCCCGAGGGATAGGGGAACATCTCCAGCACGTAGTATTTCGGCTTCGGGTCGTCGTTCTGCGCTTCGAACAGCTTCTTTTCGGCCCAGGCCTTCTGCCATTTGGGCTCTGACGCGCGCGGATTGTATCGTTCGGTTGCCATCGGATGATTTTCACTTAAAAGCAGGCGCAGACCGCCGGACAAGGCCCGGTGGCCAAGGTAAATGTCGTGGCGGTGTTCACCATGGATTGCCGGACCCGTCAACTGCGGTGAGCCGGCGAGGGCTAGAAAGACAGGCAGGATATAGGCATGGCGAGCGCCGTCGAACAGTTTTTCGCCGTCAGGACGAGGATCGCTGCCGCCGAGCGCGAGGCCGGCCGCGACGCCGGCTCCGTGACGCTGGTTGCTGTGTCGAAGACTTTTGAGGCCGACGCCATCCGCCCGGTCATCGAGGCCGGCCAGCGCGTCTTTGGCGAAAACCGGGTGCAGGAGGCGCAAGGCAAATGGCCGGCGCTGAAAACTGAATTCCCCGACATCGAGCTGCATCTGATCGGCCCGCTGCAGTCGAACAAGGCGAAGGAAGCCGTCGCGCTCGCCGACGTCATCGAGACCGTCGACCGCGAGAAGATCGCCGCCGAACTCGCCAAGGAGATCGCTAGGCAAGGCCGTGCACCAAAACTCTATGTCCAGGTCAATACCGGCTCGGAGCCGCAAAAGGCCGGCATCGAGCCGCGCGACGCCGTTGCCTTCGTTGCCCGCTGCCGCGATGTCCACGGCCTCGCCATCGAAGGCCTGATGTGCATCCCGCCGGCGGACGAGAATCCCGGCCCGCATTTCGCCCTGCTGGAAAAGCTCGGCAAGGAGGCCGGCGTCGCCAAACTGTCGATGGGCATGTCCGGCGACTACGAGACCGCGATCGCCTTCGGCGCCACCAGCGTCCGGGTCGGCTCGGCGATTTTTGGGAGCCGGTAGTCGTCGGCTTCGCGAGACACCTGTCGATCCCCGATTTTTCGAGCTAATGTATCGAGCACATCCGGCCGAGTTAGCGAGGACTATTCTTCTTGGACTGGCACCTCAGGGACGCACGAAACAATCTTTCGAAGCTTGTGCGACAGGCGCGCGAAGAAGGGCCGCAAACCATCACCTTGCGCGGAAAGCCAGCTGCCGTCGTGTTGTCTCCTGATGACTATGACCAACTGATCGGCGCAAAGCCTTCGCTTGCGGAATATCTCCTCTCCGGTCCCGCATGGGACGACGATTTCGTCGAGGAGGTCAACCGCCGCTCAGAGACGATGATCCGACCCGTGGAATTCTGATAGATTTTCGACACAAACATCGCCTCGCGCATCTCGCCACGGTTGACGAGTTCTATGGGGCCAGATGCATCCGGTCGATTACGCCACCACTGGAAACGAAACGTACCGTTCCTATTTGCTTTGCGTAATCACCAAATCTTCTGGAGCTGCCACCATGCGCTACAATCAACTCGGAAATACGGGGATGTTCGTCTCCGAACTCTGCCTCGGCACAATGACCTTCGGCGCCGCCGGCGAGAATGCCCAATGGGGTCTGATCGCCAGCCTCGACCAGAAGGGCGTCAACGACATCGTTGGCCGTTCGATCGCCGCCGGCGTCAATTTCTTCGACACCGCCGACGTCTACTCCTTCGGCCAGTCCGAGCGCCTGCTCGGCCAGTCGCTCAGGGATCTCGGCGTCAAGCGCTCGGACGTCGTCATTGCCACCAAGGTGCATGGCGCCATGGGCCAGGGCCCGAACGAGCGCGGCTCTTCGCGAGGCCACATCATGGATTCGGTCGAGGGCAGCCTGGAGCGGCTGCAGCTCGACCATATCGACCTCTATCAGTTGCACGGCACCGATACGGTGACGCCGATCGACGAGACGCTACGGGCACTTGATGACCTGGTTGCCAGCGGCAAGGTTCGCTATGTCGGCGTCTCCAACTGGCAGGCATGGCGCATCGCCAAGGCTCTGGGCATTGCCGAGCGCAAGGGGTTCTCCCGCTTCGAGACCATCCAGTCCTATTACTCGATCGCCGGCCGCGATCTCGAGCGTGAGATCGTGCCGCTCATCAACGAGGAGAAGCTCGGCTTGATGGTGTGGTCGCCGATGGCCGGCGGCCTGCTGTCGGGCAAATACGGTCCCGGCGCGCCCGGCAATGGCGAGGGCCGCCGCGCCGCCTTCAACTTCCCGCCGGTCGATGAGGACCGCGCCTGGGCAGCCGTCGCCGTCATGCGCGACATCGCCAAAAAGCACGATGTCAGCGTCGCTACGGTCGCGCTCGGTTATGTCCTGGCCAAACCTTTCGTCATGAGCGTCATCATCGGCGCCAGCCGCATGGAGCAGCTCGAGCAGAACCTAGCCGCGGCCGAGGTGAAGCTCGACGCCGACGATCTCGCCAAACTGGATGAGGTCAGCGCGCTGCCGGCCGAATATCCCGGCTGGATGCTGGAGCGTCAGGGCGCCGGTCGCCGCCCGGCGCCGTTCACCCCGAAGAAATAGTCATCGCTGTCGCCTGATGCTTGGGGGGTCATCTGGCTCCCCAACGTCTTTTCAGCTCATCCGCACGCTCTCGACCAGAAAGTCGAGAAACGCCCGCACCCGTGCGGGCAAATGCCGGCCCTGGCCGACATAGACGGCGTGGGTAGGCTCCTCGTCGCCCGGATTGAAATCCTCCAGCAGCGCCGTCAGCCGCCCCGCCGCGATGTCATCGGCCACATGCCAGTGTGCCAGCCGGGCGATGCCGGCGCCGCCGACCGCCATCAACCGCATCGACTCGCCATCGCCGACCAGCGTGTTTCCGGTGATCGGCACCATGACGGCGTTCCCGGTTGCATCGACAAACGACCAGCCATCGACATGCCGGACAAAGCCGAAAGCCATGCGATTGTGCCGGTCGAGATCTGCTGGAACCAGCGGCGTGCCATGCGTCTTGAGATAGGACGGTGCGGCAACGACTGTCATCCGGCTTTGCCCGAGCTTGCGCGCCACCAGCCGCGACTCGCCGAGCGGCCCGGCGCGGATGGCGACGTCGGCACGCTCAGCCATCAAATCGATGACGCTGTCGGTCAGCACCAGATCGACCGAAATCCCGGGGTAGCGTTCGAGGAAATCAGGCAGCAGCGGGATCAGCCGATGCACCCCGAAGGGCACATAGGAGTTGACGCGCAGCCGTCCGCGCGGCGCGGCACCCACGGCCGCCTCGCGCTCGGCCGCCGCCATATCGGCCAGGATGCGCACCCCGCTGTCATAGAACGCCGTCCCTTCCGGCGTCAGCTGCAGCTTGCGCGTCGAGCGCGTGACCAGCCGCGCGCCGAGCCTTGCCTCCAGTCGCGCGATCAGTTCCTCACCGCCGACGGTGTCATACGCAGCGAACGAGCCGCAGCCGAGAAACTGCCCGCCTCGACGACGCGGACGAACACTTCGATCTCGCCGGAACGGTTGATATCGGGTCTGGCCATTTGTGAATCTATTTCACAGGAAATATGCCCAAGGCAAGTCTGGTTCACAAGGCATGGCAACACGATCTCTGCGGTCGGGGCGCGGGTCTGGTCGCGTTCATCGAGTTCGAACTGGAAACCGCCATGCCTCTTGCTCTCTACGCCCTCGCTGCCGGCGCCTTCGGCATCGGTGTCACCGAATTCGTCATCATGGGGCTGCTGATCGATGTCAGCAAAGATCTCGGAGTCTCGATCTCGGCCGCCGGCCAGTTGATTTCGGGCTACGCGTTGGGCGTCGTCATCGGCGCGCCGCTTTTGACCATCGCCACCGGCAACTGGCCCCGCAAGACCGTCCTTCTGGCCCTTATGGCGATCTTCACGCTCGGCAACCTCGCCTGTGCGATCGCCCCCGACTACTGGACGCTGATGGGCGCCCGCATCATCACCGCCTTTGCCCATGGCACTTTCTTTGGCGTCGGCTCGGTGGTCGCCACCGGCCTGGTCGCGCCCAACAAGAAAGCCTCGGCGATCGCGCTGATGTTCACCGGCCTGACTATCGCCAACATCCTCGGCGTGCCCTTCGGCACTTGGCTCGGCCAGACCTTCGGCTGGCGCGCCACCTTCTGGGCCGTAACCCTGGTCGGCTTGGCAGCCTTTGCCGTCATCCTGCTTCTGGTGCCGCGCAGCAAGGAAGCGCCCGAGAAGACCAATCTGCGCGCCGACCTCGCAGTGCTGCGCCGCACGCCGGTGCTGCTCGGCCTCGCCACCACCGTGCTCGGCTATGCCGGCGTCTTCGCCGTCTTCACCTACATCGCCCCGCTGCTCACCGAGATCACCGGTTTTGGGGAAGCCGCCGTGTCGCCGATCCTGCTCGTCTTCGGTGGCGGTCTTATCGCCGGCAATCTGCTTGGCGGCAAGGTCGCCGACCGCTGGCTGGTGCCGGCGGTGCTCGGCAGCCTCGTGGTGCTGGCGTTGGTGCTGGCCACAATGACCTTCGCCGTCCACAGCCAAATCCTGGCCGTCATCTATGTCGGCCTGCTTGGTGCCGCCGCCTTCGCCACCGTGGCGCCGCTGCAGATGTGGGTGCTGGAAAAGGCGCAAGGCGCGGGCCAGAGCCTCGCCTCGTCCTTCAACATCGCCGCCTTCAACCTCGGCAATGCCGCCGGCGCTTGGCTTGGCGGCGCGGTGATTGCCCATGACCTCGGCCTCGGCTCACTAACCTGGATCGCCGCTTTGCTGCCGGTCGCGGCTCTTGGCGTCGCTGCCCTGGCGCTGCGCCTCGATCGCGCCCCCACAATCGGGGTGCCGGTCTGCGCCCAGTCATGAGCATCACGCGCAATCCTTCTTCGACATCATCAAGGAGCATAAAATGGATTATCGACGTCTCGGCGCATCGGGCCTGAAAGTGCCCGCACTCTCTTTCGGCGCCGGCACTTTCGGCGGCTCCGGGCCGCTGTTCGGGGCCTGGGGCAACAGCGATGCCAAGGAAGCGCGGCGGCTGATCGACATCTGCCTCGAGGCCGGCGTCAATCTGTTCGACACCGCCGATGTCTATTCGAACGGCGCCTCCGAGGAAGTGCTTGGCGAAGCCATCAAAGGCCGCCGCGACGCGGTGCTGATCTCGACCAAGACTTCGCTGCCGATGGGCGACAGACCGGCCGACTACGGCTCGTCGCGCTCGCGGCTGATCAAAGCCGTCGACGCCGCCCTGAAGCGCATGGGCACCGATTACATCGACCTGTTGCAGCTGCACGCCTTCGATGCCGGCACGCCGATCGAGGAGGTGTTGTCGACGCTGGACGACCTCGTGCGCGCCGGCAAGCTGCGCTATGTCGGCGTCTCCAACTTCTCCGGCTGGCAGGTGATGAAATCGCTGGCGGAAGCTGACAAGCATGCTTATCCGCGCTACGCCGCGCATCAGGTCTACTACTCGCTGGTCGGTCGCGACTATGAATGGGAGCTGATGCCGCTCGGTATCGACCAGGGCATCGGCGCGCTGGTGTGGAGCCCGCTCGGCTGGGGCCGCCTGACCGGCAAGATCCGCCGCGGCCAGCCCCTGCCGGAAAAGAGCCGGCTGCACGACACCGCCGATTTCGGCCCGCCGGTCGCGGACCAACATCTCTACCGGGTCATGGATGCGCTTGATGCGATGGCTGAAGAGACCGGCAAGACCGTGCCGCAGATCGCCATCAACTGGCTGTTGCGGCGCCCGACCGTGTCCTCGGTCATCATCGGCGCCCGCAACGAGGAACAGCTGCGCCAGAACCTCGGCGCCGTCGGCTGGGCATTGACGCCGGAGCAGGTCAAAAAGCTCGACGCCGCAAGCGAAGTGACCGCGCCCTACCCGTACTTCCCTTATCGCCGCCAGGAAGGTTTCGCCCGACTGAACCCGCCTGCGGTGTGATCGCACGACGTTGAAGCTGCCAATCTCCCCCCTTGCGGGGGAGATCAGCTATACTGCCGCTCAGTGCAGCACGAACTCCCCATCCACCTTCCGCCATTCGTTCGGCGCGATCAGCTTCTGGTGCGTGTAGCTGATCGAATGCAGCGGCCCGTCGAGCCTGGCCTTCCAGAACTCGATGAACTTGATCAGCACCGGAAACTTCGGCGCCAGATCGTAATCCTGCCAGATGAAGCTCTGCAGCAGATGCGGGTGGTCGGGAAAATGGTACAGAATCTTGGCCGTGGTCAGGCCATACCCCTTGAGCATCAGGTCCATTTCGGAATGATCGCGCATGACAGCCCCTTGGCCTAGTTGATTCTCCATTCCTCCCAACACCGAATTGTGCGCGCCGTTCCTTAACTGTCTATGATTTTCCTGATCCCAGTCGGGTTTTATGCACGAAAACATGCAGTTAGCAGCGACCGCTGCCGAGTGCTGATACAACCGAAACGGGAGCTGCGGCATCGCGCCACGCGAATCCAACGTCTAATGTTGCCGTCAGCGCGGAACTGTTAATAATGCCGCCGAATTCGCGGCTGCGTCGCCGTGATCCTGGCTGTGGTCAAGCCGGCGGGGTGGTTTGGGAGGAAAGTGAAGACATGTCCGAGGTGAAGATCCACCGCGTCCAGCCGGCGTGGAAGAAGAATGCGCTGATCGACAACGACACCTACCTCAAATGGTATGCCGACAGCGTGAAGAATCCGGACAAGTTCTGGGGCAAGCACGGCAAGCGCATCGACTGGTTCAAGCCGTTCAGCAAGGTCAAGAACACCTCCTTCGAGGGCAAGGTCTCGATCAAATGGTTCGAGGACGGCGAAACCAACGTCTCCTACAACTGCATCGACCGCCATTTGAAGAAGCGCGGCAACCAGACAGCCATCATCTGGGAAGGCGACAATCCCTACGACGACAAGAAGATCACCTATAACGAGCTCTACGAGCATGTCTGCCGGCTCGCCAATGTGATGAAGAAGCACGGCGTCAGGAAGGGCGACCGCGTCACCATCTACATGCCGATGATCCCGGAAGCGGCCTACGCGATGCTGGCTTGCACCCGCATCGGCGCCATCCACTCGATCGTCTTCGGCGGCTTTTCACCGGACGCGCTGGCCGGCCGCATCGATGACTGCAAGTCGACCTTCGTCATCACCGCCGACGAAGGCCTGCGCGGCGGCAAGCCGATCCCGCTGAAGGAAAACACCGACAGAGCGATCGAAATCGCCGCCAAGGCCGGCACCAAGGTCGATAAGGTGGTCGTCGTTCGTCGCACCGGCGGCAAGACCGGCTGGGTCCAGGGACGCGACATCTGGTACCATGACGAGATCGCCACGGTGAAAGGCGACTGCAAGCCGGAGAAGATGAAGGCCGAGGATCCGCTGTTCATCCTCTATACCTCAGGCTCGACCGGCAAGCCGAAGGGAGTGCTGCACACCACCGCCGGCTATCTCGTCTATGTCGCGATGACCCACCAATATGTCTTCGACTACCATGATGGCGATATCTACTGGTGCACCGCCGATGTCGGTTGGGTCACCGGCCACAGCTATATCGTCTATGGCCCGCTCGCCAACGGCGCCACCACGCTGATGTTCGAGGGCGTGCCGAACTACCCCTCGCAGTCGCGCTTCTGGGAAGTCATCGACAAGCACAAGGTCAACATCTTCTACACCGCGCCGACGGCGCTGCGCGCGCTGATGGGCGCCGGCGACGAACCGGTGAAGAAGACCTCGCGCAAGTCGCTGCGCGTGCTGGGCTCGGTCGGCGAACCGATCAATCCGGAAGCCTGGGAGTGGTATTTCAACATCGTCGGCAACGGCAAGGTGCCGATCGTCGACACCTGGTGGCAGACCGAGACCGGCGGCATCCTGATCACGCCGCTGCCCGGCGCCACCGACCTCAAGGCTGGTTCGGCGACGCGGCCCTTCTTCGGCATCAGGCCGCAGCTGGTCGACGGCGAAGGTAGGGTGCTGGAAGGGGCGGCCGACGGCAATCTCTGCATCGCCGATTCCTGGCCCGGCCAGATGCGCACGGTCTATGGCGATCATGACCGCTTCGTGCAGACCTATTTCTCCACCTACAAGGGCAAATACTTCACCGGTGACGGCTGTCGCCGCGACGCCGACGGCTATTACTGGATCACCGGCCGCGTCGACGACGTCATCAACGTTTCCGGCCACCGCATGGGAACGGCCGAGGTCGAATCGGCGCTCGTCAGCCATGAGAAGGTGTCGGAAGCAGCTGTCGTCGGCTATCCCCACGACATCAAGGGCCAGGGCATCTACAGCTACGTTACCTTGATGAAAGGCGTGGAGCCGAGCGAGGAACTGCGCAAGGAGCTCGTGGCCCATGTCCGCAAGGAGATCGGCGCCATCGCCTCGCCCGACAAGCTGCAATTCGCGCCCGGACTGCCGAAAACCCGCTCCGGCAAGATCATGCGCCGTATCCTGCGCAAGATCGCCGAGGACGATTTTTCCGCGCTCGGCGATACCTCGACACTGGCCGATCCGGCCGTGGTCGATGATCTGATCGCCAACCGCCAGAACAAGAAGGGCTGAGGGGATTTGATGGCTGCACTGGGCGCAGTCACGGAGCTCTGGCGTTACCCCGCAAGTTCGCTTGCCGGCGAACGCCAGGACGCCATTTCGGTCGGCCTTGAAACCATCGACGGCGACCGGCTGTTCGGCCTTGTCGATGTCTCGGACAATGAGATCGCGCGGCCCGACCGCGACGCCAAGTGGCACAAGGTGCCGCGCATCCGCACCCGGCTGAGCAAGGACCGCAAGCTGGAGATCGCCGTTCCCGACGGCGACTGGCTGGTAGCGCCGGGCGCTGAATGCGACAGCGCCGTCTCGACCTATCTCGGCTTCGCCGCCTCGATCCGGCCGTTCAGCCAGGACAACGCCCCCGGCTACACCGGCCCGCTCACCGCGGCGCGCTACCGCAAAGCGCCGATCCATCTCTTGACCACCGCATCGCTGGCGCGGCTCAAGGCGCTGCACCCCGAAGGCATTCCCGATCCGCGCCGCTTCCGCCCCAACATCGTTATCGACATGGCGGCGGTCGAAAGCTCGTTTCCCGAGACCGAATGGATTGGCCGCAAGCTTGCCATCGGCGACCTGCTGGTGACCGTCTCGGAGCCGTGCCGCCGCTGCGGCTTCACCATCATCAGCCAGGACGGCTTCGACCACGATCCCGGCATCCTGCGCAATCTGGTCCGCCACAACGCCCATAATCTCGGCGTCTATTGCACTGTGGACAGGCCTGCCCGCGTCGAGATCGGCGCGCCGATGCGGTTCGTGTAGGCCTCTACCGCGAGGCAGCGAATCGCAGACCTTGGAAAGCGTGGGGTTCGGCCCCGAATCCTATCTCTACCGATACAGATCCGCCCGTGTCGGCGGCAGCCCGCTCGGGCCGCGTGCGCGTTTGGTGACGACGGTCTGAAAAATCTGCGCCGAGGCGCGCTCGAAGGTGATCGAGCAGCCGGTGAGATAAAGCAGCCACAGCCGTGCCTTGGCATCGCCGACTTCGGCGACCGCCTCGTCGAAGCGAGCCTGCAGCCGCTCGGCCCACAGCCGGCAGGTGCGCGCATAGTGCTCGCGCAGATTCTCGACGTCGTAGACCAGGAAGCCATGCGCCTCCAGATTGCCCAGCGTCATGCCGATCGTGTCGAGTTCGCCGCCTGGGAAAATGTATTTGAGCAGCGCCTTGAACTCCGGCCCCTTGCGCAAGGTTTTCTTCAAGTCGCCCTTGCTGCGCCTGGTGATGGCGTGGTGCAGATAGATGCCGCCGGGCTTCAGCAAGCGATGGATGGTCTTGAAATAGCTGGCGTGGTTGGCGAGGCCGAGATGCTCGAACATGCCGATCGACGATATCTTGTCGAAGGAGCCTTTGAGTTCCGCATAGGATTTGATCTCGATGGTGATGCGGTCCTGCAGCCCTTCGGCGCGGATGCGCTCGCGGGCGAGATCGGTCTGCGCCTGCGACAGCGACACGCCATGGCCGACGACGCCGTAATTTTTGGCCGCATGGATCAGCATGGCGCCCCAGCCGCAGCCGATGTCGAGCAGCTTTTCGCCCGATTTCAGCCTGAGCTTGCGGCAGATATGGTCGAGCTTGTCGGCCTGCGCCTGGTCGATGCCATTGGCGAAATCCGTAAAGTAGCCGCAGCTGTAGACCATGCGCTCGTCGAGGAAGAGCCGGTAAAAGGCATTCGAAATGTCGTAGTGATGCTGGATCGCCTCCTGGCTCGACCCGCTGACATAGGGGTTGCGACCCGACAGATCGGTGCGTGCACTCATCTGCTTGCGTGACAGGAGCACCGCCGGCAGGTCGCGCAGGATCGCCAGCTTCGGCAGTGACTTGAGCTTGGTCCTGAGCTTGCCTTGCGACGGCAGTGCGTAGAAATCGAAAATCGTCCCGTCTTCGATGTCTATCGTCTTGGAAATCCACATCTCGATCAGCGTCGACAACGATGGCCGCTTCACCACCTGCCAGACGATGTCCTGGTCGTTGATGGTGAGCACGGGCCCGGTGGCGGGACCGATCCGCTCGCCGGTCCACAGCTTGACCGCAAAACCCGGCTTCAGCGTTTCGATCACCGTTCGCACGATGCGCGCGGCCTTCTCGGCTGCCTCCATGGCCATCCTCCCGAGTCCTGACAATCCACCTTGCATGGATTTTGCCCGCCCTCGCGGCTCTTCGCAACCCGGCGCAAAAGGCGGCTCGCCAGCTATTTCAAATCGGCATCTTGTTTTTTGCTGCAACGCACCCCATCATCTGTACGTGTTCAACAAATCGAAAGGAGGTGATCCGATGTCGAGTGATTTCGTTTTCCAGAACGTGGCCTCAGCGGATTGCACTTTCGGGAAGCAGTCTTCCCGTTAAGGCGCGCGAAGCGCGGCGGGTGACCTCGGTCGCCGCCATTGGCCGCGCCACGGACGGAAACACGGAAGGCCGCCGGCTTCGTCAAGAAGCGGCGGCCTTTTCCATTTCCGGATTGTGTGTCGAAGCGGATCAGAATCCGGTCACGCCAGCATCCGCGCACTGACGGTCTTGTCGACGCCGTGATAGGGCGGGTTGAACAGATTGCCTTCCTGCTCATAGGTCCAGACCTTGAACAGCGAGAGCTGATGCGGGCCGAAGCTGTGCAGCAGCGGCACATCCGTGGCATCACGACCGCGCGCGATGACGACGCGGCCTATCCTCGGACGATTATGACGGGGGTCGAACGTGTACCATTTGCCGTCGAGGAACACTTCCATCCAGGCCGAAAAATCCATCGGCGCCGGGTCGGCCGGCACGCCGATGTCGCCGAGATAGCCGTTCACATAGCGGGCCGGGATGTTCATGCAGCGGCAGAGCGTGATCGCCAGATGGGCGAAGTCGCGGCATACACCAACCTGTTCCTCATTCGCTTGGGCTGCGGTGCGCGTCGACCGCGCATAGCCATAGCCGAAGGACAGCCGGTTGTGGACATAGTCGACGATCGCCTGCACCCGCGCCCAGCCGGAGGGAACATGGCCGAAAAGCTGCCAGGCCAGACTGCTCAGATGATCGGTCTCGCAATAGCGGCTGCCGAGTAGGTAGCCGAGCACATCGTCCGGCAGTTCCGCCACCGGCACTTCCCTGGCCAGCGTGTTGACCGCGTCAAGCTCGCCGCTGTCCTCGACGGCTGCGTCATAGAGAATGCGGAAACTGCCGGCGGGTACGGTGAAGCGGCGGCAGGTATTGCCGAACAGATCGTGATAGACCTTGCTCGGCACTGAAGGCGACGTCAGCACGCGCGTCTGCCGTTTGATGTCGGCCTGACGATCCCTGTGGATATCAAGCAGCGAGATGACCGGCGTGGCGCCGACGCATTCAATGGCGATTTCGTAGCCGAGCCGGATCAGCACAATGATTGCCCCTTCGATCCCGTGGAAAACAATATGCTCAAAACGCCAGAGGCGGGACCATGGTTCCCTGGAACTATCGAAAAGGCTCTCCCGCAGCTTCCCAGGCAGGCGTGGCGACGTTACGGTCGCACGACATGTTTTGACCCTCCCGAAACGATCCCTAACCCCGTGGAAAACCTGATGTTTGCAGGCAGAAAATTCGCCGCGTTCCTGTTCGATATGGATGGCACGGTGCTCAATTCGATCGCCTCGGCCGAGCGCGTCTGGGCGGCGTGGGCGCTTAAGCAAGGTCTCGACGTCGAAGCCTTCCTGCCGACGATCCATGGCGTGCGGGCGGTCGAGACCATCACCAGGCTGGCGCTTCCCGGCGTCGACCCTGTTCATGAGGCGTTTGTGCTGTTGCAGGCCGAGTCGGACGATGTCGAAGGCGTGCTGCCGATCGCCGGCGCCGTGCCGTTCCTCAACGCTTTGCCGCCAGAGCGCTGGGCGATCGTCACCTCGGCGCCGCGCCCGTTGGCGCTGCTGCGCATGCGGGCCGCCGGCATCCCGGTTCCCGCCTTGGTGGTCGCGGCCGAGGATGTGTCGCACGGCAAGCCGGCGCCCGACTGTTTCCTGCTGGCGGCAAAACGGCTCGGCGTCGATATCGGCGACTGTCTGGTCTTCGAGGACGCACCGGCCGGTATCGCGGCGGCGGAAGCAGCGGGCGCGTCGGTGATGGTGATCAGCGCCACTCACCAGCATCCAATGACGACTCAGCACAACTCGATTGGCGGCTACGAAACCGTCTCCATCGCCATCGATGACAGCGGCTGGATGACGCTGGGGGCACAGCGCAGCGCGGCCTGAGGAACTGGAGGACTGGAGGACTGGAGGACTGGAGGACTGGAGGACTGGAGGACTGGAGGACTGCTATGCGCCTTTTTCTTCAACTCTTCAGTTCACCAGTTCCCCAGTTCTTCCGTTCCTGAACCCCTAGAAATCGCTAGCCAGTCCCTTCACTTCCCAGTCGCCGTAGCGGCCGGGTTCCTTGCCGCCCCGGCCGCCGATTTCCTTCGGCAACGCAGCTTCCTTCTGGCGATACGCTTCACGGCGCGCCTCGGCTTCAGCCAGCGCCCGGCTGGCCGCCGGCGTCAGGTCCTTCTCCCGGTCGGCATCAGCTTTGCTGGGTTGGTCGGTCATGCGATAGTCCGGGCGGATTGAAACGAAGGGCGGCGTTTCCCATCATATAGCCATGAGTTCACCCCGATCGACCTTTTTTTGCCACGGCCGCACAGGGAGCAGATGATGAGCACGCTACGCACCACCATGCTCCTGGCCGCGATGACGGCGCTGTTCATGGGCGTCGGTTTTCTGATCGGCGGCACCGGCGGCATGATGATCGCCTTCCTGGTCGCCGCGGGCACCAATCTGTTCAGCTACTGGAATGCCGACAAGATGGTGCTGTCGATGAACCACGCCGTCGAGGTCAACGCGAAGAACGCGCCCGAATTCCACGCCATCGTCGAGGCGTTGGCCAAGCAGGCCGGCCTGCCAATGCCCAAGACTTATCTGATCGACAATCCGCAGCCGAACGCCTTCGCCACCGGCCGCAATCCCGAGAACGCCGCGGTCGCGGCCTCGACCGGGCTGCTGGAGCGCCTGTCGCATGAGGAGGTGGCGGCAGTCATGGCGCATGAGCTGGCCCACATCCAGCATCGAGACACGCTGACCATGACCATTGTCGCGACACTCGCCGGCGCCATCTCGATGCTCGGCAATTTCGCCTTCTTCTTCGGCGGCAGCCGCGACAACAACAACCCGTTCGGCTTTGTCGGCGTGCTGGTGGCGATGCTGGTCGCGCCCTTCGCCGCCATGATCGTGCAGATGGCGGTCAGCCGCACCCGCGAATACGAAGCCGACCGGCGCGGCGCCGAAATCGTTGGAAATCCGCTTTGGCTGGCATCAGCGCTTGACAAGATCGCCCGCGGCGCCGAACGCATCCGCAACCCGGATGCCGAACGCAATCCCGCGACCGCGCATCTCTTCATCATCAATCCCCTTCACGGCGAGCGAATGGACAGCCTGTTTTCGACCCACCCGAACACCGACAACCGCATCGCCGCGCTGCAGGCGATGGCGCGCGACATGGCAGGCCGCCAGCCGGCGCCGCGCCAGGCGCCGACGCCCGGGCAAACAGAAGAATTCCCGGCCGATGTCGAGCAAGGCCCGTGGGGCAAGGCAGCACAACCCACGCCGCCGACCAAACCGGCCAAGCCGAAAGCCAATCCGTGGGGCCGCAACCCGACCGGACCCAAAGGTCCGTGGTCGTGAGCGGCGCCAGACCCCGGCCCGCACATTCAGGCGTTCGCGAAAACAGCTCGGACGAATTCGTCGCCGGCCTCGCCGCGCGCAAGGCAGCGGCGCGGCTCCTGGCCGCCGTTATCGACGCCAAGACGCCGCTCGACGGGCTGACGGACCACGAGAACGGCCATCCGCAATACAAGGTGCTCGACTTGCGCGACCGCGGCCTGGTGCGCGCCATACTGGTAACCGCGCTGCGCTACCGCATGACCATTGCCGGGCTCCTCGCCCGCCGCCTTGAAAAGCCGCTGCCGCCCAACGCCACAGCGCTGTCGCACATCCTGCATGTTGCGGCGGCGCAGATCCTGTTCCTCGACATCCCCGACAGCGCCGCCGTCGATTTGGCTGTGACCCACGCCAAGTCGGACCCACGCACGCAGCGCTTTTCCGGCCTCGTTAACGGCGTGCTGCGCACTTTGGTGCGGGCCAAGGAGACCGAACTGCCGGCAGCTTTTGCCGCCACCGACGAGGCGCCAAAATGGTTCTCCGACCGGCTGAAGGCCGCCTATGGCGCCGAGATGACCAGACAGATCCTGGCGGCGCATCGCGTTGAGGCGCCGGTCGATTTCACGGTCAAGGCCGATCCCGAACTGTGGGCCGAAAAGCTCGGCGGCATCGTGCTGCCGACCGGCACGGTGCGAGTGGAAAAGCTCAACGCCTCCGTCACCGAACTGCCGGGCTTCAGCGAAGGCGCATGGTGGGTCCAGGACGCCGCCGCCAGTTTTCCGGCGCGGCTGTTCGGCGATGTCAAAGGATTACGCGTCGCCGACCTCTGCGCCGCCCCCGGCGGCAAGACCGCTCAGCTTATCCTTGCCGGCGCCAAAGTCACCGCCTTGGACACCTCGAAGAACCGGCTGGCGCGGCTGACGCAGAACCTCGAACGGCTTGGGCTGTCCGCCGAGATCGTGCAGGCCGATCTGCTGAAATACCAGCCGGCGGAGCTTTTCGACGCCGTCCTGCTCGACGCGCCCTGCTCTTCCACCGGCACGGTTCGGCGCCACCCGGACGTGCCATGGACCAAGACGGTAGCCGACGTCGAAAAGCTAGCCGATCTGCAAGCAAAGCTGCTCGCCCGCGCCGTCACTTTGGTCAAACCGGGCGGCCGGATTGTTTTTTCCAACTGTTCGCTGGACCCGATCGAAGGCGAGGATCTGTATCGCGCCTTTCTGGCCGGCAACAAGACCGTCGCCGACGATCCGCTGCAGCCCGGCGAAATCGCTGGCATCGACGCCTTCCTGACCCCGCAAGGCACGCTGCGCACCACACCCGCCGATCTTGACCTTGGTTCGCCAGGGGTTTCCGGCCTGGACGGCTTCTTCGCCGCCCGCATGCGACGACTGGCCTGACTCCGACGCGACGACATGCCTAAAGCATGTCGTCCAAGGACCAGTGCTTCCCCCACCTTGCATCGATCTCATCATCGACATTCTGGTAGCGGATATCGGTGGAGAGCCGGATACGCCCCTCCGCGCTCTGGTTGGTCGTCGAGGCGTGGATCATGTAGGGCGAGTGGAGGACGACATCGCCGGCCTCGAAATCCGCGATCAGCCAGCGTGTATCGAACCGCTCCGCCATGTCGGGCAGGTCCTTCGACACCCAGCCGCCCTCGCTCATGTTCCTGTTGTAGGCGCTGATGCGCTCCTGCGGGCTCAGCCCGGCATTTTCCCTGGCGAACCGGGCCTCCATGTCGAGGCCGATGGCGTGCGATCCCTCGAGATAGACCAGGCCGCCCATGTCGACGGGAACGTCGCCGATCGGGATCCAGGCAGTGACGATGCGGCTGGTGCCGCCGCGCAGATAGACGAGGTCGTAATGCGCCGGCGTCGCCACGGTGGTGCCCGGTTGGGTGAAACGCATGATCTTGCGCTTGTGCAAATAGGACAGCCCGCCGACGAACGCATCCATCAGCCGAGCCATCAGGGGCTGTGCGCAGAACCCTTCATAGGCGGTGGAGCGAACCAGCGCCATCAAGCGGCGATCGGCGAGCTGACGGTCGAACGTGCCGGCGGCCGCCGCCAGGCCAAGCGCGGGATCGGACCCGGGCTGCAGCAAGCCGGTGTCGGCCAGATATGAAAACACCCAGCCGCGAAAATCGATGACGTCGCGGCGCGGCAGCATACTTTTCAGCCAGACATAGCCTTGCTCGGCAAGGAGGCCGCGAATGGCATCGATGCCGACCCCGGCGTCGGTTGGCACGAGATGACCCAACCGGTTCGGCGCCATCGATAATGTCTTGCCGTTGGCGTTCAGATCGATTGATGCAACAGGAATCCGTCGTTGCGTGCCACCTGTTGAGCTTGACATTTCAGCCACCTGCGATTTTCCATCCTTAGCTGGAAATGCCATACTGTTTGCACACTCGCCCATGGACAGAACGAAGCCATGGACTTTTCGCTCACGAACGATCTCTCTTACGCACTCTACAGATCCGCACCGGCCGCGGCCGGCGGCCTGTCGGTTACAGGGATTGGTCGGCATCGCGTCACGCAGGCGATCCAAGCGCGCAAATTGCCGGAATTCGCCGTGGTGCTGATTGAGAACGGTCAAGGCTGGCTTGAAACCAGGACTGCCGGCATGCAGACGATCCAAGCGCCGGCCCTGTTCTGGCTGCTTCCCGGGAGGATGCATTCCTACGGGCCGGACGCATCGGGCTGGCTCGAACGCTGGGCGCTCTTCGACGGGGCCTTGATACGCGATTTCACCCGGCTGCGGCTGATCGCCGAGGACGCCCCTGTCGTCCCCTTGCGCGACCTCGGCAAAATGCAGCGGCTGTTCGACAGGCTGCATAGTGAGCTGTCGCTCGATACGATGCTGAGCCAGGCAGAAGCCGCCGCCACGATGCATCGCATCGTCGTGCGTGCTGCCCGCCAGGCAATGGATTGGAACAACCGTCAACGAAACCCCAGCCTCCAGGATGCCACCGACATGCAGCCCATCGTCGACGAATTGCGCCGCTGCGCGTGCGACCCGGTCGATCTCGATGCCTTCGCCGCGAAGTTCTCGATGTCGCCGGCAACCTTGCGGCGCAGATTTGCGCGGGCAGCCGGCATGTCGCCCAAGGCCTTCCAACTGCGCACGAGGCTCGACCGCGCCAAACAGATGCTGGCCGCCTCCGATTCGCCCATCGAGTCCATTGCGGCCGCCGTCGGCATCCACGACGCCTTCTATTTCTCCCGTCTGTTTCGCGACCGCGAAAACTGTTCGCCCAGCGAATTTCGGTCTCGCCACAACCGCAAGTGAGTGCAGGATTGCCGGGCTTAAACCCGCGAAGCGCTTGACTTTTTTCGGGGTGGGTCGGTGGCCGGCAGCGTGAGGCGCTTCACGTCGGCGGAATTCGACTTCGCATAAGTTCTTGAATCATATAAGCTTGTGCTGGGGTACCGGAACATGATGCCGAAAAGTGTGACGCGGTTTTCGGGCGACAGCATGCTCTATCTCCAGGCGACGAGGAGGGGTTTTGGCACTGGCTGCCGGCAGCACGACACGTCTGTGGACGCTTGTCGCTAAGGAGTTTTGGCGCAAGACGCGCCGGCGCCTTCGCGCGGGGCCAGTTTATCGCTGGCGCTATTCCGGGCGCACGCCCGAACGCGTCCTGATTGCACCGCCCGACCTCAGGCTCGCCGATCCGCAGATCGCGCTCGAGATCTACTATGGCCGCTATCCGCTGTCGGGACACCTCGTCGAGACCGGCGGCAAATCGCCATTCCAGATCGATGTCGCCAATCGCGGCTGGGTGAAGACGCTGCACGGCTTTCGTTGGCTGCGCCATATGCGCGCCGCCGGCACCGAGCTGGCCGCCGCCAATGCACGCGCGCTTGTCTCCGACTGGATCGCCATGCATGGCAACCAGATTTCCGGCATAGCCTGGGAGCCCGGCACCACCGCCAAGCGAGTCATTGCCTGGTTGCAACACTCCTCGGTTGTCCTACAAGGGGCCGAATTTCCGTTCTATCGCGCCTTCCTGAAATCGCTCGCCGTGCAGATCCGCTATCTCCGCTCGATGGCGCGCGAGATGCCGGACGGCAAGGACAGGCTGCGCGCTCGCATCGCGCTTGCCTTCGCCGCGCTGTCGCTGCCGGCGCCGGCCTCCGCACTGCGCGGCGCCACCCGCAACCTGGCGGAAGAACTCGACCGCCAGATCCTTCCCGACGGCGGCCATATTTCGCGCAACCCGATGGCGGTGCTCGAACTGCTCGCCGATCTCCTGCCGCTGCGTCAGACCTATGCCAATCAGGCCGAAACGCCACCGGCAGCCCTGATGGGCGCCATCGACCGCATGCTGCCGGCGCTCCGTTTCTTCCGCCATCAGGATGGCAGCCTGGCCCGCTTCAACGGCATGGGCGCGACCATCCACGACCGCATTGCCACCATCTTGCGCCACGACGACACCGCCGGCGCGCCGCTGCTGCACGCGCCGCATTCCGGCTATGAGCGCCTGTCGATGGGCGGCGTGACGGTGATTGCCGATACCGGCCCGTCGCCGGCCGTCGATGTGTCCAACGCCGCGCATGCCGGGTGCCTGGCCTTCGAACTCTCGTCCGGTCGCCAGCATTATATCGTCAATGCCGGCATCGACACCTATGGCGCCGCCGAGTTCCGACCGCTGGCCCGTGCCACCGCGGCGCATTCGACCGCCACCATCAACGACACCTCGTCGGCGCGGTTTTCCCATTCGCTGCGCGTCAACGACCTGCTCGGCTCACCCTTGCTCGGCGGCCCGCAGCATGTGCCTTGCAAGCGCATCGACCAGAAGGGCACGCAAGGCTTCATCGCCCGCCATGACGGCTATGTGCAGCGCTTCGGCTTCCTGCATGAGCGCGAGCTGAAACTGTCGAGCGAGGGCAATGTGCTCGCCGGCAGGGATCGCTTCCTCCGCCCGGGCGGTGCGGCGATCCGCAACAATGGCCGCGACTTCGTCGTGGTGCGCTTCCACATCCACCCTGATATCAACCTTTTGCAGGACGAGCATGACCGCCTGGTGCTGACCGCCGACCAGGCCGACACCTGGGTGTTCACCTGCACCGAAGTGGTGCCGGAGGTCGAGGAATCGATCTATTTCGCCGGCCTTGGCGGCCCGCGCCGCAGCCGCCAGATCGTGCTCGCCTTCAAGGCCTCGGAGATCGCCGAGGTGCATTGGCAGCTCACGCGCACCGGCATCGCCGGCTATCCCGAGAACAGCTGAGCGTCGTTGCCGGCGCCGGCTTGATCGAGCTTCCGGCTTGATTTCCTGACCTCATGTGCTACGGCCCGGCAACGCTCTCCAATCAGCCCTGAAAGGCCGCCAGCCCATGGCCGTCGCCGCCAAGAACATTCCGGCACCCGACCTCGTTCCGGTCCGCCGCGCCCTGCTTTCCGTCTTCGACAAGACCGGCCTGACCGACTTCGCCAAAGGGCTGGTCGCGGCCGGCGTCGAGCTGGTCTCGACCGGAGGTACGGCAAAGGCGATCGCCGAGGCGGGGCTGGCGGTGCGTGACGTCTCGGAACTGACAGGCTTTCCCGAGATCATGGACGGCCGCGTCAAGACGCTGCACCCGTCGGTGCATGGCGCACTGCTCGGCGTGCGCGACGATCCCGAACACGCCAAGGCGATGCACGATCACCGCATCGAGCCGATCGATCTGCTCGTCTGCAATCTCTACCCGTTCGAGGAGGTCCGCCGTTCCGGCGCCGACTATGCCGCTGTTGTCGAGAACATCGACATTGGCGGCCCGGCGATGATCCGCGCTTCGGCCAAGAATCACGCCTATGTCGCCATCGTCACCGATCCCGGCGACTACGCCTCGGTGCTGAACGCGCTGGAGATGAACATCGGCTCGCTGTCGCTGGATTTCCGCCAGAAGCTGGCGGCCAAGGCCTTTGCCCGCACCGCCAGCTACGATGCGGCGATCTCCGGCTGGTTCGCCGAAACGCTTGAGATCGAGCACCCGACCTGGCGCGCCTTCGGCGGCAGGCTGGAAAGCGTCATGCGCTATGGCGAGAACCCGCATCAGAGCGCCGGCTTCTACGTCAATGGCGACAAGCGGCCCGGGGTCGCCACGGCTCGCCAGTTGCAGGGCAAGCAGCTGTCCTACAACAACATCAACGACACCGATGCCGCCTTCGAGCTGGTCGGCGAGTTCGATCCCAACCGCTGCGCCGCCGTTGCCATCATCAAGCACGCCAACCCGTGCGGCGTCGCCGAGGACGCTTCGCTGGCTGCTGCCTATGCGAGAGCGCTGGCCTGCGACCCGGTTTCGGCCTTTGGCGGTATCGTTGCCATGAACCGCATCCTCGATACCGAAGCGGCTCAGGAGATCGTAAAAACCTTCACCGAGGTGATCATTGCGCCGGACGCGTCGGAGGACGCTGTCCGCATCATCGCCGCCAAAAAGAATTTGCGACTGCTGGTCACCGGCGGTCTGCCCGATCCGCACGCCGGCGGCATCACTGTGAAATCCGTCGCTGGCGGCATGCTCGTCCAGGGCCGCGACAACGCGGTGGTCGACGATCTCGAGCTCAAGGTGGTGACCAGGCGCGCGCCGACGGCGGCCGAGATGGCCGACCTCAAATTCGCTTTCCGCATCGCCAAGCACGTCAAGTCGAACGCCATCGTTTACGCCAAGGACGGCGCCACGGTTGGCATCGGCGCCGGCCAGATGAGCCGCGTCGATTCCTCGCGCATCGCCGCCCGCAAGGCGCTCGACGCGGCGGAAGCAGCTGGCCTCGCGGAGCCGTTGACCAAGGGCTCGGTGGTCGCCTCCGACGCTTTCTTCCCTTTCGCCGACGGGCTGATCTCAGCCATCGAAGCCGGCGCCACGGCGGTGATCCAGCCCGGCGGCTCGATGCGCGACGACGACGTCATCGCCGCCGCGGATGAACATGGCATCGCCATGGTGTTTGCGGGCGTGAGGCATTTTAGGCATTAGGCGCCGAGGCGGATGAGGGGTGTTTCAGCGGAGTGAGACGTTGGTGTCTTCTGGAACACCGCTCATCCGTCGCCTGCGGCGACACCATCTCCCACAAGGGGAGAAGGAAGAGCCGCGCTATTCCACCGGCTGATCCGCCGGGTACGGCGTCCAGATCAATATCGCGATCCCCACGCCGAGGAACAGCACGATTGCCGCCATGCCCAGCCGCGCCGAGCCGCTGGCGAGCGTGATCGACGCCACCATGAACGGCGCCAGGAAACTCGTCGCCCTTCCGGCCAGCGCATAGATGCCGAAATAGCGGCCGGATTCGGCTGCGGTCACGCTGCGCGCCATGTAGGAGCGTGACGACGCCTGCACCGGTCCGAACGCCAGCCCGATCAACAGGCCATAGAAAATGTAGGCCTTTTCCGCCGCCGTGCCGAACAGGCCGCCACTACCGGCTCCCGGCATCATCCAGGCGCCGAACAGCGTGTAGCCTGGCCCGGTGGAAACGATGCCGATGGTGGCGATGCTGAGCAGGACGAGCGAAATCATCACGATGGTCTTGGAGCCAAGCGCGGTGTCCAGCCATGCGGCAACCAGGCAGCCGACGATGGCGACGACGTTGAGAATAATGCCGAACATGCCGATCTCGGTGATCGACCAATGGAACATCGCTGCCGCAAAGGTGCCGCCCAAAGCGAGCAGCGCATTGACGCCGTCCTGATAAATCATGCGGGCGACAAGGAAGCGGAAGATGCCTTTGCGCCGGCGCACTTCAGTCAGCGTCGACTTCAGTTCCGACAGCCCCTCGCGCACCGCCGGCCCGATCGGAATGCCTTTGATGGCGTCCGGCGTGAAGAAGAACATCGGCAGGATGAACAGGAAATACCAGCCAGCCGACAGCGGCCCGGTGGCGCGCGCGTCCTCGCCGAGTTTCGGGTCGAGCCCAAAGAGCGGGTCGATGCCGATTATCGTCTTGCCGGTCTCCGACGAACCCGCCAGACAGGCGACGACAAAGATCAGCGCGATCATGCCGCCGAGATAACCAAGTCCCCAGGCAATGTTGGAGACGTGGCCGATCTCGCTCTTCGGCACCAGGCGCGGCATCATCGAATCGTTGAACACGGTCGAGAATTCCGCCGCGACCGAAGCGAGAGAAAAGAACAGCACCACCAGGAAAAGGTTCGAGCCGGGAGCGGCGAACCATAGCAGGCAAAGGCTGATGATCTTGATCGAGGCGAAGAACGCAATCCACGGCTTGCGCGGCCCGGTCTGGTCGGCAATCGAGCCGAGGATGGGAGACAGCACGGCAATGACCAGGCCCGCAACAGCGATGCCGTAGCCCCAGGCCGCCTGGCCTGAGACCGGATCGCTCGCCATGCGCGAGACGAAATAAGGCCCGAAGATGAAGGTGGTGACGACGGTGAAAAACGGCTGCGCCGCCCAGTCGAAGAACATCCATCCCCAGATGCCGCGCCCGGATGCCCGCTGCACTGTTTCTACCGCCGCCATGATGATTCCCCCGGACACCGCGCTTGTCGGACGCCATGTCTGCATGTTTCGAATGCTCATGCAAACCGCCAAAGATTCGCGCTGCCCCTCACCTGGATGTCGCCGCTGTCTACCTGCATAGAGACGCGAAGAAAGGCGCCGCGCCTCTACCTCCCCCTTGTGGGGACGTCGGACCGAAGGTCCGGGTGGGGTCGGTGCCGCACCCCCACCCCGCTGCTTCGCAGCGACCCTCCCCACAAGGGGGAGGGTAAAGTCCCGAGCCTCACATCCCCGTCAGATCGCTCATCAACCCCGAAGCCACCGACAGCCTGGACACGGTGATATCCCCGCCTTCGGTCAGCGCCTGCAGCCGCTCGCGAATGCGCGCCACGCGCTCGCCGCCGGCTTCCAGCCAGGCCGCCACAGGATCCGCCGTCCCGGCATGGCCGGCGAGAGCCGCCACCGCGATGCCGCGCCGCGCCGCGCCGATCGTGTCGGTGGCGCGCGACAGCGCCAGCTGGTCGTAATAGTCCGACGGCGTGATAGAACGCGCCGCCTCTTCGACGCGCGGAATGCGGAAGGCATCGCTGACGGCGAAGAACGCCTTGGCCGAGGCGACGACGTCGGCATTGGCCGTGCGCGCCGTCAGTGCGATGTCCGGGATCAGTCCCGCCACATCGGCCATTGCCAGCTGCCCGGCGAGCTTTTCCGGGGCGCCGGCCTTGAAGAGGCCGTGCCGCTGCTCCTCGACCCGCTCGCGCGAGAAGGCCGGTAGCAGCGAGAGCAGCTTCGGCTCCAGCGCCATGCGCGCCTCTTGCAGTTCGGCAATGCGCTGGCCGAGCGCTGCGGTGCCGGCATCGTTCTTCAGATACCAGCCGCTGGTCACGAAGATAAGCCGGCTGACGGACTGGTAGAGATCGAGCTGCGCCTGGCCGTCGATGTGGCTGTCCAGCGCATCGATCTCCCGATAGAGCGCCGGCAACGCGAAGCCGTCGCGCACCACGGCGAAGGTGCGCACCACGTCGGCCGCGCTGCGCCCCGTGGCTTCCTGCAGCCGGTTGACGAATGACGGTCCGCCGCGATTGACGAGATCGTTGGCGACGACGCGGGCGATGATTTCGCGGCGCAGCCGGTGGCCATGGATCTCGGCCGCATATTTCTTCGCCATCCGGTCAGGGAAATAGCCCATCAGGTCGCGGTCGAAATGCGCGTCGTCAGGCACGTCGCTGGCGACGATGTCGGAAAACAGCACGATCTTGGCATAGGCGAGCAGCACGCCAAGCTCCGCCCGGGTCAGCGGCTCGCCACGCGCCTCGCGCTCGGCAAGGGCGGCCGGCGACGGCAGCGTCTCGACAGCGCGGTCGAGCAGGCCCCGAGCCTCCAGCGCCGCCATGAACCGGCTCTGGTGCGCGATGTCGGCAAGGCCGCGCTTGCGGGCGATGGAGAGCGCGAGCGTCTGTTCGTAATTGTTGGACAGCACGAGGCCGGCGACCTCGTCGGTCATCTCGGCCAGCAGCTTGTTGCGCGCCGGCCGGGTCAGCGATCCCTTGCGCATGGCGGACGCCAGCGCGATCTTGATGTTGACCTCGACGTCGGAGCAGTTGACGCCGCCAGAATTGTCGATGGCGTCGGAATTGCAGCGGCCGCCGGCGAGACCGAATTCGATGCGGGCACGCTGCGTGACGCCGAGATTGGCGCCCTCACCGATCACTTTGGCCCGCACATCGAGCGCGGTGATGCGGATGGCGTCATTGGCGCGGTCGCCGACTTCGGCATTGGTTTCGCCCGAGGCCCGTAAATACGTGCCGATGCCGCCGAACCACAGAAGGTCAACGTTCGCCTTGAGGATGGCGGTCATGATCTCGGCCGGTGTCGCGGTGGTCTTGGCGAGGCCAATCGCCGCCGCCGCTGCCGCAGGCAGCGTGATCGACTTCTGGCTGCGCGAGACGATGACGCCGCCTTCCGACAGCTTGGTCTTGTCATAGTCCTGCCAGGACGAACGCGGCAGCGCGAACATGCGCTCGCGCTCGGCCATCGACGCCACCCTGTCTGGATCGGGATCAATGAAGATGTCGCGATGGTCGAAGGCGGCGATCAGCCTGGTCTGCGGCGACAGCAGCATGCCGTTGCCGAACACGTCGCCCGACATGTCGCCGACGCCGACGACGGTGAAGGGGGTGGTCTGGATGTCGCGGTTGATCTCGCGGAAATGCCGCTTGACCGCTTCCCAGGCACCCTTGGCGGTGATGCCCATCTTCTTGTGGTCGTAGCCGGCCGAGCCGCCGCTGGCGAAGGCATCGTCGAGCCAGAAACCGTGTTTCTCCGAAATGGCATTGGCGGTGTCGGAGAAGGTTGCCGTGCCCTTGTCGGCGGCGACGACAAAGTAGGGGTCGTCAGGATCGCGCCTGACGACACCGGCTGGGGGTATGACGCCATCGAGCCCGATATTGTCGGTAATCGACAGCAGGCTGGAAACGAAATTCTTGTAGGCCGAGGTGCCGGCCTCGAAGATGGCGTCGCGGCCGGCGCTCATCGGCAGCTTCTTCGGATAGAAGCCGCCCTTGGCGCCGACCGGCACGATGACGGCGTTCTTGACCTGCTGCGCCTTGACCAGGCCGAGCACCTCGGTGCGGTAATCCTGGGCGCGATCCGACCAGCGCAGGCCGCCGCGCGCAACCGGGCCGAAGCGCAGATGCACGCCTTCGACCTCGGAACCGTAGACGAAGATCTCGCGCCACGGCCGCGGCGCCGGCAATCCTTCGACCGCCTGCGAATCGAGCTTGATCGCCAGTGACTGGCCCCGCTCCTTCGTTCCCGCAACGAAATGATTGGTGCGCAACGAGGCTTCGATCAGGTTGAGATAGCGGCGGATGATGGTGTCGTCATCGATGTTGGGGACTTCCTCCAGCGCGTCCTTGATCTTGGCCTTGAGGTGCTTGGCGGTGATGACGCCTTCCGTCTCGGCGGTCGGGCCGAGACGAGCGACGAACAGTGCATGCAGGCCGCGCGCAATGTCGGGATAGCGGTTGAGCGCGGCCGCGATGAAATCCTGGCTCTGCGGGATACCGGCTTGCTGCAGGTAGCGGCCATAGGCGCGCAGAATGCTGACTTCGCCCGACCACAGGCCGGCGGTCTGGGCAAGCCCGTTATAGCTGTCATTGTCGATGTCGCCGCGCCAGACCGACAGGAACGCGTCCTCGAACAGCGCGCCGCCATCGCTGAGGTCGATCGGCTTGCCGTAGCTGTTCTCCAGCTCCATGTCGTGGACGAAGACGGTGTCGCCGCCGTCCTCGCCAACCTCGAAGGTGCGCTCGCTGATGACGCGGAAGCCGATGTTTTCCAGCACCGGCACGCGACGCGACAGCGCTACCGGGCTGCCGTGGTGGTAGATCTTCAGCGCTGCCTGATGCGGTTTCTGCTCGGCATGGCGGTAATAGTCGATGGCGATCGGGTTGGCGGTGCTGATGCCGGCGATGCGCCCCGCATCCTTCAGCGCGACGGCCGCGCTGAAGGAATCGCGATAGCTCTCAGGCAGACGCGCGGCGATCGCCTTCAGCGATGGATCGCCGCCGACGGCTTCCGCAGCTTCGGCCAGCGCGTCGTCCCAGGTTCGCACGATGTCGCGGATCGCCGCTTCGATCACCGCCTGCTCGACCTTCGGCGTCTTGCCGCCGGAGCGGCCGATGATGAAATGCACACGCGCCAGCCCGCCCTCGGGGAAAGCCGGATAGTAAGCCGACAAACGGCCTTCGAAGACGGTCTTGAGATAGGTGCCGATCTTCTCGCGCACGACGCTGTCATAGCGGTCGCGCGGCACGAAGACGAGGATCGAGACGAAGCGGTCGAACTGGTCGGCGCGCACCAGCGCCCGCACCCGCGGCCGCTCGACCAGGCCGAGAATGGCCGCGGCGTGCTTCTTCAGGATCGGCACCGGCACCTGGAACAGTTCGTCGCGCGGATAGCTCTCCAGAACGTTGATCAGTGCCTTGCCGGAATGGTCGTGCCGGTCGAAGCCGGACTTGGCAATGATGGTCTCGGCCTTTGACCTCAGATACGGGATTTTCATCACCGAGCGCGTGTAGGCAGTCGAGGTGAACAGGCCGACCATGCGCAACTCGCCGGCAAGCGTGCCCTTGGCGGTGTAGGTTTTGACGCCGATATAATCGAGATAAATGCGGCGGTGCACCAGCGACTTGGCGTTGGCCTTGGTGACGATCAGCGGCTCCGGCCCATGCAGGAAGGCGCGGATTTCGGGCGTCGTCGTCACCGCCTCGGTGCCGCGCCGGAGCACCAGCACATCCGGGTCGGCGAGGATGCCGAGACCGGGTTTGTCGGCGCGCTCCAGATTGCCGCTCTCCGCGCCGCCGGAATATTTGAACTCGCGCATGCCAAGGAAAGTGAAATTGTCGTCGCGCAGCCATTCAAGGAAGGCGATGGCCTCGGCAACGCTCTTCTTGTCGAGCGGCACGGCGGAATAGCGGAATTCGGAAATCGCCTGGTCGAGACGGGCGAGCATCGGCTTCCAGTCGCTGACGGCGGCGCGCACCTGGTTGAGCATCTTGCGCAGGCGGTCGGCCAGCGCGTCGGCCTGCTCCGCCGTCAGGCGCGGAATATGGACATGGACGACGCTCAGGCGGTCGTGATTGCCATCGTCCTTGAGGGCGCTGCCGTCGCCGAGGATCTCGTCGACGCCGGCCTTGCCGTGACGCACGACGATGACCGGATGGGTGACCAAAGTCGGTTCGCCGGCAGTTTCTGTGATCTCGCCGAGGATCGAATCGAACAGGAACGGCATGTTGTCGTTGACGACGGTGATGATCGTCATCGGGCGGCCCTCGCGGGAGACGCCCGACCCGGCATCGACGGCGACGACACTTTGGCCCTTCTTGTGGGCGGCGACCGCACGTCCTGCCAGGTCGGCGGCGCGCTCCAGGTCGGCGGCGTCATAGGCGGCAATGTCTTCGGCCGGCGCGCGGGCCAGCAGATAGTCGGCGAGCCTGGCCGGCTTCCCGTCGGGTTTCACCCCGGCAGTGGCTGTTTTCTTCGGCTTAGCTGCGGATTTCACGCTCGCCATGTTGTCCTCCCGTCACATGCTTTTACGACTATGGTAGCAGATGACCGCTGTTTGGCGACAAAGGTTTGACGGCTCGATAAGAATTACAGGAATTCGACGGTCAGGCGGCGGTGAACCAGGAGGGAGACCCCATGTCCGGCAAAATCAGCGCACTTGACCTCGGTATCGCGGAACTGAGCGAGGCGACAAAAGCCTATTTCGCTAAATGCGAGGAAAAGCTCGGCCTGGTTCCCAACGTGCTTCTTGCCTATGCCTTCGACGAGAAGAAGCTGCGCGCCTTTACCGACACCTACAATGATCTGATGCTGGGTGAATCCGGCCTGTCGAAGCTGGAACGGGAGATGATCGCGGTCGTCGTTTCCTCGATCAATCACTGCTATTATTGCCTGACCGCGCATGGCGCGGCGGTGCGCCAGCTCTCCGGCGACCCGGCTCTCGGCGAGATGATGGTGATGAACTTCCGCGCTGCCAATCTTTCACCGAAACAGACGGCGATGCTCGAATTCGCCGTCAAGCTGACGGAAGAGCCGGCAAAGATCGTCGAGGCGGACAGGGAAGCACTGCGCAACGCCGGCTTCACCAACCGCGACATCTGGGACATCGCCTCGACCGCCGCCTTCTTCAACATGTCGAACCGCGTGGCGGCGGCCATCGACATGCGGCCGAACGACGAATACCACGCCATGGCGAGGTGAAAGTTTCCTTCTCCTCGTAGGAGAGGTCAACGCGCCGCGATGGCCCCGGCAGCGCCGGCCATCGTCGTGGCGCTGATGCGGTTGGCGATCTTCATCGCACGCTTGCTCTTCAACAGTTTGCGCGCCTGTGAGGCCGCGACGACCCAGGCGAGATCGATGGCGATCAGAACCACCGCCATCGTCGCCGTCAGTTCGACCCAGCCGATGACACTCACCGAAGCGAGGTCGATGATCGTCGGCAGCAGCGCCAGATAGAACATCATGATCTTGGGATTGCCGAGCGTCACCGCCATGCCGGCGAAGAAGAGCTTGAGCGGCGAATCCTCACGCGGCATCTCGCCTTCCCTGGCCTCGACCGGCGCCGTCCACATCTTCCAGGCGAGGTAAGCGAGGTAGGCGACGCCCACCCATTTCACGACGACGAAGGCGAAATGAAACGTCTGCGCCACGACCGCCAGCCCGAACACCGCCAGCGACAACCAGATGCCCTCGCCGATCCACATGGCAAGCAGGAACGGGAACACGTCGCGAAAGCCTTTCGAGATGACGCGGGCGACAAGGGCTGCGATCGACGGTCCGGGCGAACCGGCGGCGACGAACAAAGCGGCGGCGAAGATCAGGAGCGAGGTGAGGTGCATGACGGAGCCTTCGAGCGTTGGATGGCGAAGAATATCCGATCGGCGTCAATTTGGCACCCCTCTGCCTGATGGGCCAACGAACGCGACACATTTCGGAGATCGGACTTGCCCGTGCCAGCGGTTTGAGAAAGGATCGCGGCCGTGAAATCAATCGTCATCCACGCCGCAAAAGATCTGCGCATCGAAGAGACCGATTCGGGCGCGCCTGGCGCCGGACAGGTCGAAATATCGGTCGAGGCCGGCGGCATCTGCGGCTCGGACCTGCACTACTACAATCATGGCGGCTTCGGCGTGGTGCGCCTGCGCGAGCCGATGATCCTCGGACATGAGGTCGCCGGCACGGTGAAGGTGCTTGGCGCCGGCGTCTCCAGCCTCGCTGTCGGCGACCGCGTCGCGATTTCGCCCAGCCGGCCGTGCAATGCGTGCCGGTACTGCCTGCAGGGCGTGCAGAACCAATGCCTCAACATGCGATTTTACGGCAGCGCTATGCCGATGCCACATATACAGGGCGCCTTCCGCCAGTGCCTCGTCGCCGAGGCCTGGCAGTGCCACAAGATCGCCGACCATGTCTCCATCAACGAAGCCGCCTTTGCCGAGCCGTTCGCGGTAACGCTGCATGCCGTCAACCGCGCCGGCTCGCTGCTCGGCAAGCGGGTCTTGGTCACAGGCAGCGGGCCGATCGGTGCGCTCTGCATCCTGGCCGCGCGCGTCCACGGCGCGCGCGAGATCGTCGTCACCGATGTCATGGACGCGGTTCTGGCCAAGGCCAACGAGATCGGCGCCGACCGCACCATCAACGTCGCCACCGACGGCGCCAGCCTCGCCGCCTACAATGTCGAGAAGGGCAGTTTCGACGTGATGTTCGAGTGCTCCAGCAATGAACGCGCGGTGCGGGCTGGGCTCGACGTGCTGAAGCCGCGCGGCGTGCTCGTCCAGCTCGGCCTTGGCGGCGATATGTCGCTGCCGCAGAATCTCATCGTCGCCAAGGAGATCGAGATGCACGGCAGCTTCCGTTTCCATGACGAGTTCGCGCTGGCCGTCGATCTGATCAACAACCGTCGCGTCGACGTTAAGCCGCTGCTGACCGGCATCTATCCAATGGACGAGGCGGTTGCGGCTTTCGAGATCGCCGGCGACCGCAACAAATCGATGAAGGTACAGATCGCCTTCGCCTGAGCACGGCGAGACACCCTATGAACCTTGCCCGCTCGGCATCTTGCCGCTAGAAGAACCGTCCCGACATTCATTTCGAGCTTCATTTTGCCTCAGTAACCGCCGGTCTCGCCAACTCCCCTGATCACACTTGGCAGGGCGCCGCATTAAGCGGTGCCTGCTCCATTTCACGTGTTCCTCAGGCGGCGGTTCGAGACCGGTTTGGCACTGCTGAACCGTTGTCGCGCGCTTTGCCGCCCGTGACAGCTGATTTCCGACATAGCTAGCTCTCGCCACGCCGTGCCCGCATGGGCATCTCGCCATTGCCGACCTGAAGAACTTCCACACTGGAAGGTCTTCCGGCTTGTCCCAACATCTCGCTATCCACTGGGCAATCACGCCCGAAATCGCGCCTCGACCCCTGGTCCACTGCAACCGCTGCAGCGCCGTGAAAGCCTATCGCTGCAGCGACAAATTCCGCGTCAACGCCAATGGCAAACGCATTGATGTCTGGCTGATCTATCGCTGCATCGACTGCGACAATTCGTGGAATTTCGGCATTTTCGAACGCTGCAACCGCCGCGACATCGAACCCGCGCTGCTGGCAGCGCTCGAAAGCAACGATCCGGCCCTCGCCCGCCGCCATGCCTTCGATGTCGTGGCGTTGCGAAACCGGGTCGGACGCGTCGAGGAGTTTCCCGATGTCGCCGTTCACAAACACCGGCTCGGCGGCGAAGGCCGACCCGCAGCCGCGCTTGAAATCAGGCTTGGGCTGGAAATGCCGACATCGCTGCGGCTCGACCGTCTGCTCGCCGGCGAACTCGGCATCTCCCGATCAAGGCTTCAGGCGCTGGAGGAGAAACGATTGCTGGTTGTTGTTCCCGAAGGCGCCAGAGCTTTGCGCAAGCCGGCCCGCGACGGCACGGCGATTCGCATTGACCTGGCCGACGAGCCGGATCGTGAAGCCATCATTTCGGCTGCCGTGGGTGAATGACAAGAGGGGCGAAGCACCGGTGCTTCGCCCCTCTCGAATTTAGACAATCAGACGATTACGCCGCGCCCACAACCTTGGCCGACTTCTCGAAGCGCTTGCGCTCGTTCGGGTCGAGATAGAGCTTGCGCAGGCGGATGGTCTTCGGCGTCACCTCGACCAGCTCGTCGTCCTGGATCCAGGCCAGCGCGCGCTCCAGCGTCATGCGGATCGGCGGCGTCAGCTTCACCGCCTCGTCCTTGCCGGCGGCGCGGATGTTGGTCAGCTTCTTGCCCTTCAGCACGTTCACTTCGAGGTCGTTGTCACGGCTATGGATGCCGATGATCATGCCCTGATAGACCTTGACGCCCGGGTCGATGACCATCGGGCCGCGGTCTTCGAGGTTCCACATGGCATAGGCCACTGCCTCGCCCTGTTCGTTGGAGATCAGCACGCCGTTGGTGCGGCCCGGCAGTTCGCCCTTGTAGGGCTGGTAGGCGTGGAACAGCCGGTTCATCACGGCGGTGCCGCGCGTGTCGGTCAACAGTTCCGACTGGTAGCCGATCAGTCCGCGCGTCGGCGCGTGGAAGACGATGCGCTGACGGTTGCCGCCCGAAGGCCGCAGCTCGACCATCTCGGCCTTGCGCTCCGACATCTTCTGCACAACGATGCCGGCGTGCTCCTCGTCGACGTCGATGACGACTTCCTCGACCGGCTCCAGCAATTCACCGTTCTCGCCCTTCTGCATGACGACGCGCGGACGCGACACGGCGATTTCAAAGCCTTCGCGGCGCATCGTCTCGATCAGCACGGCCAGCTGCAATTCGCCGCGGCCGGAAACGAAGAACGAATCCTTGTCGGGCGATTCCTCGATCTTGAGCGCGACATTGCCTTCGGCTTCTCGCAGCAGGCGGTCGCGGATGACGCGGCTGGTCACCTTGTCGCCTTCGGTGCCGGCGAGCGGCGAATCATTGACCAGGAAAGACATGGTCACGGTCGGCGGATCGATCGGTTGCGCATGCAACGCCTCGGTCACCGCCAGGTCGCAGAACGTGTCGGCGACAGTGCCCTTCGACAGGCCGGCAATTGCCACGATGTCACCCGCCTGCGCCTCTTCGATCGGCTGGCGCTCGAGGCCACGGAACGCGAGGATCTTGGAGATGCGCCCGGTTTCGATCTGCGTGCCGTCATGGTGGAGCACCTTGACCGCCTGGTTGGACTTCAGCGTGCCGCTCTCGATACGGCCGGTAATGATGCGGCCGAGGAACGGATTGGCTTCCAGGATGGTGCCGATCATGCGGAACGGGCCGGGATGAACGGTCGGCTCCGGCACATGCTTGATGACGAGGTCGAACAGCGGCGCCAGGCCCTGGTCCTTCGGGCCTTCCGGATTTTCCGAGACCCAGCCATCGCGGCCAGAACCGTAGAGGATCGGGAAGTCGAGCTGCTCGTCGGTGGCGTCAAGCGCTGCAAAAAGGTCGAACACCTCGTTGACCACTTCGACGTGGCGGGCGTCCGGACGGTCGATCTTGTTGATGACGACGATCGGCTTCAGGCCGACCTTGAGCGCCTTGCCGACGACGAATTTGGTCTGCGGCATGGGGCCTTCGGCGGCGTCGACCAGCACGATCGCCGAATCCACCATCGACAGGATGCGCTCGACCTCACCGCCGAAATCGGCGTGGCCGGGTGTGTCGACGATGTTGATGCGGGTGTCCTTCCAGTCGACCGAGGTCGCCTTGGCCAGGATGGTGATGCCGCGTTCCTTTTCGAGGTCGTTGGAATCCATGGCGCGCTCGGCGACGCGCTGATTGTCGCGGAAGGAACCGGATTGCCGCAGCAATTGGTCGACGAGGGTGGTTTTTCCATGGTCGACGTGCGCGATGATCGCGATATTACGAATTTTCATTTTGTGGTCTCGGGAGCGTTGCAGGCAGCAGGCCAAAAGGCGCCGCCTCTTTCGGTTGCGCGGCTCATACAGGGTTTTTCGCAATTGCGAAAGAGGAGGCGCACCACCAAATACTCATCAAATCTTAAGCATCTCGGTGTGAGATGGTTTTGTTAACCAAGGCGGGAACCTTTCTGGGCCCGGGTAGTTCGAAATTCATGACCGACAAACTCAACCGATTTTGGCCCCTCATCGCTTCGGTCGCATTCGCTGCCGTGCTGGCGGCCAATGCCGCTCAATCGGCCGCCACGGTGAAGGAAGCCAATCCGGCTTCGTCGTCCGACCGGACGGCCGAGCAGATGTTTGCCGACGCCCCTGATGGCGTCGACCCCGTGGTCACCGGCCCGGTCAGCGCCTCTTTCAAGCAGAGGCAGCAGGTTGCAGGCTGCGACAGCGCGGTGTGGCCGAAGATTCCGACGGTTTGCTACCCGGACTGACGGCTGCCCATTCCAGGCATAGCGATCCTTCGCACCGACCCAAAGGCTTACGCCGACCGCACCGGATCGAGCGTCACCTTGTAAAGCTCGATGTCGTCGCGATCCATCAGCCGCACGGTCAGCTGCTCTGTCGCCCCTGAAATGTCCACCAGGCCAAAGAACTGCAGGCCGGCCGAGGGTGGCAGGTTCTGGCCCTGTTCGGTGGTCGGCGCCTTGATGAATTTCAGCTCCGGGCCGAAGGTCATGTCGAAATCATTGGGACCGAAGGTACCGGCGTGGATCGGGCCCGAGACGAATTCCCAGAAAGGATTGAAATCCTGGAACCGCGCCTTGTCGGGGTTGTAATAGTGCGCCGCCGTGTAGTGGACATCGGCGGTCAACCAGACCGTGTTGGTGATGCCGGCAGTCTTGATGTAGCGCAACAGGTCGGCGATCTCGAGCTCGCGGCCTTTGGGCAGGCCATTGTCGCCATTGCTGATGGCTTCCGCGCCGACCTTCTTGGCGCCGTCGTCCCAGACGACGAGGCCGAGCGGCATGTCGGCGGCAATGATCTTCCAGGTCGCCCTGGAATTCGTCAGCTCGCGCTTCAGCCATTTCGTCTGCTGTTCGCCCAGCATGCGTGACTGCGGCGTCATGTCCTCCTGCATGTCGGGGCCGTTCGGGCCGCGATAGGAGCGCATGTCGAGGAAGAACACGTCGAGCAGCGGCCCATGCGCGATCTTGCGGTAGACGCGGCCGGGCTCGGACGGCTCGTAGCGGATCGTCGTCATCTCATGGAAGGCGCGCGCCGCACGCGCCGCGAGCACATGGACGGATTTTTCGGTGTAGCGGCTGTCGGCGCCGAGATTCTTCGAATCCGACCAGTTGTTCAGCACCTCGTGATCGTCCCACTGGTAGAAGGTCGGGCAGATGGCGCTCAAGGCCAGAACGTTTTTGTCCATCATGTTGTATTTCCACTGGTCGCGGTACTCATCCAGCGTCTCGGCCACCTTGCGCTTGCCGTCGATCAGGACGACGTTTTTCCACTTGCCGCCGCCAGGCAGGTCTACCTCGTCCTTCATGGCGCCATCGGCATAGATGGTGTCGCCGGAATGCAGGAAGAAATCCGGCGTGTGCCTGGCGATGGTGGCGTAGGTTTTCATGCCGGTCTCATCGATTCCCCAGCCCTGGCCGGCCGTGTCGCCCGACCAGGCGAATTTTATGTCGCGCTTCGAGGCGGGTGCTGTGCGGAAACGGCCGACGATCGGTTCGGAAACGGCGTTGATATCCGACAGGTCGGCGGCAGTCATCCGGTAGAAGATATCCTGGTCGGAGGCGAGGTCGGTGAGCAGGCGCTTGACCGTGAAGTCACTGGCCGGCGAGGTATCGAGCGGCGCCAGCCGCGTCGCATTGGCGAAGTTTTCCGTCGACGACACTTCGAACATGACGCGCGAAGGCCGGTCGGTGCGCGTCCACACCATGCCGCTTGAGGCATCGACATCGCCGGACTGGACGCCATGGGTGAAGGCCGGGCGCTGGCTGGCTCGCGAATAATAGGGCAAAGCGAGCCCCGATGCGCCGAGCAGACCGGCGGCGCTGGCAGAGGTGACGAAAGCGCGGCGGGTCAACGAGATCTTGTTCATGGCTGTCTCCTGATGGCTTCGAACGGTGCCAGCAAGCTCCAGCTTCAATGTTTCAGCCACATCTCGGGAAGATGAAACTTTGATAACAATCGACAGGTGATCTCCGCCCTTGAGGGGGGAGATGTCGCCGAAGGCGACAGAAGGGGGTCGCCTCGCTTGGAGCGCCGACCTCCTATGCGCAAGAGGCTGAGTCCGGTCGCACGGACCCCCTCTGGCCGCTTCGCGGCCATCTCCCCCCTGAGGGGGGAGATTAGTACCGCGCCTTACGCCGCTTGCGGCTCCGGATCGAAAGCCGGCCTGCTCGTATTGATCAGCAGCGACAGACACGCAGCCACGATCGCCGTCAAGCCGGCGATCAGGAAGGCCAGTTCGTAATTGCCCTGCAATTCGCGCATGGTGCCGCCGAAGGCAGCGGCGGTGGCGGCCCCCACCTGGTGGCCGGCTACGATCCAGCCGAACACGATCGGGCCGCTGCGGTCACCGAAGGCCTCGTTGGCGAGCCTGAGCGTCGGCGGCACGGTGGCGATCCAGTCGAGACCGTAGAGCACGGCGAAGATGATCAGGCTGGTCGCCGAGAAGCCGGAATAGGGCAGATAGATCAGCGCCAGACCGCGAATGCCGTAGTAGACGCCGAGCAGCTTGCGCGGGTCGAAACGGTCGGTGAGCCAGCCCGACAAAGTCGTGCCGATCAGGTCGAAAATGCCCATAAGCGACAGCAGGCCGGCCGCCTGTACCTCGGGGATGCCCATGTCGCCGCAGAAGGAGATCAGATGCGTGCCGACCAGCCCGTTGGTGGTGAAGCCGCAGATGAAGAAGGTGGCGAACAGATACCATAAGACGCGGGTGCCGGCGGCGCGGCGAAGCGTGTTGAGCGTATGCGCCAGGAAATTGCCTTGCGATGCCGGCGATACCGGCGGCACGTCATCGGCCCCGGCGCCATAGCGCACCATGCCGATCGAAGCGGGACGCTCCGGAACCAACAGCCAGACCAGCGGCAGAAGACAGGCGGTGGCGATCGAGACGGCGGTAGCGACGGGCTGCCAGCCGCCCGACTGGGCGAGTGATGCCAGCAGCGGCAGGAACACCAAGAGGCCGGTGGCGCTGGAGGCCGACATCAGCCCCATCACCAAGCCGCGATTGGTCTTGAACCAGCGGTTGACGATGGTGGCGCCGAGCACGGTGGCGACCGCGCCGGAGCCGATACCTGAAAACACGCCCCAGGTGAGGAACAGGTGCCATGGCTCGGTCATCAGCAGGCTGAGCGCGGTCGAGCCCGACATGATCACAAGCGAGGCAAGCAGCGTGCGGCGCAAGCCGATACGCTCCATCAATGCGGCGGCAAACGGCCCGGTCAGGCCGTAAAGGAAGATGCCGATCGCGGCGGCAATCGAAACCGTATCGCGCCCCCAGCCGAAGCTTTTATCCAACGGCAGCATCATCACCGAGGGTGCGGAACGAAGCCCGGCCGCGATCAACAAGCAGAGGAAGATGACGCCAACCACGACGAAAGCGTAGCGCTGGCCAAAGGGATGGGATTGAGCTATCATGTTACTGACCGGTACGTTGCAGGGTGAGGACATGTATACGTACCGATCGGTAACACGTCAATCGAGTCATACCATGCCAACGGACAAAAATATTGAACTGACCATCAAAGACGGTCATGCAGCCGCACCGCCCAAGGCTGCCAAGAAAATCCTCGACGTGGCCTACGACCTGTTCTACCGCCGCGGCATTCGGGCGATCGGCGTCGACGAGATCGTCAAGCGCGCCGGCGTCACCAAGCCCAGCCTCTACCGCAGCTTTCCCTCCAAGGACGAGCTTGCCGCTTCCTATCTCAGGCAATATGACCGTGAGTACTGGGAGCGTTTCGACGAAGCCGTGGCTGCCCATCCCGGCGACCCGCGGGCACAGCTCAGGGCTTTCCTGACTCGCGTCGGCAAGCGCACGCAAAAGCCGGACTATCGCGGCTGCGGCATGACCAACGCGGCGGTGGAATATCCCGAACATGGCCATCCGGCGCGCGTCGTCAGCGAGGCCAACAAGCAGGAGTTGCGCCACCGCCTGCGCGCGATGGCCGCAGCGATGGGCGCTAAAGACCCTGACACGCTCGGCGACGGCCTGCTGCTGTTGATCGAAGGCGCCTATATCAGCGGCCAGCTCTTCGGCCTCGGCGGCCCGGCGCAATCGGTGGCCCGCAACGCCGACCTGCTGATCGAAGCGAGCTTGAAGAAATAGCATTTTCTAACGTTGGCGCCGCCCCTCACCTGCCGGCATCCTTTCCCGGAAATGGGGCGAGGAACGCTCTCATCACCATTTCGCCAATTGCCAGCGTTGCAAGGTTGTCGCCAGCGGCGCAGCCGGCCACTTTCTCCCGTTCAGGGGGAGAATTGCCCGGCAGGGCGATGTGGGTGGCGCCAACGTTGAGATTGGCACGCTAGGCCGGCCGCAGATTTGGCGATAGGCTGGGGCGAACTTCACGGGAGACGTCCGCATGCGAACCCTGCTGCTTGTTCCATTCGCCCTCGCCGCCCTATCCCAAACCGCCCATGCCGACGGAATATCCAGCGTCTACACCGACCTCGACTCGCAAAAGGATTGCGTCACCTATGCGCAGGCCGAGGAAGGTGACGGCGACTGGGCCGAACTCGCCTGCTCCGGCTATCGCGGCTATCCCGTGCTGATCGCCTACGACGATGCGCGTGAATCGCTATTCTACGGGTTTCCGCCCGGCGGCGAGATGACCTCGGTCTGGGAGAGCTTTTCCGGCTTCAACTCGTCCGGCGCCAAGGTCGAATGGCGCATCGAGACCAAGGGCGACGTTGCCGTTCCCTTCGCGGTGATCCACCGCCGCTCGATCAGCAATCCCGAGGATGAGAACAAGCCGACCGAAGTGCTGCTCGTCGCCAAGGTCGCCCAGATGGAAGCCCGCGACGGCTGCACCATCGGCCTCGTGCTCGCCACCGGCAACCCTCAGGCCAACGACCAGGCGCGCAAGCTGGCGGACGAAAAGGCGAAGAGTTTCGCCTGTGGCAAGGACAAGCACACCGTCATCGGCAACGTGCCGGCGTTTGGTCGGGTGGATAACTAGCCACGTGGGTGCAAGGCACCCCCCTCTGCCCTGCCGGGCATCTCCCCCTCAAGGGGGGAGATTGGCAGCTTCGCTGGCGGCGCTTTTTCTTTCGGCGCTGAAAATTGACGAAAGCCGTTGCGACATCCGATCTCCCCCCTTGAGGGGGAGATGGCCGGCAGGCCAGAGGGGGGTGCCTCGCGCTGGCGTTTGCCGCTTACTTGAACGAGACGCAGGCCTCTCTCGGCGCTACTTCGCCGCCTTCGCCCGTGCGATCGCGTCGACGATCATCTTCTTGGCGTATTTGGAATCGTGCCAGCCTTCGATCTTGACCCATTTGCCGGGCTCGAGATCCTTGTAGTGCTCGAAGAAGTGCTGGACCTGGTCGCGGGTGATCTCGGGCAGCTGCGTGTATTCGGTGACGTTTTCGTAGCGCAGCGTCAGCTTCGGCGAGGGCACGGCAATGACCTTCTCGTCCTGGCCGGCATTGTCTTCCATCACCAGCACGCCGATCGGCCGCACATTGATGACGCAGCCCGGCACCAGCGCGCGCGTGTTGCAGACCAGCACGTCGATCGGGTCGCCGTCGCCCGACAGCGTGTGCGGCACGAAACCGTAATTGCCGGGGTAGCGCATCGACGTATGCAGGAAACGGTCGACGAACAGCGTGCCGGCCTCCTTGTCCATCTCGTACTTGATCGGCTCGCCGCCGATCGGCACCTCGATGATGACGTTGATGTCCTCGGGCGGGTTCTTTCCGATGGCAATGGCTTCGATTCGCATGGCTTAAATCCCTCTCTCGATGTCCAAGATCGATAGCGGGCGGCGCGGCATGGTGCAATGCGGCGATTGGTGCGAAGCGCTAACGGAAGCGCACGGTTTATGATGATTTGTAACCGAGACCGGTCATTCCCAGACGAAGGCGACCTTCTTGAGCGCCCTCTGCTCGAAAATCTCGACGCCTTCGGCGACGTCACGGCCACCCGCGCCGGCATAGAAGGAAAGTGCGTTCTGGTTGTCTTCCAGCGCCCACACCACCATTCCCTTCAGCCCGTGGTCGGCAAGCCGCGCCCGCGCCGCCTTGAACAGCCGGCTGCCGAGCCCGATGCCCTGATATTCCGGACGCAGGTAAAGTTCGTAGATTTCGCCCTGTTGCTTCAGCTCGCGGGCGCGGTTCTTGCCGATCGTGGCATAGCCGGCGATGGTGCCGCCGATCTCGACCACCAGAACGGTGGCGGCGCGGCGGATGGCGTTGGCCCACCAGTCGGCGCCGCGGCGGTTGATCATCGAGGTCAGCGAGCGATGCGGGATGATGCCGGAATAGGCGCCCTCCCAGGCCAGCTGGTGCACGTCGGCAATGGCGCCGGCGTCGCGCGGTTCGGCTTTCCTGATGTCGATGCTCAGCGTATTCATGATTTGTTAACCATAAACCCGCATCGGCCATTTGCAAGAGTCGAGGTCAGCCCGCCGACCGCTTTCTCACAGCCGATCGCGACACTGCTGACAATGGGCAAAGCCTGCCTGGAAAACGCGCCCAGCCGGCGCGGTCAGGCGTCCGTCCGGGTAGCGCGTGCAGGCTCTTCAGATCTCGACGAGATGATCGTCCAGCTCATTGGCGTCGCCCGACGTCACCGGGAAATGCTCGGCCAGCACCGCGCCGACCTGCCCGATCGCCTTGACGAAGCCGTCGGCGAGCCGGTCGTCACCGGCATGCTGCAGGAGATCGCGCACCACGCCGTCCCAGACATGCTGGCCGACCTTGCTGTCGATGCCCGAATCGGCGACCACTTCGGCATAACGCTCGGCGATCGACACGAAGACCAACACGCCGGTGCGCGCCGTGGTGCGGTGGACATTGCGGGCGAGGAACTGCCTGAGCGCATTGTGATGTGCCGCCTGATAACGCTGCCGGCGCGGCACCAGATGGATGCGCAAGCCCGGCAGCGCCCACAAAAGCACCAACACCGAGGCCAGTGCCAGCAGTTGGACAATGACGAAATGCGGCAGCCGGATCGACAGCCACCAGGCTTCCAGCCCATAAGCGACGGCGAGGCTGGCAATCAGCATGCCCGATGTCGCCATGAAGGCGGCGGGAAAGAAATAGCCGTCGCTGGCATGCGCAACGACGCAGTAGATCTCGCCGTCGGTTTTGGCCTCGGCCGCGCGGATCGCGGTGGCGATGCGCTCATGGTCCTGTGGGCTGATCGGTCGTGTTGCCATCTTCTCTCACCAGCTCCCTGAAGACCCGCCACCGCCAGACGAACCGCCGCCGCCTGAAAACCCGCCGCTGCTTGAGCCCGAAGACCAGCTGCTGCCCGAACTTCCCGATGACCATCCGCTGCCCGACGACGAACTTGTTGTCCAGCTGCTGGAGCCCGAGGACGATCCGCTCGGCCCCTGGCCGTAGCGAAAGGTCATGCCCAGCCATTTATACACGCCCGGCGACAGCTTGGTGCCGAAGATCGGCGGCAGGAAGGCCATCGCCAGGCCGCCGAAGAACATCGCCGCCCACAGGATCAGGAAGACCGCGACGACGGGATCGATGGGCGTGCTGCGGTCGGCCGGGTTGCGCTTGCCGCGCGCCTCCAGTTCTTCCGGGTTGCCTTCCAGCACCATGACCATGTCGTCGACGGCCTTGGAAATGCCGCCGGAGAAATCACCGGCGCGGAACGCCGGCACCATGTCGTTTTCGATGATCAGTTTGGTGTGCAGGTCGGTCAGCGTGCCTTCCAGCCCGTAGCCGACCTCGATGCGCATCTTGTGGTCGTTCTTGGCCACCAGCAGAAGCACGCCGTTGTTTTCGCCGGCCTGGCCGAGTTTCCAAAAGCGGAACAGCCGGTTGGCGTAGGATTCGATCTCCTCGCCGTCGAGGCTGTTGATCGTGGCGACGACGATCTGGTCGGAGCCTTTGGTCTCGAAATCGGCCAGTCTTTGGGTGAGCGCCGCCTCGGTCGCGGCATCGATGATGTCGGCATTGTCTACCACGCGTCCCGCGAGGGCGGGCAGCTCCGCTGCCAGCGCCGCGACGCTGACGAGCAAGACCAGCAAGGCAGCGCCGGTCATCGTGGCGAAGCGGCCATGCCAGGGATTGGCGATGCGTGTTGTCATCTCGTCACCAGCTTCCCGAGGAGCCGCCGCCGCCGGACGAACCGCCGCCGCCGGAAAAGCCGCCACCACCGCTTGAACCCGACGACCAGCCGCCCCCGCCCGAAGACCAGCCGCCGCTGGACGACCGCCGGCCCGGCTCGAATGTCATGCCGAGCCAGCGATAGCGGCCGGGACCGAGTTTTTGGCCGAAGATCGGCGGCAGGATGGAGGCGGCCATGCTGCCGAAGAAGATGATTGCCCAGATGCTGATGAAGACGCCGAAGAACAGATTGTCGGTATTGATGGGCGGCTTCTGGTTGCGCTCGCCGCGCGCCTCCAATTCCTCCGGATTGCCTTCCAGCACCATCACCATGTCGTCGACGGCCTTGGAAATGCCCCCGGAGAAATCGCCGGCGCGGAACGCAGGCACCATGTCGTTTTCGATGATCAGCTTGGTGTGCAAATCGGTCAGCGTGCCTTCCAGCCCATAGCCGACCTCGATGCGCATCTTGCGGTCGTTCGGCGCCACCAGCAGCAGCACGCCGTTGTTTTCCTTGGCCTGGCCGAGCTTCCAGAAGCGGAACAGCCGGTTGGCGTAAGGCTCAATCTCCTCGCCGTCGAGGCTGGGGATGGTTGCGACGACGATCTGGTCGGAGCCTCTGGTCTCGAAGTCGGCGAGTTTCTGGGTGAGCGCGGCTTTGGTGCTTGCATCGATGATCCCGGCATTGTCGACGACGCGGGCGGTCAGCGCGGGGAGGTCGGCGGCGAAGGCGGTGAGGGGCAGGAAGACGGCCAGAAAGGCGAGAAGAACACCAAGGTTGGCGTTCCTTCGCGTCCCCCTCTGTCCTGCCGGGCATCTCCCCCGCAAGGGGGGAGATTGGCAGCTTCCTCGTCGACCCATCCCTTCAAACGTTGGCGATTGGCGAAAGCCAAAATGACAGCCGATCTCCCCCCTTGCGGGGGAGATGTCCGGCAGGACAGAGGGGGGTGTGAAGGAACGCAAGGCTGGCAAAGGCCAAGCTCACCCAGACGTCATCACCCGCCCTGCTTCGTGCCGAAATCGACCTTCGGCGGCTGCATCTTGTCTTCTTCGACGGTGAAGTTGGCGAAGGGCTCGTTGCTGCGGAACCAGAAGGTTGCCCATAGCACCGACGGAAAGGTCCTCAGCGTCAGATTGTAATCCTTGACCGCCAGGATGTAGTCGCGCCGCGCCACGGCGATACGATTCTCGGTGCCTTCGAGCTGCGCCTGCAGCGCCAGGAAATTCTGGTTGGCCTTGAGGTCGGGATAGGCCTCCGACACCGCGATCAGCCGCGACAGCGCGCTGGTCAGCCCTGATTGCGCATCCTGGAACTTCTTGAGCGCTTCGGGGTCCTTCAGCGTTTCCGGCGTCACCGTGATCTGCGTCGCCTTGGCGCGCGCTTCGACCACCGCATCGAGCGTGTCCTTTTCATGCGAGGCATAGCCCTTCACCGTCTCGACCAGATTGGGAATGAGGTCGGACCGACGCTGATACTGGTTCAGCACCTCGCTCCATGCCGCCTTGGCGTTTTCCTCCGCCGTCGGGATGGTGTTGAAGCCGCAGCCGGCGAGCAGAGGCAGCACGACGGCCATCATCAGCACGGCCGGCAGACTGCGGAAAGGGAAGGCAAGGCGCTGGGCAAACATGGTGAGGTCCCTCGACAGAAGTTGCATGCGAAGCATTAGCACAATCCGCGCTCAAGAAAATGTCTGCCGCTGGCGCGCATTCCTGGCGCGCATTCATGCGCCGGCGAAGCCCTGTGATTGATCGCGCGAACACGATATGGTTGCCGGCAAACAGGACAGGATCATGGCGGAACGCCGCGACGATGACAGCGAATCGCGCCGCATTATCGAGCGCGTGGCGAACGAGGGCGGCCTTGGCGGCGCATCGCTGGTGTCACGGGCAGCGAAAGGCGCCCGCGATCATGTTACCGCAGCCGAGGCCGACCGATCCGATCCGATCGAGGTCTGGGGCACCCGCATCGGCCGCACACTTGGGCTCATCGTCGCCCTCGGCCTTTTGATCTGGCTCGTGTACTACGTCTCCCGGGGCAGCTAGAGCATGATCCTGAAAAGTGGGAACCGGTTTTCTCGGACAAGCGGGAACCGTTTTGTCCGGAGATCATGCTCCAACCAAAGAGATAGATCAGGATGACGATTCAACGAAAAATTATCCGTATCTAGGATTTTCCATGAACAGCGAAAAAGCCGACGCGCCGCGCGCGGTCATCGTCATTTCCAGCCATGTCGCCCGCGGCTCGGTCGGTAACCGCGCCGCCGTGTTTGCGCTGGAGACGCTGGGCTTTCCGGTGTGGGCGGTGCCGACGGTCATCCTGCCCTGGCATCCGGGCCATGGCCGCGCCACGCGCATCGTGCCGCCGCTCGACCAGTTCAAGGCGCTGATGGCCGATCTCGAGCGCGCGCCCTGGCTGGGCGAGGTGGGCGCGGTGCTGTCGGGCTATCTCGGCGAGGCCGGCCAGGCCGAGGCCGTCGCCTCGCTGGTTGCGGCAGTCAAGGCCAAGACGCCGGACGCGATCTATATATGCGATCCGGTGATGGGCGATTCCGGCGGGCTCTACGTGCCCGAGCTGACGGCCGCCGCCATGCGTGATCGACTGATGCCGATCGCCGACATCGCCACCCCCAACCGCTATGAGCTGGAGTGGATGGCCGGCGCGCCTTTGCCCGATCTGAAATCGGTGATCTCGGCCGCCCTCCATGCCGGACCGTCAACAATGCTGGTGACGTCGGCACAGTCGATGATGACCGGCGGCACCGGCAATCTGCTGCTTGACGGCACCCAGGCGCTGCTGGCCGAACACCGCCTCATCGACAAGCCGCCGAATGGCCTCGGCGACCTGACTGCGGCCGTCTACCTCGCCCGCATCCTGTCGGGGCAGCCGCCGATCAAGGCGCTGCAATCGACCACCGCCGCCGTCTACGAAATCCTGGCGCGAACCGCCAAGCGTGGCGGCGACGAGCTGCAGCTTGAAACCGATGCCCAGAGCCTGTCGCACCCGATGGCGATGGTGCAGCTGCGCCACCTCACGCATCCGGGGCGGGACCGCCGGGCGTGACGTCGACCGTGGTCGTCGGCGCCGACGGCTGCAAGGCCGGCTGGATCGCCGTCCGCCGCGATCTGGATGCCGCGCCGTCAGTCCGCGTCTTTCCCAGCTTTGCGGCCCTGCTCGACGCCTTGCCCGCCGATGCGACAGTGGCCGTCGACATGCCGATCGGCCTGCCGGACGTCTCGCAAAGAGGCGGGCGCGGGCCGGAGACCTTGGTACGGCCAATGCTCGGAGCACGGCAATCCAGCGTCTTCTCTATCCCGTCCGGCGCGGCCCTCTACGCCGACATCAGCGACTTCACCACGGTCGAGGCCTGGTATGAGGCGCATCGGCGCGCCAGCGAGGTGGCCAGGGCGACCTCCGATCCGCCACGCGGCGTCTCGATCCAGGCCTTCGGCATCTTTGCCAAGATACGCGAGATCGACGCGCTGCTGATCGCACGTCCGCAACTGCGCCGCCGCGTCTTCGAATCGCACCCCGAAGTGGCCTTCTGCCGGCTGAACGGCGAAAAACCGATGACGCTGCCGAAGAAGATCAAGGGCGCAGTCAATCCTGCCGGGATGGAAGAGCGCAAGGCACTGCTCTGCCGGCACGGCTATACCAGAGCTTTCCTTGACCAGCCGCCGCAACGCGGTGCTGCCGCCGACGATTTCCTCGACGCCGCAGCGATGATGCTGATTGCCGGACGCATTGCCGGCGGCGAGGCAAAGCCGTTTCCCGACCCGCCGCTTGCCGACCGTTTGGGCATTCCCCTGGCGATCTGGGCGTGAGGCAAGCGGCGAGCCATGCGTGCGGCATGGCGATTTGCGACGAAGCCATCCGCAATTCGGCATTGCCCGCGACGGGCATTTGCCGTTAGAGCCTTTCTAACTTGAAATGAGCTGCCGTCGCTAACCCCGAAAGGCTTCATCCCTAGCCCATGCCCCATCTCCCCGAACATCTTTGGACCGGCTACCGCAACTTCATGAATGGCCGCTATCTCACCGAGAGCGGACGCTATCGCGAGCTCGCCCGCGAAGGGCAGGCGCCCGAAACCATGATCGTTGCCTGCTGCGATTCCCGCTCTGCCCCCGAGGCGATCTTCGACGCCGGTCCGGGCGAACTGTTCGTCCTGCGCAATGTCGGCAATCTGGTGCCGCCCTATGCACCGGACGGCGAGTTCCACTCGACCTCGGCCGCGCTCGAATTCGCCGTGCAGAGCCTGAAGGTGAAAAACATCGTGGTGATGGGCCATGGCCGCTGCGGCGGCATCCGCGCCGCGCTCGACACCAATTCGGCGCCGCTGTCGCCCGGCGACTTCATCGGCAAATGGATGAGCCTGATCGCGCCGGCGGCCGAAACCGTTTCGTCCAGCACGTTCATGACGGCAACCGAACGGCAGACGGCGCTGGAGCGGATTTCCATCCGCTATTCGATCGCCAATCTCAGGACCTTCCCTTGCGTCTCCATCCTCGAAGGCAAGGGGCGGCTGTCGCTGCATGGCGCCTGGTTCGACATCTCGACCGGCGAGCTCTGGGTGATGAACAAGGACACTGGCGACTTCGAGCGGCCGGATTTGACGTAGACCCATGATCCCGAAAAGTGGGAACCGGTTTTCGGATAAGGGCATGGTCAAATAAGAGGAGGCAAGAATGCGGGTTTGGCCTGCGATCGCTTTCGCCGTAGCGGCGCTGCTGATTTCGCTCGTCCCTGCCCGCTCCGATGACGGCGCCATTATCGACCGCTGGTATTCGGCGCTGCTGGTCGCCGATCGCACCGAATTGTCGGACCTGCTCGCCGACGATGTCCGCATCAAGCTCGACGATCTCGGCGTCGTGCAGTCGAAGCAGGAGTTCATCGCGTCGATCGACGAATGGAAGGGCGCGGTCGCCGGCGCCGAAATCCGGCATCGCGTCGAAAAGAGCGAGGCCGGCGTCACCACTGTCATCGCCTGCTATGATTTCCCCAACAATGACATGCTGATGCAGGAGACGTTCGGCGTCACCGGCAACCGCATCACCGCCAGTTCGCAAGCGGCGATCGCGGAAAATTGCGACGGCTTCTGACGCGGGCTGGAACGGCCGCGCTGTTGCGCCGCGCCAGTCATCGCCCTACATCGGTCAGCAAGCTCCGCCAATCATCGAAAGATCCCCCATGCCGTCCACGAAAACCGTCGATCTCGCCGCCCATCCGCTGACCAAATGGCAAGGGCCGCTCGGCCTGCCGGATTTTGCCAGCATCGGCGACGACGATTTCTCCTCGGTGTTCGACGCGGCGCTGAAGGCACATGAGGCCGAAATCGATGCGATCGCCGGCAACAAGGATGCGCCGACCATCGAGAATACGCTGGCAGCCCTCGAGCTCGCCGGTGAGCCGCTCGACCATGTCTCGTCGATCTTCTGGTGCCGGGCCGGCGCCCACACCAACGATGCGATCCAGGCGCTGGAGCGTGAGATCTCGCCGAAGATGTCGCGGCATTTCTCGGCGATCTCGATGAACGAGAAACTGTTTGCCCGCATCGACGACCTCTACCAGCGCCGGGAGACGCTAAAACTCGACGTCGAGACGCTGCGGGTGCTGGAGAAGACCTGGAAAGGCTTTGTGCGATCGGGCGCAAAACTCGACGCCGACGGCAAGAAGCGGCTGGCCAACATCAGCGAGGAGCTGTCCTCGCTCGGCACGACCTTCGGCCAGAACGTGCTGGCCGACGAGCGCGACTGGGCGCTTTTCCTCGACGAGGCTGATCTTGCGGGCCTGCCGGACTTCGTGAAGAGTTCGATGGCCGAAGCCGCCGAGACGCGCGGCCAGAAAGGCCGCTACGCAGTCACCTTGTCGCGCTCTATCTATGAGCCGTTCACGACCTTCTCCGAACGCCGCGACCTGCGCGAGACCGCCTTCCGCGCTTTCACCATGCGCGGCCAGAACGGTGGCGCCAGCGACAACACCGCAGTGGTGCGCGACATGCTGAAATTGCGCGCCGAAAAGGCCAGGCTGCTCGGCTATGCCTCGTTCGCCGCGCTGAAGCTCGACGACACCATGGCCAAGACGCCGAAGGCGGTGCACGACCTCCTCGACCCGGTCTGGGAGAAAGCGCTGGAGAAGGCCGCCGCCGACCAGAAGGAGCTGGAGCGGCTGGCGACCAAGGCAGGCAGCAACGAAAAATTCGCCGCCTGGGACTGGCGCTTCTACCAGGAGAAATTGCGCGCCGAAAAATTCGACTTCGACGAGGCGGAACTGAAACCCTATCTGCAACTCGACCGGGTCATCGACGCCTGCTTCGACGTCGCCACAAAACTGTTCGGCATCACTTTCGAGGAGAAGAAGGGCATCGCCGCCTGGCATCCCGACGCGCGCGTCTTCGTGGTGAAGAACGCCGATGGCAGCGAGCGCGGCCTGTTCCTCGCCGACTATTTCGCCCGATCCTCGAAGCGTTCTGGCGCCTGGATGAGCGCGCTGAAGTCTGGCTACAAGCTTGGGGATGGCTCAAAGCCGGTGATCTACAACATCATGAACTTCGCCAAGCCGCCGGCGGGGGAAGCGGCGCTGCTGTCGGTCGATGAGGCCAAGACCCTGTTCCACGAATTCGGCCATGCTTTGCACGGCATGCTGACCGACGTCACCTGGCCGTCGGTGGCGGGCACCTCGGTTTCCCGCGATTTCGTCGAACTGCCTTCGCAGCTCTACGAGCACTGGCTGACGGTGCCCGCAGTGCTGGAAAAGCATGCGCTGCATGTTAAGACCGGCAAGCCGATGCCGAAGTCGCTGCTCGACAAGATGCTGGCCGCCCGCACGTTCGGCGCAGGTTTCGCCACGGTCGAGTTCACAGCGTCGGCGCTGATCGACATGGCGTATCACGCGCGGCCGGATGCGCCGGCGGAACCGCTGCGTTTCGAAGCCGAAACGCTGGAAAAGCTTGATATGCCCGGCACCATCGCCATGCGTCATCGCACCCCGCATTTCGGCCATATCTTCTCAGGCGACGGTTATTCAGCCGGCTACTATTCCTACATGTGGTCGGAAGTGCTCGACGCCGACGCCTTCGCCGCCTTCGAGGAGACCGGCGATCCCTTCAACCCGGCGCTGGCGGAACGGCTTCGGAAGAATATCTATGCCGCCGGCGGGTCGAAGGATCCGGAGGAGCTGTACACGGCGTTCCGCGGCAAGATGCCTTCGCCGGAAGCGATGATGGTGAAGCGGGGATTGCTATAGCGCCGCCTTGTCTCCCCCCTCGAGGGGGAGATGGCCGCAAAGCGGCCAGAGGGGGTCGGTCCGACTGGGCTCGACCTCCTGCGGCAGATGAAGGTCGGCGCTTCACGCGCGAGGACCCCCTCTGTCGCCTTTGGCGACATCTCCCTCTCAAGCGGGGAGATCACCAGCGCCAAGGGTCAGCCACCCGTGGCCACACCGGCCGCGTCAGCTTCCTGTAATCCGTCACCGCCGGATTGCTCGGATACGAACTCGGCGCCGAGACATAAATAATCTCCGCCGCGATCGGTTCAAAGCCGGCGTAGAAATGGTTGGTCGACTTGATCAGCAATATGTCCTTCGACAACGGATCGACGCCGATGTTGGAGAAAATATCCGGCTCGAAGGTCTGCGTGCGGTTGGTGTTGAGGATGATGTCGATTCCGGTGCCTTCGAGCCGCACCAGCGCCGTCGGCCCGAGCGTCACCCGGCTTGGCCCGAAGCTCTGCCAGCCCTCGGGGACGGCTTTCAACACCTTGACGCGCGCATCGATCGGTTCGCCGGCCAGCGGCCCGGCCTTGCCGCCGAAGCGCAGGTCGATGACGGCGCCTTCGCCTGCCGCCTGGCAAAATGTGACAGCAATCGGGTCCCAGATCGTCGCCACGCCAAAATTGTCCACGCCCTGTTCCAGCATGGCGCGCAGCACGACCGTACCGTCGCCGGCGACGCCACCGCCGGGATTGTCCCAGATGTCGGCAATCACAACCGGCTTGCCGGGATTTTCCTTGCGCACGGCCAGTGCCCGCGCGATGCCGTCCTCGGCGTTCAGCATCGTCATCGCCGTCCTTTCGCGGATGGCGTAAAGCTCGTGCCCTAGCCTCTCCGCCAGCGCATCGCCCTTGGCCTTGTCATTGTCAGTGACGACCAGGATGCGCGTGCCCATTTCCGGCACGTCCGCGGCCATGAAGCCATGGATGACCGAGACCGACAGCACGCCGTCCTTGCCGTGCAGCGCCTTGATGCGGTCGACGAAGGAGCGCATCGGCTCGCGGCTGGTCGGCAGCACCTGGATCATGCGGCAGTCGAACGTCGAGATCACCGGCTTGATCTCGTCACGCGCCGCCGCCAATCCAAGCTCGACGACATGTTCGCCGCGCTCATAGAAGTCGGTGTGCGGGAATTCGAGGAAATAGGCCATGACATTGCATGCCGCGACGCGCTTTGGGGTCAGATGACTGTGCGGGTCGAGCTCGACCGCGATCACCACGTCGGGCCCGACGATTGCGCGAACCCGTTCCAGCAGATCGCCTTCGCAATCGTCATAGCCTTGCGCCACCATGGCGCCGTGCAGGCCGAGGATGACGGCGTCGACCGGCAAGGCTGCCTTCAACTGGCCGAGAATCTCGTCGCGCAACGCCTCATAGGTCTGCCGCTGCACCAGCCCGCCCGGCTCCGCCCAGGTGGCGGTGCCTTCGATGACGGTCAGCCCTTCGGCAGCCGCACGCCGGCGCAGCGCGACCATCGGCGAGGAGCACAAGGTCGGCGTGTCTGGATGCTTGCCCGGCCCGGCATAGAACGCCATCTCGAACGACGCCCGGTCGGTCGGCACCGGCGAGAAGGTGTTGGTTTCGGTCGCCAGCGAGGCGGTGAAGATGCGCATGAAAGCTCCGTTGTGAATGGCGCCGTTATTTGACCGCCCCGAGCGCCAGCCCGCGGACGAGATAGCGCTGCAGCCAGATGAACAGAATCGCCACCGGCAGCGTCGCCAGCAGCGTCGCCGCCATTACATGGTGCCATTCGATCGTGTAGCGGCCGGCGACCAGCGAGAACACCTGGATCGGCAGCGTGTAACTTTCCTGGCTGCGCAGCATTGTGAGCGCGACGACGAACTCATTCCATGCGTTGATGAAGGTGAAGATGGCGGTCACCGCTATTGCCGGCAGGCAAAGCGGCAGAAACACTTTTCGCAAGGTCAGCCATCGGCCGGCGCCTTCCATCCACGCTGCTTCCTCGAGATCGCGCGGGATGGTGTCGAAATAGCTTTGCAGCATCCACACGGTGAAGGCGACGTTGAAAGCCATGTAGATGACGCCGAGCGCGGTCGTGGATTCGATCAGACCCCAGGCCGCCATCAGCCGGAACAGGCCGAGCACCAGCACGATCGGCGAGATCATCTGCGAGATCAGCAGGAACTGGCGGAAGGCGCCATAGCCGGCAAAGCGAAACCGCGACATGGCATAGGCGGCCGGCACCGAGATCAGGATGGCGCCGACGGTGGCGATAACAGAGACATAGAGCGAATTGGCCAGCGCCTGGCCAAAGCCGGTCGCCGACCACATGTCGGCAAAATTCGACCAGTCGAATTCGCTTGGCCACCAGGTCGGCGACAGCACCTCCTGCCTTGGCTTGACCGCGGTCAAAAACATCACGGCAAACGGAAAGATCGTCACCACGAGCAGCGGCGAAAGCAGCAGCCAGGCAATGATCGTGCGCTTCAGCTTGGGCGTCATGCGCGTTGCTCCCGCATGGCGAGGCGCACATAGATCATGGTGAAGATCAAAAGGATGGCGAACATCAGCAGCGACACTGCCGATGCTTCCCCCAGTTTGCCGATGCGGAAGGCCAGCTTGTAGAGATGGGTGACCAATATGTCGGTCGAGTTGGCCGGCCCGCCCTGCGTCATCACCCAGATGATCGGGAAGGAATTGAAGACGTAGATGGTGTTGAGCACGATGGCGATGTTGATGAACGGCTTCAGCAGCGGAAAGGTGATCTCGCGAAACTGCTGCAGTGGCGTCGCCCCCTCCAGGGCCGCCGCCTCGTAGAGGTCGTCGGGGATCGACGACAGGCCGCCGAGGAAGATGGTCGTGGTGAACGGTACCGTCACCAATATGCCGATCAGCACCTGCATCGGGAATGCCGTCTCGGCGCGCGCCAGCCACTGGATGTTCTCATGGATCAGGCCAAGCCCGATCAGCGCCGAGTTCAGCATCCCGCTTTCGCCGTTGAGCGCCCAGCGCCAGACCACCGCCGTCATCGTCAGCGACACCGCCCAGGGCAGCATGATGATGACGCGGGCAATGCCGCGGCCGTAGAAATCGGTATTGAGGATCATCGCCACGGGGACGGACAACAGCAGCGCGCCGCCGACCACCAGCACGGTCCACAGGCCGGTGCGCCAGAGTGCCGCCAGGAAATCGGGATCGGCGAGGAAGGCGGAATAATTGGCGAAATCGTTGAAGTCCCGCAGCTGCCCAAAACGGCTGACATCATGCGTCGATATCTGGATCAGGTCCCAGACCGGCCAGAAGATGACGACTGCGGCCAGAAACAGGCTGGGCAAGGTCAATAAATAGGGCAGGTAACGATTTTGCATCGGCCGGATTCGTACCGTGTTGGACATAAGTGGCGCTGGCGCGCCAGCTCGGATCAATCTCGCATATCGGTCTAAGGCAGCGCTTCAGGGTTTGAATCTCCTGCGGACGTTTGCGCTGCCCCTCACCTGCCTGCCCATCCTCCGCAGCGGTTGCGGAAGGGAGCCCTTCCTCTCCCCCGTTGATCGGGGGAGAGGTGTCGAGCGAAGCTCGACGGAGTGG
>NZ_JAMYNB010000020.1:0-80872 GCF_040318795.1 Mesorhizobium sp. M1004
ACGCATAAAGCCCCGCAGCGAGCACGACGAGCCCCACCAGCGTGGATACGCTGCCACTTGCCAGAACGCGGTCATAGACCTGAAGCATGAACAGCGGCGAGATGAGCGCAAGCACGTTGACCACGCCGCTGATCAACACAATGCCCCAAATCGCGGAAGTCAGAGGGAAGGGTCTCAAAGCTGAATCCTTTAAGGAATGGTTGTCACGTAAGTCTCCGGAGGCTGGCGACCCAGCTCCCTATATTGCTCCCCGACCGGCAACCGACTGCATCCGCTCGCTGGTTCAGGATCAGTGCTCCCGCCGAATATGTTTGGTCCTGGCATTTAATGGAGCGGGTCAACAACACCGTCCGGCTGAAGGTTTGGAAGGGATTCATCGTGGTCGGCCGCAAGGGCCCGAACAGGCTTCCGCCTCCACACCTTCAGGCGCGTTCATATTCGTCATCGGACAATTGCAGAAATCGATTGCTTGGATAGGCACACATTTACGAAATGGATTCACTCTCGTTCGCTTCGCCCTTCTGCTGAGCAGTTGCGGGGTCGCAGGCGGCGGGGGATCGCCATCCATGCCTCCTCTCATAGTCGAGGGGGGGCAGTTTCTCAATTTGGGGACAACTGAGACGTCCGGTGCTCTTAGGCAGAGGAATCATACGAGATCCCTCCTGCAACATCATTTCCCGCATCCACAGGCTTGCCGGATCACTATTGTGGAGCGCAGGCCATTGAACGGCCTCCGTGAATGCGGGAGGAAGTGGCGGCGGAAGTTTGACAATCCGCAGGGGTGTTGTTTTTGCGAAATGCTGCGCCAGCCGTAAGGGCATGGTCCCGATGCGGCTGGTGCCTGATACAACGGGCGGGATCAGGCTAAAGCCGTGTACGACAACTTCGATACGTCTCTCGAAACCGTGCTCGAGCAAATACCATTCCTCCATGGAGAGCTGCCGGGTGTCCCCGAATTTGAACACAACCTGCCCCATCGATAAGTATCGCTCCAATGTAAGTGGCTCTGACAGCTGCTTGTTCGTGCCGCAGCCTACGCACACGAGCATATCTTCGAACAGGGTTGCGCGAGGATGTTTCGACATGAATACTTCCGGCATGATCAGAAAATCAACGTCGCCGCGCCGGAGAAGCTCCTCGGGGTCGTCGGAAATAGGGAGACATTCAAAGCGGACGGCGGGAGCTTCCCGCGCAGCACGTTCTACGATCTTCTTAAAAAATACGAGCGTGATGTAATCGGAAAGGATAATCCGGAAGCGACGATCCGATTGGGCTGGGTTGAAGGCGTCCCAGGAAATAATCGATAGCTGGATGTGGAGCAATGCCTCCCTGACTGCTGGGGCGAGCCCCTCAGCGCGAGGTGTCAAAATGAGCTCGCGGCCGCTCATCGTAAATAGCTCATCGCTGAAATAGGCGCGTAACCGAGCAACGGCGGCGCTCATTGCCGGCTGGCTCAGGTTAATACTGCGGGCCGCCGCGGTGACTTTACGTTCCCTGACCAGAGCGTCCAACACAACGAGGAGATTCAGATCGAGTCCCTTAAAACGCATGTCTTGATCTAGGCGGCGTGTGAATGGGTTGCGACCAAACATTCAATTCGAATGGTGAGTAGCGTCAACGCATCAGCCTTCGACGAAAAAGAGCAATCGAAAAGAAGAAGGGCAAAACTGTGTATATGCAAAGCGCGCCGATATGCAGGCCCATTTTGTCAATCGGACGGCCAAGCATCGCTGGACGAATGAGGTCGATTGCATGTGCGAGCGGTAATAAGGAGGCAGCATACTGAAAAGCGCCGGGCAATTGGTTGATCGGAAACATCGCGCCGCAAAGGAACAGCATGGGTGTAATAACAAGCGTATTATAAAATATGAAATATTCATAACTGGGCGCAAGCGCCGTGACGACCATCGCTAGACTCGCGAAGGCGAGGCCATTGAGAGCGATGACTGGCAGCAAGCAGAGGATGGATGGCCACGATGCGTAGCCGAGCGTGGTGGCAACAATAGTGATTGCTGTGCCCGCCATGAGGGCCTTCGTGGCTGCCCACGCCAATTCGCCGAGTAAGATATCGCCGAGCGTCAGCTGAGTGCATAGCATTCCTTCCCAGGTGCGCTGGTCGCCCATGCGGCCGAAACTCCCGTAGACCGTTTCAGCGGTCGCCGATGCCATCACGCTTGTGGCAACCATGCCAGCCGCGAGAAACGCAATGTACGAAGAGCCCTCAACAGGACCTATCATTGTTCCGATGCCAAAGCCGAGACCGAACAGATAGATCATCGGATCGGCGAGGTTGCCGAGAACCGATGCAAGCCCGATTTTCTTCCATCCAAGATAGTTGCGGCGCCAAACCGCGACCCAATTCCACGCATTGGCGGGCATGCCCGCCGCATAACGTTCGCCCATTGTTCAGTCCTCCATCTCGCGCCCGGTTAACCGCAAAAACACATCCTCGAGATTGGGGGGACGCTGCAGAAGGCGTAGACCCGTGCGCCCGCGTAGCTGCGCCAGCACCTGCTCCGGATCGGGTGCATAGCAAAAAAGCGTCTCACCGCTCACCTCGATGCGCTGTGCGTACGGCCGGATCAGCGCACCCAGTTCATGCGGATTGCCGCCGTAGACCTCGACCACGTCACAGCCGATCTGCTCGTCAATGAGTTCGGACGGGCGACCTTCGGCGATCTTGCGCCCCTCCTCCATAACGCACAGCCGATCGCACAGCCGCTCGGCCTCTTCCATGAAATGGGTAGTCAAAAGAATAGTCTTGCCCCGCGCCAGCAGCGATCGCAGCCGATCCCAGATCAGGTGGCGGGCCTGCGGATCGAGGCCGGTGGTCGGCTCGTCCATCACCAGCAAGTGCGGGTCATTGATGAGCGCACGCGCGAGCGTCAGGCGCCGCTTCATGCCGCCGGACAGTTCGGCGACGCGCGCATCCGCTTTGTTCTCGAGGCGGGCGAACTCAAGCAGCGATGGTATGACCGCATCGATCTGGCGTCTGCTCATCCGGAAGTAGCGCCCGAACACCAGCAGGTTCTCGCGTACAGTGAACGCGGCATCAAGATTGTCGAACTGCGGGACCACGCCGATGCGCATACGTGCCAAACGCGCGCGCGCCGGCACTGGAGCGCCGAGCACAGTAATCTTCCCCGCATCAGGCGATGTCATGCCGAGGACCATACGCGCAATCGTGCTTTTGCCCGCGCCGTTCGGTCCCAAGAGCCCGAAGCATTCCCCCGCCGCAACGCGGAACGACAGCCTGTCGACAACGAGCTTGTCATAAGTTTTGCTTACGTCAGTAAGGTCGATCGCTATCATGGACATGGGTTCATTTTACCGAGAGGGACGACAAAACTGGCGGTTGCTTGGTTCCCTGCCGACCTGAAACTGTGACTCGTCTTCGCCATCCCCGCCGTCGATAACGAACTGATCGACATCACAAGGATCTAGCCGCTGCTCAGCTAAAGCGGCGACAATTGCGTCGAGATTATCGATGGATTGGTAACGCGGATCGTTGTGCCGCTTTTCCTGGTCATCGCAGAAGACGAGCCGTCCATCCTCGACCAGGGCGATCGCCCCATCATGGGTCAGCTTGGTACCACAGATGCGCATAGTGTCTCCACGTTAACGGCGATAGATTCGAGATTCATCAGGAAGCGGAAATCGGGTTCCGGAAACGGACGAGCAAGCAGTCTTCGTTGACGGACTCGCCCCGACACTCAAGCCGCTCTACCTCGATCAACGTTTCGTTCAGCATGGCCATGACCGGCTCAGCACCAGCGGCGTGACCCCAGCGACGGCAATTAGCATCCCTTGCCGATCCGAAGATCAGATGCCCGCCTGGCGCAAGCACCCGCACCAGGTTTTTGATGGCCGCGCGCATCTCGGCTATGTCTCCGAGGTAGTAGAGGACCTCCGCCACAACGATCACGTCAAACAACTCGTCGGTCGAAAACTGTTGAACATCGCAGACTATCCAGTTGATGCGCGACGGCTCCTTTATCCGTTGACGTGCTCGAGCAATCGCTTGCGCCACGACATCGATGACGGTGAGCCCTTGGCAGTAGGGGACTAGTTTTTCCGTGAATGCGCCGGCAGCGCACCCGACTTCGAGGGCATTTGTAATGGAGCCTTGGGCAAGCGCCAGCTGGAGCATTTGCGTGTGGCGCTTCCGCTCGAATGGATTGCCGTCGAGGCGCCACGGATCGTCAGCGGCCAATTCCCGATCAAGCAACTGATGATTCACGTTCTGGGTCAAACTCGTGCACCTCTCGTCCATTAGGTATTTGCGGTCAGTCGTCGCCGCAAATGTTGTCCGACAGGACTAATTCCGAAGAATCCCGCGCAAGATTGAGCCTGCGAAGCGGAGCCGAATGGGGCGAGAGTTCTGCCCTGCTGGAACCAGTGATCGGAGCTTGGGTGGGGGCCTGTTTTCCCCCAGTGTTCGATGTAGCGACAGCAGAGCTTCGCGACAGCCAATCGCTATTGCTCAAGGTACACAGCGCGTAGGCCTTCAACGGAAGCAAGAGAAAGACGTTGATGAACGTGTGCAGCGAAAAGCCAAGAAATCGAAATTGTCGAGCACGAAATGCTACCACGCTGCATCGGAGCATGGTCATGGACACAATCATCAGTCCTGTCCACCAAGGCACAGTGCCTGTCAGTGCGAAATGTGCGAGGCCCGTTAATACCGATAGGGCGAGGAGTAGCGCGCCGAGATTCTGTCCGACCACGTCCAACGTGAGATAGCTATTTAGGCTAGGCAGCAAGCGCAGCCCAAGCAGCGTGTCCCGGAATGTGCTTCGTGCCCAACGGAGTTGTTGGCGCAGATACGGTCCGAGTCTGTTCGGAACGACTGTGGCCGCGATGGCGCTCGGAACGTATTCGGTTCGAAAGCCTGCTTTCAGCATCAGGATAGTGAGATGGCGATCCTCACCGAAGTCGCTTGGCTTGCCCCGAAAAAATTGCGACTCGTACTGGTCCAGTAACAAAAGGAGCGCAGACCGGCGGTACATGGCACATGGGCCGCAACAGCACATAACGGCACCGAAGCGAGCCTGTGCCGCGCGCTCCTCGTTGCAAGCCAGCCAGTACTCCATGTCTATCAGCCTGGTCAGCCAGCTCTCGGTTCGGTTACTGGCCGTCAATTGACCCATGACTGCGCCGACCGCTGAATCTCGCATCTTCGGTACAAGCTTGGAAATGACGTCGGGCGCGAGTACCGTGTCTGAATCAACGTTAAGCACCAGATCCCCTGATGAGCGTCGTATCGCGGCGATCTGCGCCTTGCGCTTTCCAACATTCTCGGGAAGCAAAATGATGTCGAACCTGGGGTCGCGCGCGTAGTCTTCGTGGACAGTTCCTAAGGCTTCGCGATTTCCAGAACCGTCATCAACCAAATAGACCCGAAGTCTTCCGGCGTATTCTTGGTCTGCAATGGAAGCCAGGCACTCTGAAAGCGTGCGCGGATCCTCGTTGAAGCAGGGGACGATGACATCGACGCTGGGCAGTTTGTCGGAGCCGACGAGAACCTCCAACCCCGACGAATCCTTTGTCGGCATAGCATAAAGCCCTTGCATGCTCTTATAGGCAGTCGAGAGCAGTGCATAAAGCGAAATGGCCACAGTGCTGGTTGTACCAAGAAGAGTCATGGGATCTCGTTGTTCAGTGATGTTGAGGAAGTGAGCGGATTACAAATCCGCGCTCACGCAGTGCTGGAATCAGCCGGGACAGCGCCGTGACCGTCTGGTCGCGCATGCCGGCGTGAGCGCCCTGGCTCAACTCGCCGGGAGGGCATCCGTCGTGCAAGAGTACAATTGCGCCCGGCCGGACGGAGGCGAGCACTTTATCGATAATCGCCTCGACTCCAGGGCGAGACCAATCTCGAGGGTCGACGGACCAATGAAGGGCCGCCAGCCCGGCGATCTGTGATGCTGTGCAGACTTCTTCGCTCCAGGCGCCGTAGGGCGCGCGAACAAAGCGGACCGAGGCCTGCGGGCACGCTCTCATGATGGCGTCGTTCGCTTCAAAGACCTCACGTTGCACTTCGCCGAAACCGCATTGGTACAGATCCGGATGAGACATCGTGTGGTTGCCTACCTCGTGCCCTTCTGCGATCATCCGTTGGATTAGATATGGGTGCTCTAAGGCGTAGGCGCCGATGACGAAGAAAGTCGCCGGCACTCGCTGCTCTGCCAGCACGTCGAGAATCTCCGGTGTGAAAAGTGGATTGGGACCGTCGTCAAACGTCAGATAAACGCTTCGACGGCCGGTGCCGTCAGAGCACTCACGGCGCACTTCGTACAAGCAATCGGACCGGCTCATAGCTCTGGTCCGTTCCGATCTATCATCGTGCCCGTGGGCCATTCGCTGATCGGCCGTCCAACTGGCAGAACAATTGTGAGTGCGTCATCGATGCGTGTGGGCGGCAGGTCGAGGCGGGCCTCTGGTCGGGTGGAGCGCACGCGAATTCCCGACAAAACGGCCATAGGGCTGTATCGCCGTCCGAACCTCTCAACATGATTCCGCAGCGCGTCCCTGACCGTTCCGAAAGCGAATGGAACGCCAAGCTCCTGCAGTATTGGAAGCATGACATGGATTGAATGGGCGATTCCCAGACCCTCAAGGTCCGGACGTACCCCGTACAGGCCCAGTTCAGCCACCAACAGGTCGACCGCGTCGACCTTGATGAAACGGCGCAGTATGCCCATGTGAGCCGCTACACCGCTTGAATCATAGGCGATTACGCGGAGTTCAGGCCTGGCTCCGGCCCAGCTTCGACTACCTTCGAACGGTTCTGCGTTGGACGCCCCAGTCGGCCCGTACGTATCACGAAAGAACTCGGCGAGCTTAACGTGATCGGAGAGCTGCAACTCGTTTTCCCAGCACAACTTCCACTGCACCTGATGGCGCATTCAGGACCTCTCTTCATATTGGTTTTTGCGGCCGCATTACTCGACCAAAGCGGCGTTGTTGGCTGCACTCAGCCGTTGTCGTTGGCGAAGGTGAGCCAGACACTCTCTCGAAGTTCCGGCCCGTGTCGTCGATTTGAGCTTGACGTCGCTCATTTACGTTCCTCTAATGCATGGCTCGTAAATTCGTAAAATTGATTGTTTGAATGATACGCATCCACACGTTGGATAGAACATGACATGCGTTTTAAAGGGCTGGATCTAAATCTCCTCGTTGTGCTGGACGCTCTGATGAGGGAGCGTAAAGTCACTGCCGCGGCTCGCAGTATCAACCTGAGCCAGCCGGCCATGAGCGCCGCCGTTGCTCGGTTACGCGCCTATTTCAACGATGAGCTATTTACGATGAACGGCCGCGAGCTCATTTTGACACCGCGCGCCGACGGGCTCGCTCCAGCAGTCCGGGATGCATTGCTGCACATCCAGCTATCGATTATTTCCCCCGACGCCTTCAACCCGGCCCAATCGGATCGCCTCTTCCGAATCATGCTTTCCGATTACATCACGCTCGTATTTTTTAGGACGATAGTAGAGCGCGCTGCGCGGGAAGCTCCCGCCGTTCGCTTTGAATGTCTGCCTATTTGCGACGACCCCGAGGAGCTTCTCCGGCGCGGCGACGTTGATTTTCTAATCATGCCGGAAGTGTTCATGTCGAAACATCCTCGCGCAGCCCTGTTCGAAGATAAGCTCGTAGGCGTAGGCTGCGGCACGAACAAGCAGCTGTCGGAGCCACTTACATTCGAGCGATACTTGTGCATGGGACATGTTGTGCTCAAATTCAGGCACACCCGGCAGCCCACCATGGAGGAATGGTATTTGCTCGAGCACGGTTTCGAGAGACGTATCGAAGTTGTCGTACAGGGCTTTAGCCTGATCCCGCCCGTCCTGTCAGGCACCAACCGCATCGGGACCATGCCCTTACGGCTGGCGCAGCATTTCGCAAAAACAACACCCCTGCGGATTGTCCAACTTCCGCCGCCACTTCCTCCTCCTGCATTCACGGAAGCCGTCCAATGGCCTGAGCTTCACAATAGTGATCCGGCAAGCATGTGGATGCGGGAAATGATGTTGCAGGAGGCATCTCGCCTGGCGCCTTTGCCTGAAATCATTGAGCGTCTCGGGCACGCCGATCCGACCTTTCGTTTCTTGGTACCGACTGCCACCTCGAAATCGCGTGCGAAGTCCCGGAAGATGTTGAGCCCCACCTAATCACCGCCTGTAAGACAGGCTGATCAGCATGTTCGACAAGCGCCGGCGCGGCGCGTGTTACCTACGTTCTGGGGCTGATCTCAGGCGAGTTGCTCGTCGAGGATGTGTGGCAGAGTGATGCCAGCTGCCTTGATTGCCCGCTTTGGCCGTAGGTGGTGACGACGCGAGCATTCTTTTCGATGGCGGCTTCTGGAGGCGGACGCGATCGCGTAGGAGCGGTTGCCCTTCGGGCGTCGGGCCTTTGGCCCGGCAGAGCGGCGCAGTTCCTTGCTAAGTGCGAGGGGCCGGAACGAGCAGAACACACGCCCGGGCTGCTACTGAATTGACTGCCGCCTCGATTTGCGTGCGAAGTCCCAGAAGATGGTTAGCCCGGTTAAATTCCTACCTTGCCGGCTGTGCCGCGGCTTTTCACGTGCAGCCAGGCGAGGAGATGGCGGTCGACGAGGTCGACCCCAAATGGACTGTGCTGGCCTCGCTCGGCTCCTGCCGTGCGGGATCATTGACCACACCCCCTGCACGAGAACGTGGGGCATGTTGGCAAGTGAAGCCGGTGGAGGTTGACGCTGCGGATCTAGGCAATCTACCTCGCGCTTCCGCCTTCATATATTTTCCGGCAGATGGATGTCGAACGGCAGAAATGTCTGTCCGGGTGTTTCGGCGGTGCCGGTCTCGATAGCCCGTGTCATCAGCGTTATCAGCTCCTGGCAAAGCCGGCGCATTGGCGTGGCGACCGCCATCGTGACGATGTTATCTGCAAGCGCTGCCCGAGACTCAGGTGTGATTTCATTCACGATCGCGACGAGATCCCGACTTTTGCCCTCTTCTCGGAGCGCGGAGATGGCGCCCTCCATGCCGCCGCCGGCGACATAGAAGCCGACGAGCTCGGGCTCCCGCTGCATGAGATCAAGCGTTGCCTCGTAGGTGATCTGCCGTTTCTCGAGGTTCATGACCGGATCCAGCACCTCGAACGTGGGCGCGTTCTCACGGCAATAGGAGCGAAAGCCGACGTCACGGAGCTCGTGCCCCTGGAAACGATGGCTGCCGACAAACACCGCCACTTTGCCGGGCCGTTTTGCGACCTTGGACACCATCCAAGCGGCCGTGCGCCCCACCTTGCGGTTGTTGAGGCCGATATACCCCTGTCGCACGCCGGCGGCGAAGTCGGAAAGCAGCGAGAAAACCGGAATGCCCTTGGCCTTGAGGTCCTCAACCGCTGCTGTGATTTTCGGGTGGTCCGGTGCCACCATCGCGATTGCATGGCAGCGTGCGCCCAACTCCTTGAGCGGCGCGATCAGGTCGCTCGGCATATGTGACGGGGCGAATTCGACGAGCGGAATGCCGTGGAAGGACTGGGCCAAATTGACCGATGCTTCGACCTCGCGCGCAAAATCTTGGTAGAAATGCTGGGCCGGTTTTCTCAAGATGAAGCCCAGACGGTAGTGCGGTAGGTCTCGCCGCAACCGCTGCTTGATTAGCCCGGCAGCATGATAGCCGATCGCCTGGGCGGCGTCGTGGACCCGCCGCGCGGTCTCCTCGCGCACCGGATGGCGGGCGTTCAGAACCCGATCGATCGTTGCTACGCTGACTCGGGCTTCGCGGGCGAGATCGGCAATTGTGGGGCGCTTGGTCATAGGTCCTATTCTGATTGGTTTTTGACGCGGGCCGGCTCTCTGTCCGCCTAACGCGTTTCGGTTTCGGGTGGCAAAGTGAAGACGTCCCCATACGAATGGGCACAGCGTGTTGGACGAACATCATTGCAGACGTAAACCGGCCGGGTATACTGAAAGGCTCATTCGCTTAAAGGGCGGTGACGATTTGCACTCACACATTTAGCGCTTCTGATACATGGTCCGTGAGGAGCCGTTTAGAGGCTGCGGGTCGGTCGTTCAGTTATGTGACCAGCTAAGCGACTTCACAGGTCGTGGGCCGCCCACCTTACTTGCAGGAGGGTAGCCGGTTTGATGCCTCGGTAAGCTGATGACCGCTGAAGGCAGCTTTCATCTGTGCTCGGTCCAACTCTCCTTCCCAGCGTGCGACGACGAGGGATGCCACTGCGTTGCCGACGCAATTCGTCAGCGCCCGGCATTCGGACATGAATCGGTCGATGCCGAGTATCAGTGCCATCCCAGCAACGGGAACACTCGGAACTACCGCGAGCGTAGCCGTCAGGGTGATGAAGCCCGCACCTGTCACACCTGCAGCGCCCTTGGAGGAAAGCATTGCTACGAGCAGCAGCAGCACCTGATCGCCGATGGACAGATCCGTGTTCGTCGCCTGTGCGATGAAGAGAGCCGCTAGCGTCATGTAGATATTCGTGCCGTCCAGATTGAACGAATATCCGGCCGGGATGACGAGACCCACAACCGAACGCCTGGCGCCGGCCTTCTCCATTTTCTCCATCAGCGACGGGAGCGCCGCCTCCGAGGAGGACGTTGCGAGGACAAGCAGCAGCTCTTCCTTGATGTAACGAATGAGAGAACAAATCGAAAAGCCGTTGTAACGGCAGACTGCGCCGAGAACCCCGAACACGAAGAGGAAGGCGGTGAAATAGAACGTCGCGACCAGCATCGCGAGGTTGACTACCGAACCGATGCCATATCTGCCGATGGTGAAGGCCATCGCGCCAAAAGCGCCGATCGGCGCGGCCTTCATCAGAATTCCGACGAGCTTGAAGACAGGCACAATGAGCGCCTGGAGGAAGGAAACGACAGGCTTGCCCGTCTCTCCGGCCATCGCAAGCGCCATGCCGAACAGAACCGAGAAGAACAGCACCTGCAGGATGTCGCCTTCCGCGAAGGCACCGACGATCGTTGGCGGGATAATGTTCATCAGGAAGCCGGTGACCGACTGCGCTTTGGCTTTTGCGGCATAGGTATTCACGGCCTGGACATCGAGCGAGGCCGGATCGATGTTCAGGCCGTCGCCAGGCTGGACGACATTGGCGACGATGAGGCCGACGATCAGCGCGAGCGTTGAGAAGGTGAGGAAATAAACCATTGCCTTGCCGGCGACCCGGCCGACCTTATGAAGATCGTTCATGCCGGCAATGCCGGTCGCAATTGTCAGGAAGATGACAGGCGCGATGATCATCTTGACCAGCTTGATGAAGGCATCACCCAGCGGCTTCAGGCTCTCGCCGGTCTCCGGATAAAAATAGCCAATTGCGACGCCGAGCGCGATGGCGGCAAGCACCTGGGCGTAGAGCTTGGTGTAGAAGGGTTTGCGGGGGGGCGCGGGACTCGCGCCGCGGACTTGTGCAGCTGACACTGTTTCTCTCTCCCTGACCGGATCGAGGTGGCGTGACTTCTCCCGGGCTTCTCCCTATCGCGGCGCTCCGGTCGAACGCTGCACCAACGCCGCCGCAATACCCATGCCAGATGAATCCGCATCACCTGAACTGATGTGGGCTCGCCAATGATGGAGGAGCGGTGTCAGACCAGCGGGCAAGGCCGCGGTCCGAACGCCCTTGATGGTCTCTGGCAGAGTGCTGCCGGTCGATCCCTCTGGCTAGCGGTTTTGCTGCACAGAGCGTGGTGGGTTCCTCGTTAGCCGGCTTTGGACCGGGCCCCATCGTTGGCGCCAGCGCGTACCAATAGGTCGCCTGTTCAAGGCCGTCCAGATGACAGGCTAACTTACCCCTGTTCGGAAGCGCTCGTTTCTAGACAGCCTACGACCATGCAGCCACTGCAATCACAGAATAAATTCGGACGGCCTTTTGGACGACCCATTTTGCAAATCAACGCCCGCAGCAGGGGCAGCCGTTTCCAAGCGGTCGCATCGTAATCTGTTCAGACTTTTCGATACGCTCATTGAGTGTGCCGATTTCGGCCCCCGTGATGATGCTGACCACGACGATGCGATTCATAAAGTTGCGAGCACCGCCTAGGAAGTCGTACTCAACGCCAGCTTCGCGCCTTCACACCCGACATCGCCGCCGCCTGATCAACTCGAGAAAGATGGCGGTTGCCGCAACCGACCAGTGCCGTTGGCGGTTATTATCGCTCCCGACCCTCCTTCGCGGGCGCTGGTGAATGGCACGGCCCCGCATTTACACTCCGCGCGGTCAGCCGCTCGGGCAACGCATGGCCGGCCCGTATTTCTGCTTCAACGCAAGATAGAACTGATGAATCCTATCATAGGCCGCGAGGTTTCCTTTCACAGATGAAAGAAAGCTCGATTGACTATGCCGCCTCGCTCCAGTCTTTTGAAAACAACGTGTGTTTGCCCGGGGCAAGCCAATAACATGGCCAAGCCTCGTGGAGGGAGTAGCCAAGCGATGCGTCAGGGCTAGACCCGCTTTGCACTCGACCACACGGCGGCGGCACGAGTTCACGTCGGAGCATTTTCGCGCGTGCCCACGATGTCGCGGCGCACATGCCGCCAGCCTAGATTTGATGGCGCGAGATCGAGGATCACATGCACCACAACATTAGCAAGTCAGAACAGAATGCCCGCGACTGCGGCATATCGCTGCCGAATGCGATAAAGGGTTGTCCAAAGTCCGACACGAATCCTGCGAGTGTGGCATTGCACGAGCGCGCGCTAACCGGCATCTTCGAAATATCGAAAGTACTCGCCGATGCCGCCCGGCTCGAACTCAAGTTGGCCAAGGTAGTCGATCTCCTGCACTCGTTTGTGCAGATGCGGCACGGCATCATCGCTCTCTGCGATGCCGAGGGCGGACTGGACATCACAGTGGCCAGCGGCTGCGGCACGAACGGCAATGAGCCCTCCCGCTCGCGCCTGCCGCGCAACGCCATCGACCAGATTGTGACGACCGACACGCCGCTTGTCGCCGACGACATAGTGATGCATCCGACCTTCACTGCCGCTGATATCGAGGTGCTTGGGGCCTCCGACACCGTGTCGTTCATCGGCGTTCCCATTCGTGTTGATGGGAACGCCATAGGCGCGCTGACTTTGGACCGGGTTTTGGAAAGCAGGTCAAGCTATCGGCTCGACGATGATGTCCGGCTGCTTACCATGATTGCCAACATGGTGGGACAGACAGTCAAGTTGCATCGCTTCTCCGCGGTCGACCGCGAGCGAACGCCGGAGCTGGAACATCGGCTGCAAACGAAATTTTCTGATGTTAAGCACCCTGCACCCCGGCGCAAAAAGGTCCACGTCGAGGGGATGATTGGTGACAGTCCGGCTATAAGCGCCCTGCTGGAGAAGATCGCGGTCGTAGCGAAGGCAAAAACCACAGTTCTGTTGCGAGGTGAGTCCGGTACCGGGAAGGAGCTGGCTGCCAAGGCAATTCACGAGTTGTCGCCGCGCGCCAAGCGGCCCTTCGTTAAACTCAATTGTGCAGCGCTCCCAGAGACAGTCCTGGAATCCGAATTGTTCGGTCATGAGAAGGGTGCCTTCACAAGCGCATTCAATTCCCGCAAGGGGCGTTTTGAGCTCGCTGACAAGGGGACGTTGTTTCTGGATGAGATCGGCGAGATCTCGGCCTCGTTCCAGGCAAAGCTACTGCGCGTGCTGCAGGAGCAGGAGTTTGAGCGCGTCGGCAGCAATCAGACCATCAAGGTCGATGTTCGCGTGATTGCCGCCACGAACAGGAACCTGGAAGAGGCGGTTGCAAGGAATGAGTTCCGCGCCGACCTATACTACCGCATCAACGTGGTTCCCTTGCTGGTACCAGCATTGCGCCAAAGGCGCAGCGATATTCCGCTCCTCGCAGCTGAGTTTCTCAAGAAGTTCAACGACGAGAACGGCTGTACGCTCACCTTCGATCCGCGTGCGATTGAAGTGCTGATGAAATGTGAGTTTCCCGGCAACATTCGCGAGCTTGAAAATTGCGTGCACCGGACAGCGATCCTGGCCGAGGGACTGTCAATCGGGAGAAACGACTTTGCCTGCTCCCAAGGCCAATGCTTTGCCGAGGCGCTGTGGAAGTGCAGATCGGGCAAGGCCGCGCTGCAACCACCGCCGATCCTGCCGGAGTCAGCGAATTTGGCCACGCCCCCGGACGAGGCCGCCAGTTCGGCCGCGACTAACCCACTTGCCGGCGCAACCCACCCAATTGGCGCGAGGACGCCCGATATAGAGCGCGTCATTGCTGCCATGGAAAGATGTGGCTGGGTGCAGGCAAAGGCAGCGCGCTTGCTTGGGCTGACCCCGCGCCAGATTGGCTACGTGCTGAGGAAATACGGCGTCGAGATCAAGCGTCTTTGAAAGCATGACCCTGGGCATGAGCTGAGCAGCTTAGCGCCTTGGCGCCGCGCAGCGATGCAGATCCGCGTGCGCGTCAACTCGATTCGACCGAGGACAGGTGGCTGAATTCCCATGTCAGCCGGCGCTGCGACCATTGTGTGAAAGGCAACCCTGCCATCGTCCAATCCCGTCCGCCATGTTGCTCTCGTTGCGAGCTCATGCGGATGCCCCTGTGTGACTGAAACGGAGTTAAATATGTCCGACGCAAAACTGCAAACTGTGCTTTCGGCTCTTTCGCAAGTGACACGACAGTTGGATGCTCTGCCGTCCAACGGACCAGCGCCGGACGCAAATTTTATCAAGCTGAATACAAATGAGAACCCGTTTCCGTTGCCGCCAATCATAATGCAAAGTGCAGTGGCGGCCCTCAAGCGCCAGTATCTATATCCGGATGACGATAACTTCAGACTGAGGGAAGCAGCGTCCAGCGCCTATGGCGTTTCCAGGGATCAGGTCATCGCTGGCAACGGGTCGTCTGAACTGCTCGGACTGATCTACAGAGCTTTCCTCGCACCCGGCGACAAGGTTGCGATGATGTCGCCAGGGTTTTCGTTCAACCGCAAACTTGCCATGCTCCAGGGCGCTGAGTTCCTCGAAATCGGATGTCAAGCTCATTCCCTGCCAATGGAGCAATTGCTTTCTGGTCCGGCAAAAGACGCCAAGTTCATTATGTTGGCCAATCCAAACAATCCGACCGGAACATTCCTCCCGATAAGCGATATCGAACGCCTCGTAGCACAATCGGACCGCTTGATTGTCCTCGATGAGGCCTACGTCGACTTTGCACCCGATCACGGACTGCGCCTCATCAACCGGTATTCGAACCTTCTGGTCTTGAGGTCATTCTCGAAAAGCTATGCCGCCGCCGGCATTCGCGTCGGTTTCGGTTTCGGTCACCCTGAAATTATTGGAAGGCTGCGAAACATCCAGAACGTCTTCAACATGAACGTGATCGGGCATGCCGTTGGTATCAGCGTGCTTGAGCATCGCGGCGCCTACGCAGACAACCACAAGCACATCAAGGATGAACGAGAGCGAGTGACAGTTGCACTATCGCAACTCGGATTTTCCGTAACACCCTCCCGCGCAAATTTCTTGCTGGCCCGTGTGCCCGCGGGACAGGACGGCTCATGGTGGCAAGCAGCATTGGAGAGGCAAAAGATACTTGTCGCGTTTTTTCCGGACAAAGGCTTGGAACACTGTATCCGCGTCAGCATCGGCACAAAAGAGCAGATGGATGAATTTCTTGCTGCCGCTGGCGACATTGCTGGAAGCTTAACGGTGCCAAGCTCCAGAGGCAGGGAAGCGTCAGGCTCTGCTTCTTCGTTACGCTGACGCTAATCGGCGATCACACACATCTCTTCCGACTTGCTGGTGATCCCAGCAAGAAAACAGCCTGCTTTTAAAATCGGGGACTTAAAGAGTGACAAACGTCTTTCCTTCAAACCTGGCTTTCGGCATCTTCGATCATTTGGATGAGGATGGCCGCGATATAGGCCGGCAGTACGAAGATCGCCTGATATTAGCAGAGGCGTGCGATCAGCTAGGGTTCTATGCCTATCATCTCGCAGAACACCACTGTACTCCCCATGGGAGAGGTCCATCGCCGAATCTGTTCTTATCGAGCGTCGCCCAGCGCACCCGGCGCTTGCGTCTCGGACCCTTGGTGATGCTGCTTGCGCTTTATCATCCGCTGCGTGCGTTCGAAGAGATCTGTATGCTGGACCAGTTGAGCGGTGGCAGGCTCGAACTGGGCATAGGGCGCGGTGCTCTCCCGACCGAATTGGGCTACTTCGGGATTGGTGCGGACGCGGTGCCGGGCCGTTATGCCGAAGCCAGCGAAATTCTTATGCAAATACTTGTGAATTCGAGGGAGGTCGGCACGCTATGCTATCAAGGCCGCCATTTTGATCTCAATGACGTTCCTTTGACGCTAAGACCTCATCAGCGTCCACATCCGCCCACATGGGTCGCTGCCAATCGACCCGAGTCCACAGCTTGGGCCGCTGCGAATGGAACAAATATCGCGTGTGTAGGACCTTCCTCTTCTGTTCGCAAAACTACTGATGCGTTCCGCGCCTATCGAGAGGACAACGCAGGCGGGGGGGATCAAGGGAGATTTGTCGGATTGCTCCGCATGGTCGTGATTGGGCGTTGTGACACACATGCCTATTCGCTCGCGGCACCTGCTTACGCACGCTGGCTCAAGAGCTTCCAATTCCTTTACGAGCTTAACGCTATCCCCACTCCACCAAACTTGCCGCTAACCTTCGATGCGGCAGTCGAGAGTGAATTGTGCGTGGTAGGATCAGCAGAGTCTGTGCGAAAAGCTCTGCTAGATCAGTTGGAAGAGGCAGGTGCCAACTACCTGCTTTGTCAAATGGCATTTGGAAATCTGCCGCTAGATGCTTCCCTTTACACCGCGAGGACCATTCAGTCCGAAATCATGGCTCGACTTGGCTGACCATGTGCTCGAGCTTGCACGTGGTGGGGCGGGCAATCGGGAGGAGGCCAAACTGACGACGAGCAGGCGGCACAGAATACCAGCTTGTGCGTTGGCTGGCGTCTGGGCCATCGTGTGAACATGCACGATCCTAAGGAGAGGGTAGCCGAGCGCGTCACGATGCCGGCACGCGTCTGCTCGTCGCGCTGGCGCTAGTCGTTGCCCATAGCCAGCCGCAGGAGGTTCTTCTCGCCCGGGGCGGCGTCGGTGCGGCGCCCACTAATCCAGCTTCATCAGCGGCCCGTCGGTGGCAAAGCCGTCGCTCGCTACGGCGCTATTGAGGGCGCGCTCGCGAGCGGCTTTGCGACGCCCAGCCAACACCTCCAGCGAGCTCGCCCGATGATGGTGGTGCACCGCGGTCGGATACGATGCTGGAGGAAATCGTTCGCAGCCGGTCTTCACGAATTGCGAGGAGTGCTCGTTCTTGAGTGCTGGCTGCTGGCCGGATGCGGTGGCCTGAGTGGTCTGCCGACACGCCCGAAAGTCAACGCCACTACCACAAGGCCGCCAAGATGTCAGGTCTGAGAGCCAGCTTGGACGGTGGTATCGTGTTCGGGAAGGTCGTCGAAGGAGGCGTAGTTGAGATAGTAGAGTTTGGAATACAGGCCGCCCATGGCTATTAACTCATCGTGGTTGCCAGTCGCAATAACTTGGCCATTCTGAAGCACGATGATGCGGTCGGCCCCCCGGACCGTGGCGAGACGGTGGGCGATGACGAGGCCAGTCCGCCCTTCAAGCAGCTTGATCAGAGCCTTCTGAATCTGCAATTCCGTGTAGCTGTCGATATTGGCGGTAGCTTCGTCGAGCACGAGGATCTTGGCGTCAGCGACGAGGGCGCGGGCGAAACTGATAAGCTGGCGCTGGCCGAGAGATAAGTTGTCGCCGCGTTCGCCAAGTTGGCTCTCATACCCGTCGGCGAGGCTCATGACGAAGTCATGCGCGCCGACAGCCTTGGCCGCCTCGATCACCTTGTCGCGCGTGGCTTCCGTCTTCTGGTATCGAATGTTCTCGAAGACCGTCCCGGTGAACAGGAATGGCTCCTGCAGCACCATGGCGACCTGGCGGCCGAGCGATTCCTGGGTGAGGTCGCGTACATCATGTCCGCCGACCAGCACCTGACCCTGCTGAACATCATAGAAGCGGTGGACCAGGGCCATCGCACTCGATTTGCCAGAACCGCTCGGTCCGACTAGTGCGACCGTCTCGCCCGGATTGACCTTGAACGAGACATTTTTCAGAACCGAACGGTTCGGATCGTAGCCGAAGGTGACGTCCCTAAACTCGACCGAGCCGTCCATTTCGGGCGAAAGCACCTCGGCATTGGGTTTGTCCTTAACATCGATCTTGACGTCGAGCACATCCGTCAGGCGCTTGCCTGAGGCCATGGCGCGCTGCATGACCGAATATTGCAGGGTGAGTGAGCGGATCGGGTCAAAGAAGCGCTGGATGTAAAATAGGTAGGCTACCAACACGCCCACATCTATACGGCTATTCATGACCATCGAGCCGCCGACCACAATAACGGCGGCCAAGGCGAGGCCGGTGATGCCATCGACGATGGGCACCATGACCAGTGCATATCTGGCAGCGATCAGGTGGGTCCTGAGGTTGGCATGGGCCCGATCGTCAAAAAGACTGAAATTCACCTGCTGGCGGTCCATTGACTGTATGGTCCGCACGCCGTGAATGGCTTCGGCCAGCGCGCCATTGACGACGGAATTGGTTTCGTGTGCAGCCATGAAGGCGTCGCGGGCACGCGGCAACCAGACAATGCGGACGATCACCAGGATCGGCAGAACCGATAGCGTCAGGAGGCCGAGGCGAAAGTCGAGCCACAGCATTACGAAAACGATGCCGAAGAGAAGCGCAACATCGCCTAGGGAATATACCGAGGTTTCCAGGAACTCCTGTATGGAGTTAACGTCGCCTTGCAGGCGCGACATCAGGCGTCCGACCTCCGTCTTGTCCATGAAAGAGAGCGAAACCTTTTGCAGATGGCCAAACATGGCGCGGCGGATGTCGAACAGGACAGTTTCGGCCATTTTCCCATCCAAGGCTTCCTGCATGTAGCCGGCGGCGAAATTGACCAAAATCGCCGAAAGGAACGCGCCGACGGCCGCAAGCTGGGCTGAGCGATCGGGCCTTGCCGGGTTCATGCCGAGGTCGATCGCGTAGCGGATGATCAAGGGGATGAGAAGCTGCGTCCCGGTGAAGATCAGCATCGCGACAATCGTGACAACTACCTTTGCCCGGTAGGGATGGACGAAGCCCCAGATGCGACGGAGGATGCTCTTGTCGAAAGCCCGGCCGAACATCTCCTCCTCGATCCGGTGCGAGCCGACGACCGCGCGCGGAGGGCGTCTCCCGTCGTCAGGTTCGGCTTCGAGTTCGCCGCGGCCCTGGTCCATCAGCGGGCGCCCCCATCCTGGCTAATAATGCTATCACCCGGGCACGTCTGGAGATCGTAAAGGGCCCTGTAGCGTCCCCGCTTCGCCAGAAGCTCTTCATGCGTGCCGCGTTCTACGATTTCGCCGTTATCGACAAAAAGGATTTGATCGGCATGCTTAAGCGCACTCAGCCGGTGCGCGATGATGATCGTCACCCGATCCTTTGCGAAGCGCCGCATCGCCGCGCGAATGCGCAGCTCGGTGCCGGCATCGATCGCGGCCATCGAGTCGTCGAAAATGATGACGGAGGGGCGCAGCATCATGGTGCGAGCAATCGTGAGACGCTGGCGCTGGCCGCCAGAGAGAGAAACGCCGCGTTCGCCCACGACCGTCTCATACCCTGCCGGGAGCCCGAGGATGTAGTCGTGGAGCTGGGCGAATTCTCCAGCGCGTTCAATTCGCTGTCTCTTCGCCCAGGGATCGCCATAAGCGATGTTGTTCTCGATCGTTGTGGTGAATAGGAACGCATCCTGCTGTACAACCGCGACCGCCTTGCGAAGGCTCTCGAGGGTGACATTGCGTATGTCCTGGCCGTCCAACGTGATGGCGCCACCGGTCACGTCGTAAAAGCGGGGGACCAGATGAGCCATCGTCGATTTGCCGGAACCCGGCGGACCGACGATCGCGATCGTCTCGCCTCTCCGGGCCTCAAAGCTGAGGTTCTTCAGAATGGCGCGGTTTTCGGCGTTGGGGTAGGCAAATGAGACATTGTGGAAGCGCAGAGTGCCGTCACTTATCTCAAGCGGTCTGGCCTCGAGAGCATCCCTGATGGTGATCTCCTGATCGAGGAGACCGAAAAGCCGCGAACCGCAGCTAGAAGCGCGGGCAAACGCATTGACCATGAGACCGATCTGGCGGACTGGCATTTGCAGCATGGTCATGAAGGTCAGGAAGGTCGCCATGGTTCCGACGCTGATCTCGCCAGCGACGAGCTTGTTGCCACCGATCCCAAGCACCAATCCCATTGCGAAAAAGTAGGACAAGGTCATCGCCGACGTGTTGGGTACGTAGATGTCAACGAGATCGTTGGCGAGGTCGAGCGCGTTCTTGGAAGCGCCGTCGAACTTCAGCATCTCATAGGATTGAGCCGCAAAAGCGCGGACCACACGGATACCTGCGAGATTTTCCTTCATCACGCGGCTTAGTACCGAAAGGCGCTCATAGAGGTCGAGCCAGGTGGCGCGCAGCCTAAGCTGTGTGGTCGATGAGCGCCAAGCGACAAAAGGCACGAAGCTGAGCGCGGCCAAGCCGAGCACGGGATCGGTCGAGATCATCATGTAAGCGCCAATCCCGATCAGCATCGTCAGCAGGAGCACCCGCATGAGCCCGGTGGAAAAATACATCCGCACGCCTTCGAGATCGAGCATTCCGGCGGTTATCAGATCGCCTGAATGGGCCCGGTCGTGAAAGGAAAAGCTTAGACGCTGGATCTTGTCGTAGTAGGCGAGCCGCAATTCGTACGCGACATGATGCCCGACGGCTTCGGCAAAATAGTTCTGCGCCATCGTGAAAACGCCGCGTAGCGCGCTGACGGCGAGCAGCAGGAGAGCCGGGGCCCAGAGCGCTTGTCCTGCCGCAGCCCCCGCGACACCGCCCCCGATAGCTGTCTGGGTCTGGTCGACAGCCCGGCCGAGAAGCTGGGGAATGAGCAACTGGAGGATTGCCGCCATGATCGTCGAGCCCATAGCGAGGGCGACCTGCCACGGATGGCGCAGATTCATACGCGTGATGCGCAACAGCGTACTCAAATCCCGGCCCCAGCGCGCCGCTTCAACATGGGCCAACGAATTCAGTGCGTTCGTTGCGCCGCTGACAGCTTCACTGTTCACGGGTGTATTCCCGACTGCATTTTGCGCCTTCGAGGAAAGCCGAAGCAGACATCATCAAAGGCATCCGCCATTGTTAATCCCGTCCTCAACCTGCAGCCGTGCCCGTTCCCACAAGCCGAGCCGCCGCTTGACTTAGTGGCATGTCGATCACCGTGATTCCGCTTGCCGCAAGAAAACGCGCTTCGTTTCTGGTCAGGGTTTCCGCGTCCATTACGGTGCAATAGGGACCGCGGGAGCGCTTCATGATCTGTCTGGCGTAGGTGCGCAGCATCTGATCGTTGAAGCGGCAGCCAACGAAGAAAAATCCACGGGTGATGCGCCGTTCCTTCACAGCGTCTGGGATCGGTGTCTGGATATCAATTTCGGACAGGACTTCGACGTAGTCGGAATCTGCGACGAGAAAGTTTTGCGCGGGCGTAATACTCCCGTGAGGTGAATAGAGAACCGTCTTGGCCCCCAATCGGGGGTCGAGCTCCCTCCCGGACAAATCGTAGGTTTTCGTCCAAATGTTGCCGATTTCATTCGCGCGCGTGACGCCTTGTATCTCAAGGACGTCCGTTCGACCGGTCTCTACCAGAGCCGTGCGCATCGCGCTGTCATACCAGCTGTCGATGATGAGGGAGAGTGGCAGCCTTGCGAGCCAGGCGTGGAAGGGGGTCGGCCCCACCGGCGCTGCGAATATGTCGGTCATCCAAGCTTGAAGCGTCCGGCGATGCCGGCGCTGTTCGATGAACTGTGCAACCGACCACATATTGGTGCGGATCCTGGAAGGGGCTGGAGCCCGTGCATTGAGTGCCGCGGCAACAACCTCCGGGGTATGCGGCACAGGCGGTTCCACACAGTTCAACTCAAGAAGACCCGGACCGAGATAGGGGATCACCTCATCGGCGGCGAGCGCTTCCTTCGCCAGGTCAAGCAGCTTTTCAGCAAAACTGTCCCGCACAATGACGAGGTGGCCCGATGTCAGGATCGTGTTCATCTCGTTTCCTCGCGACGCACCTAGGGGCAGCATCAGCCCTCTTCGGAAATCTTCCTTGCCTCGACGGTGATCGGCAGACGCGTATCATGTGGGAGATCGGGTAGGAGGAGCCGCCACCCGTTCCTGAGCGTGACCGTTCCGCCCCACAACTCTTCCTTCTCGAGTTTGATGATCGGCTCTTCGAGGTCCTTTTTGGGGACATACGCTGACAAACCAGCATCGGTCCTGCGGATCATGACTTTCATCTGGCCGTCCCTTCATTGGTATTGCTTTCAGCACTGCAGGGCGCCTCGGCCTCGTCGAGGCTCATCAGTTCACGCGCTCGCATACCGACTACGGTGCCACGGTCGATCCACTCGACCGCATAGATGAAGAACTGCTGGAGAAAGGTGCCAATGTCGCGCACATATCCCTCGTCCCCCTTCCGCACGAGATTTTCGCCGATCTCCCTGCCAGGATAGGTGCCGTCATTCTTTATGTGGCGAGTGGCACGTACCCGCTCTCCCGGCATGAATCGTGGAGGCCTGCGGATTTCGATCTCCTCTTCGCGTCCGAGCGACATGTCCGTTCCCTGATTTCTCTTGCGGCTGAGATTGCGAACAAGGCGCTCCAGGCGTCCTGCGTAGGCAGCCCCCAACCATGTCGGCAGTCCAATGTCCGTTACGCAGGAACGCAGGTCTTCGGCACCGGACATACCGAGGCACATTGCTGCGCATCGAAGACCCCCTCGCATTCGGTGCACTTCTGTGACTCGATCACGTAGCTCTCGCCTTTGAACTTGATCGCGCCGGAAGGACATTCGAATTCGCAGGCGCCGCATTGGGTGCATTGGGATGCGATGATCTTGAAAGCCATTTTAACTCCTGGTCCGAATGAATGAGACAGCTCAGGCCGTCGCCGCGAGTGTGGGGGTCCCAGATGCGGCGATGTAAATCGCGCTGATTGCTGTCTCGATATAGTCATGGGCACAGGCGTCGGTGGCTCTGATTCCAGCCTCCGCGAGCTGATCCTGCGGGCAATTTCCAATCTTGGCGCACAGCACGATATCTATGCCTTGAAGCGCTGCGATGACGCCATCGAGGGCGGCTTCTGCGCCCCAGCCGCCAAGGCAATACTTGTCCACCTTCCGATGCCCGACGAAGCTGATCCCTTTCAGCGAGGCTTGATAAACCTGGAATTCTTTCGCATGGCCGAAATGCTCATTGACGCGGCCGCCGCCCTTGGTCGCCACCGCGAAGAGAAGGGACTTGCCGGGGCTCGCTGCCTTGACCAATCCGATCGCTTCTCTCCTAGCCTCGACGTGATCACGGCGCTCCTCCGCGACCAGCTCCCGATAGGCCTTGCGTTTGCTGGCATCGTAGGTGACCTCGCCGGGAATCCGGTCGACTGTGAATTCCTGGCCACGATCTTCTCCGAGCAGGCCCACGGCATCTGCCCGGCACTGCCGGCAGTGGCGCATCAACTGGGCGCCGTTTTCGACACGATCCTGAAGAGCCTTCATCTCCATTGCGTTTGGGCCGCGCTGCCCGCTCAGACCGTAGTGCGTGCCGTGGGCCGGGTCCGAAATCAGCGGCATAAGGTTGTGCAGGAACGCGCCTCGCTCCTTAATCCATCTATTCACCTCGATCAGATGCTCATCATTCACGCCCGGGATCACCACCGAGTTGATTTTGGTGAGGATGCCCCGCGCGGTCAGCATCTCCAGGCCCAACATCTGCCGCTGGTGCAGGATCCGGGTGGCTTCAATGCCGACGTAGCGGCGATGATCGTGAAAGATCCAAGGATAGATCTTTGCACCGACCTCAGGGTCGACCATGTTGATCGTGATCGTCACGTGATCGACATTCATGTCAGCAAGCTCATCGACATGGTCGGGCAGCGCCAGCCCATTCGTGGATATGCAAAACTTGATGTCTGGGATTTCCCTGGCGACCCTGGCGAAGGTCGCCTTCGTCTTCTTCCAGTCGTAGCAGGCGTCGCCCGGTCCGGCGATGCCGAGCACGGAAAGCTGCGGCACCTCATTGGCGACCGCGATCACCTTGCGTAGCGCCTGATCGGGCGTCAGCTTTTCAGAGGCCACCCCAGGCCGGCTTTCGTTGGCGCAGTCATATTTGCGATTGCAGTAGTTGCACTGGATGTTGCAGCCCGGCGCGACCGCGACGTGCATACGCGCGAAATAGTGATGCGCCTCTTCTGAAAAGCAGGGGTGATCCTTGATCTTCTCCCAGACAGCCGGATCCGTGTCGTCGGGCTTTGTCGACGAGCCGCAGGACGAAGACGCGCAGCCCCCGAGTTTCATGATGCCAAGCAACTGGTCACCGAATGTCGTGCTGAGGCTCTCAAGCGAAATTGCCGGTGCAGACATGAACGGCTCCGTTGCTGCGTGATGTCGCAGTTCAAAGCGCAAGAGCTATGCCAGCCCAAAGAGCTGTTTCGGTTCATGAATAGGCTTCCCGTGTCACATTCCTTCGGATTGCTCCGACACACCTGTCGGGCTTACGACAGTGGACAGGCAAATAGGGTCGCGAGGCTAGCAGCCTCGGACGCGCAGAGTGTGAGCGAGACCACTCCGGGCTGCTTACGCTTGACGTCATCACGACGTCCCGAATTTCTTAACCTTGATACCATGCCGGCGCAGGGCGTAGCCGATTATCCAGGGCGTGAGGCCAGGGATACGAGCCGCCCTGGCAAAACCCAACCGGCCTTGTCAATCGCGTCGATCAGCCACTAGCGTTCCGTCAGATGCGGGCGACAAGCGGCATGGTTCGGACGCCGGCCGTAAGGGGAGATACCTTGCTGCGGAGGCGCCGATGCGACTGGCCGGCAGCCGCAATCCGCTCGATCTGGTACAGCCTGTGGTATGAGGCGGCGAGTGCCTGATTGAGGTGCGTGGGCGTTGCCGGCAGTGGCGGCAATCTCCGGCTCTCCTTCAGCGTCCAGACGACGACTTCTCCATCACCCGTCTGCAGAAACGTGGGCAGGACGTTCACGACAATTGCCCAGCGTATGGCGAGCGTAATCTCCAGCTCGCTTGGCGCGGTCAGCACCTTCACATATCGTAGAGTCCCTGAGCGCGGTATCTGCTTAGGGAATGCGTGCGCCGGTCATCCGAATTTAAAGAGGATTCCGAAACCGCCGCGTGGATAGTTCCACTCGATCTCACCAGTCGTCCCGCACAAAATCCGGCAGGTGCCGCACTCCATGCAGCCGTCGGCAGTGATCTCCACTTGACCCTTGTCGTTCAACTCATAACATTTCGCCGGGCAGACGTGGGTCAGCGCGAGCAAATTCGCGCTCGGCTTCTGGTGCGGTCGCACTTTGATGTGCGGGCGGCCGGAATCCACCAAGTAGCGGTTCTGGTAAAGCTTGTCCTCGACACGTGACTTCGTCGCTGCGCTGGTCATTTCGTCTCCCCTCAGCGCCACGCCAATGCAAGGCGGACCGCGTCGCTGACCAGCCCCCAGCGCGAGCGCGCCTTGATGAAGGCCGCCGTGGTCGCCTTTTCCTTCTCGATCTTCGGCGTGCCGTCGACACGCATGAAGTTCTGCGCAGCTTGCGACATCAACCGCGGATAAGTCGTGAAATAATTGCATGAATTGGTGTGGAGCAAGGCCGGCATGTCTTTGTATTTCCTCAGGTCCTTGACCACGAAGGACTTGTCCAGCATGGCTTTGTAAAGGGCGAGATTCCGTTTGTTCATCGGACCGTTGCGGCTCTTGACCTCGACGATTGCCTCAGCCGCAATGCGGCCGGAGGTCATGGCGAGGTTCGAACCCTCGCGGTGAATGGCGTTGTTCAGTTGCGCGGCATCGCCGACCACGACCCAACCATCGCCAAAGAGCTGCGGAATAGCCTTGTAGCCGCCTTCGGGAATGAGGTGTGCGGAATATTCTTTCACTTCCGAGCCGGCGATCAGCGGCCGGATCGAAGGATGGCTCTTCAAGGCATCAAGGAGAACGTAGGGGCTCTCGACCATCGCGGCAAAATCGGAGACGAGGCAGCCAATGCCCAGTGAGATGGACTCCTTGTTGGTATAGAGGAAGCCGAGCCCGGCCATGCTGCGGGAGGTCGTGCCCACCGCCTCGATCACGCAGCCCTCATCGCCCTTTACGCCGAACCGCTGCTCAATGACCTCTTCGGGCAAGAAATGCATTTCCTTGACGGCGAGGGCCACGGTTTGCGGCTTTGGCATCTCGCGCAGGCCGGCTCGAGTGCCAAGCAGTCCGCAGACACCTTCTGCGAGAACGACCACGTCCGCGTAGATGGCTCCGCCCGCCCGGTCTGTGCGGACGCCGATCACCCTGTCATTGGCATCACGGATGAGTTCCGTCACGGTCGTCTCGCACAGAACGGTCGCGCCGGCCGCGCGCACCTTACGCGAAAACCATTTATCGAACTGGGCACGGATGATCGTGTACCGGTTGGGCTTCGCCTCATTGAAGTCGTCCGACCTATAGTGAATCCCAGTATGGGATGTGTCGTCCATCACCCAAAGCCGCTGTTCAACCAAATGCCGCTCGAGAGGCGCATCATCCCGGAAATCCGGGATGATCTTCTCCAGCATGTTCGCGTACATGATGGCACCCTGGACATTCTTGGAGCCCGGATATTCACCCCGCTCCAACTGCAGCACCTTCAGGCCATGGCTGGCCATGGTGTAAGCAGCTGCGTTTCCGGACATGCCTGCCCCAACAACAATGGCGTCGAAGTTTTCCTCGATCATGTCCATCCCCTTAGCTCGAAAGCTTATCGCGACTGTGGGGCGACAGCCGCCGGGTGAAGGCTTCCGTCAGTGCGGGCAGGAAGCGGATCGCGTCGGTGACGATTCCGAGGTGAGCGAAATCGAAAATCGGCGCGTTCGGGTCGGTGTTGATGGCCACGATGAGATCCGCCCCCTCCACGCCAACCCGATGCTGGACGGCGCCGGAAATCCCGGCCGCTATGTAAAGCTTCGGCCGGATCGTCTTGCCAGTTTGGCCGATCTGCCGATCAGCTGGCATCCAGCTCTTCTGGACCAACGGACGCGAACAGCCGTGCTCGGCGCCGATTGCTCGTGCGAGGTTCTTCACAAGCTGCAGGTTCTCCGCCGCGCCAAGACCAAGGCCTCCCGCAACCACGACGTCGGCATAGGCAAGGTTTGCCTTCGCCGACTGATTGTCCGGCAGGAAGCCGAGGACTTTGGTAGCGATCTCGTCCTCGGCAAGCGAAAGCTTGTGCCGGATGACACGCCCGACCGGTTTATCCGTCCGCTGCGGCATGGGCATGACCCTCGGCCGCACGGTCGCCATCTGCGGGCGGAAATTGAGCGTATAGATCGTGCACAACAAGGAACCGCCGAAAGTCGGGCGCGTGGCGGCGAGCGAACTGTCGGTATCCACATCGAGTTCGGTGCAGTCGGCCGTGAGCCCCGTCTGCAAGGTCGTCGCCACGGAGCCGGCAAGATCCCTGCCCAGTGTGGTGGCACCGAGAAGAAGGATTTCGGGTTTGTGGGTATCGACCAGATCCGTCAGCGCCTTGGTGAAAGGTTCATTCCGATAGTCGGCGAGCAGGGGCGCCTCGGCGATGTAGACAAGGTCAGCGCCATACGCGAATGCTTCGGCAACGGCGCTCCCGACGGCCTCTCCCGGCGGTCCAAGCACGACGCCTGCAAGCTGGACCTGAAGCTTGTCTGCTAAGTTGCGGCCTTCGCCGAGCAGTTCGAATGATACCGGATGGACCTCGCCACGTTCGAGCTCGATGAAAACCCAAACGTGCCGATAGTCCTTGAAATGGGCGGGCAATTCCTTCTTTATGCCGGCGCGGCCGGCGGCAGGGCGAGGGGTTTCTCCGTTCGCGGTCGACATCGTTTTGCTCCTTGCCGTCACGCGCCGCCGTTAAAGGCGAGCTCATGTTCCAGCGCCGGCTGGCGGGTGAAGATTGCGGTGATGAGTTCGTCAGCGACATCGCGCAAGGCCTTCTCGGCGGTGTCGATTTGTGCCGCCTTTTCAGCTCGAGCAGGAGGGGCGAAAACACGTTTGACGACCGTCGGTGAACCGCGCAGGCCGCATTTGGTGAGATCCTCAATGCCGGCGTCGGCCGCGCTCCATTTCAAGACCTGGCTGCGCGCGGCGCACAAGGCGTCCTGGATCGAGCCCCGGCGGATCTCGTTTGTGCCTTCCAGCATGGTGATGAGGCAAGGGAGCCTGCTCTTCAGCATCTGTGTGCCGCCTTCGGAGCGGCGCTCGACCTTGATCTCGCGTGCAGCAAGGTCGACAGAAGGGATCTTCGCGACATAGGTCAGTTGCAGGAGTCCGAGGCGCTTGGCGATGCCGGGCCCGACCTGGGCGGTATCGCCATCGATCGTCTGCTTGCCGGTGAAGACGAGGTCTGGCGTGCCGAACGTCTCGCCAATCTTCGCGATTGCCTGGGAAAGGGCAAACGAGGTTGCCAGCGTGTCGGAGCCGGCAAAATAGCGGTCGGTCAAGAGCACCGCTCGGTCGGCGCCGTAACCGAGCGCCTTGCGCAGCGCGTCCTCTGCCATGGGCGGACCCATAGTGAGCACAGTGACTTCGCCGCCATGTGCGTCGCGCAGTCTGAGCGCTTCTTCGAGGGCGAACAGGTCGTAAGGGTTGATGATGGTCGGAACACCCTGGCGCATGATCGTGTTCGTGACCGGATGGACCCTTATCTGTGCCGAGTCCGGCACCTGCTTGATGCAGATTACGATGTGCATTGGCGGTTTCTCTAGGCTCCTGTCCGGGTGCGGCATTGCGGTTATCTCCTTGATCCGCATTATTCGTGCCAAGTCTCTTGCGCTCCCCCTTTCCTACAACTTCGGCTGGTTGCTTCTGACGGCGCTGTGGTGATGACCTGATTTGGCGGCTGCTCGACATTGTCGCGTCGCACCCTTGTCGCCGATCATTCCCGTCCGAACCGCTTCAGTACCGAGTCGAACGGAACAAAGGTGTGACCCGGCGCGGCAGGTTTGTTCGGATCGTGGTCCTTGAGAACCTTGAAGATCCGATGCGTGAGCGGCGAGGAAATCGCAAAATCCTCGTAAGCGCGTTCGAGCGTCGCGCGCACCCTCGCGGCAATCACCTGGTCGGGCAGACCGGAGAAATCTTCTTCGGCGAGGTATTGGCCCACACGCTTCATGATATGGAGCCGCGAGACATTCAGTACCTTCGGGTCATAGGCGACGCCTAGGGCTGAGAAGAATTCCTCTGCAGCCGACAAGCGCTTCAGTCGTGCGAGGATGTCGGTGACATCCATGGGGCGGCTGTCAGCGGAACAATTCATTGCATTCTTCCTGGTCGCAAAACTGTGGCCTCTGTGCGCTCGCGCACGGCTGACTTGGCCCCGCACAGCTCGATGAGGGATGCCTCGCTGCACATTCCATCGTAGAGCTCGACCAGTCGAGTTGCAGTGACAGTCGATTTGGTCTCGACCGCCTCGCGCCGGACGCGGGCCACCATCGCGGCTGCCAGATCCGGGTCGAGATCGCGACCGCTTTCGCTCAGCACATGGGCAATCGCAGTCGCGCCGGAATGCTTGCCGATGACGATCCGCCGGCAGCGGCCCACGAGAGTCGGATCGAGCCCCTGATAAGTACGCGAGTCCTTCAGCAGCCCTGCGACGTGAATGCCGGATTCGTGGGTGAAAACATCGGCGCCGACGACCGGCTTAGTGGCTGCGGTCTGCCGGCGGGCGGCCCAAGCCACCTGGGCGGCGACGCCGGGCAATGCGGTCAGCTCAATGCCTGTGTCTGCGCCGTCGAAGACCGCCATTGCGGCGGCCACCTCCTCCAGCGCGGCATTGCCCGCACGCTCGCCGAGCCCCAGGACGGTGACGGAGGCATGGCGCGCGCCTGCGCGGATCGCCGCCAGCGTGTTGGCGCCAGCAAGTCCGAGATCGTTGTGCGCATGAAATTCAAGGTCGATTGGAGACTGCACCACGAGCTGGGCGACAAGTTCGAAGGTCGAAAACGGGTCGAGAACACCGACTGTGTCGGCCAGCCTCACGCGGCTTGCGCCGGCGCGTGCGGCCGTCTCGATGACGCGGGCGAGGTGATCCCGATTGGCCCGCGAGGCATCCTCGCAGCCCACCGCGACGAAGAAGCCGGCGGCGGCGGCGCGCCTGACCATATGATCGATGACCTGGAGCGCTCCCGCCTTGTCGAGGCCGAGCTTGGCGGCAAGTTGGATGTCCGACGCAGGCAGCGACAAATTGACCGCTTGGACGCCGCTCTCGATCGCTGCATCGAGATCCAACGACGTCATCCGGCACCAGGCCATGAGCCGAACCGGAAGACGCCGCGCTACCACGGCGCGAATTGTTTCAATCTCGTCGACGCCCATGACCGGCGTGCCGATCTCGATCTCTGTCACGCCGGCCGCCGCAAGAGACTCAGCGATCTCCAGCTTTTCCGTCGTGGTGAAGGCGACGCCCGGCGCCTGCTCGCCATCGCGCAAGGTCGTATCGTTGAGGGAGACATGAGGGGTCATGACAGATAGCCTGTTCTTCTGCGGCTCACGCATAGACCGGATTACCCGGCCCAGAACCGGAAAAGCTGCGCAGCTTCCCCACGATTCCCGGCATGACCTCGAGCACCCGGTCGATGTCCTCTTCGCTGTTGTCCCGCGCCAAGGAGAAGCGGACTGCCGCGTGTGGCGTTTTCATCGCGCTTAGGACATGGCTTGGTTCCAGAGAGCCGGAGGTGCAGGCCGAGCCAGAGGAACACGCGATGCCAATGCGGCTGAGGAGAAGTGGAATTCCATCACTTTCGACATGTTCGAAGGAGATGTTTGCGGTGTTGGGCAATCGTTGCAAGGGATCACCAGTGACACAGGTGCTTGGGATGCGCTGGAGGATCCCGCCCTCCAGGCGATCGCGGAGCGACTTTACCCGTGTGGTCTCGTCGTCCATGAATTTCAAGGCGAGTTCGGCCGCCGTGCCGAGCCCGGCTATGCCGGGCGTATTCTCGGTGCCAGCACGCCGGTTGTGTTCTTGGTGACCCCCCTTGATCAGCGAATGGAAATCGACGCCACGTTTTACGAAAAGCGCACCGATCCCTTTCGGCCCGTGCAGCTTGTGGCCGGAGAGCGACAGCATGTCGATTGCGGTCGACTTCAGGTCCATCGGAAGCTTGCCGACCGCCTGCACAGCATCGGTATGGAATAGGGCGCCCACTTCCTTGGCCAACTCGGAAAGCCTTGCCACGGGGAAGATCACACCAGTCTCGTTGTTCGCCCACATTATTGATACGATTGCAACCTGTGGGGTGAGGGCGGCCATATAGGCGTCGAGATCGAGCCGACCACGGCAATCCACCGGGATCCTGTGCACCTTGAGGCGGCGGGTCTTCTCAAGATGCGCGCAGAGCGTCAGCACGGCGGGATGCTCGACCGCGGACGTGACAATCTCGGTTCGGTTGGGCGCCGCCTCGAGCGCTGAAAGAAGCGCTGCATTGTCGCTTTCTGTCCCACCCGAGGTGAAAGTGATCTCATCCTCGAACTCCGCGCCGATCAGCGCTTGCAACTGCCTCCGCGCCTTTCTCACCGCCGCACTGACTGAGGCGCCAAGAGCGTGTGCCGACGAAGGGTTGCCGAATTGATCCCTAAAGAACGGCAACATCGCTTGCACGACCTCAGGATCGACCCGTGTGGTTGCGTTGTTGTCGAGGTAGACAGGCTTCATAGGTGCGATCCTCAGTTAAACAGAATGACGCGAGCGCTAGACCGACTCGTTGAGCCTCTGGCGCATGCCGTTGATGATCATTTGAACTGGCAGCGCGCGCAGGCGCCCGGAGTGTTTGACGTAAACCGGATCTCCGTCGATATGGACATGTTCGCAGTGGCCGCAGGCCAGGACGCGCGAACGCGATAACGCTACCGATGAGCCGAATTTGGCAGCGGCGCGATTTGTCCGCAAGCAGCTCGGGTGCCACCAGGAACCGAGCTGCTTCGGGAGGCGACGTTCTTTGAATCCTACTGGGAGCGAATGGCGGTCCCGAGATCGGCTTTGACCTTGTCTTGTTTTTTAGGACGGGGACATCTGTTGTGCCGGCCATATAAGTCTCCTCTGCGCAAAATCAGTCTGTCGGCCGTACAGGCGCTTCGGGCGTTTAACTGAAGGACTTGCCGCAGCCGCACTTTTCGCGCGCATTGGGGTTATCGAAGACAAAACCGGAAGATTCGAGCCCGGTGAGGAAGTCGACGGTCATGCCGGCTACATGGGGTTGGGAGCCCGTGTCCACGAACAGCTTGATCCCATCGGTGTCAGTGATCGCGTCGCCCTCGCGCGACACGCTCTCCAGGCCCATTAAGTATTTGAAGCCGGCGCAGCCGCCGGCCTCGACCATGATGCGAAAGCCTTCCGCCGGCTCGCTGGCGCGGGAAAGAGCAGTCTTGAAGGCGGCAACGGCGTTGTCGGTGAGCGTAATCATGGCTCCATTCTCCTCAGTCCAGGACCGGCTTGCGCATCACGCCGCATGCACCGTGCCAAAGCGAAAAAACGTTTCAACACAGCGCGGCATCTCTGACACTGCCGTGCTTCTTGTGAGTGCATTGCAGCGAAGGCGTCGGCAAACCGACACGTACTGTCGGTTTGTCCGGTCCCGCCACCAGGGATGTTGGGCCTGAGTTCCCGGTTGAACTCACATCACCAAGTACAGAACTTCTTCTGAGCTTGCTTCGGCGCAATTGGCACGGTTTTTGAAGCTCCGTTTGGCGAGACGGCAAGAGCATGCCGATCCACAACCATGCCGTGGGTGCCCGCGCGATGGATGGGGCGAAGCAGGGGAGCAACATGTCAGGACCGGGTCAGACACGCGTTGTTTGGCAAAGCCGCGCCGCCCGTGGCATCCGAATGCCCGCTTGGCCGATTGCGACAACACCCACACTCGCTCACCCACCGCCCAGTAGCGGCCGACCGGCTCGATGGGATGCCATTGGCATGTGCCTGCTCGCCGGTTTTCGCGCGGGTGCGACGCCGTGCGCACGCTGTCCAGCGACACCTTGTTCATGGGCCAGCAGCAGATCAGGATCGACCATTTCGGCGCGCCTTATCGGCTGAAGATACCCGGGCAGGGCAGATGATCCTCACACGTCGTAGAAACAGGGGTAAGCATGGACCAACGCGAGAAACCGTCGCCCGACGAAATCCGGCGGGCGTGCAAAGACAATCCGAAAATCCGGGAGCATGATCTCGCCGCTCGATTGGGCATTTCGGAAGTCGAGTTGGTCGCGGCGCATTGTGGTCATGGCGCGGTGCGCATCGAGCCGCGCGTCGATGATCTGCTGACCGGCCTCGAAGCGGTCGGCGAGGTGATGGCGGTCACCAGCAACGAAAGTGCCGTGCACCAAAAGATCGGCGTGTACGGCAAAGTGGTCACCGGCAACCAGCATGCCATATTGCTCGGCGACGGGATCGACCTGCGCATCTTCCCGAAAGCGTGGGCGTATGGCTTCGCCGTCGAGAAGCGCGAGGGAGCCGAGATCCGCCGCAGCCTGCAATTCTTTGATGCCACCGGCGAGGCGATGCACAAAGCTCATCTCAGGCCCGCCTCGAACCTGCAGGCCTATCAGGATCTGACGGCAGAGCTTGTATCCTCCGATCAGGAGCCGATCATATCGCTCGAGGCGAGCGGGGCGCGCGATAACGCAGTGAGTCCAGACCACGCCGCCACGGTCGACGACCTACGCGAGCACTGGGGCCGGCTAAGCGACGTGCATCAGTTCTACCATATGTTGAAGACACTGAAGCTCAGCCGCTGCCAGGCTATGCGTACGGCCGACGAGGATAACGCCTGGCTGCTCGACAATGATGCCGTTGGCGCCCTGTTCCAACAGGCGGCCGAAGACGAGATGCCGATCATGTGCTTTGTCGGCAATCGTGGTTGCATCCAGATCCATTCCGGCCCGATCAAGTCGGTCAAGCAGATCGGGCCGCGGATCAATGTGCTCGACGAGACCTTCCATCTGCATCTTAGGACCCATCGCATCCGCGAGGTCTGGGCCGTGCGCAAGCCGACGAGGGACGGTCACGTGACGTCCATTGAAGCGTATGGCGCGGACGGCGAGATGATCATCCAGTTCTTCGGCAGGCGCAAGGAAGGCGAACGCGAGGGCAGCGACTGGCGGTTTCTGGCCGAGAGTCTGCCATGTGTTCCCGGTCCGGATGTGGAGAGTGCCGACAGGCCCTCGGATTGAACCGGCCGCCATAGGACTCGGCAGCACGTTCCGACAGCGGCTCGCGAGGAATTTAGGTCCATGTGCGGAAAGGCTTGCCTTCATCAGCGCATACGGACGGTTGGGTGTGCACGCCGGAAATTGACCGCATCGATACAGTCAAGCTCGTCGCGGGCCGGACTGCTGCGCACGAGTGCATCGCCGTCTGACCGAAAATCGTTGCAGCGCCTGCGAGCGATAAAATACGCCATCAGCGCCGAACCGAAGCGCGGCTCGACCTTGTTGATATTTCCGATCAAACGCCGTCGGGTCTTGTCGGATCGCACCCGATCCTTGCGCTGGATCGCATCGTTGCTCAATCCGGGCCGTGCGAGGCGATCTCCACGTTCGTCGACCGGAAGGCTGTGCAGCAGCAGCCAAGCCGAACAGCCCGATGTCGCGGACTCGACAAAACCGACCACGGATGTCGGTTGTCGGACGTTGTCCTAAGAATGATGGACAGGTGATCATCAACTTAGCGGCGGCGGCCCAGTTCAGGCTGGCGTCGCTTGGTGCAGGCCAGGGGTACGCCTATCCGGCACGCGACTTGCTTTGACAATTTGGCCAGCGGGGTGTCAGCAGTGCGTCACGGAGCTCAGCGGTGATTGATCGCCTCTCAACCATAACGGGATAAGCGGCGGCTTTGCTTCTGACCGCAGCGCGGCGGAGATGCCCTTCGGATTGACTTCGCAACCGATCTCATCGCGCTGGCAGTGGGCTGATCGGGCGACAGATCTCGAACGCGCCCGACAAGAGACGTGCTCATGCTGGAAACCGATTTTATCAACAGCGGTGCAATCTCAATCGAGCCATGAACGCCAATGTAGAGAAAGCAAGATGGCGACCAACCCCGTTCCAGATCATGTCCCGCCCGAAATGGTGAGGGACTTCAGCCTGTTTACATCGCCAGGGATGCCACCAACACCCGACGGGGATCCACACGCAGCTGTCGCTTGCGTACATGACGGGCCTCCGATCTTTTACTCCCGCTACAACACTCAAGATGGCCGGGGTACCTGGGTCATCACCCGTGCCGCGGACCAGCGTAGGGTGCTGCAGGACGCAGAGACTTTTTCCAGCCATCGCAGCATCTTCTCCTCCATACTGGGTGAAAACTGGCCGACGATCCCGCTTGAGCTCGATCCACCGGCCCATGGCGTCTTTCGCTCACTGCTCAATCCGCTGCTTTCGCCAAAGCGGGTGTTGGCTTTGGAACCGGCTGTCCGCGAACGGGCGGTCGAGCTGATCGAAAGGATCGCCGCGTCGGGCACAAGCTGCGACGTGATGAAGGATTTTGCCTTTCCTTTCGCGGTGAGCACCTTTCTTCGCTTTCTGGGGTTGCCTGATGACCGACTCGATACATTCGTCGGCTGGGGGAAAGATCTGCTCCACGGCGACGATAAGGAACGACCTGTGGCTGCCCGGACGATCGTGGCATTCATCGACGAACTTGCAGCGATGCGCCGCGACGAGGCGGTTGACGATTTCATGACCTTTATCGTGCAGGCACAGGTCGAGGGCCGCCGGCTGACGGACACCCAAGTCCGCGGCATCGGCGTGCTTGTCTTCGTCGCTGGGCTCGACACGGTCGCAGCAGCTATAGGCTTTGACTTGGCGTACCTCGCACGCAACCTCAAAGATCAGCAATTGCTGCGGAGCGAACCGGACCGCATCCCGCTCGCAACCGAAGAATTACTGCGGGCCTATCCGCCCATTCAGTTGATCCGCGTGGCCACGAAAGATATCGACTTCGAAGGCGCGCCGATCCGGAAGGGGGACTATGTTTCCTGCGCCACGATGATTGCCAATCGTGACCCGGCGGAATTCGAATGCCCCAACACGATTGATTTAGAGCGGGAGGACAACCGCCACGCCGCCTTTGGTTATGGTCCCCACCGTTGCCTTGGCTCACACCTTGCCCGGCGGGAGATTGTCATTGGCCTGGAGGAGTGGCTGGCGCGCGTCCCGGCTTTCAGGATCAAGCAGGGTACGGCGCCGATAACTTCTGGCGGCCATGTGTTCGGGATCGAAAATTTGATTCTGGACTGGTCTTAGGCCCGCCCCGAGCCGGGGCACAGACAATGGAGGCAGCGCCATGCGCATCATCGTCCAAAAGGCCAAATGCCAGGGTCACGCGCGATGCGCGGCGCAAGCGCCGGACATCTTCAAGCTTGATGACGAGGGCTATGTCCTGCCTGGTGACATTGAAGTTGCGGAAGGGGAGGAACTGCCTGCATCGCGAGGCGCGCGATCCTGTCCTGAACGTGCGCTGGAACTCACTCGCTGACGCTCTGAATCAGACGTCATTCAACCGTGAGTCTGGCGGCTTGAACCATGTGGCCGCACTCAGCACGCGACCTCTGTCCCGCACGGTTCACGTCCCACCCCGCGGGGGCATTTCCGGCGCCTGTGTTCCCCGTGAGGCGCAAACGGCAGGGCCCGGGGTTCGCGAAACGCCTCCTTCCAATCACAGAATTTGCGACAGAGCCGAGTGGACCAGACGAAAATTGCCGAACTACTCGACCGCGAGGCGATCCGCGACTGCGTATACCCGAAGAACTGCCCGACCCATGTTGCGGCAGGCCGGATCTCTGCATGATTTGATAGGACGAAAGCAGGAGAACGCACCATATTTGCCCAATATTATGCCCGGCTCAGCACCGGCCAATGGCCGCAGATCGAGCTGGAGAGGAGGTTCGACCAGCATGTACTTGCCTGTGTGCTCTCACGGGCGCTCGAGGAGATCGAGGCCGGCGAGGCGACTGCGACGGAGGCAACCGGACTCTCGCGCGCCGAGCTGCGCGATGTCCTGGCCCGCTGTTTCCCTGCTATTCCTATCAACGCGTTTGCCTTGAAAGAGGTGAGCGAGCCCGAGCCGGATCTGGAGGAAGAACTTCTGCACGGACTGCTGCTGGCGCATGCCCGGCCGGGCGACAAGGCGAGCGCCCGCTTCGCCAGGGTCATCGCCCGGCGTGCCATGCGCAATGACCACCTCTGGCAGGAGCTTGGCCTTTTTAATCGGACCGAGCTCGGCCGCCTGCTCGCCTCGCATTTTCCGACGCTGGCGGCCGGCAACACCCAAAACATGAAATGGAAGAAATACTTCTACCGCAAGCTCTGCGAGGCCGAAGGTTTTTCGCTGTGCAGCGCGCCCAGTTGCCGGGAATGCAATGATGTCAAAAGCTGCTTCGGCCCGGAGGAAGGCGAAAGCCGCCTCACACGGATCAAGAACGGCATCGCCTCGGATTGAGAACCGCTTTCGTCTGTCGTACAGCCGCAGCGCTCGCGCCGCGCCATATGTCTCTTACGAACGTAGACTGACGCCTTCGGGGATTGAATGCTGTGCCTGCTGTCCGATTAGTCGCCATGCTCACTTCGGCGGGCGCCGTCATGATGGCGGTGCGGGATGCGACCCGCACCATCGCCGCCGAGCAACTGGTGTTCTCCGGGCCGTTGCTGCTCGCCTGCCTGGCGGTTGCGGCGCCTCGGCGGCCGCGGTTCACCGCCGTCATTGTTCGCGCTGGTGCACAGTTTCGCCTCGATCACCCATTGGGGCGGCCAGATTGTCTCCGGCGTCGCCATCAATTTCGTTGCTGCCGGCTCCGCCATCATTCTCGGCCAGGTTCCGGCGGCGCGCGCGCTGGGGTTCCTGGAAGCTTTTCGCACTTTCTGCCTTGCGCCTCCAGCTGAATTTCGCGCGCTCATGAAGGAAGTTGACGGCCCTGGACATACAGTGATGCAAGCACGATCGAACCGCTTATTCGGGGGTTCGAGTCGGGAGAGGGCTACCGCCAATACAGCGCTGTTGTTGAAATAGTCTGCTAACGGACCATTCGCGGTGAGTTAATGCGATTAGATCTCGTTTTGCTTCAACCGAGTTGATGCGCTGATATCAAGGGGTTCAGATAGCCGCATCGGCAGAATTGCCTCTGTCCGCGCACCGTTCAGCTCGTTGCTATTTCATTCGGATGTGTAACGAGCGCCTACTCATCAAGGTTGGCCATGGAGCCTATCGCGTAACGGATCAGGAGGCGACATGACCAAGGTTCGGGGTGACGCGCAAGCAGCCAACGTGGCGGCGACAGGCCCTAGTGATCGGAGCGAGCCGTGGGGATGAGATCCAGAGGCATCAGAAATTCGAACTCGTCCAGACAGCTATCGAAATCGCCATTGAAGGTTCGAACTGCTCTATCTTTGCCCACCAAGACGATCTGATATGCGTTCTCTGCCGGGTCAAGCGCCCACCAATAGCCCTCGCGAACTGTCGATGGATCGACGGCGCCCTCCGTTGGCCAGAGGCTGGCATCAAGCCATTGCAGTAGCTCGAATTCTATCAAGTCGAATGGATCGGCATCCCCAACACGATTGGCCATTTGGCCAAAGGAATAAGAACCTACGTCGATGATCTCGGGCCGATCATCCTCCTGCCGAATGCTAATCGCCCACCAATAGCCACTCTGTATCCGCATGACTCCATCTCCAAACGTGTTCGTTCGGCCGCCGACTGCGTGAGCAGGTCAGCGGGCCAGTTGATGTGTTCAAGGAGTTTTGTTGGGCAGCCGTGCTGCTCGTTGTCTACGACGTAAGGGCTCCCCCATCGTCGGTTATCACGCGGCTTAGCCAAGATGCCCAGGGCCGCTTCTCTCAAGGCACGGCATGGAATTTATCCGGCGCGATCAGGCAGTCAAGAGCGCTACAAACCTAGGCTATGAAGCCAGGGTTAGCTGTCGCTTCGTTCCACAGCTTTCATCCACCGGCACACCTGACCAGTCCTGCCCACCCCACCCGAATCCATGATCACTGGAATGTAGCCAAAGTTAGACTCGTACTTCTGGACGTCGCTCAATATCTGTTGGCAGATCTCGACCGGTACGGGGTAAAATCGAATGTTGGTCGCTCTAAGACGATGTACCCAGGTGCATTCTCATCTAACCAGTTTTGGAAGCTGAAGCCCTTTTTGTCGAACGAGTAGAACGACCATTCACTCATATGACCTTTGGGCTTTGTGCCAAGCACCGAAATAATGACCCGGCATGCTAGAGGCAAGCCGTGAAGCCAATCGATAATCTGCTGATCGGACACTTTTGCCGAGGCCGACGCCTCGTTCCCTGTTCGACCTGGTCGGGCAGCCGTACAAAACCTGGCGCCGCCGTGGGTCTGCGGGAGTTGCCAGTGCCGAAGCCGAAATGGTCTCCTCATGCTTTGGCAAACGATCCGTTTAGTGGACTTGCCGATGGTCGTTCACCATACACAGCCTCGATGCCCGTCTTCCGGATAGCCAGACCGACGGCTTTCTCTATCTCCCAAACCACCAGCCGCAATCGCTCCATGGTTCGCGCAGTCCTACGCGGCCCGTCCTTGTCAAGCTTGTAGTCGTATCGGATCTGCGTGTATTCGTTCGCGACCGTGCGCGAGCGGATGAAGTCTTCTACCTCGCTCGGCATCTCCAACCCGAGGTGTCTTCCTTCGTCCAGCATGTCCAAGAAATGATGCTGATAGCCCCGGATGTCAGCCGGTGTTTTTCCTTGGAGAAGGAGGAAGCTTCGCAGGTAGTGCTCTAACGCTTGAAAGTAGAGGAATCTGCGAGGATGATCGGAAATGCTCGGCCGAATTTGGGGGGAGACCAAGGCAAGAGCATCAGCGTTCGCCCGATACGTTTGGGCGAAAAGAAAGACGCCGAACGGCGTCATTCCCGATCCATATACCTTCGGCTTTTTGGCTGCACCGTCTCCCATGGTCAGCGAAGATGCCGCCTTCGGTCGCGGAGGGCAAGTCTCTCTCGAGTAAGCACAATCTAAAGGCGCGCTCGCGGGGCAGAGCTACTGGGCGACGCCCGGTGGAGGCTTGCAGCATGGGGGAGACGTTCGAACAGGCCGCAATCCGCGAACTGCGCGAGGAAACCGGAATCCTTGTGGATCGCGTCGCGCCCCAGGTGTGAGAGCGAGAATTTGTGCTTCATTTGCCCGACGGCGAACATGTCATCGCCGAGGAGCGATTCTTCCTGATACGGGCCGATAGTTCCACAGCCGAGCGGGAGTTCATTTGCGAGAGCAGCTAAGGCAGCTTTGAGTCTCTTGGTGCTCGGTGCCGTGGCGCCGCCAACAGGATTGGCGTAATCCGCATTGCGACGTGGGAACGATATGCCTGCTATTATCAGAGCCGCCACTATTGCCGACTTGCCGCGCATGGTCGATCTCTTGTTGGAGGATGCTAGGCAAAGACACGCTCTCAACCCGACACTCTGGGCGATTGCAGATGATGCACATGAGAGGGTGGAGGAGGCGGTGAGATTCGCTTTGGAGGCGGACAAGCAGCCATTCCGGGGTTGTGTGCGTCAAGTTCTGCAAAATGGGCGATCATGAAACTGGTCATGCGGCTTGGCGTAGAGCGAGCTTCTTGTGCTCGCGCAGATCATCCATGTTGATATAGCGGTTGGCCTCCATCCAGTTTTCGTTGGTTTCGACGGCCAGCGCCCTGACCAGGCGCAGGCAGCTTTCGGCGTTCGGGAAGATGCGCACGACATAGGTGCGCCGGCGGATTTCCTCGTTGAGCCGTTCAAGCATGTTGGTGGACTTGAGGTGCTTGTGATGCTGACGCGGCAGCCGGAAGAAAGTCAGCGTCTGTTCTATGGCTTCTTCCGCCCAGGTGGCCAGTCGCGGGTAGCGGGCGGACCATTTGGACAGCCACGCGGCGAGATCGGCCTTGGCCTCGGCGAGATCGCGCCGGTCGTAGAGCCAGCGCAATTCCTGCAGACAATCGTCGCCGTGCTTCCTGGGCAGGTGATCGAGCGCGTTCCTGAGGAAGTGAACGTAGCAGCGCTGCCATGCTGCTTCCGAGATCACCTCGCCGATCGCCGCGACCAGGCCGGCATGGTCGTCGGACACGGCCAGTTCGACGCCCTTGAGACCGCGTCGTTTCAAGCCGACGAGGAAGTCCTTCCAGGCCGAGCGGCTCTCGCGATTGGCCATCTCCACGGCCAGGATCTGCCGGCGCCCGTCCCAGTCGATGCCGACCGCGATCAGCACCGCCTGGCTCATCACGATGCCGGCTTCGCGCACTTTCTCGTAGCGGGCATCGAGAATGAGGTAGGGGAATGGCTCCTGAAGCGGTCGTTCGGCAAACGCCTTCAGGCTCTCGTCCAAGCGCTTGTTGATGGCCGAGATCGACGAAGCCGAGAAGGCATGACCGCACAGCTCTTCCGTGATCGCCTTGACCTTCCGGGTCGACACGCCCTGCACATACATCTCCGCAAGCGTGGCCACCAAGGCCCGCTCGGAACGCTGGTAGCGCTCGAACAGCTCGGTGGAGAAACGACCGGCCCGGTCCTGCGGAACCCGCAGCTCAAGCTTGCCGACCCGGGTGACCAGGGTGCGGCCGTAGTAACCCGAGCGATACCCAAGGCGCTCGGGCGTCCGTTCGCCCTTCGAAGCACCCAGCGCCTCCTCCATCTCGGCCTCGAGAACCTCCTGCATTACTGCACGGATCACTTCGTGCAGCCCCTCCGGGTTCGAAAGCAGAATGTCTTTGACGGCAGCGCTGGTCGATTTACCTTCTGTCTTGGTCATGGTGGCGTTCCTTCGCGGGAATCGGTGACGTTGAACATCACCAGCCTGCCATGACCGCCCTCTCTCAGCGAATTTGCAGAACTCTCAGCACACTACCCATTCCGGCAGAAATGGCTCGTTGCCGAGGGGGATGACGCGCTCGCCGGTCTCCTTCTTTGACGGCATCGAAAGGTCAGGGGAGCTAGAAGGCGCTATTTTGAAGTTTGTAGTAGGGTCGACATTTCCCGACCGGCTTTGCACTGCCTAAGCGTAACTGCGAATCGGAACCTTGTTGAACCACGCGCCGCTGGCGGTCGACGGGTGGCATCGTTAGGGTTTGGCGAGACTCACTTTCTTTCCAATATGATCGCGCCATAAGCCGAGCCGCTTTATTCGATATTCAACAAGTTCCGGTGAGGTCCCGAAGAAGGATGCGATCTCGGGGGCACTTTTGCCATCCGAGACCATACGCTTGATCGCGTCTCGTGGAAGCAAAGTTGCCGATGCCAAGAAATAAGCGTCGTGCTCTTCAGCGCTATCATATGTTCGACCGAAGCAGCCAGCAATCTTAGCTATCTTGGTTAGCTTGTGCCCGGCAAGAATATGCCAATACTCCTCAAGTAGCGTCACTCTTTGTCTCTCAAGGGTATGGTAGTCGTTTAAAAAGACAACCCAGCTATCCTGATCGGAATTCAAGGGAACGCTCATCGCGGACCACTCGCCGCGCGACGGTCCAGCAAGCGTGTTTTTTGCCTTTCCGGAAATACAGGTGGATTCCCGCAATCGTTCTACCGTAACAGAATCAACAACCAAATAAAATGGATCCAGCGGATCGCTTTTCTTCAACCCTAACTCTTTTCGGAAATCTTCGGCCGTCTGCTCGAGCTCCTCCTTAGACATGGCGATAACTTCAGCATCTATCGGCGCGCTGCTCGGTTCTGATATATCACCCTTAGTGTAGTGCTGACGAAGACACACGGCTGCGTGCAGTAGGGTTTGCACAGTCCCGGAGGACGCGTTTTTGCCAGCGCGGAAGTGGACGAATGCCACCCGATCAAAGCCAAGCTCGTGTTCATCGGCATCAGGGCCGAGCCACTCGAGCAGCCTAATTTTGGAATTGTTGTCGGGCGATCCGTCGCCCCGCTCGATGCGGGCCAGCGTGGAGAAGCTGATCCCCACAATCCCCGATAATGCCCTTATACTAAGACCTTCGCGTTCCCGCTTCTCGCGGACCGCCCCGACGAGCTTTTCTTCGAATTCGTTCATGTTCACCATTGTGCGATCAGCACACCTTGACACACTCCGCTCCAGAATGCATCCTGTGCTGGTGACACAGACTCGCACATCGGCAAGCAAAATGGAAGTGTTGTTGACCAACGATGCGCGGGCTGAGTTGCAGCGGATTGGCGACGGTTTGGACGCGCGCCAGCCCGTGGGGGTAAGGGACCGGGGAATCGTAATTCTCGGCCCACAGCCCACATCACCGACTGTCCAGGAGAAAAGTAATGAGCAACAGCAAGGAGCGGGAGGACCCGCAGCCCGATCACGGCAAGGGTCCACCAGACGGCAAAGGTCGTCCGATCGATCACGGGCGCCCCGTGCCGGATCACGGATCGTCGGCCTCGCCGGCAACTACGCTGGGCAGCTAGAGAATGTGCAACGGGCATACCCCGGAGCAACTCTCCTCCCCGATGACCATGGAGTATGGCTTCTCGCTCGCAGCCAAGTCATAGATGGTTTAGCGCGAGAAGCCATATTCCTTATTGCCTTACCAGAAACACCAGCGGTCGAGCCGCGTGGATGGGCGTTCTGGGAGCAAGATGGGCAGGTCGAATGGATCGGCCCGCGACATACCAATTTCCCTGACGGCTCGGTCTGCGCTTATCACCCCATGCTCGACAAAGCTTGGTCGCCAGGTGGTGATTTGTGCACGTTGCTCGACCTTTATAGCGTATGGGCGCTTCGTCACCTTCATTTGGTGGTGTTTGATCGGTGGCCGGGACGCCAGTATGCGATGCCTGATGAACTGGGCCAATCTGATCCCTATTATCGGCTAACTCAGTTTAAGGAGGCCGAGCTTTGCAGCTGCGGATCAAATCGGCGCTATGGCGAATGCTGCCGGCCGCATGACCTGAAACTGCCCTTTCTGTCAATTCTGCACGCCTTCAAAAGGCGTAATCTCGGTCTCGGCATCCTTGGTCGAGCGCCCCCCGCCGAAATTCCAGCGTTGATCGCCCAAGGAGGACAAAAACCTCCACCTTCCATGTTAGAGGTTCACTCTGCTCTGCGGGCGCATGTCGCGGACGTCAGCCGGAATCCGTAGCTCTACATCCCGTAAGAGATGCACGATCGGGTCAGAGGGGAAGCATGCCGCTCCTGACGAATCCCCAATGCCAGGTGCCGACGACTTCCGAGCCCTCGAACCAAGTCGAAAAGTTCAGCTTCGGAAAATGCAGCACGCGGGCCGCCCATCATATTTTCTCAATATCGTGGTCGCCTGGACCCTTTGCCCATGGGGTCCAGCCCTTGCATAGCCGTTGCGCCAATTCGCTGTTTCGCATCTTCATTCCTACGGAATGATGGATAAAATAACGGGGTATATCCGTCGGAATAGGGAAGTCTACGAACTGCCAGCAGGTGGAATTTGGCAGAATTTACCAGATTTGTTCATCACTCTTGCACCAAATTCAACTTTAGGAGATGCTAACTCGGCCTTGGGAGGGCTGGGGGATGAGAATAAAAGCATTTGTGGCACTTGGTGCCACGGCAGCGCTGGGCGGCTGCCAAACAAGCAATCAAGCTGACTACATGCAAATAGGCTACGGGCCTAGTTTCGACGTCGCCCACGCTCAATGCGAAATGCACAAGGGGTCGGTTGACCAAGGCTATATTGCTATCGGGTCCCCGGGCTTTGTTGCGGGGGCCGGAATCGGCAATGCCCTCGGCAACTTGGCTGCCGAAGACCAGTATATGAAGAACTGCCTCATCCTAAGCGGGTGGAAGCGTGCCCCGCATGGCCAGAGTGCCACGGCAGCTCCAGCCGTTGCTGGTGGCGCGCCACCGACACCCTATGGGATCCAGCGCGCACCTGGCAGCTGGATCAATACGGCGCTGCTGGACTGGTCAGACGCGAATAACAAGTGCGTCGCCGGCGACAAGGCCGCGTGTGGGACTCGAGCGAAGCTTGGTGCGCAACTGAGAGCCGCCGGCATAAACCCGGCGCCGGTCTAGGGGCCATGCAGTGGAACCTGGCGATCTGCCTTGGCATCGTTCTAGCATTGAGCGGCTGCGCAGCGGATTATCTCAATCACTACGACAGCGTGACGCTCTCTGCCGGCGACGCCAATCGCGCCAATAGCCTCGCCCAGACAGTCGACCCGTTCAACCCGAACAGTCAGAACACGCATATCGAGGGCGACGGCCAGCGAACAGCTGGAGTCATCCAGGCCTTTCGCGGAATCCCGCTGACACCGCCAGGCCAAGGTGCGCGCCAAGGTGGCGGCGGGGACTCTGGCAATCATCCATGCGATCTGCGCAATGGGGTTGACAGCCTAGGCCGGGCTTGCGGTGAACGTGCCGCCGAAGCGAAACCGGGCGGCCGCACCGGACATGAGGCGAACTAGCAATGCTGCGTAGAATGCGATCGCCTCGCCGGAGGCCACTTGGCGTGGTGCAAAGGCGCCTGATCTTGGTGACGGTGGCCGCGGCTGGCGCTCTGGCTGCGCAAACGGCCATGCAACACAGCGACCGCGTACCTGAGTTCCATCTGCCGAACTGGACCAGCGCGGGCTTGGCGACGATTGCCGGCGTGGCATCCGTCATCGACGGCGACACGATCGAAATCCACGGACAGCGCATCCGCTTCAACGGCATCGACGCGCCGGAGAGCCAGCAGCTTTGTAAAAATGCGAGCGACTATCCCTACGGCCGGCGATCGGCACAGGCGCTTGACACCTTCCTGGCCGCGTCGAAGCCAGTGCAATGCACATTCTTGACCTGGGATCGCTATCACCGCTTTGTCGGCGACTGCCAGCGTGCCGATGGCGCCAGCGTGGGCGCTTGGATGGTCGAGCACGGCCAAGCGATCGACTGGCCCCGCTACAGCCATGGTGCCTATGCAGCGCAGCAGGGGAAGGCGGAAGCGGCGAAGGTCGGGCTGTGGGTCGGAAAGTTCCAAGCGCCGTGGGAATGGCGCGCCGGGCATGGAGACAATGCCCAACCGGCGGTGAGCCAACCGCTCGGCACCATCAGCCGTCAACAGGTAGCGCAAAGCTACTCATGCCAGCCGCGGCGGAAATGCTCGCAAATCAGCTCGTGCGACGAGGCTCAATGGTATCTCAGTAATTGTCCGTGGGGCGGCAAGCTCGACCGGGATGGCGACGGGCAGGCGTGCGAAACCTTATGCTAGGAATGGCGACGATGACAGCGAGACTAATTGGACTGGCTGTGGCTTTGTGCCTGCCCTTTCAGATGGTTGCGCTTGCGGCGGGAGAACCGACTGTGGTCTCCTGCAAGTTTGAGCACCTGCCTCCGATGCTGCTAACGTTCCGTGGCGGGATGGGAGCTAACGACAATACTCTGCAAGTCGGACAAACCCCGCCCGTTTCGTTAAGCGTCGGATCAAGTTTGATGGTTGCCGAAATAGGGGCACATGGCTGACTGTTCCCCGGGGCGCAGCTTCACCGCGCCGATCTCATCGAGGCAATTGCACCGCGCAGTCCAGGAGGCAGCCAAAGTCGCCGGCATCCGCAGCTCACACCTATGTCGGCCTCCGTTAACTTGCCGCGAGCTGGCTTAACTAGGACCTTGCTCATACCTACTCCTCGCATGGACGAGAGCATCTCGCCCCCATCGGTAGTCTTTCGCCGAACAGAGTGAGGTCAGCCGGCGCGTGCGGCCTTTGTGCGATTACGTCCACCTGCCGCTCTTTTAACGCTACGCACGGAGACGGCTTTGGGAGCCACGACGTCGCCGAGCCGCTCTATACGGAGGGGCGCGCGCGAGGGAAGGCGAACGACGAGTTCGAGTTGCCCCCCGATCGCCTCGACGTAGCTTTTAAGAGTAGACAAGTACATGTCGGCTTGTTTCTCGATCTTCGAGACCGAAGGCTGCTTGATCTTGAGGACCGAAGCGATTTCGGCCTGGGCCTTTCCAGCGGCACGCCGCAAATCGCCGAGACTCTCGACTTCTCCCCTTAACTCTTCGAAACGCGCGTCGACCCGCTCCCGACGATCCTCGGGGAGCGCAGCGATTAGGTCATCAAGCTTGCGTCCCATCACTTCTTCTCCTTCTTCGCCGCCGCCAAACGGTCGAGATGCCCTTGATAGCGCTTGTCCGCCTTGGCGATCAGACGTTTATAGAAGCGCTTCTCACTCACGCCCGACTTATCGCCGGCGACGAGCAGGATCGCCTTCCGCTTCCGGTCGAATGCGAACGCAACCCGCCAGACACCATCATCAGCATCGAAGCGAAGTTCTTTCATGTTCGCGAACGACGAGTCATTCAAGGTATCCGCATGCGGTCGCCCCAGCTGGGGCCCAAACACACCGAGCAGCTTAGCGGAGGCCAATAGCTCATCTTGGACTGTCTGGGGCAACGCCTCGAACTCCCCATCGAACTCATCGCCAAAAACGACTTCTCAAGTCATATATAGCTCCTAGGCTATGTGGTCAACATCATCAAGCTGCCGAACGATAGTCTGCGGCCGAAACAAGGTAGGCGCCGTCGACGATAATCCGGCCGCCGTTGACACGACTGGCAATTCGCGACCTGTCTGCGCTATCGAGCGGCATCGTCACCGGCGTTCTGACGGGCATGGCCGGCGCGTAGCTGTCGCTTGCCCATAATGCCTGCTTGTCGTAAAGGATATGACCGCCAGCAAGGGTTCCATCGCGCCGGCAGCGCTCACCGACGCCAAATGGAAACCGGTGCCGGCGAGGTTCGCGTGTCTGGCGGCGAAGGTCGCGTGGCCCGGAGGTGAAGCCGGCGAGGCGCTTGCGCTGGTCCATGCGTAATCGTGCGGAGGACCGCGCCGCGCTGTGCATCGCATCTCTCGTCCCGCTGCGCTGCTGAGGCCTCTTCTGTCAGGCGGTCTAGGTTTCGCGCTTCGGGCCGAGCACGAACACTATGAGGGCAGCGACGAACGTGGCAACAGCACTGTAGGCAATGGCGCTGGTAATCCCCGCATTCTCCACCAACAGTCCGCCGAAAATCGCGCCGGCGGCGATTGCCACTTGGAATACTGTGACCAGCAGCACACCGGCGCTTTGGGCCTGCTCGGGAACGGCCCTCCGTACCATCCACGTCTGCAATCCCACTGGCACCGCGCCGAAGGCAAACCCCCACGCGGCAACAGCAATCGCCGAGGCCAAGGCCGATGCTCCCGCCGTCAGCAGCGAAACAGCGGCTATCGTTATGAGCAGCGGTGCAAGGGCCGCGACTGCCTTGAGACTGTACTCGGCCAGAAGCCCGCCGGCCAGATTGCCGAAAAATCCGCCGATGCCAAAAGCAAGCAACACAAGCGAGATCGTTTCTGCATCCAGCGCGGGAATCTTCTCGAGGAAGGCGCGGATATAGGTGATTCCGGCGAAGTGGCCGGAAGCGACCAGCAGGACGACCAAAAGCGCAACCTTGACCATCGGAATCTTAGCCACATCCAGCAGGCTGCGGAAGCTAGCCACTCCAATCGGAGGCAGTCTCGGAATGGTTATGAGTTGCACCAGCAGTGTAGCCGCGCCGCCGGCTGCGGCGAGCATGAAGGCGCTTCGCCATCCCCAGATATCGCCGACATAGGCGCCGATTGGAGCTGCGCAGACGGTAGCTACGGAAACGCCGGTGAGGATGATCGACATGGCGCGGGGCAGGAGGTGGCTTGGAACGAGCCGCATCGCCAGTGCTGCCGACATCGACCAGAAGCCTCCGAGCGCTATGCCGAGCACGACGCGTGCAGTCAGGAGAACCGCCAGCGACCACGCGCCGGCCGCCAGAACGTCCGACAGGATCAGCAGCAGCGTCATGGTCCACATGACGGTCCTGCGGTCCAGGCGCTTTGTGATGATGGCCACCGTCGGCGCCGAGATCGCCCCGACGATAGCTGTCGCCGTCATCGCCTGTCCAGCCGCTCCCTCGCTGATACCGAGATCATGCGCGAGGGGCGTGAGCAGGCTGACAGGCAGAAACTCTGCCGTGACCAGCCCGAAGGTGCCCAAGGAAAGCGAAATGACCGCACCCCATGCGGGACCAGACGGTGGGACGGGCTTTTCTGGGTGCAGAACAGCGTCCATGACACCTGCTGCGGATTGGGTCATGAACGAAGTCTCCACTTTGATGCAATGCAACGTGATGTTGGCTGCCTTGACCCAAATCTAAAAACACAAGCGCATTTCCCGGCGGCGTTGCACGGAGGAGGGGATGTTCATTGCTTCGCGATATTTTGTGACGGTGCGGCGCGCAACATCGACGCCGGTTTCCTTCAGCCGGACAGCGATGTCCTCATCGGAAAGCACGTCGCCGGGAGATTCTGCGGCAATGATCGCTTTGATCCGATGCCGGACAGCTTCGGCGGAGTGCGCATCGCCGCCTTGGCAGGACGCGATCGCGACGGTGAAAAAATACTTCAGTTCAAAAACTCCGCGCGGGGTAAGCATGTACTTGTTCGAGGTCACCCGGCTTACCGTCGACTCGTGCACGCCGATCGCGTCAGCGACGGTTCTAAGATTGAGAGGCCGCAGGTGGGCGACGCCGTGTTCCAAAAAGGCATCCTGCTGACGCACGATTTCAGCCGCAACCTTAACAATGGTCTTGGCGCGCTGATCGAGGCTGCGGATTAGCCAGTTCGCGTTTTGCAAGCATTCGTCGAGAAATGCTTGATCTTTCGAATTTTGGGCAGTTTGACGCGTGACTTCGGCATAATAGGTTTGGTTGATCAGCAGCTTTGGCAGCGTGGCGGGATCAAGTTCGATCTGCCACCCGCCTTGCGGCGAGGGCGTGACCCAGACGTCGGGTATGATTGATTCAGACGCACCGGATTCGAATCTGTTCCCAGGCTTGGGATCGAGCGCCCGAATCTCATGCATCATGTCGAGAAGGTCTTCTTCATCGACGCCGCAATGCTGCTTCAGTGCCTCAAAATCCCGTCGCGCAAGCTTTTCAAGATGGGCAACCAAAGCTGCCATTGCCGGGTCGAGCCGATTTCGCTGGCGCAACTGAATCTCGAGGCATTCTCTGAGACTTCGCGCAAAAACTCCCGGTGGATCAAATTGCTGCAAGGTTCCGAGAACCCGTTCCACAACAGCCTCATGGACATTCAGGCTCTCGGCCAGCTCCAAAAGGTTTGCCCGAAGATAGCCAGTGTCTTCCAGATCGGCGGCAAGCTGGCCAGCGATCAGCCGCTCCTGTGGTGTGAACGCAGTGAGGGCGATCTGACGAGCGACATGGTCGTGCAATGTTTCGGCGAGGGTGGCATACTCGTCGAGGGAAGGGCCATTGCCGGGCGGGTTGTTGGTCGTGTTGCGAAGTGATTTCCATTGCCCGAGCCGTTCAGGCGAACCTCCCCCGGTCGGTCCTTCAACGGCGTTTGCCCTAGGGCCGACAGGCTGATCCGCTCCCGAAATCGAAGCATCGTCAAAAGGCCCGCCATCGTTTGACGCAGATTCCAAGAGCGGGTTCTTCTCGATTTCCCGCTCCACGAACTGATGCAGTTCAGTATGCGCCAGTTGCAGCAAGCGAATCGACTCAATCAGTTGAGGCGATGCGACGATTGATTGCTTCTGGCGCTGAAACAGGCTTGCTGAAGATTGCATGGTGAGTGCTATAATCCTGTCGAGGAGCCTCTTGGGGCCTGCAATGGCGCCAGTGAGACGTTTTCTAGGTCATGCGGCGGCTTTCAGCGTTTCGAGAACGTTTTGCGGGGATGAGACGCCATACGGGTCGGCCTCGCAGTTGTCGGAGAAACCTTCCTCCTCGAACCAGTGCTCCACCACGCCATTGTTGATCAGGGCGGCGTAGCGCCATGAGCGCATCCCAAATCCGAGATTGTCCTTGGCAACCAGCATGCCCATCTTGCGTGTGAACTCGCCTGAGCCATCGGGGATGAGCTCGACCTGCTTCAGGCCCAAGGACTTCCCCCACGCATTCATGACGAAGGCGTCGTTGACTGAGAGGCAGTAAATCGCGTCAATTCCCTCCTTCTCAAACTCATCATAGAGCTCTTCGAACTTGGGCAACTGGTAGGTCGAGCAGGTCGGAGTGAAGGCGCCAGGCAGCGAGAACAGGATGACCCGCTTGCCGGCAAAGTAGTCATCAGATGTCTTTTCTTCCCAGCGATATGGATTTGGCCCCTGGACCGACTTATCGTGAACACGGGTGAGAAAGGTGACGAAGGGAACTTTCTTTTGAAATGTCATCAAGTTGCTCCTAAAGAAGAAAACTGCCGTTGATTTCTGGCAGAGGCTGGCGCAATACCGAGAAAAGGCTCGTATGCTCGGGCACGGAAGGACCTCGCGGCTCGCAACCTCCTTTTCCATCCCGACGTATGGGAACGTCCTGGCTGCTGGCCTTTGCCATCCGAACGCAATCGATCTGAGCGAGCTGGAGACCGTCGAGCCGCTTGCTTTCCACGGCTATGGCGCCGCAAACGGGATCGATCACTCGCGCTCGTGCCCAAGGAAAAGTGATAGCGGCCGGAAGTAGCCAATGTCGCAAGCATGTGCAGGCCTCAAAAGTGACTTTACGCAACAGACCCGCGTCACTGGACTGGTTCAGCGTGTTGTCGATATGTGGCAGTGACCCGCCGGCCTTGGCTTGGGTGACCCTTTGACAAGGCTTTTCGGCACTCACATGCTGAACAGAACCGGCAAACCGCATTTGCGCGCGCGGCCCGTGTTGGCGTGCCGGCATCGGACCAGCCATGCGCAAAGCGGCCACCCAGAACGGACTTCCGGAGGAGACGATGCCCCGATGTTCAGCTGGAAGGGGCACCGTCTCCTCAGGCCACGGTCTGGAGCTTCGCGTGTCGGCCATGGTGCAAGTCGCTTTCATCGTGATTTGATGGTGCTCTAACCAGGAGCAGCAAGCGGCGTGCCACTTGGAATAGAGGGGCTGTTGGACCGCCCCTCCTTCTCGGAGGCCGTGTCTTAGAAGATCGGGCGCGCGCTATAACCGCCTCGTCACACAGGCAACAACGATGCTGTGTGCGGATATTCGGCGCTTCAGCCCCGGCTGGGCAAAGACGAACCGGAAGCCGAGCCGATGCATTACCTGAGGCTGGAGGGCACTCCAGTCATTGCGTAACGTGTGGCGCTAGCGTTCATGGGCGCGCCGGCACGGCTATCGCGAACATGCGCCTGTCGCAGCGACCATTAGCGGGCGCTCTTGGACAAGCGCCTTGGCCCCGTGAGGATCGAATTCCCCAATCGTGTCTGTTTGCCGCCCTCTTATGTTCGAAACTGGGACCAGAATGTCGCAAGCCCGACCTAAAGGTCGCCGAGGCGTTCTGTCCGACACTGTTCCGTCGCCTTTGTTGGCCCGCGACACCGGCCTATTTCGCCTAGCTCTTCTCTGGCCTCAGGCTAAGCCCCTAAAAGCATCACAGATTTTTTTCTTCGGTCGGCCAAATTGGCACGAGTTTTGAAGCCTCTTCGTTGCGGGCCGGGAGCCGCCGACCGACTTTCATTTCGTGGATGGCACGAATGGAACGAAGAAAGAAAAGCAAAATGTCAAATCCGCGTCGGATAGCGTCTATGGGCATGGTGTGCTCGGCGAAACCGCCCTTACCCAACAGCTCGCCGCCCTTGTCGACCCTTGCGCAGGAAAGCTTGGCCGGCGGCGGCTCAAATGCCCACCGCGCCGACTTTGTCCTGACCTAGAAGGTGCAAGATAACGTTCCGCATCTCGCCGCGCGATGTGCCTAGACAGTTACGCGTTAGCCGTTCTTGATAATCGGTCTGCCTTCGGAGGACGTCATCTATATGCCGTCTTAGGTCTTCGCTGCCGCAGCGCCCGCCGGTCACCTTCCGCCCTCGCTATTGAGTGAAGTGCCACCATGTCCGAACAACCCTTGCCGACGCTGCCGATGTGGCGCCTCGATCACATTGAGCCATCGCCCGAGATGTTGGCGCTACGCACCAATGGTCCGATCCACCACGTGCGCTTCCCGTCCGGGCACGAAGGCTGGTGGGTCACAGGCTATGACGAGGCCAAGGCGGTGTTGACCGACGCGGCGTTCCGGCCCGCGGGAATGCCGCCGGCGGCATTCACCCCGGATTCGGTGATTCTCGGTTCGCCAGGATGGCTGGTCTCGCACGAGGGGGGCGAGCATACGCGGCTACGCACGATCGTGGCGCCGGCCTTCAGCAACGGCAGGGTGAAGCAGCTCGCGCAGCAGGTGGAGGCGATCACCGCGCAGTTGTTCGAGACGCTGGCGGCCCAGCCCCAGCCCGCCGATCTGCGGCGCCACCTCTCCTTTCCGCTTCCTGCGATGGTAATTGGCGCGCTGATGGGCGTGCTCTACGAGGATCACGCCTTTTTTGCAGGGCTGTCCGACGAGGTGATGACGCACCAGCATGAAAGCGGCCCGCGAAGCGCGTCGCGCTTGGCCTGGGAAGAACTCCGCGCCTACATTCGCGGCAAGATGCGGGACAAGCGCCAGGATCCGGGCGACAACGTGCTGACGGATCTGCTCGCGGCGGTCGACCAGGGCAAGGCGACCGAGGAAGAGGCGATCGGCCTGGCGGCAGGCATGCTGGTGGCGGGGCACGAGAGCACCGTGGCACAGATCGAATTTGGCCTGCTGGCCATGTTCCGCCATCCGCAACAGCGTGAACGCCTGGTGGGCGATCCATCCCTGGTGGACAAGGCCGTGGAGGAAATCCTGCGCATGTACCCGCCGGGCGCCGGCTGGGACGGCATCATGCGCTATCCGAGGACCGACGTGACCATCGCGGGCGTGCATGTTCCCGCAGAGAGCAAGGTGCTGGTCGGCCTGCCGGCGACGTCGTTCGATCCGCGCCATTTCGACGACCCGGAAATCTTCGACATCGGACGTGACGAAAACCCGCACCTGGCGTTCTCCTACGGGCCGCACAGCTGCATCGGCTTGGCGCTGGCCAGGCTGGAACTCAAAGCGGTGTTCGGTTCGATCTTCCAGCGCTTTCCCGCGCTGCGCCTGGCGGTGGCCCCCGAAGAACTGGAGTTGCGCAAGGAGATCATCACTGGCGGGTTCGTGGAGTTCCCGGTGCTCTGGTGATGCGCGGACGCCACGAGGAATCGCGATGTCCTCGAATTGCCCGCGCGACTGCCGCGCGCCGATCAGATCAGCCAACCAACAGGTGACCAAGATGGACGTGCAAGAAACCACGGCAGCATGCCGGGACGCCTTCGCCGAACTGGCGTCGCCAGCGTGCATTCAGGACCCGTACCCATTCATGCGGTGGTTGCGCGAGCACGATCCGGTACATCGCGCGGCGTCGGGCCTCTTTCTGTTGAGCCGCCACGCCGACATCTACTGGGCGCTCAAGGCCACGGGCGACGCTTTTCGGGGGCCGGCACCAGGCGAACTGGCGCGCTATTTCCCGCGTGCGGCGACCAGCCTGTCGCTAAGTCTGCTGGCGTCCACTTTGGCGATGAAGGAACCTCCAACGCATACGCGTCTGCGCCGGCTGATCTCGCGCGATTTCACCATCGGCCAGATCGACAAGCTGAGGCCGACCATCGCTCGCATTGTCGCAGCGCGCCTGGACGGCATGGCGCCCGCACTGGAGCGCGGGGAGGCAGTGGACCTGCATCAGGAATTCGCGCTGGCCTTGCCCATGCTGGTTTTCGGAGAACTGTTCGGCATGCCCCCGGACGACATTCTCGCGCTCGTCACCGGCATCAGCGCCATTCTGGAAGGCCTGAGCCCGCACGCCAGCGATCCGCAGCTCGCCGCGGGGGACGAGGCCAGCGCCAGGGTGCAGGCCTACTTCGGCGACCTCATACAGCGCAAGCGCACCGATTCCCGCCACGACATCGTGTCAATGCTGGTCGGCGCACACGACGACGATGCCGAGACGCTGTCGGATGCGGAATTGATCAGCATGCTCTGGGGCATGCTGCTGGGCGGCTTCGCCACCACTGCTGCGGCCATCGGCCATGCTGTCCTGGCGATGCTGGCGTATCCTGAACAGCGGCACTGGCTGAAGGGAGATGCCGTGGGGGTGAAGGCATTCGTCGAAGAAGCCCTGCGCTACGACGCGCCCGCCATGTTCAGCTCCATTCCGCGTATCGCCCAGCGCGACATCGAAATGGGCGGCGTGGTGATCCCGAAGAACGCGGACGTGCGCGTGCTGATCGCGGCCGGCAATCGCGACCCGGACGCCTTCGCCGATCCCGATCGCTTCGATCCCGTGCGGTTCTGCGGCACCAGTCCTGGCATGTCGATCGACGGGAAGATCATGCTGACCTTCGGCCACGGCATCCACTTCTGCCTTGGTGCGCAACTGGCCCGGGTGCAGTTGGCCGAAAGCCTGCCGCGGATCCAGGCGCGCTTCCCCACGCTGGCATTGGCCGAGCAGCCGACCCGGGAGCCCTCCGCGTTCCTTAGGACATTCCGCGCGCTGCCGGTGCGGCTGCATGGGCAGGAGGGCTGAGATGCGCGTCGTGGTCGATCAGGATCTGTGCGGAACTACCGGGCAATGCGTGCTGACGCTGCCGGGCACCTTTCGCCAGCGCGAACCGGACGGGGTGGCCGAAGTGTGCGTGGCGACCGTCCCGCAGGCGCTGCACGCCGCCGTGCGGCTTGCGGCCCACCAGTGCCCGGTCGCCGCCATTCGGGTCATCGAAAGCCACGCTGGCCATGACGTGCGCGCCAGCGCCGACCCTGCGCCTTCTCCGGCGCAGGCCGAGCGGCATGCTGCGAAAGACCAATGCAATTCAGGAGACACGATGGGAAGGTTTGAAGGCAAGGTGGCCGTGGTGACCGGCGCCGGCGCCGGCATCGGCAAGGCATGCGCTCTCGCCATCGCGCGCGGGGGCGGCAGAGTGGTGGTGGCCGACATTGATGGCTCGGCGGCCATCGCCTGCACCGCGCAGATCGCGGCCGAAGCAGGCCACGCGCTGCCCATAGCCATGGATATCGCCGATGAGCAGGCGGTGGCAGCGCTGTTCGAGACGGCGGAGCGGCACTTCGGGGGGCTCGACCTGCTGGTGAACAATGCGAGCGCCATGCATCTGACCCCGAGCGACCGCGCGATCCTCGACCTGGACCTGGCAGTCTGGGACCAGACCATGGCGACCAATCTGCGCGGCACGCTGCTCTGCTGCCGGCAGGCCATCCCACGGATGATCGCCCGCGGCGGTGGCGCGATCGTCAACATGTCGTCGTGCCAAGGGCTCAGCGGTGACACGGCGCAGACGTCCTACGCCGCGTCGAAGGCGGCGATGAACATGCTCTCGGCTTCGCTCGCCACCCAATACGGTCATGCGCAGATCCGCTGCAACGCGGTTGCGCCGGGTCTCGTCATGACCGAGCGTCTCCTCGCCAAGCTGGACGAGTGCATGCAACGGCATTTGCGCCGGCACCAGCTCCTGCCGCGCGTCGGCCGCCCCGAGGACGTGGCCGCACTCGTGGCGTTCCTGCTCTCCGCCGATGCTGCGTTCATCACCGGCCAGGTCGTGTGCATCGATGGCGGCATGCTGGCGCATGTGCCGACATACGCCGACGGCGGCAACAGCTGCGCCGCGCGCCCTGCCGGCGACACCGAATCGGCGACGGCGGCGCGCTGCTGATGGACATACTGCTCAACCCACTGAACCGTCGGCACCGGCTGCGATGCGACATCCCGGTCATGCCTGGCGCTTTCCCCCTGGTCGGGCATCTTCCCGCCATTGTCTGCGACCTGCCGCGCCTGCTTCAGCGCGCAGAACGGACGCTGGGCAGCCACTTCTGGCTGGATTTCGGCCCTGCCGGACATCTGATGACCTGTGTGGATCCGGACGCATTCTCACTGCTCAAGCACAAGGACGTGTCCTCGGCGCTGATCGAAGAGATCGCGCCCGAATTGCTTGGCGGAACGTTGGTTGCCCTGGACGGCGGCGCGCACCGGCAGGCGCGCGATGCCATCAAGGCAGCGTTCTTGCCCAAGGGGCTGACCCAGGCCGGGATCGGCGACCTGTTCGCGCCCGTCATCCGGGCGCGGGTGCAGGCATGGCGCGCCCGCGGCGAGGTAACCATCCTGCGAGAAACCGGCGACCTGATGCTGAAGCTCATCTTCAGCCTCATGGGAATCCCCGCGCAGGACCTGCCGGGATGGCATCGCAAGTACCGGCAATTGCTGCAATTGATCGTCGCGCCACCGGTCGACCTGCCCGGACTGCCCTTGCGGCGCGGCCGCGCCGCCCGCGACTGGATCGACGCGCAGTTGCGCCGGTTCGTCCGCGACGCGCGCGCGCATGCCGCGCGCACCGGGCTGATCAACGACATGGTGGGCGCCTTCGACCGCAGCGACGGTCCGCTCTCCGATGACGTCCTGATCGCGAATATTCGCTTGCTGCTGCTTGCCGGTCACGACACCACTGCCTCGACGATGGCCTGGATTGTGATCGAGCTGGCGCGGCAGCCTGTGCTGTGGGACGCCCTGGTTGAGGAGGCGCAACGCGTGGGCGCGGTGCCGACCCGGCACGCGGACCTGGCGCAGTGTCCGGTCGCCGAGGCGCTGTTCCGCGAGACACTGCGCCTGCATCCGGCGACCACGCTCCTGCCGCGTCGCGCGCTGCAGGAATTGCAACTCGGCCAACGGCGCATTCCCGCGGGCACCCATCTGTGCATCCCGCTGCTGCATTTCTCGACCTCGGCGCTGCTGCACGAGGCGCCTGATCAGTTCCGCTTGGCGCGGTGGCTGCAACGCACGGAGCCGATCCGGCCGGTTGACATGCTGCAGTTCGGTACCGGCCCACACGTCTGCATCGGCTACCATCTGGTATGGCTGGAAATGGTGCAGTTCTGCATCGCCTTGGCGCTGACCATGCACAAGGCCGGGGTGCGGCCGCAGTTGCTGAGCGACGTCGAAAAAGGCCGGCGCTATTACCCGACCGCACATCCGTCCATGGCAATCCGCATAGGCTTCTCATGAGCTGGCATCGCATGCCCTGTGTGGCAAGGCAGCGGCGCCGGCGGGGCGCGGCATTGCTGCACTCAGCGCACGCACTCGTGTGACGACTTGCGCTCGCCGTGGCCGTCTCAGCTACAAGGACATGAACAACATGCAAACCGGTTCCACAATACACGACGACCGAACTGGCGTTTCCGCATTCGGCGGGTTGGGCGCGCTGGCGCGCGGCGCATCTGGCGGGCTGCTCCCGGAGATCTGGATGCAGGACGGCGCAAAGCGGGTCGAACAGGCGCTGGCGCGTCTGCTCTGCGCCGAAGACGACGGTAAGACAGAGCTGATGGCAGCCATGCGCTACGCCACCTTGCGTGGCGGGAAGCGCACCAGAGCCTTGCTCTGTCTGGCTGCCGGCGCACTGGCGGGCACGCCGGCGCACATGCTCGACGACGTCGGCGCCGCCATCGAGATGATGCACGCCTGTACCCTGGTCCACGACGACCTGCCGGCGATGGACGACGACGTGCTTCGCCGCGGCCTTCCGACCGTGCACGTAAAGTTCGGCGAAGCCACTGCGATCCTGGTCGGCGATGCGCTGCAGGCCCACGCCTTCCTGACGCTGGCGAGCCTGGATGCGCCGGGCGACAATCGTATTGCGCTCGTGCGTGAACTGGCGCAGGCGGTGTCCGCCGAGGGTGCCGCAGGCGGGCAGGCCATGGATCTGTCGCTGGTCGGAAAGCACGCCGGGCTGGACAGCATCCTGGCGATGCACCGGATGAAAACCGGAGCGCTAGTGCGCGCGTCGGTTCGCATGGGCGCGCTATACTCCATCGCGGAGGATGCCGCGCACGCTGCACTGTACTGTGCGCTCGATCGCTACACCGCCTGTTATGGCCTGGCGTTGCAGGTGGCCGACGACATTCTCGACGCGACAGCGGATACCGCGACTCTTGGCAAGACCCCCGGCAAGGACGCGGCGACGCAGAAGCCGACCTGCGCGTCGATCATGGGGCTGCAGGCAGCGCGCCAGTTCGCGCTGTACTTGTTGCACGAGGCCGGGGAGGCCATCGCCCCTCTGGGGCGGCGTGCGGAAGGGTTGGCGCAGATGCTGCAGCGGGCCAACGTCTATCTGTCCGCGCCATACTCATGAGCGCGCCCATCCGTAAGGACTTGCCGCTGTGCTGCTGCGAACGGCCGGCGGGCGCTGCATGCTGCACTGTGTCCGTGTCGGCGGCGACGTGCGCGGAGTCTGCCCGTTTCTGTTCTCATTCCTCTGCAGAAGGAACATCCCGCGTGAACGCGCTGTCCGAACAGATCCTTTCCGAATTGCGCCACCTGCTGAGCGAGATGAGCGACGGCGGCAGCGTCGGTCCGTCCGTATACGACACGGCGCGAGCTCTGCAGTTCGACGGCAACGTCACCGGTCGGCACGACGCGTACGCGTGGCTCATTGCGCAGCAACGAGCCGATGGCGGATGGGGAAGTGCGGACTTCCCGCTGTTTCGCCATGCGTCTACCTGGGCGGCGCTGCTGGCATTGCAGCATGCCGATCCTCTTCCCGGGGCTGCCGACGCAGTCCAGGCTGCAACCCGGTTCATCGAGCGCCAGCCCGATCCCTACGCGCATGCGGTGCCGGAAGACGCGCCCATCGGCGCGGAGCTGATCCTGCCGCGGTTGTGCGACGAGGCCGCATCCTTGCTGGGCGGCTTGTCGTTTTCGCGCCACGCGGCGCTGTTGCCGTTGCGGCAAGCACGCCTGGTCAAGCTGGGGGCTGTGGCGACGTTGCCGAGCGGCCATCCGTTGCTGCACTCCTGGGAAGCCTGGGGGACGTCGCCGGCCACCGCATGCCCGGACGACGACGGCAGCATCGGCATCAGTCCGGCGGCCACCGCCGCGTGGCGTGCGCACGCCGTGACACAGAGAAGAACGCCGCACGTCGGGCGCACGGGCGGGTATCTGCAGGCGGCATCGCGGGCGACGCGCACGGGCATCGAAGGTGTCGTTCCCAACGTCTGGCCAATCAATGTGTTCGAGCCATGCTGGTCGCTGCACACCCTGCATCTGGCCGGTCTGTTCGCGCATCCCGCGCTCGCCGAGGCGGTGCAAGTGATCATCGCGCAGCTCGACGCCCGCCTCGGCGTGCGCGGTCTGGGCCCTGCCTTGCACTTCGCGGCCGATGCGGACGACACCGCCGTTGCGTTGTGCGTCCTTCGCCTTGCAGGCCGCGACCCGGCGGCCGACGCGTTGCGCCAGTTCGAAACCGGCGAGCTCTTCGTCACCTTCCCCGGTGAGCGCAATGCCTCGGTGTCGACCAACATCCATGCCCTGCATGCGTTGCGAATGTTGGGAAAACCCGCCGCCGGCACCAGCGCCTACGTCGAGGCCAATCGAAACCCGCACGGTATATGGGACAACGAAAAATGGCACGTTTCCTGGCTGTATCCCACCGCGCATGCGATCGCTGCGCTGGCACAAGGCAAGCCCCAGTGGCGCGACGAGCGCGCGATGGCGGCGCTGCTACAGGCGCAGCGCGACGACGGCGGCTGGGGCGCCGGTCGCGCGTCCACATTCGAGGAAACCGCCTATGCGCTGTTCGCGTTGCACGTGATGGAAGGGAGCGAAGAGCCGGCAGGGCGACGGCGCATCGCGCAGGCGGTGGCGCGCGCGCTGAAGTGGATGCTCGCCCGCCACGCAGCCCATGCATTGCCCCAGACGCCGCTGTGGATCGGCAAGGAACTGTATTGCCCCACCCGGGTGGTGCGCGTGGCCGAACTCGCCGGGTTGTGGCTGGCGCTTCGCTGGGGGCGGCGCGTCTCGGCTGAGGGAACAGGAGCCGGGGCATGATCCCGACCGATCGCGCGCTGCAGCAGGTGCTGGAGTGGGGGCGTTCCCTGACCGGGTTCGCCGACGAGCATGGCGTGGAAGCAGTCCGGGGCGGCCAGTACATCCTGCAGCGCATCCATCCGAGCCTGCGCGACACCGGCGCCCGCACCCGCCGCGATCCGCTGGACGAAACGCTGATCGTGGCGTTCTATCGCGAACTGGCGCTGCTGTTCTGGCTCGACGATTGCAACGACCTTCGCCTGATCGCGCCGGAGCAGCTCGCCGCGGTGGAGCAGGCGCTGGGGCAGGGCGTGCCGTGCGCGCTTCCCGGATTCGAGGGCTGTGCTGTGCTGCGCACTTCGCTGGCCGCGCTCGCCTACGATCGTCGCGACTATGCTCAGCTTCTCGAGGATACCCGGCGCTACTGCGCGGCGCTGCGCGCCGGACACGCGCAGGCGGCAGGGGCGGAACGCTGGTCGTACGCCGAGTACCTGCACAACGGCGTGGATTCGATCGCCTACACGAACGTGTTCTGTTGCCTGTCCTTGCTGTGGGGGCTGGGCATGGCGACCTTGCGCGCGCATCCGGCGTTTCGCCAGGTCCTGCGGCTCATCTCCGCGATAGGCCGCTTGCAGAACGACCTGCATGGACGCGAAAAGGATAGGTCGGCCGGCGAGGCCGACAACGCGGCGATCCTGCTGCTGCAGCGCTATCCGGCTATGCCTGTGGTGGAGTTCCTCAAGGACGAGCTGGCCGGCCACACACGCATGCTGCACCGGGTGATGGCGCAAGAACGCTTTCCCGCGCCGTGGGGACCGTTGATCGATGCCATGGCGGCCATCCGCGCGCAGTACTACGAGACCTCAACCAGCCGCTACCGCAGCGACGCTGCGGAGGGAGGCCAGCGTGCGCCGGCCTGAACGTGCGGGAAGCGCCGGCGTGCGCGCGCTCCCGTCGGTTCGATCCGACGCAACGCCGTCGCCCGACGCGGCGGATGGAGCGAGCATCAGCGACACCAACCTGAGCCGGCGCAAGGACGACCACCTGGACATCGTGCTGGATAGTCGAACGGCACGGGCCAACGCCGCCGGCTGCGAGTACATTCGCTTCGAACACTGCGCATTGCCCGAGTTGGACCTGACGCAGATCGACCTCAGCGCCTCGCTGCTGGGCAAGACCATGCGCGCGCCTCTGCTGATCAGCTCCATGACCGGCGGCATGCCACGCGCCGAGGCCATTAACCGGCATCTGAGCGAGGCAGCGCAAGCCTTGGGGATCGCCATGTGCGTCGGTTCGCAGCGCGTGAGCCTGCAATCCCGCAACTCCCAGGGGCTGACGCGCGCGCTGCGCCGCCTCGCCCCAGACGTTCCCTTGCTGGCCAATATCGGCGCCGCGCAACTGCGCCAGCCCGACGGCCTGGACCTTGCCCGCCGGGCGGTGGATGCACTGGAGGCCGATGGACTCATCGTCCATCTCAATCCGCTGCAGGAAGCGGTACAGCCGGAGGGCGACCGCGACTGGCGCGGCGTCCTGGCGCAGATCGCTCGCGCCGCACGCAGCGTGGGCGTGCCGATCGTGGCCAAGGAAGTGGGATCTGGCCTGTCCGCGTCGGTGGCCTGTGCGCTCGTCGAGGCGGGCGTGGCGGTGATCGATGTCGCGGGCGCCGGCGGCACCAGCTGGGCCGCGGTGGAGGGCGAGCGGGCCCCCGATGCCGCCGAGCGCGCAGTGGCGATGGCGTTCGCGGATTGGGGGATTGCGACCCCGGCCTGCGTGCAGGCGGTCCGTCGGGCGCTGCCAGCGGTGAAGCTGATCGCGTCGGGCGGGATCAGCGACGGCGTCGACGTGGCCAAGGCTATCCGCCTGGGCGCGGACATCGCCGGGCAGGCAGCCGGCGTGCTGCGCGCGGCTACGGTATCCACCGAGGCGGTTGTCGCGCATTTCGAGATCGTCATCCGCCAGTTGGCCGTCGCCTGCTTCTGCACCGGCTCGGCTGATCTGGCGGCGTTGCGTCAGGCGCGCTTGTTGCCCTTGGCTCATCTGCCCGCCGGTTGATGCCGGCGCCGCCCGTACGTGCGGCGGACGCTAGTCTTACTGGGTCAGAAAGTCTCGGAAGCGGGGGATTTGCGCTGTGTTCGGGTGCTGCTTCGTGATCAGCGAGGCACCCCATGCTGGACTGGACAGCCGAGACTGAAGCTGTATTCGACGGCTATGTCGATGCTTGATCAGGGTGACCGGTCACGCAGAGCGAGAAGCCCCTAAAAGGGTCAGAACACCAGGTGCGGCGGGAGACCGGCAGGAGCAGATGGTACAAAGCCATTGCGATCAAGGAGTGGCGATCACATTGACCCCCAGTCAGCGCGGCCGGCCGTATGAACGAGAAGAGACGAGCGATTTCAGCCGCCGGACCCCCTTGATTTAACATCCCGGTGATTTCGGAGCGCTGATCGGGCGTCAGCTTCGGACGGCGTCCACCGTCGGGGGCGCCAAAGGCAGGATGATTTTTTACGTATCATTTGTCCGATGCATGATACGCGAACAGATCCTAACACGTTGACTCTATCGCTAGATAAGATACTCTGCCATATCATCTAGAATTGGAATGGATCGTTTACATATCATATGGATTCTCAATCGGAAATTCTACGGGAAATCGGCGGGCTTTTCAGGCAGGCGAGGCTGGCCGCTGCGATGACGCAGGAGCAGGTCGCTGATTTGGCGGGTATATCCCGTCCCCGATATCGCGACATCGAAAAGGGAGCCGCGGCCGCGCGTGCAACGACGCTCATGAATATCGCTCGCGCGCTTGGTCTGGAAATGATGCTGGTTCCGCAAGTCATGGTGCCGGCTGTCCAGGCTCTATTGCGTCCGCATGATGATAACGATCGACCCGCCTTTGTTTCTCAACCTGACGATGACGATCATGGCCCCAGTCTTTCGCGCACCTAAGACGATCCCGTCGCTGGACGTGCTCTTGAACGCAGTGAAGATCGGCACAATCGTCAGGACGCCGGGCGATTTCAATGCATTCAACTTCGATGAGGCCTACCGCGCGACGGGCGGCTTTCCGGTTCTCAGCCTGTCGTTCCGGGCAGCGACGGGAGGATTGCGGAAAGATCCGAAGCCTCTGGCAAGCGCCTTGCCCGCTTTCTTCGCGAACCTCCTGCCGGAGGAGAAATTGCGCGAGGCGATGGAAAGGCACCACGAAGGCAATGTGCGGCCAGGCAATGATTTCGACCTTTTAACGGCGCTGGGCGCCGATCTGCCGGGAGCCGTACGGGCGTTGCCCAGTGACGGCGCGATAGCGGTTTCACAGGGTGCTTCAAAGGATCAGCCCAAGGCACGGTTCTCGCTTGCCGGGGTGCAGATGAAGCTGTCGGTCATGAAGAACATTGGAAAAGGCGGCGGCCTTACCTTACCGATGGATGACGAGCAGGGCCGGTACATCGCCAAGTTCCCTTCGACGGCGTTTCCGGGCGTTTCCGAAAACGAATTCGCCAACCTGGCGCTAGCAGCAGCAATCGGCATGGACGTTCCTGAATGCGAACTGGTCGGGAAATCCGATTTTGAGGGCGTTCCCGAAGAATTCAACACGCTGTCAGAAGGCAAGGTCCTTCTCGTCAAACGCTTCGATCGCGGCGCTGGTGGCGAGAGGATACACATCGAGGATTTCGCTCAGGTCTTCGGTGTCTACCCCTCGCGCAAATATGAGGGGGCTGCTTATCACGACATAGCCTTGGCTCTTGGCGTGGCCGTCTCGCCTAAGGCGGCTCTCGAGTTCGTCCGCCGCCTGGCACTGACCGTCATCACCGGCAATGGCGACATGCACCTGAAGAACTGGTCTTTGATCTATCCCGGTAACGGCGACAAGCCGGCGCTTGCACCAATCTACGACGTCCTGTCCACCGTGCCATATATTCCCGCCGACGCCATGGCGCTGTCGCTTGGAGGGGAGCGCTCGTTCAAGGCGCTAGCGGCACCGCGATGGAAAGCATTTGCGAACCGTGCAAGGCTTCCGGAGCCGGCAGTCCTGAAGGCAGTGGTCGAGACAGTCAAACTCGTCAACGAGTACTGGTGGCATCTGCCTGAGCGCAACCTTGTCGCAGCGAAAGTGCTCGAGCGGATCGACGAACATGTGAAGGCGATGACGCCGATACTGAACTCCTGCGCCGAGAAGTGAACCGAGTCCCCTCGGGTTGTATAGCGGAACTATTCGCCCGTGGCCCCGGATGAGTGGCCGTGGATCGGTGGTATGCCAGGATCGCGCGCAAAGTCGGCGGAGTGTCCACTAGGACACGCGTTGAGCAAGCACGTCAGCTCGCGGGCACAGAAGAGTTCGCAGCATCCCGCAGAGGGTGCGGTTCAAACGAATGCGGTGGCTGAGGATCGCATCCGACGCTTTGTGTCGCCAATGTCGCGTCCGCTACACGGGCTGTTTCGACGATCCTTTCTTGGAACTCAAGCTAAACCCCTGAAAAGCAACCATCAAATTATTCTTCGGTTCGATCAGCCAAATTGGCACGAGTCTTGAGATCCTTAGGTGCGAGGCGGCTACAGCTGCCCGACCGGCATTCATGTCGCGGCAGCCGCGATGAATGGAACGAAGGAAGGAAAGCTACATGTCAGGTTTGCGTCAGATCGCCTTTTACGGCAAGGGCGGCATCGGCAAGTCCACCACCTCCCAAAATACGCTCGCCGCCCTTGTCGACCTCGGGCAGAGAATCCTCATCGTCGGCTGCGACCCCAAAGCCGACTCCACCCGCCTGATCCTGAACGCGAAGGCGCAGGATACCGTCCTGCATCTCGCGGCAGAGGAAGGTTCGGTGGAAGACCTGGAACTCGCGGACGTGCTCAAGGTCGGGTACAAAGGCATCAAATGCGTGGAGTCGGGCGGACCCGAGCCGGGTGTCGGCTGCGCCGGCCGCGGCGTGATCACCTCGATCAACTTCCTCGAGGAGAACGGCGCCTACGACGACGTCGACTATGTCTCCTACGACGTGCTCGGGGATGTGGTGTGTGGCGGTTTCGCGATGCCGATCCGCGAGAACAAGGCCCAGGAAATCTATATCGTCATGTCCGGCGAGATGATGGCGCTCTATGCCGCCAACAACATCGCAAAGGGTATCCTGAAATACGCCCATTCGGGCGGCGTGCGGCTCGGCGGCCTGATCTGCAACGAGCGCCAAACCGACCGCGAGCTCGACCTCGCCGAGGCGCTTGCTTCCAGGCTCAATTCCAAACTTATCCACTTCGTGCCGCGCGACAACATCGTCCAGCACGCCGAGCTCAGGAAGATGTCTGTGATCCAGTATGCGCCGGACTCCAAGCAGGCCGGGGAATACAGGGCGCTGGCCGAGAAGATCCATGGGAATTCGGGCCAGGGCACCATCCCGACCCCGATCACCATGGAGGAGCTCGAGGACATGCTGCTCGACTTCGGCATCATGAAGACGGACGAGCAGATGCTTGCCGAGCTTCAGGTCAAGGAAGCGGCTAAGGCGGCCGCACAGTAGCGACCGCTGCCGACACGAGGCGCCGCCTGATCTGGTGCGTCTTTCAAAGAACGGCGCCTCGTCGGTGAGGCGTCACCCTGAACCTTGAAAGGGGTCCCATGAGCCTGGAATACGAGAATGACGGTGGCCTCCATGCGAGGCTCATCGAGGAAGTGCTGTCGCAATATCCTGACAAGTCGGCGAAGCGCCGCAAAAAGCACCTCAGCGTCGCAAAAAGCGGCGACGAGGCTGGCGAGGAAAGCGAGGTCCTTTCCGAATGCGAGGTCAAATCAAACATCAAGTCCATACCCGGCGTGATGACAATTCGCGGCTGCGCCTATGCCGGCTCGAAAGGCGTGGTGTGGGGTCCAGTCAAGGATATGGTCCATATCTCGCACGGCCCGGTCGGCTGCGGGCAGTATTCCTGGTCTCAGCGCCGCAACTACTACGTCGGCACGACCGGCATCGATACGTTCGTCACCATGCAGTTCACCTCCGATTTCCAGGAGAAGGATATTGTTTTCGGCGGCGACAAGAAGCTCGAACGGATCATCGACGAGATCGAGGAACTGTTTCCGCTGAACAAGGGCATGACTGTGCAATCCGAATGCCCGATTGGCCTCATTGGCGACGACACTGAAGCTGTGTCCCGCAACAAGGCCAAGGAGCACGAAAAGACAATCGTGCCGGTGCGCTGCGAGGGCTTCCGCGGCGTCTCGCAATCCCTCGGCCACCACATCGCCAACGACGCGATCCGCGACTGGGTGTTCGAGAAGAAGGACCTCGAGTTCGAGGCCGGCCCGTACGATGTCAATGTGGTCGGCGACTATAATATCGGCGGCGACGCCTGGGCTTCGCGCATCCTGCTCGAGGAGATGGGTCTGCGCGTGGTCGGCAACTGGTCGGGCGACGCTACGCTGGCCGAAATAGAGCGAGCGCCAAAGGCGAAACTCAATCTCATCCATTGCTATAGGTCGATGAATTACATCTGCCGGCACATGGAGGAAAAGTATGGCATCGCCTGGATGGAGTACAATTTCTTCGGGCCCTCCCAGACCGAAGCCTCTCTGCGCAAGATAGCCAAGCACTTCGGGCCGGAAATCGAGGCAAAGGCCGAGGCGGTCATCGCCAAATACCGGCCGCTGGTCGAGGCGGTCATAGCCAAGTACCGGCCGCGCCTCGAAGGCAGGACGGTGATGCTCTATGTCGGCGGGCTGCGCCCCCGTCACGTCGTCACCGCATATGAGGACCTGGGCATGGTGATCGTCGGCACTGGCTATGAATTTGGCCATAACGACGACTATCAGCGCACCGGCCACTACGTGAAAAAGGGCACGCTGATCTATGACGACGTAACTGGTTACGAGCTGGAGAAGTTCATCGAGGGGATCCGTCCCGATCTCGTGGGCTCCGGCATCAAAGAAAAGTACCCGGTCCAGAAGATGGGCATACCGTTCCGTCAAATGCATTCCTGGGATTATTCCGGCCCGTATCATGGCTACGACGGCTTCGCCATCTTCGCGCGCGATATGGACCTGGCCATCAACAACCCGGTCTGGAACCTCTACGACGCCCCCTGGAAGAAAAAAGCCGAGCCGTCGGCCGCGATCGCAGCCGAATGAAACCATGGCCTCCCGGAAAGCCGGGAGGCCGCGAACGCCTGTGGCCGCTTGTCCGCGGGAGACCTGAAAACGTTTCGACGTCCCTGTGCCGCCGTATGGCGGGCCAGATGGAAAGAGGTAACCACCCATGCCGCAGTCGGCTGAAAAAGTTCTCGACCACGCGCCCCTGTTCCGCGAGCCGGAATACAGGCAGATGCTCGCCGAGAAGAGGCTGAATTTCGAATGTCCTCACCCGGACCAGATCGTTACCGACCAAGGCGAATTCACCAAGACGTGGGAATACCGCGAAAAGAACCTTGCTCGTCAAGCCCTAGTCGTGAACCCCGCCAAGGCCTGCCAGCCGCTCGGCGCGGTGTTCGCGGCCGCAGGCTTCGAGCGAACCATGTCCTTCGTCCATGGCAGCCAGGGCTGCGTGGCCTATTACCGCTCGCACCTGTCGCGCCATTTCAAGGAGCCTGCTTCGGCGGTTTCCTCCTCGATGACCGAGGACGCGGCAGTGTTCGGCGGCCTGAAGAACCTGGTCGATGGGCTCGCCAACACGTACCAACTCTACGACCCAAAGATGATCGCCGTCTCGACCACTTGTATGGCGGAGGTCATTGGCGACGATCTGCACAGCTTCATCGAGAACGCCAAGGACGAAGGCTCGGTCCCGCGCGACTTCGACGTGCCTTTCGCCCACACTCCGGCCTTCGTCGGCAGCCATGTCGACGGCTATGACATTACGGTCAAGGGCATTTTGGAGCATTTCTGGAAAGGGGAGGAGCGAACGGAAGCCGAGGGGACCATCAACGTCATTCCGGGCTTCGACGGATTCTGTGTTGGCAACAACCGGGAACTCAAGCGCCTGCTCGACCTGATAGGCGTATCCTACACCTTCATCCAAGACGCCTCTGACCAGTTCGACACGCCGTCCGACGGCGAATACCGCATGTATGACGGCGGCACGAAGATCGAAGACGTGAGGAAGGCACTCAACGCCGAGGCGACGCTGTCGCTGCAGCATTACAACACCCGAAAAACGCTAGAGTATTGCGAGGGGGTGGGGCAGGCGACGGCCTCGTTCCATTACCCGCTCGGTGTAAAGGCGACTGACGACTTCCTGATGGAGGTTTCCGCGATTTCCAGCAAGCAAATCCCGGAGGCAATCCGCCTCGAGCGCGGCCGACTTGTCGACGCCATGGCAGACAGCCAATCCTGGCTGCACGGTAAGAAATACGCCATTTACGGCGATCCGGACTTTGTCTACGCCATGGCCCGCTTCATCATGGAGACGGGCGGCGAGCCGACCCATTGCCTCGCCACCAACGGCACGTCGGCATGGGAAGCGGAGTTGAAGGAACTGCTTGCATCATCGCCCTTCGGCAAGGATGCTCAAGTCTGGGCGGGCAAGGACCTCTGGGCGATGCGCTCGCTGCTCTTCACCGAGCCGGTGGACCTGCTGATCGGCAACTCCTATGGCAAGTATCTGGAGCGCGACACCGGCACGCCGCTGATCCGGCTGACGTTTCCGATCTTCGATCGCCACCATCACCATCGGTTTGCGCTGATGGGCTACCAAGGCGGGTTGCGCGTGCTGACGACGATCCTCGACAAGATCTTCGACAAGCTCGATCGCGAGACCAGCGAGACGGGCATGACGGACTATTCATATGACCTCACCCGCTAAGCTTGACGGTCGGCTTTGGCCGGTCGTCTTCCCGAGGGACTTTGGAGACCGACGCAATGTCCTTGCTCAGAGCCAAAATCCAGGATGTCTTCAACGAGCCTGGCTGCGAAAAGAACCGCGGCAAGGATGCCAAGGCGCGCAAAAAGGGCTGTTCGAAGCCACTGACCCCCGGAGCGGCGGCCGGTGGCTGTGCCTTCGATGGCGCGAAGATCGTGCTGCAGCCGATCACCGACGCCGCACACCTGGTCCATGGGCCGCTCGCCTGCGAGGGCAATTCCTGGGACAACCGCGGTGCGGCTTCGTCCGGGCCAACGCTGTGGCGCACAAGCTTCACGACCGACCTCACCGAACTCGATGTTGTGATGGGGCGGGGCGAGCGGAAGCTTTTCAAAGCGATCCGCGAGATCAAGGAAGCGTATGGGCCGCCGGCGATCTTCGTCTATCCGACCTGCGTGACGGCGCTGATCGGCGACGACATAGAGGCCGTCTGCCAGCGCGCGGCGGAAAAGTTCGGCTTGGCCGTTGTACCGGTCAATGCGCCGGGCTTCGTAGGCTCCAAGAACCTTGGCAACAAGCTTGCCGGCGCGGCGTTGCTCGAGCATGTCATCGGCACGGCCGAGCCCGACGATGCCGGCCCTTACGACATCAACATCCTCGGCGAATTCAACCTCTCAGGCGAATTCTGGCTGGTGAAGCCGCTGCTGGATCGGCTCGGGATCCGGGTGCGCGCCTGCATTCCGGGTGACGCACGTTACGTCGACATTGCCGGCGCGCACCGCGCACGGGCGGCTATGATGGTGTGCTCGACCGCGCTCATCAATCTGGCACGCAAGATGGACGAGCGCTGGGACATCCCGTTCTTCGAAGGCTCCTTCTACGGCATCACCGATACCTCGGATGCACTCCGGAACATAGCTGAGCTGCTCGTGAAGCAGGGTGCTGATCCGGAGATCCTCGGCCGCACCGAGCTATTGATTGCAGAGGAAGAGGCGATCGCCTGGAAGAAGCTAGCGGCCTATCGGCCGAGGCTTGAAGGCAAGCGCGTGCTGCTCAACACCGGCGGCGTGAAGTCCTGGTCGGTCGTCCATGCGCTGATGGAGATCGGGATCGAGATCGTCGGCACCTCTGTCAAGAAGTCGACCGTCGAAGACAAAGAGCGGATCAAGCAGATCCTCAAGGACGACAACCATATATTCGAGCAGATGGCAGCGCGCGAGCTTTACGCCATGCTCTCCGAACACAAGGCCCATATCCTGCTATCAGGCGGGCGCACGCAATTCGTCGCTCTGAAGGCCAAGACACCCTGGCTCGATATCAACCAGGAGCGCCAACACCCTTACGCCGGCTATAACGGCATGGTGGAACTCGTAAGCCAGATCGACCTGGCCATTCATAACCCCATCTGGCGCCAGGTACGGGACCCGGCACCATGGGATTGCCAGCCGGCGGTGAGGGAGGAACTGCCGCGCACGAACAGCGAGACCGCGACCTTGCATGTTGTCCAGGAATTCGCAGGCACGACGGCCGGCAATTTCGGCGAGTGTTGAGGAGAGTCGATGGTCCGCATCCTTCCCCAGACCAAAGCGGCGGCGGTCAATCCGCTGAAGTCATCGCAGCCATTGGGTGCCGCCTTGGCCTTTCTTGGCGTCGACGGCTCGATGCCATTGTTCCACGGCAGCCAGGGGTGCACCAGCTTCGCCCTCGTGCTCTTCGTGCGACATTTCAAGGAAGCCATTCCCTTGCAGACAACGGCGATGGACGAGGTGGCGACGATCCTCGGGGGGGCAGACCATCTGGAAGAGGCGATCCTCAACCTCAAGGCCCGCACAAAGCCAACGCTGATCGGGGTTTGCACGACCGCGCTGGTGGAAACCCGGGGCGAAGACTGCGCAGGGGATGTCGCCAATATCAGGCTGAAGCGCATGGAAGAACTCGCGGGTACGGAGGTGGTACTAGCCAACACACCGGATTTCGACGGCGCGATCGAAGAGGGCTGGGCCAAGGCTGTCACCGCTATGATCGAAACGATTACGCGGCCCGGCGAGCAGGCGCAGCAGTCGAAGAAAATCGTGATCCTGCCTGGCTGGAACCTCACTGTGGCTGACATCGAGCATTTGCGTGAGATGGTTGAGAGCTTTGGACTGAAGCCGGTGATTTTGCCGGACGTCTCCGGCTCGCTCGACGGTACGGTGCCCGACCGTTGGGTCACGACCACCTATGGCGGCACCAGCGTCGAGGATATCCGCGAGCTAGGCACGGCCGAGCGATGCATTGTCATCGGTGAGCATATGCGCCGCCCGGCCGAGGTGCTGCAGAGGTTGACCGGGGTTTCTTACGTGCTGTTCCGATCGTTGACTGGATTGAGGGACGCCGACCGGTTCGTCTCGCTGCTGTCCGCAGTTTCGGGCGAGGCGGCGCCGGCTGGGGTGCGCCGTCGGCGGTCGCAGTTGCAGGACGCTTTGCTCGACGGACATTTCCACTTTGGAGGCAAGAAAATTGCGATCGCTGCTGAACCAGACCAACTCTACCAACTCGCGAGCTTCTTCATCGGCATGGGCTCCGAGATCGCTGCGGCGGTCACAACGGCCGCTATGTCGAAAATTCTGGAGGAAGTGCCGGCGCAGTCGGTTCAAATCGGCGATCTCGGCGATTTGGAAGCGCTTGGCGCCGGCGCTGATCTTCTGGTTACTCATTCCCACGGCCGCCAGGCGGCGCAGCGCCTCGGCATTCCGCTCATGCGGGTCGGCTTCCCGATCTTCGACCGGCTCGGGGCCCAGCACAAGCTCACAATCCTCTACCAGGGGACCCGCGACCTGATCTTCGAGGTTGCCAACATTTTCGAAGCCAACGGGCGAGCGCCGACGCCTGAGGCGCTTGATCCACTCCGTAAGCGAGAAATGCCAGATGAGCTCCGTCCGTCGCCTCTCGCTCGTCACTGACGAGGTTCACGTACCGACGCCGGAACGCCAAGCGGGCGCATTGCGCGTGGCGATCGCCACGCAGGACATGAAGAACCTCAACGCCCATTTCGGGTCGGCCAGGCGCTTTGCTGTCTACGACGTGGTGCGCGAGGAGTGGAATCTCGTGGAAGCCGTGGCCTTCGATGACGTTTCCGACGAGAGCGGGAAGCACCGAACTGAGGGCGACGACCGCATCACCCCGAAGGTGGAGGCGCTGAAGGGCTGTCATCTCCTGTTTTGTCTGGCGATCGGCGGACCTTCGGCAGCCAAACTTGTTTCTGCAAAGGTCCATCCGGTCAGAGTGCCGCAGCCCGAGCCCATTCAAGAGGTGCTGTTGCGCACGCAGATGATGCTCAGGACGTGTCCTCCCCCTTGGCTGCGCAAGGTGCTGGCGCAGGCAGGGGTCGCCGAACAGAAACCGTCCTTCGAGGATGAGGACTGAAATGAGGAGTGGGCGAAATGTCTGACGCCGAGGTTAGCCCTGCCGCCACCGACGACGAGGCGGCCCTTGCCACTCCGTTCGTCAAATGCCTCGTGCGGCTGATCCGTGCCAATGATTCCCACGGGTCGTGGGAAGGCAAATCGGACGCCGAGCTGCTGGGCGACTTCATCATCACCAGGGAACAGCGCCGTGCAATTCCAATCATCGGCGATCCCGATCCGGACGTGCTGTGGAGGCTCGATAAGTTCTACACCGCCGTCGGGCTTGCGATTGAGGAGCGCACGGGCCTGATGGCATCGCCGATGATGGAGATGAGCCATGAGGGCTTCGGGCGCGTGCTCTTCACGGCCGGGCGGTTGGTCGTTCTGTCAAAGACCCTGCGCGACGTCCACCGGTTCGGTTTCGAGACGTTCTGGAAGCTCGCCGCGGCCGGTACCAAACTGGCCGGCGATGCCACCGCAGCCATTGAGGCTTATCCCGAGGTGGCGCGGGCGTGATGGAACCGATTTTCGATCGCGGGGATCATGTCAGGTCTTGAGGACATGCGATGGCCAGCCCTCTCAATCGAGGCGGTCGAGGCCGATGTGGTTCTTGGGGTAGCGCTGATGAAGCCAGTGGTACTGATCTGTTCGCAAGATGCGGAGTTGTATCTGTTCCTCAGCCACATTCTGGGGGTGGACGGCTTCGCGAGTGAGCCGGCAGGCGGCGTGAAGGAAGCACTTGCGATGGCCGATCAACGGGAGCTCCAGGCGGTAGTCCTGGACTGCGGGCCAGCAAGCGCGACAGGCTCCACAATCTGCGCCCGGCTCAAGGGGGAGCCCCGGACCGGCGGCCTGCCCGTTATTGCCCTGATCGCGCCCGGCGCCGAGAACCAGCACCTCGATCTCTGGAAGGCAGGCATTGACGAGAGCTTTGTGCGGCCCTTCGCGCCGGCCAAGCTGCTTGACTGTCTACGGATGAAGCTGGCGCTGCCAAAGCCGGGTTCAAACGGGATCGAAAACGGCAGCTGGCTCTGCTGCGGCAGCCTTGAGATGAAGCTCGATGCCCACCGAGTTCGCGGCAATGGCCACGACATCCATCTCGGACCGATCGAATTCAACCTGCTGCGGCATTTGCTTGAGAATCCCGGCAAGGTCTTCAGCCGAGACGAGCTGATCGACGCGGCCTGGCCGGACAATATCCACATCGGTGCACGCACCGTCGACGTCCATGTCAGCCGGATTAGAAAGGCGCTGAAGACGGCCTCGCCCGGCAGCGTCATTCGTACCGTCAGGTCTGCCGGCTACTCGCTCGAGTGGCCGGACGGCTGAATAGATAACCGATGTGGTGCCACTCCGCATTTCCGCCGTCCTGAGGGCAAGTCTTGCGGCTCCGAAACGCGCCTAAAGGTACGATATACTTAGAAAGAAGCAGTCAGATGGCCTTCAAAGCGTACTCAGTGTGACGGGAGCTGACCACTCCGATCAGGACGTCAAAACAGCTGCCGGCTTGTGTGCCGAGGTCGGCGCGTACCTTTCCGTCCTGATTATGTCGCCTCCGCGGCTCGTTATGTCACCTCCGCCGCTGGGCGATGGCATCCCCGAGTGGCCTACTAGATGAAGAGTTCAGAGTGTTTGAACGCAGATCAGCTCATCGAAATCCCCGCCGCGAGGAGATGGCAAGAGCCGTTATCCGCGCCGCAGTACGTAAACCATTGGGTTGCTGGCCCTCCCTAGGAGAAATTTCCGGTGCGGAGCTGCTCTATTAGCCTGCCGGCAAAGGACAACGAGGTGCAAATCGCCCGCCGGCGCAAGGTTTCCCCTCAATGTCGGATACCCGACAGGAACACAAATATGCTTATCCATTGCTTTAATATAATTTCCTTTCTGGCACGTTCGATGCGGAGACTTTCCGAACGCATCAGCGGATGTCGTCCTATGATTAGGCTCACCGAAAATGCTGTCGCCGCATTTAAGACCGCGCTCTCGCTGGGCGCCAAGCCCGGCGAAGGTCGGCGCATCATGGTCGAGGCGGGCGGCTGCGCCGGATTAGGATACGGAATCCATTGGAAAGCATCTCGCTGACGGCGACGCGACGATCGGCGCCACCAAAGCAGCTCCGTATGCGCTGCGCCGCATGACCAAGCTTCACTGCCGTCCGTTTTGAAGAAGTTGACGAACACAACATCCTGACGCCTTTAGCTTGGGGGCTGGGTGCCAGCGCGGCGCAATGGTATCCATAAGTCCGGAGCCAAGGCACCAGGAAGAGCGCAGGGTGCTCCTATTCACCAAGATCCGAATGTTGGCCTGCTGCCGGTTTTTCGGACACGAGGTTAAGCTAGCATAGCTTGTTCCTCGAACTCGACGGGGCTTAGATAGCCCAGCGTCGAGTTTCTTCGCCGAGGGTTATAGAAGCGCTCGATATAATCGAACACATCCGCCCTCGCGGCATCTCTCGTCCTGTAGACCTTGCGGGCTGTCCGCTCGGTCTTGAGCGACGAGAAGAAGCTCTCCATCGCAGCGTTGTCCCAGACGTTGCCCGACCGGCTCATTGAACAGGTGATGCCGTGGTCGGCCATCAGTCGCTGGAACTGCTCGCTCGTGTATTGCGATCCCTGGTCGGAATGATGCAGCAGGCTGTCGGGCTTGCCTCGGCGCCAGATCGCCATGATGAGTGCATCGGTGACGAGCTGGGCCGTCATCTCGGCCTTCATCGCCCAGCCCACGACACGGCGGGAGAACAGATCGACTACGGCTGCAACGTAGATCCATCCTTCCGCAGTCCAGACGTAGGTGAAGTCGGCAACCCACTTCTGGTTCGGGCCGACGCCTCGAAGGCGCGATCGAGGAGGTTGTCCGACACGGCGGCTCGCTCGCCGGTATCCTTCGGCAGTCCGCGCCGGCGTGGACGTGCCCGGAGGCCATTCTCCTGCATGAGGCGTTCGATGCGATGCAGTCCGCAGGAAAGCCCCTCTGCCAGAACGTCGTGCCAGACCCGACGCGCGCCGTAGGTGCGGTCGCTGCTCTTGAAGCTTCGGTCGATCCTGGAAACGAGGATCTCGTCATGCTGGAAGCGAACGCTAGGGCTGCGGTTGAGCCAGGCATGGAAGCCCGAGCGGGACACGTCCAGCGCACTGCACAGCCATGCCACCGGCCAGATGCCCCGGTGCCTCGCGATGAAAGCGAACCTCATGTCACTTCCCTCGCGAAGTAGGCTGCGGCCTTTTTTAGGATGTCGCGCTCCGCCTTCAGCTTCGCCACTTCCTTGCGCAGCCGGTCGATCTCCTGCTGCTCTGGCTTCATCTGCCCATGACCGGGAAACGCATGCTGCGGATCGGTCGACAGCTCGCGCACCCATTTGCGCAGCACATTCTCGTGGAGATCGAGGTCGCGGGCCGCTTGCGCCACCGCCACGCCTCGATCCTTCACCAGCCTCACTGCCTCAAGCTTGAACTCGCGGCTGAACTTCCTTCTCTGCATTTCCACTCTCCAGTTCCGTTAAACACCTTATCTCGGTGTCCACGAAACCGGCAGCAGGCCAGTGGTGTGATCGACCAATGGATTAAATCGGCGGCACTCTGAAGTGCCGTCTGGGTCTGAGCATGATTGGATGAAACGGCGATGACATGTCCGATGCATTCTCGATGCCGCCTTTCCTGGGACTCGCGTCTTGGGTTCGATATACAACTCGACCTCGGCGATGCCTGAGACAGCAGCCGCCCGACTGTCGCCATCGATCCAATCGAGGGTGCCATCGAGATCAGGAACCAGGAACCGTGCGGCCGCGGTGTTCGTGGGGCTTCTGCGCAAACTCCTTTGGGCACCAGTCACAAGTTTGATGTGCTCGGTCACGAGATCCACGCCGTAAACCAGCTGAACCAATTCAGGAGCAGGCGAAGCTGGAAGATGCGGGCTGACTCCAATCACAACCGGACCACGCTTCGTCAACCGGAGTTCAATGTTCGTCGGCCCCCAGCCAAGGCCGAGTGCCGCCAAACAATTCAGCTAAAGGCAATACTATCATGCTCGTCTTCAGTCAGCATAGCCGGATATATACACTCGCGACAGGTGAGATCCGGTGGTCGACAGAAGTAAATGTCGGCAATTCCAATTACCTCATATCCCATCGTGTTAATGCTATAGTGGGGACCTTGTGTTAATTCTTCGACTAGTATCCGCGGCGAAGAACGCGCCATTGATTTACACTCAACAGACTGGCTGTATGTTTGGATAAATCTTTGAGATTGCTGCCCAATCTGGCCCCGGTGCTTCCGCTGCCCTTGACGACTACCGGCAGTCCGATGTCATTCGCAAAGCTTTCCACCTCCATCGCGTTCGCTGCCATGTGATACGCAGGTAGGTGCCTGCGGCCTTGCTCACGCTTTGGCCAAGTGAGCGTAACTTGCTGCGAAACGTCGGAGTATGTATTCGCCGCAAGTTACCGGCTGGTAGCGCTGTGGGTTGCTGTCCGTGACACATGACTTTAACGGCTCTATGATCGCATCGAAATCAGGGTCGATAAAGAAGGGGACTGAGTATCGCTCGCGCCCTGAGCTATTCACCACGCGATGCATGTTGGCCAGGTAGACATCGTTGGTGAGCCGCTGAATCAGGTCCCCGATGTTGATTATGAAAGTACCGTGGATCGGTGTGCCCTGTACCCAATCGCCATCTCGGTTCAGGACCTGAAGACCGCCCACGTCATCCTGTGCCAGGATGGTCAAATTGCCGTAGTCTGTGTGGCGCCAATTCCGATCATGTCCTCGCTAACATGGCCGCTCTGCGGCGGGTAGTGGAGCAGGCGCTGAACGCTGATCGGGTTCCGCATGAAATTCTCGAAATAGCTTTCCGACAGGTCCAGGCTGAGCGCAATTCCCTGCAAAAGTTTTTTCGCGAGGTCCACCATCCTTTGATGGTATCCGTATGTCAGTTCCCGAAACTCGGGCCAATTTGAGGGCCACTGGTTAGGACCGAAAAACGGACCTTCGAACACCGAACCTTCAGGTCCGAAGTCAAAGCACTCCTTAAGGTCTTTCGTCTTTCCAGGATCGGTGTTCTCTCCAAACGGCTCAGTGTATCCGCGAAAAGCCAAATCGGAATTTTTAATGTGCAGTAAGGTCTTCTGCGATAATGGCAAATCAAAGAACTCCCGGCTGACATGGAAAACCGAATCTATCAAATCCTGCGGAATACCGTGGTTATTTACATACATGAAACCTACGTTGGACAGTGCCCATCGTATTTCACTAGCCACCGCTTTTTTGTTCGTACCGTCGAGGAGCGGGCCTATATCAACCAATGGTATTTTATCAAAGCTTTCGCGTTTTGCTTGCAACGTGTCGTCTAGTCTGACTAAGAAATCCTTGGACTAAGTACACCTGTTTAACAATGGGGAGTCGGAGCATCGCTTCGGCGATGTGGTTCGTGGAGCGTCGAAACGCGAAAAGCGTCGGGAGACGTGACGCGGTCCTGGATAGGTCGAGGAACCCGTCTTATCCGGAGGCGCTCTCGTCTTCGTGTCGCGTTGCAATGGTTGCCAGTTTCGTCACCGATAGGAGGTAGCCTGATCACACCCCGTTCTTTTGTTGCTCTGATCTTTTTGGCTATCTGCGAGGACCCAACAGTGCGCGTCCTCGTCAGCGGCGTATCTGCCGTTCCTTAGATACTGTGCCGGTATAAGGACGCCCTCATCCTGCAGAAGCCGCACGTGGTCTTCAAAGGATGTGGCGTCCGCATAGCTCTTGCGGTCGCTTGCGATTACGAACCCGTTCGAGCGTGTGACGCGAGCCAGTTCGCGCAGCCCATCTGGTCCGACATATCCGAGCGTGAAGGTCAGATCATAGCTTGCTCTGAAGTATTCGGAGGGTAGCCCAATAAGGTCGACATCGCCTCGAACATTGCGGTAGGCTCGGGTTTGCTGTGCCTTTTCGGCCATCTCCTCGGAGAGATCGAACCCGTCGATTAACCGGAACCGGAGGCTTTCCAGCTCCACGCCGACGGGGCCTGTTCCGCAGCCAGCATCCAGGATTGCCATGGCAGTTCGATGCCTGGCCAAATAGGCCGTCTGCACGGCGGCCGCCATTTCGGCCGCGATCATCGGCCCGCAGTACCCATCGGCCAGACCCAAATCGTAGGAACTGGCCCATCCGCGGTAGAAGTGGTCTAGGCGACCGGCGTCGCCGCCGAGGGCGTGGGAATCCTTGGTGTGCTTGCGTGCGGCTTGCTCCAGTGCCGTCTGCTGATCAAGGGTGTTCATGGCAGCTCCTGCGTTTTAGGAGGTCGTGATGAGCAGCGGCCCGTCCTACACTGCTGCTAACTGCCAGATGAGGGCATCAAACCTCGTGCCAATTGACCAAAGAGTCGTGAAAAAAACTTTACGGCTGGCAGGTCGGCGTCAGGTCAAAGACATCGTTCAGCCCGGCAGGCCGAGTTCCGATCCGTAGCGGCATCGTACGGGCGGTATCATGATCTCTCCTGACTGGCCGGGAGCTGAACAACGCGATGACCGTGCCGAGGCCGACGCCCCTCAATTTCGAGTCGGGACGGTCGGGCTCTTGCCGGGTTCGGCAGGAATCGATCGGTATCAATCACGTTGTCACCGTCTGGCACGATAGCCGGGTTAGGGTGAGGACGGCCGCATCTTCAGCGGTTCAGTCGGTCCGGGCCCGACCCGCGTGGCGACCGAGCGGTCTTTGGGACTGGTCAAATTCCGACAACGCTCGAATTCGCACCAGGCGGTCGCTGTAGCGCCTGAGCACAGGGAACACAGAAAATATCGGCACAAAGCAGGAATCCCGGAGAGTTCACCGGCCGGCGCATGCCGGCACTCGGCCTGGGGTTTTTCGCCACGACATCATCGTCGATCTGACGATGGCTGTATTGGCGAGCTACAGCTGGACCGGCTTCGTCGTGAAGAACTCCCGTGTCGTCAGCCCAGGAATTCAAACGCAAGGCGGGCGAGTGGGGCACAGGCCGCGCTCGGATGGAGCGGCCCCTTGCCATCGCAAATGGCGCGATCGCTGCCGCCTCCGGACCGGAACGGCAAGAAGCTCAAGCTAGACTTTGTTGCGTGAGCGGACGATGACGACGAGCCTGGCGGCAGCCAACGCCGTCATGATGTCCATCTGCTCGTCCCTCAGCCCGAATGCCTGTTCAGTCGTTCGTGGCCACGCTTTTCTGGCGGGGCGAAGCGAGTGATGCGTGTCCAAAACCGGACAGCGGCAGAAAACATGTCGGCTTCAATACAACCGGTCATCTTGGCATTTGGAGGCTTTTGAACGGGAAATCATGCGCTTGCTGCGCACCGAGCGCGCTGGCACGGCCTTTGCTAATTGACCTTTGCTGATTGTGATGGGCAACACTTAAGTGAAGGCTGACTGCATGCAGATGCGCGAGACGAGAGCTGCTCTCCTTTCCTTGAAACCCTTGTGCCGTTCTCTAAGCGGGAAACAAGCTCGCGCATAAAGTCGCGCAAGCTGTGGCAACAGCTTTGGAGAGCAGCATGGTATTGCAGATGAAGTCACCGGCTCCTTCGATCAAAGTGGACACCTGGCTGCGTGGCGAGCCCCTCACGAACTTCCAGCCCGGCAAAGTCTATATCGTCGAATTTTGGGCAACTTGGTGCGAACCATGTGCGACGGAGATGCTCGATCTGATGCGGCTCCAGGAAAAATACAAGGACGGCGGACTTGAGGTCGTCGGAGTCGCGGCTGATGAAGACGCTCCAACGGCCATCGAGGCCCGAACCAAGTTGGACGCGTGGCTGACCGAAAAGTGCTCGAATCTGAACTATCGGATCGCGTTCGACTACACAGGCGAAATGAACAAGCTTTGGATGAAACCCAGCTTTTCCGCCGGGCTTCCGACCTCGTTCGTGGTCGACCGAGACGGCCACATCGCCTTTATCGGTCAT
>NZ_JAMYNB010000021.1:0-75868 GCF_040318795.1 Mesorhizobium sp. M1004
TTCTTTATTATATTTTTTTGTCCACCCCCCCCCCCGCCGATGCCCCCCCCTGCTCCTCACACTACCTCGCCCCCCCCGCCCGCCCCGTGTTGGGGGCGCCCGGACTGGTCGGTCATCGCACCGGTCCGAAAGTCGTGGTCGATTTTCGGCAAGCCCGGTGCGAAGATTTGGCGCCGGAGCGTGGCAATGCGTCCGCATGGACGTATGTCGCTCTGGCCGAAGCGGGGCGCCGATGCTGCGATACATCTTACGGCGGCTTCTGACCGCCATTCCGACGCTGTTCGTCATCGTGACCATGGCGTTCTTCCTGATACGCGTCGCACCGGGCGGCCCCTTCAATCAGGAGCGGGGCCTCAGTCCCGAGATCAGGGCCAATCTGGAAGCACAGTTCGGCCTCGACGATCCGCTCTGGCTGCAATATGCCCACTATCTCGGCAATCTTCTGCGCGGCAATTTCGGGCCGAGCTACAATTTGCCTGACTTCACCGTCACCGAACTGTTTGCCAAGGGGCTGCCGATATCGGTCCAGCTCGGCACCTCGGCGCTGATCCTGGCGCTGCTGCTTGGTTCGGTGCTCGGCACCATCGCCGCGCTCAACCAGAACAAGCTTGGCGACTATACGGTGATTGCGCTGGCGACCGCCGGCAGCACTATCCCCACCTTCGTCATCGCTCCTGTGATTCAGCTGGTGTTCGGATTGACCTGGAAGCTGTTGCCGATCGGCGGCTGGGGTGATGGCGCATTGATCAACAAGATCGGCCCGGTGCTGACGCTGGCCTTGCCGCAGATCGCCATCGTTGCCCGCCTGATGCGCGGGTCGATGATCGAGAGCTTGCGTTCGCATCATATCCGAACGGCGCGTGCGCTCGGCCTCTCCGACTGGTCGGTGGTGGTCAAGCACGCGCTGCGCGGCGCCATCCTGCCGATCGTTTCCTTCACCGGCCCCGCAGCCGCGGCGCTGCTCACCGGTTCGGTCATCGTCGAGACCATCTTCTCCATTCCCGGTGTCGGCCGCTATTTCGTCGATGCCGCGCTCAACCGCGACTACACGCTGGTGATGGGGACCGTGGTGGTGATCGCGCTCTTCACCATCGTCTTCAACCTGATCGTCGACGTCATGTACGCGGTCGTCGACCCGAGGGTACGCTATGACTGAGGGTGCGCTATGACCGACATCACAGCCGCCGCCGCTCCGCCGGCCGTCGTCGGCCGCTCGCTCTGGGGCGACGCATGGGCGCGCCTCAAAGCCAACCGCGCCGCCATGTTCAGCCTCTATTACCTGGCCTTCATTGGCGTCATCAGCATCTTCGGCCCCTGGTTCGTGCCGCATCAGTACACCACCATCTATGCCGACTATGTGCGCACGCCACCAAGCTTTTCAGCCTATCCGAAGCCGGACATGATCGAGACGGCGCTCAAGGATGCCATCAAGCGCATGCGCGTCGACATCAAGGAGTGGAAACTGGAGGGCAGTCGCGTCACCGTCACCGTCACCTCGACCAAACCGATCGACGACCGCAACATCCGCTATCTCGACCGCTCCGATGCCTTCGACGATACCAAGATAGAGAGCAAATCGGCCGACGGGCTCGAATTGACTATGACTGCGTCGGTCAAACAGCAGTACTTCCTGTTCGGCACCGACAACACCGGTCGCGATCTTCTCTCGCGAACGCTGATGGCAGGGCGCATCTCGCTGGCCATCGGCCTGCTTGCCGGCATTGTCGCGGTGGTCATCGGCGTCCTCTACGGGGCGGCGGCCGGCTTTTCCGGCGGCAAGATCGACGAGGTGATGATGCGCATCGTCGACGTGCTCTATTCCTTGCCCTTCATTTTCTTTGTCATCATGCTGGTGGTGTTCTTCGGCCGCAATTTCGTGCTGATGTTCCTGGCGGTCGGGGCGGTGCTGTGGCTCGACATGGCGCGCATCGTGCGCGGCCAGGCGCTGTCGATCCGGCGGCAGGAGTATGTCCAGGCGGCCGAAGCCATGGGCGTCGGCCAGCGCGGCATCCTGCTGCGCCATGTCATCCCCAATCTGCTCGGACCAGTGGTGATCTACATGACGCTGCTGGTGCCGCAGGTCATCATCCTGGAAAGTTTCCTGTCCTTCCTCGGCCTTGGCGTGCAGGAACCGATGACCAGCTGGGGCGTGCTCATCTCCGTCGGCGCCAAGAACATCGGCACCGCCAACTGGCTGCTTTTGTTCCCCGCCTTCTTCCTCGTGTCGACGCTGTTTGCACTGAACTTCGTCGGCGACGGCCTGCGCGACGCGCTCGATCCGAGAGACCGATGAAGATGGGACCGATAAAGATGGGGACCGATAAGATGGGGACCGTTGCGATGGAAACGCCCGAAACGATCCTCAGCGTCAAGGACCTTCGCGTCCGCTTCCGCACGCTCGACGGCGCGGTCGAAGCGGTCAAGGGCATCAACATCCACGTCAAGGCAGGTGAAACCGTTGCCGTGGTCGGCGAATCCGGATCCGGCAAGAGCCAGACCATGATGGCGGCGATGAGCCTGCTGGCGTCCAATGGCGAGGCGACGGGTCACGTCGATTATCGCGGCCGCAACCTTTTGACCATGAGCAAGCCCGACCTCAACAAGGTGCGCGGCGCCAAGATCAGCATGATCTTCCAGGAGCCGATGACCTCGCTCGATCCACTCTATTCGATCGGCAACCAGCTTATCGAACCGATCCGCAAGCACCGCGGGCTGAACGCAGCCGAGGCACGGAACGAGGCGCTCAAGTTGCTCAGGCTGGTGCATATCCCCGATCCCGAGCGGCGGATGAAATCCTATCCGCACGAAATGTCGGGTGGCCAGCGCCAGCGCGTCATGATCGCAATGGCATTGGCCAACGACCCCGACATCCTGATCGCCGACGAGCCGACGACGGCGCTCGACGTCACCATCCAGGCGCAGATCCTGGTGCTGCTCGCCGAATTACAGCGCAAGCTCGGCATGGCCATCGTCTTTATCACCCACGATCTCGGCATCGTCCGGCGCTTTGCCGACCGCGTCTATGTCATGCGCTATGGCGAGGTGGTCGAGGAAGGCGAGGCGGAAGCACTTTTCGCAAACCCGCAGCATGCCTATACCAAAATGCTGCTGGCCGCCGAACCGACCGGCACCAAGGCGGCGCCGCCGCCCAGCGCTCCTGTGCTGCTGGAGGGCCGCAATGTCGAAGTGACCTTCAAGATCGGCGGCGGCTTCCTTGCCGGCGAACCGCTGCTGCTACGCGCCGTCGATCACATTTCGATCCGGCTGAAGCGCAACCAGACCATCGGTATCGTCGGCGAGTCCGGTTCGGGAAAATCGACGCTCGGCCGCGCACTTCTGCGCCTGTTGCCCAGCGACGGTGTCATCCGCTTCGGCGACCGCGACATCTCCACCGCCGACCGCCAGGCGATGCGGCCGCTGCGTCGTGAGATGCAACTCGTCTTCCAGGATCCGTTCGGCTCGCTGTCGCCGCGCATGACCGTCGGCCAGATCATCACCGAAGGGCTTCTGGTGCATGAGCCGAACCTGTCAGGCAAGCAACGCGACCAGCGCGCCGTCGAGGCCTTGCTCGAGGTCGGCCTCGACCCCAACGCCCGCAACCGCTACCCGCACGAATTCTCCGGCGGCCAGCGCCAGCGCATCGCCATCGCGCGTGCCGTGATCCTGAAGCCCAAACTGGTGGTGCTGGACGAGCCGACTTCGGCGCTCGACCGCTCGGTGCAGAAGCAGATCGTCGAATTGCTGCGCAAGCTGCAGGCCGACCACGAACTGTCCTACCTCTTCATCAGCCACGATCTCTCCGTGGTGCGCGCCATGGCCGACTACATCATCGTCATGAGGCAGGGCAAGATCGTCGAGGAAGGCCCGACGGAAGAGATCTTCAGCAACCCGCAGGCCGCCTACACGCAGACACTGATGGCTGCGGCGATCGATGTCACGCGCTTCAGGCTGAGTGCTTAAGGCGTGACGTTCAGCAGATAGTCAGGGTAGGGCCAGTTCGCTTAGCCCGCTGACCTGGGGCATCTGTTGGCCCTTGTCGCGACAATGGCCTCTTGCCGCTGCTTCAGCAGTTCGATTCTGGCCGTCTCACGCTTGGCCACTGCGCTCTTCACGCGCGTGCCGCCGAGCAGCCAGTTCGGCACGCTGGTGTTGGCGACCTTGCCGCGGGTGATGGCGGTTTGCGAGATGTCGCGCGCGGTATCGCCTACGGCGGTGTTGAGTTCGGCGCATGTCATGCTGTCGTATTTCGCCGGGTTCACCGCGCTGCCCAGCGATGAGCAGCCTGCCGCCAGGGACAAAGCGAGCAGCGCTGACAGCCGGCTTGAAATCAACAAATTCATCTTCCGCAAACCTCGTTCCGGGCCGCTGTCTCGGCGGCATTCCTATTATCGAGGTAGCGCGGATGGTTGTCGCGTCAAAACACCATGCTGACAGCGAACGCCGACGCGGCCGGTTTGCATTGCGCCATCTTGTGGGTCTCGGGAGAACAAACACCTAAGTGTCTGTTTTTTCTGGTCGGAGTGGCAGGATTTGAACCTGCGACCCCCTCGTCCCGAACGAGGTGCGCTACCAGGCTGCGCTACACTCCGTGACCAGACCGCGGGCTTATAGCCGCCGCATACCGTTCCTGCAAGCGGCAATGGCAGCGCTTCTGTCGCATTTCGTTGGCTTTCGTTGGGCATTGCCGCAAAGCTTGGCTTTCCCTCCCGGGATAAACCCGGCTTAAAGCCTTGTGTGCTAAGTCGCAGCCTCGATAGATCGTGTTTTCGCCATCTGGAGCTTTGCTGCCTTGCCCCTGAAAATCGTAGGCGACGCCCGGCCCAACAGCTTCGAATTCGAAACCGAAGCGCTGATCAAGGCGTCCGGCTTTCGCGAATACGACGCGCGCTGGTGGTTTGGCCATGCCGGTTCGACGCAACCGCCGGACCTGAACCTGATCGGCGTCCAAGCGTTGGGCATGGGCCTGGGCACCTTGATCCGCCGTCTTGGCGCGGGTCCCGACATCGTCACCGGGCATGATTTCCGTTCCTATTCGCTTGCCATCAAGCTGGCGCTAGTTTCCGGCCTGATGGCTGCGGGCGCAAAGGTGAAAGACATTGGCCTGGCGCTGTCGCCCATGGCCTATTTCGCCCAGTTCGCGCTCGACGCGGCATCCGTCGCCATGGTCACGGCATCGCACAACGAGAATGGCTGGACCGGAGTCAAGATGGGTGCGGCGAGGCCGCTGACCTTCGGACCAGAGGAGATGAGCGCGCTGAAACAGATCGTGCTGTCGAGCGACTTCGATCTCGCCGGCGGCGGCTGCTACGATTTCGTCGCCGGTTTTCGCGAGACCTATCTCGACGACCTGACTCAGGACAAGCGCATCGCGCGCAAGATCAGGGTTGTGGCGGCTTGCGGCAACGGCACCGCCGGCGCCTTCGCGCCGCAGGCGCTGGAGCGCATCGGCTGCGAGGTGATCCCGCTCGATGTCGAGCTCGACCACAGTTTTCCGCGCTATAACCCGAACCCGGAAGACATGCAGATGCTGCATGCCATCCGCGACAAGGTGCTGGAGACCGGCGCCGATGTCGGGCTGGGCTTCGACGGCGACGGCGACCGTTGCGGCGTGGTCGACAATGAGGGCAACGAGATCTTCGCCGACAAGGTCGGCGTCATGCTCGCGCGCGATATCTCCAGCCAGCATCCCGGCTCGACCTTCGTCGTCGATGTCAAATCGACCGGCCTGTTCAACACCGACAGCGTTTTGCGTGGCAACGGCGCGAAGACAGATTACTGGAAGACCGGCCATTCCTATGTCAAGCGCCGGGTCGCCGAGCTTGGCGCCGTCGCCGGATTCGAGAAGTCGGGCCATTTCTTCTTCAACCCGCCGATCGGCCGCGGCTATGATGACGGTCTCATCACGGCAATAGCCATTTGTGAGATGCTCGACCGGAACCCCAGAAATTCGATGGCCGATCTCTATCGCGCGCTGCCGCTGACCTTCGGCACGCCGACCATGTCCCCGCATTGCGCCGACGATGTGAAATACGGCGTGGTCGATCGGGTGGTGGCGGACTTCCAGGCGATGCAGCGCGCCGGCAAGACTTTTGCCGGCCAGAAGATCGCTGACCTGATCACCGTCAACGGCGTGCGCGTCGTGGCTGAGGACGGCACCTGGGGGCTGGTGCGGGCGTCATCGAACAAGCCGGAGCTTGTCGTGGTTGTCGAAAGCCCGGTATCGTCCGACCGCCGCCGGCAGATGTTCGAGGCCGTCGACGCCGTGCTGCGCCGCAGCCCCGAAGTCGGCGCTTACAACCAGACGTTCTGATTGGACCTTTCATGAGCGAGCGCATCGTCAGTTTTGTCATGAGCGGCGGTGTCGGCTCGCGGCTGTGGCCGCTGTCGCGCGAGGACAACCCGAAACAGTTCCACGATCTTTCCGGCGACGGCACGATGCTGGCCAAGACACTGCGCCGGCTGACGGCGCGGCCGGAGGGCGAAACGCCGATCTTCTTGATCGCCGCCGAGCGCCATGCCGAGCGCGTGCATGCCGACCTTGCCGGCCTCGACCTCGCCGGCGGTGGCCCGCTGTTCGAGCCGACCGGGCGCAACACGGCTGCCGCCGTGGCGCTGGCCGCGCTGCGCACATTGTCGGAGTTCGGCGACAGCCTGGTGCTGGTGGTGCCGTCAGACCACGAAATCGCCACGCCCAAGCAGTTCTGGCAGAGCGTCGAGGCGGGCAGCCAGGCAGCGCTTGCCGGCCGTCTGGTGGTGTTCGGCATCAAGCCGACGCAGCCCGAGACCGGCTATGGGTATATCGAAGTCGCAGCCGAAAGCGGCGGCGTCTTCGACGTGTCGCGCTTCGTCGAAAAGCCCGACCTCGCCACCGCGCAGAGCTATCTCAGTGCGGGCACCTTCTACTGGAACACCGGCATTTTCCTATTTCGCGCCGGCGCCATGCGCGACGCATTTGCGGCCTTCCAGCCCGACATCTGGCAGGCCACCGAAGCGGCCTACAAGGCAGCGACTTCGGATCTGTCCGGCCTTTATATGCCGCTCGACCTCTATGCCGCCATCCCGTCGAACTCGATCGACTACGCCATCATGGAACGGGCCAAGGACATCGCCATGGTGCCGGCCGGCTTCCGCTGGAACGACCTCGGCTCCTGGCAGTCGCTGCTCGATGTCGGCCCTGCCGACGCCAAGGGCAATGTCGTCGTCGGCGATGTCGTCGCCATCGATTGCGAAAACTCCTACATCAGAAGCGACGGCCGGCTTTTGTCGGCAATCGGTATGAAGGATGTCGCCATCGTCTCGACGGCGGACGCCACCTTCGTCGCCCCGGTCAGCCACAGCCAGCACGTCAAGAAAATCGTCGAGCAGCTGGAAAAGTCGGGCCGGCTGGAAACCAGGTTCACGCCGGCACACGACCGCGTCATCGAGAGCGGCGCCTGGCATCGGCGCGTGCATCACTGGCTGTTCGAGGAGACCTTGCCGCTGTGGTCGACTTCAGGCGTCGATGAGCGTCATGGCGGCTTCCACGAGGCGCTCGGCTTCGACGGCGAGGCGCTGTTGAAGCCCAAGCGCATGCGCACGACGGCGAGGCAAGTCTACGCCTTCGCCATTGCCAAGGCCCGCGGCTGGGACGGTCCAGCCGATCGCCTGATCTCCCATGGCATCGCCTTCATGGCCGGCAAGGGCCGCACGGACCGGGGCGGCTGGGTGCGCACGCTCAATGTCGACGGCTCCGTCGCCGACCCAACCGAGGATGCCTACGACCATTCCTGCGTGCTGCTGGCGCTGGCGCATGCGCATATGTGCGGCAATCCGGATGCGCTGCGGCTGGGCCAGGAGACCTTCGTGTTCCTCGACGCGCATCTCGAGGACAGCCGCATGACCGGTTTCCTCGAGACGTCGGACGGGGAGGGCGAGCGGCGCTCCAACCCGCATATGCATCTGCTCGAGGCCTTCCTCGCCTGGTATGAGGCGACCGGCGACCGCACCTATCTGCGCCGCGCCGCGCGCATCATCGACCTTTTCCGCAGTCATTTCTTCGATGCCGAGAGCTGGACGCTAGGCGAATATTTCGACGCCGGGTGGAAGCCGGCCGCCGGCGAGAAGGGCACATGGACCGAGCCCGGCCATCATTTCGAATGGGCCTCGCTGCTCACCGATTTCGTCGCCCGCAGCGGCCAGGGCGAGTTGAGCAATTTTGCCCGCAAGCTCTACGCCTCGGCCATCGCCAACGGCCTCAACCGGGCCACCGGCCTTGCCTACGGTGCGGTCTCCCGGCAGGGCCTGCCGCTCGACCTCGTATCGCGCAGCTGGCCGCAGGCGGAAGCGATCAAGGCGGCGATTGCACTGGATGGCTCGGGCGGTCCCGACCTCAAGCCCGAAATCGAGGCGCGCGTCGGCCGGCTATTCCGCTGGCACATCGACCCGGCGCCGCTCGGCCTGTGGATCGACCGCATCGACGAACGCGGCCGCTCCTTGGCATCGGACGTGCCGGCCAGCATCTTCTATCATCTGGTCTGCGCGCTGACGCAGTATCTTGATGGGACAGCGCAGAAGGGGTGAGGCGTTGGAGCTGCCAATCTCCCCCCTTGCGGGGGAGATGCCTGGCAAGGCAGAGGGGGGTGCTGTCCCGACGACGTCTCAGCTACTCGAAGATCAGACCAAAGGTGGCGATCCGTCACACCCCCTCTGGCCTGCCGGCCATCTCCCCCGCAAGGGGGGAGATCAGCTATCACTTCGCTTTCAACCCTCAATACGGGCTCGCTACATCCCCGGTCTCGACATACACCGCCTTCAGCTGCGAATAGAGCGCTAAAGCCGCCAGCGAGTTCTCGCGCCCAATGCCGGATTGCTTCACCCCGCCAAACGGAATTTCCACTGGCGTCAGATTGTAGGCGTTGATCCAGCAGGTGCCGGCCTGCAGTTCGGCGATCACCCTATGAGCGCGCTGCAGGTCGCGGGTGAAGACGCCGGCGGCGAGGCCGAATTCGGTGTCGTTGGCGCGGTCGATCACCTCGTCCTCGCCGTCGAACTTCAGCACGCTCATCACCGGCCCGAAAATCTCCTCGCGCGCAATGCGCATCTTATCGGTGACACCGGTGAACACGGTTGGCTCTACAAAGAAGCCGCCATCGAACCCTTGCAGCGACGGCACGTTGCCACCGCAGGCGAGCGTTGCTCCATCCTGCCTGCCGGCCGCGATGTAGGAAACGACCTTCTCCTGCTGCGCCTTGTTGACCAGCGGCCCCATCTGCGTCTCAGGATCGAGCGGATCGCCGATGCGGATCTTTTTCGTCCGCTCGACCAGCCGGTCGACGAAGCGGTCATGGATGCCGCTTTGTACGAAAACACGCGTGCCGTTGGAGCAGATCTGCCCGTTCGAATAGAAATTGCCGAGCATGGCGCCGCCGATGGCGTTTTCGAGATCGGCATCGTCGAACACGATCAGCGGCGACTTGCCGCCGAGTTCCATCGTCGCATGCTTCATCTTCGAACCGGCGAGCGACAGCACCTTGCGGCCGGTCGGCACCGAGCCGGTCACCGAAACCTTGGCAACGACATCATGGCCGACTAGGCCGGCGCCGACTTCGCCATAGCCTTGCACGACGTTGAACAGCCCGTCGGGCAGGCCCGCCTCTGAGTAGATCTCGGCCAGCGCCAGCGCCGACAGCGGCGTGTTCTCCGAAGGCTTGAATACCATGGCGTTGCCCATGGCGAGCGCCGGGGCGGATTTCCAGCCGGCGATCTGGATCGGATAGTTCCAGGCGCCGATGCCGACGCACACACCGAGCGCCTCGCGGCGCGTATAGGCAAAAGGTCCACCAAGATCGATCGCCTCGCCGTTGAAGGCGGCAACCGCGCCGCCGAAATATTCGAGGCAGTCGGCGGCCGATAGTGCATCCGCCACCAGCGTCTCTTGGATCGCTTTGCCGGTGTCGAGCGTCTCGATCCGCGCCAGATCGGCGTTGCGCGCGCGCAAAATGTCGGCGGCGCGGCGCAGGATGCGGCCACGCTCCACCGGCTTCATCCGCGCCCAGGCCGGTTGTGCGGCCCGCGCGGCTTCGATGGCGAGCTCCAGCACGTTCGGAGTCGCCGAATGCAAAGTGGCGATGACCTCACCGGTCGCCGGATAGATCACCGGCAGCGGCGCGCCGCCTTCGTCCTCGATGTAGCGGCCGTTGACATAGTGCGATGCCGTTGGCTGGGCGCGCATGCTGTTCTCCAGATGTATTCGCTATTGCGGAGCAGTCCGCCGGACAATGCCCTATCGATCCGCCACCTGCCAGCGCGGATTGATCCAGGTTTCCTGGTTGGACGGCGCCAGTGGCGTGCGGCCGAGAATGTGGTCGGAGGCCTTCTCGCCGGTCATGATCGACGGCGCGTTGAGGTTGCCGTTGGTCACCCGCGGGAAGATCGAGGAGTCGGCGACGCGCAGGCCGTCGACGCCGATGACCCGGCACTCCGGATCGACCACGCTCATGATGTCGTCGGCGCGGCCCATCTTGCAGGTGCCGCACGGGTGGTAGGCACTCTCGGCATGATCGCGGATGAAGGCGTCGAGATCCTCGTCCGACTGGACGTGCGAACCCGGCGAGATTTCCTTGGCTCGAAAGCCGTCAAAAGCCTTCTGGCGGAAGATCTCGCGGGTCAGCCGGATGCAGTGGCGGAACTCGGTCCAGTCGTCTGGATGCGACATGTAGTTGAAGCGGATGACCGGCGTCGCTTTCGGGTCGGGAGAGCGCAGCGTCACCGAGCCGCGCGACTTCGACCGCATCGGCCCGACATGGGCCTGGAAGCCATGGGCCCTCGCCGCCGCCTTGCCGTCATAGCGCACCGCAGCCGGGATGAAGTGATACTGGATGTCGGGGTAGTCGACGCCGGCCTGCGAGCGCACGAAGGCCGCGGCCTCGAAATGGTTGGTGGCACCGAGGCCGGTCTTGAAGAACAGCCACTGCGCCCCGATCAGAGCCTTGGAGAATGGGTTGAGAACCGAATTCAGCGTGATCGGCTGGGTCGATTCCTGCTGGATGTAGAGCTCCATATGATCCTGCAGATTGCGGCCGACACCGGGCCGGTCGGCCACGACCTGGATGCCGTTCTCCTTGAGATGCGCGGCCGGGCCGATACCGGATAGCATCAGGATCTTGGGCGAATTGATCGACGATGCGGCGACGATCACCTCACGTCGTGCCTTAACGAACTGAATCTGTTTGTGAGCTTCGATCTCGACTCCGACGGCACGCTGATTCTCGATGATCACCCGGCGGGCGAAGCCTTTGACCATGCTGACATTTTGCCGCTTGAGAGCCGGCTTCAGATAGGCTGATGCCGCCGACCAGCGGCGGCCGTCGCGTATGGTCTGCTCCATCGGCCCGAAGCCTTCCTGCTTCGAACCATTGTAGTCGTCGGTCAGTTCGAACCCGGCTTGGCGGCCGGCCTCGACAAAGGCGCCGTAGAGTGGATTCTTGCGCGGGCCGCGCTGGACATGCAGCGGGCCGCCGTGGCCGCGCCAGCCGTCCTCGCCGCCGTCACTGTCCTCCATGCGCTTGAAATAGGGCAGCACGTCGGCGAAGCCCCAGCCTGCCGCCCCCTGTTCGGCCCAGTGGTCGAAGTCGCGTGCATGGCCCCTGACATAGACCATGCCGTTGATCGAGGACGAGCCGCCGATCACCTTGCCGCGTGGCGTCGCCAGCACGCGGCCGCCGAGATGCGGCTCCGGTTCGCTGGCAAAGCCCCAGTCGTAAAGGCTCATGTTGAGCGGGATCGACAGCGCCGACGGCATCTGGATCAGCGGCCCGATATCGGTGCCGCCGAACTCGATGACGATGACCGAATGCTTGCCGTCTTCCGACAGCCGGTAGGCCATGGCCGAGCCGGCCGAGCCGGAGCCGATGATGACGAAATCTGCTTCAAGCATGGTTCACATGCGCCCATCGTTCATATGCGAAATAAAATCGGCGAGAGAGACATTGCCGCCGGTAGCCATGACCAGGACGGTTTTACCCGCCACATCCACCTTGCCGCCGAGCAGCGCCGCCAGCGACGCGGCGCCTGACGGCTCAAGCACCAACTTCATCCGCTCGAAGGCGATCTTCATCGCTTGCCTAACCGATTGGTCGTCGACGGTGATGCCGCGCACGCCGGCGGTCTTGACCGCCGCGAACGGCGCGTCGCCCGGCCGCCGCGACATCAGCCCGTCGCAAATCGATTTCGGCGCGATCGGCATGGTCTCGATGGCGCCATGCGCTAGCGATGAACCCATGCCGTTGAAGCCTTCCGGCTCGACGCCGATGATCTCGGTTCCCGGCGACAGATAGTGGAAGGCGAGCGACATGCCACCGATCAGTCCGCCGCCGCCGACCGAGCAGAACAGAAGGTCGGCACTGGCGTCCTTTGCCTCGAGTTGTTCGAGCGCTTCGAGCCCGGCGCCGGCCTGGCCGGCAACGATCTCCGGATCGTCGAATGGATGCAGCAACGCCAGCCCTTCGGTCTCGGCAATCTCGCAGGCCTTGGCGGCTGCGACCTCTTCACGGGCGCGCTCGCCATGATCGGTCAGCACGACGCGCGCGCCATAGCCTGCGGTCGCATCGCGCTTGGCGGCCGGCGCGTCGATCGGCATGACGATGGTGACGGGAATGCCGAGCGCCTGGCCGGCAGCCGCCAACCCTTGCGCGAAATTGCCGGAGGAGTAGGCGACGACGCCTTTTCTGGCCTCATCCGGCGACAGCCGCTTCAACCGCCAATAGGCCCCGCGCACCTTGAACGATCCCGCCCATTGCAGCGATTCCGGTTTGATGAAGACGCGGGCCGCACCCGTCTCCTTGGCCAAGGCTGTCGATTCCAGCAAAGGCGTGATCTGCGTCGCCTTCGACGTCACGGCATAGGCCTGTCTGAGGTGCTCGAGGGAGGGGACAATTGTCATCATTCGCCTCGCGGAAAGCGTTTCTGTTCCTCGAGATTGTCGAGGTTCATGTGGTTGCGCATGTAGCGTTCCGACGCCTTCTGCAGTGGCTGGAACTCCCAGGGGTAATGCGTGCCGTTGCGCAGCGCGGGATAAACCACCCAGCGCCGCGCCTGGCTGACGCGCACCGCGGCATTGAAGGCCGCCATGTCCCAGCGCGCCCGCACTGCTCCTGTGAAGGCGGCCACCAGATCGGCATGCGCCGGATCGGTGGCAAGATTGGTGCGTTCTTGCGGATCGGCTTCGAGATCGAACAGAAGCGGCGGGTCGATCTCGCAATGGATGAATTTGTAGCGGCCGTCGCGGATCGCCACTAACGGCGCGTTGGAGCCCTCGGCGGCATATTCCATCAGCACCGGCGCGGTGCGCGGCTCGCCATTAAGCAGCGGCAGCAGCGACTGGCCATCGGTCCACGGTGCGATCGCGGAGATGTCGATGCCGGCGAGATCGCACAGCGTCGGCGTCACGTCGAGGTTGGAGACCGGCGCCTCGATCAGCCCTGCAGGAATGCCTTTGCCGGTGATCATCAAAGGTACTCGCGCCGAGCCCTCGAAAAAATTCATCTTGAACCACAGGCCGCGCTCGCCAAGCATGTCGCCATGGTCGGAGCAGAACAGGATGATGGTGTCGTCCAGCATGCGCGTTCGCTCCAGCACTGACATCAACTCGCCGACCTTGTCGTCGAGATAGGAGATGTTGGCGTAGTAGCCGCGCCGCGAGCGGCGGATCTGCTCCGGCGTGATGTTGAAACTGTCGTAGTCGCTGGCCCGGTAAAGCCGTTGCGAATGCGGGTCCTGATGGGCATAGGGGATGAATCCCACCTCCGGCTCAAGCGCCGGACAGTCTTTATAGAATTCCCAATATTGCCGCCGTGCGACATAGGGGTCGTGCGGGTGGGTGAAGGAAACCGTCAGGCACCAGGGCCGGCTGGCCTCGTCCTCGGAGGTGCGGGCAAGATCGTAGAGTTTTTGCACCGCGTGGAAGGCGACCTCGTCGTCATACTCCATCTGGTTGGTGATCTCGGCAACGCCGGCGCCGGTGACCGAGCCCAGATTGTGATACCACCAGTCGATGCGCTCGCCGGGCTTGCGGTAATCCGGCGTCCAGCCGAAATCGGCGGGATAGATGTCGGTGGTCAGCCGCTCCTCGAAACCGTGCAACTGGTCCGGCCCGACGAAATGCATCTTGCCCGACAGGCAGGTGTAGTAGCCGGCGCTGCGCAGATGATGCGCATAGGTCGGGATCGAGGAAGCGAATTCGGCGGCGTTGTCATAGACCTGGGTGCGCGACGGCAATTGCCCGCTCATGAAAGCGGCGCGGCCCGGCGCGCAAAGCGGCGAGGCCGTGTAGTTGTTGCCGAAGCGCGCCGAGCGTGCGGCCAGCGCCTTGAGATGCGGCACATGCAGGAAGTCCGCCGGCCCGTCCGCAAACAGCGTGCCGTTGAGCTGATCGACCATGACGATCAGGATGTTGGGTCGCCTTGATATCACTGAGGATGTCACTGTGTCTGTCGCCCGCCGAGTTTGATTTCGAGATAATCTTCGACCAGCGCGATCGCGGTTTGAGCATCCGGCACGCCGTCCTTCAGCGCGCGCCTGATGTACAGCCCGTCGATCATCGCCGCGACCGCTTCCGCCGCGCGGTCGGCCTCGTTGCGCGGCAGTATGCCGGTCAGTCCGCTCATCAGGTTGGAATGCAGCCGCCGCGCATAGACCCTGAGCAGCCGGCGCAGGGCCGATGATTTCTGTGCATCGACATAAAAGGCGAGCCAGGCCGCGATGGTTTCCGGCCGGAACTGGATGTCGGAGAAGTTGACGGCGACCACCGCCGAAACGCGTTCGCGCGGCGAGCCGGCGGATTGCAGCGCGCGCCGCATGTCGATCGTCAGCTCGGCCAGAATATGCCTCATCGTCGCCAGCAGCAGCTCATCCTTGGCGCCGAAATAGTGGTGAGCCAATGCTGACGACACACCGGCGCGCCCCGCTATCTCCGACATGGTCACGTCAAGCGAGCCGCGCTCGCCGATCGCCGAGATCGTCGCGTCGATGAGCGCCTTGCGGCGCAACGGTTCCATTCCGACTTTAGGCATGATGTTCCCGGCTTTTGCGGCGGAGATTATTTTTTATTGACGCGTCAATCAACAAAAAATCGATCCGATTGGAACCTGCACCAAGCGATTGTCGGCTTGCGGCCCTTTTCGATGCGGGCGGGATTGTTTATATTTGAACAATAAAGGCGAAGTGCGCCATTTGCCCACATGTTAGGCTGGCGCCAAGGATGGAGACCGCCATGACCGCATGCATCGTTGGCTGGGCGCATTCGCGCTTCGGCAAGCTGGAAGGCGAGACGCTGGAAGGCCTGATCACCAAGGTCGCGGTCGACGCGCTCGACCATGCCGGCATTGGCCCGGACGAGGTCGACGAGATCGTGCTCGGCCATTTCAACGCCGGCTTCTCCCCTCAGGATTTTACCGCCAGCCTGGTGCTGCAGGCCGATGACCGGCTGCGCTTCAAGCCGGCGACGCGGGTCGAGAACGCCTGCGCCACGGGTTCGGCAGCGGTCCGCCAAGGCATCCGCGCCATCGACGCCAATGCCGCCCGCATCGTGCTGGTGGTCGGTGCCGAGCAGATGACGACGACCCCCGGCCCCGAGATCGGCAAGAACCTGCTCAAGGCTTCCTATCTGCCGGAGGAGGGCGACACGCCGGCCGGTTTCGCTGGCGTCTTCGGCAAGATCGCGCAGGCCTATTTCCAGCGTTATGGCGACCAGTCGGACGCGCTGGCGATGATTGCCGCCAAGAACCACAAGAACGGCGTCGACAATCCGTACGCGCAGATGCGCAAGGATTTCGGCTACGAATTCTGCCGCCAGGAAAGCGAGAAGAACCCCTTCGTCGCCGGTCCGCTGAAGCGCACCGACTGCTCCCTGGTTTCCGATGGTGCAGCCGCCCTTGTGCTGACCGACACCTCGACGGCGCTGAAGATGCGCCGCGCCGTCGCCTTCCGCGCCAACGAGCATGTCCAGGATTTCCTGCCGATGTCGAAGCGCGACATCCTGTCGTTCGAAGGCTGCGAACAGGCCTGGAACCAGGCGCTGAAAAAGGCCGGCGTGACGCTCGACGATCTCTCCTTCGTCGAAACACATGACTGCTTCACCATCGCCGAATTGATCGAATATGAGGCGATGGGCCTGGCCAAGCCCGGCGAAGGCGCCAAGTTGGCGCTGGACGGCACGACGGCCAAGGACGGCAGGCTGCCGGTCAATCCTTCGGGCGGGCTGAAGGCCAAGGGCCATCCGATCGGCGCCACCGGTGTGTCGATGCATGTGCTGACCGCCATGCAGTTGACCGGCGAGGCAGGCGGCATCCAGGTGCTGGGGGCAACGCTCGGCGGCATCTTCAATATGGGGGGGGCGGCCGTCGCCAACTACGTTTCCATCCTCGACCGGATCAGGTAGAAGCGGCCCGTATTTTTGGGGCGTGGTGATGACAAATCCGGTTCTGGTCGAGGTCTTGCGCGGCGCGATCGTCGAGAGCGCCCATCGCGGCGCTGTCGCAATCTTCGACGGGGACGGCAAGCCTGTCCTGGAGATCGGCGATACGGCGCGGCCGGTGTTTCCGCGCTCGGCGGTCAAGGCGATCCAGGCGCTGCCGCTGGTCGAAACGGGTGCCGCCGATGCCTATGGCTTCGGCGACCGCGAACTGGCGCTGGCCTGCGCTTCACATTCAGGCGAACCCGCGCATGTCGAACTGGCGCAGGCGATGCTGGCCAAGGCCGGCCTCGACGAGTCGGCGCTGGAATGCGGCGCCCATTGGCCGTCGAGCCACGACGCGACGATCGCACTGGCCCGCACAGGCGTCTCGCCGAACGCACTGCACAACAATTGCTCGGGCAAGCATTCCGGATTTCTCTGCACCTGCGTGCACTCAGGGATTGCCCACCAAGGCTACGTCAAGGCAGGCCATGGTTTGCAGGAGATGGTGCGCGACGCCATGCAGGCGGTGACCGGCGCTGCCCACGATGCGGATCACCGGGCAACCGATGGCTGCTCGATTCCCACCTATGCCGTGCCGCTGAAAAGTTTTGCCCTTGGCTTTGCCCGCATGGCGACGGGCAGGAGCTTTGGCCCTGAGCGCGCCAAGGCGGCCAAACGCCTGCTGTCTGCCTGTATGGCCGAGCCTTTCCTGGTCGCCGGCACCGGCAAAGTGGATGTGGCGCTGATGCAGGCCGCGCCCGGCCGCATATTCGTCAAGACGGGCGCCGAGGGTGTCTATTGCGCTGCCGTTCCGGAGCTTGGCCTCGGCATCGCGCTAAAATGCGATGACGGCGCCGGCCGCGCCGCCGAGGTGATGATTGCCACTGTGCTGGCAAAACTTCTCAGCGCCGACGGCGCACTGGCGGCGAACCTTCTGGAGCGGGCCAATCCTCCGATCGAAAGCCGCATTGGCGCCAAGGTCGGCTCGCTGCGGCCGACGACGACGCTCAGCTGACCCTGTTTCGCTCGACCGTCAGGTGCGCATAGCCGCTATCGCTCGACCGCGCGAGGTCGCCGGTCGCCCGTTCGGCCCAGCGCTGGCCGATGATGGCGCCGTTCTCGGCGCCGTCGATGACGTTGTCGGAGATGATGGCGTTCCCAGCGCCCTCGACCACAGTGACGGCGATGCCGGTTCCGGCCTGACGAATGATGTTTCCCGTCGCCACAACATTGCGCATATAGGCGCCCCAGCCGATCTGCATGCCGTAGAACGGCGCGTTCTCGATGACATTGCCCGAGACGGTGGTGTCGGCCTCGACGCTGATACCGACGCCGAAGCCCGGCGCGTCGGCGGGGTAGGGGCCGGTGGTCGAGAGGTTGCGCACGATGTTGTTCGAGCAGACACCCATACGGCCGCCCTCGTTGAAATTGACGATCGAGATGCCGTTAGCGGCATCATCGACGATGTTGTTGCCGATGATGGCGCCTTCGAAGGAGAATTCGGAATAGAGCGCGGTTTCGCCCGACCGCGAGCAGGTGTTCCCGGTCATCTGCAGATTGCTTGAACTGTTGGCGCGGATCGCCGAGAAGGCGCAGTCCGAGACGATGTTGCCGGTGACGGAGACATTGCCGGCACGGAAGGCGTTGATGCCATTGCCGTTCTGCCCGGTGCCGCCGCTGCGCGCGCCGATCCGCTGCACGCGGTTGCCGCTGACGATCGTACCGTCCTCGGCCTGCTGCCAGCGATGGACAAGAATGCCGCCATTGCCGCAGTCGGATACGGCATTATCGGATATCGCCAGGCCAGCGGCCTCGACGGAGTAGATGCCGGCGTCCGCAGCCCCCGAAATCTCGGAGCGCTCGACGCGGCCCGACGCATGCTCCAGCGCCAGCCCATGCTTGCCGCTGCCGGTGATCGTGCAATTGTCGATGACGAGATGGGCGACGCGGCGCAGGTCGAGCAGGCCTTGCGCATCGTCGGCCAACCCGCCGTTGGCGCCGTCGAAGACCAATGCGGTGAACTCTATATGCTCGGCCTGTTCGGCCGTCAGCAAATGGCCATTGCCGCCATAGAGGATGCGCGAGGCGCCCGGCACGCCCGAAAGCCTGACGCGGGCGGGCAGGGTCAGGTTGGACACGACATAGGTGCCCGGCGGCAGGAACACCGGCGCATTGCGCTGGCTTGCCTCGGCTAGCATCCTGGCGAAGGCCTTGCTCTGGTCGTCCGGTGCGTCCGGCTCCACGCCAAGCTCGGCGGCATTGATCGAGCCAAGCGCTGCCGTCTTCGCCAAGGCGTTGTCCAGCGAAACGCCGAGCACCGCAAAGCCGACAGTCCCCTTGAGAAGCGTTCGTCTGTTCAACATCGGCACAGATCCCTGCGATGAAATGGTTCTTCGCAGGAATTGGGCCAGCCGCATAGGTCTCCGCTCGGCCATAGTCCGGCCAATGACCGGGTCCGCCAAGTGGCTTGTACAGTCGCCGAAGCGGGCCTAAGTTTATCCGATGAGCAGGGCTTTCACCCGCGAGGAAGACAGCGAAAACGCCATTGCCGGCATCGGCGAGCGGCCGATCAGCCAACACCGCAATCTGGTGACGGAGCGCGGCCTGGCGATGATCGAGGACAATCTGGCCGATCTGCGCGACATTTTGGCGAAAGCCGAGCGAAAAGCCGATCGCGAGCGCATTGCCGTCGTCTCGCGCGACCTGCGCTACTGGACAGCGCGCCGCGAAAGCGCCGAGCTTTCCGTGCCGGAACCGGGCAGCGACCAGGTGCGCTTCGGCATGGGTGTCACGCTGGAAAGCGATGACCGCAAGAAAGTGCACTGGAAGATCGTCGGCGAGGACGAGGCCGACCCCTCAAAGGGCAGCATCTCACACGTCTCGCCAATGGCCGTGGCGCTGTTCGGCAAGAAGGTCGGCGACGTCGCAAGCGTCAACGGCAAGGAATGGGAAATCGTCAAGCTGTCGGACGCCTGACGCCAGCTCACCCTATTTGCACAGCCAGCTTTCGCAACGCGGGCTCATACTTGTCCATGACATCGCGAGCAGCACGCATTTGCCGTTCGACGTCGTCACACGGCACCGGCCTTAGGATGATGCCGTCGTCGGTTTCGATGATCTGGAGTTCATCGCCCACTTGCAGGCTCAAGCTGTCGAGCGTTTCCCGCGGCAGGATTACAACGCCCGATCCGTCCTCAAGTCCGTGAATGATGGTGTTCATAGCTATACCATAGGTTGCGCCAGATATTGTAACGCAACTTTGATAAGCAGTGCAACTGTTTCAATCAGCTCGCCAGCAGCCGGTCCAGCAACCGATCCGCAGCCTCTGGAATAACCGTGCCTGGCGGGAAGATCTCCGCGGCGCCAGCTTCCAGCACCGCGTCATAGTCCTGCGGCGGGATGACGCCGCCGGCGACGATCAGCATGTCGGCGTGTCCGAGTTTCTTCAGCGCATCACGCAATTCGGGGATCAGTGTCAGGTGCCCCGCCGCCAGCGACGAGGCGCCGATGATATGGACGTCCTGCGCCACCGCCAGCCTGGCGATCTCCTCGGGTGTCTGGAACATCGCGCCGACCGTCACGTCGAAGCCGAGATCGGCGAAGGCCGTGGCGATCACCTTCTGGCCACGGTCGTGGCCGTCCTGTCCCATCTTTGCGACCAGGATGCGCGGCTTGCCGCCGGACTTCTTCTCGAAAGCTTCGAGCTTCTCCAGCAATCGGTCGACCGTCAGATTGTCGCCGAGCGCATTGCGATAAACGCCGGAGATCGTTTGCACCGAGGCGACGTGACGGCCAAAGACTTTTTCGAGCGCCAGCGAGATCTCGCCGACCGTGGCATTGGCGCGCGCGGCGCGGATGGCAAATTCCAGCAGGTTTTCGTTACCCTGCGCAGCGCGGGTCAGCGCATCGAGCGCGCTCTCGACCGCGCCAACATTGCGCGTGCCTTTCAGGTTCTGCAGCTTCGACAATTGCCGGGCCTTGACCTCGGCATTGTCGATCTTCAGCACGTCGACGTCGATGTCGTTCTCGGGGCGATGCGCGTTTACGCCAACCAGTATCTGCTCGCCGGAATCGATACGCGCCTGCGTGCGCGCCGCCGCTTCCTCGATGCGAAGTTTTGGAATGCCCTGTTCGGTTGCTGCCGCCATGCCGCCAAGCGCCTCGACCTCTTCGATATGGGCGAGCGCACGCGCCGCCAGATCGTGCGTCAGCCGTTCGATATAGGCCGAGCCGCCCCACGGATCGATGATGCGGGTGGTGCCGGATTCCTTCTGCAGGATCAACTGCGTGTTGCGGGCGATGCGCGCCGAGTGGTCGGTCGGCAGCGCCATCGCCTCGTCGAAGGAGTTGGTGTGCAGCGACTGGGTATGTCCCTGCGTCGCCGCCATCGCCTCGATCATGGTGCGGGTGATGTTGTTGTAGGGGTCCTGCGCCGTCAGCGACCAGCCGGAGGTCTGGCAATGGGTGCGCAGCGACAGCGAGCGTTCGTCGTTCGGTGCAAAATTCTTCTGCATCAGGGTCGCCCACAACAGGCGCGCCGCGCGGAGCTTGGCGATCTCCATGAAGAAGTTCATGCCGATCGCCCAGAAGAAGGAAAGCCGCGGGGCGAAACGGTCGATGTCGAGCCCGGCGGCGACGCCGGCGCGGGCATATTCGATGCCGTCGGCGATGGTGTAGGCGAGCTCCAGGTCCGCGGTCGCGCCGGCCTCCTGCATGTGATAGCCGGAGATCGAGATCGAATTGAACTTCGGCATGTGCTGGGAGGTATAGGAGAAGATGTCCGACACGATCCGCATCGAGGGCTTCGGCGGATAGATGTAGGTGTTGCGGACCATGAACTCCTTCAGAATGTCGTTCTGAATGGTGCCGGCGAGATCCTTCTGAGCAACGCCCTGTTCTTCGGCCGCGACGATATAGAGCGCCATGATCGGCAGCACCGCGCCGTTCATGGTCATCGACACCGTCATCTCGCCCAGCGGAATGCCGTCGAACAATTGCCGCATGTCGAGGATGGAATCGATGGCCACGCCCGCCATGCCGACATCGCCGGCAACGCGCGGATGGTCGCTGTCATAGCCGCGATGGGTGGGCAGATCGAAAGCGACCGAAAGGCCCTTTTGGCCGGCGGCGAGATTGCGCCGGTAGAAGGCGTTGGATTCCTCGGCCGTCGAGAAGCCGGCATATTGCCGGATCGTCCACGGCTGCTGGACATACATGGTCGGGTAGGGACCGCGCACGAAGGGCGGCATTCCCGGATAGGTGTCGAGATGCGGCAGCCCCTTGAGATCGCCCTGGCTGTAGAGATGCTTGACGGCGATGCCTTCCGGCGTCAGCCGCTGGCCCTTGACCTCGACCGGCGCTCGCCGTGGCGCCGACCAGCCAACATGGCTGAAATCCGGGATCACTGTGCGGCTCCGATTGCCTGGTCGATGCGGACGGGAAACAGCGCCTCGCACACCGCCACGCCCTCTGTGAAAGGCGGCCGCCGCTCAGCCGCCAGCGTCTCGACCGGGGCATCGTTTTTCAGCGGGTAAAGCGTGGTGCCGATGATTACCCGTTCACCCGACCGGTAGGCCTCGGCGCGGCGCTCGGATGCTGCCGTGACGCGCTTCTGGATATGCCCTTGCTGCAGGCTTGCCAGAACGCCGCCTTCCGCTTCGATCCGCTGGAACTCTTCCCACGCCGCTTCGCACAGGCCCAGGGTCAGCGCCTCGACTGCGCCCGACCCCAAGGCTGGGTCGGCGACATGGTCGATATGGCTTTCATTGGCCATGATCAACTGTGCATTGCGTGCGACGCGGCGGGCAAAGCCGGCCGGCAGCCCGTGGGCGATGGTGTGTGGCAGGATTGAGATCGAATCCGCGCCGCCTGCTGCCGCCGCAAAGCTGGCAATGGTGGTGCGCAGGATGTTGGTTTCGGGATCCGCCGCCGTCATCATGCGGAACGACGTCTCGGCATGGATGTTGGCTGCCGATGCCGGGATGGAACAGGTTTCCTGGATGCGCGCCCACAGCCTGCGCAAGGCCCGGACCTTGGCCATGGACAGGAACTGGTCCTGGTCGACGCTCAGCGCAAAGCCGATATGGGGAGCGGCATAGACAAGCGGCTGGCGCGCATCCTCGAACATCCTGAGGTAGGAGACGGCGGAAGCGAGCATGGTGCCGAGTTCCTGCGCCTCCGTGGCGCCGGCATTGTGGAACACTCGCCCATCCGCCTCCAGCAGCACACCCGGCACGCCCAGCGAGAAGAAATGCGCCAGTGATTGCGGCATCGATGCCTGCAACGCCTCGATCGACATGCGCAGCCGGCCGGTTCCGGCAAAGATTGCCGCCGGGTCGATGCCGAAGGAGAGGTTCAGCTTTGCCGGGTCGGAGCGGCGCTTGCTCAGGAACGCCACCAGCCAGTCAGCGACGGCACGGCTCCAGGGATGGGCGTCGATGCGGATCTGCGTGCGGTTTAGCGGTACGCCGTCCAGCACCGTCTCCAGCGCCTGCGCCGTCCTCGGCAGGCCATAGCCGAACGCATTCGGAGCACCTTCGAAGACAAGCGACAATCCCGTCGCGCCTTGTGCCACATCGTCCAGGGCCTGCGCCTTGGCGCGGCCGATATCGGGATCGTCAATGCGCTGGCTGACGATCCAGGGCAATTTGGGGTTGGCGCGCACAAGCGGCTCGGCGCCGGCGGCGCGATCGTAGAGCGGTTCGATGCGAATCTGATCGTCGGTATGCGAGACCAGTTTTTCCTCGAAGGAGGCGCCGGCGAGCGCCTTTTCGGCCAAGGCCAGCCAACGCTGGCGCTCGACGTCAGCGGGTTCGACACTCCTGGTCAAGGCTCCGGCGCCCATCCATGCTCCTCGTTTTTATGCGGCCGCACCAGCGTCAGCCGTCCAGTCTACGGTTCCCTGCCAGATATCGCAATGCAATGCGCTTGCGCGGTTGGGATTCGCTTCCCTGACATAGGGCAGCCTGCGTGGACGAACCATGAACGATTGCCAAACAGCGGCAAAATCCGCAAGTTCCAAAAAGCCGATTTGGAGGATTGGTTCAATTTAGACGATTGGCCCAATCTGGATGAATAGCCAACTGGATGGATAGCCCAATTGGAGAATAGCATTGTCGCTGCGCAATGGCCTGCCTATACCCTGCGGCACGGCCACAGGCTTTTAACACATCAATTTGCGGAGACATGGCCATATGGCTGACGACACCAGCATTTTCCTCGGCGCCAGCCGCAAGCCGGACGACAGCTATCAGCGCGCCGAACAGCTCTTGCTGCAATATGGCAACCGCCATGGCCTGATCACCGGCGCCACCGGCACCGGCAAGACGGTTAGCCTGCAGATCCTGGCCGAGGGGTTTTCCAATGCCGGCGTGCCTGTGTTCTGCGCCGATATCAAGGGCGACCTGTCTGGCATCGCCATGATGGGCAAGGCGCAGGATTTCCTGGTCAAGCGGGCCGAGCAGGTCAAGCTCGATCCCTATGACTTCCAGGAATTCCCGGTCATCTTCTGGGACCTGTTCGGCGAGCAGGGCCATCCGATCCGCGCCACCGTCTCGGAAATGGGGCCGCTGCTTCTGTCGCGGCTGATGAACCTCTCCGAAGCGCAGGAAGGCATCATGAACATCGCCTTCCGCATCGCCGATGAGGATGGCCTGCTGCTGCTCGACATGAAGGATCTGCAGGCGCTGCTGGCCAACATCGCCGCGCGCGCCGACGAGATCAGCTCGCGCTACGGCAATGTCACCAAGCCGTCGGTCGGCGCAATCCAGCGCACGCTTCTGGTGCTGGAACAGCAGGGCGCGGCGCATTTCTTCGGCGAACCGGCCTTGCGCATCGCCGACATCATGCGCACCACCCGCGACGGCCGTGGCGCCATCAGCGTGCTTGCCGCCGACAGATTGATGATGAACCCCAGGCTCTACGCCACCTTCCTGCTCTGGCTGATGTCGGAGCTGTTCGAGGAATTGCCGGAGGTCGGCGATCCCGAAAGACCGAAGCTGGTATTCTTCTTCGACGAGGCGCATCTGCTTTTCGACGAGGCGCCGAAGGTGCTGATCGACCGCGTCGAGCAGGTGGTTCGCTTGATCCGCTCGAAAGGCGTCGGCGTCTATTTCGTCACGCAGAACCCTTCGGATATCCCTGAAAAGGTTCTCGCCCAGCTCGGCAACCGTGTGCAGCACGCGCTGCGCGCCTATACGCCGCGTGAGCAGCAGGCGGTCAAGACCGCCGCCGACACCTTCCGGCCCAATCCCGATTTCGACTGCGCCACCGCCATCACCCAGCTCGGCACCGGCGAGGCGCTGGTCTCGACGCTGGAGGTCAAGGGCGTGCCGTCCATGGTGCAGCGGACATTGATCCGGCCGCCATCGTCCAGGCTTGGCCCGATCACGGCGGACGAGCGCCGCAAGCTGATCGACCAGAGCCCGGTCGCGGGCCAGTACGACCAGACCATCGACCGCGAATCGGCCTTCGAGATGCTGCAGAAGAAAGCCATGGGCGCGCAGGAGGCGGAAGAACAGGCACAGCCGGCCGACAGCGGGCGCTCGCGCTGGACCATTCCGGGCGTCGGCAATGACGATCCGCCGCCGCAGCAATCAGGCGGTCGCCGGGCCCCTGCGCCAAGGCCGTCCAACCGCCAGACGGTGGCCGAAGCCGCGATCAAGGCTGTCGTGCGTTCGGTCGGCTCGTCGGTCGGCCGCGCGATCGTACGCGGAATCCTGGGCAGCCTGTCCAGGGGGCGGTGAAAAGTGTCAGCCAGCCCGCCTCGGACATGATCAGCGGCCAGAACATCGCCATCGACGGCGGTTGGTAGGGATGGCCGGCCTCCTGGAACTGCGCGACGACAGCGCCCGTCTGGTCCTGGCGCCGCAAAAGGGCGCGGCGATCGCCCGCTTCGACGCACTGGTCTGCGGCGCAACGGTGCCGCTGCTCCGCCCCGACGATGGCACCGGCGCCTCCGGCTGCCAGCTTCTGGTTCCCTGGTCGAACCGCATCTCAGGCGGCGGTTTCGCCTTCGACGGCCGCTTCCATGCGATCGAGCCGAACGTGCCGGGGGAGGCCTTTCCAATCCATGGCGACGGCTTCCAGAAGGAGTGGCGTATTGCCAGCCACAGCGCCACCGAGGCAGAACTGGTCCTCGACGCCGGTGAAATCGGCCCCTACCGATATACGGCGCAGGTCGCCTATGCGTTGCATGACGGGGCCTTGCATGCCACGCTCACGGTGGAGAATCGTACCGGCATTCGCCTGCCTTACGGGCTCGGCTTTCATCCCTGGTTCCCGCGCAGCGTCGGAACGACGCTCGAGGCGAAGGCGGCGCGGGTCTGGCTGGAGGACAAGCATCATCTGCCGGTCGGCGTGGCGCCGGTGGCCGATTACCCCGCGTGGAATTTCTCGAACGCCTCCCTGCTGCCGCGAAGCTGGGTCAACAACGCCTTCGACGGCTGGGACCGCCGCGCCAGGATCACCCGGCCCGAGGACAGGATCGCCATCTCGCTCACCGCCTCGCCATTGCTCGACGTCTTCATCCTCTATTCGCCGTCGCAGGATGCCGATTTCTTCTGCTTCGAGCCGGTGTCGCATACCGTCGATGCGCATCACGGCGAAGGGCTGACCCCTCTTGAGCACGGCGCTACGCTGAGTGCAAACATGCGCCTCGATTGGCGTTCCGCTGCTTCGCTCTGATGCGTCATGTGCACACCCACTCGCGGATCTTGCATTTCTGTCCGCTCCGCTCGCACGCCTGCAGTGTCAGGTCTTCGGCATCCCGGCGTGTTTGCGCCGTCTCGGCGCCCCAACTGGTCAGCCCTTCTTCCGGCTTCTCGCCTACGGCGAGGGCGCCGCAATGCTTGTAGGGAAAGCCGGTATTGTCGTCGTCGTCCCAATGGCGATGATTGCGCAATACGCTGACCACGGCGCAGCTGCCGCCGCCGGCGTTCTGGCAATGCTTAAGCGCGATGTCCATCGCCTCCTGCCGCTTGTCGGCGCCCCAAAAGAAGCCGTGCTTCTCGTCGGGGCTCGAATAGGCGATCGCCGCCCAGATGCCTCTCTCCTCCTGGGCCGGCGGCTCGGGCACGTCCGAAGACGGGGCTAGGTCCGCCGCGCCCAGCCGCCCGGCGCAAAGCAACAGCATGCCGATCGCCGCAATGGCGGAATTCACCCTCATTGTACGCCTCCTTGTTTTCCTGCTGCCGAGGCCACGGAAATGACGACGCAGCTGTTGCCGGTTGGCAGCAGCATCGCGTTGCCCCCTCCATTGGCGAGTTCATAGACGCTGATTTGTCCAAGATTGTTGGCGAGCTTGCTGTCTTTCGGAAGCAGGGCCGGAACATCGGCGCAATTGGCCGCGAATGGCGCCACCCTGACCATCGTACCTTCGCAAACGGATGCGGTGGGTGCTGCGAACACCAAGCCTGCCGCCGGGCCGCTGTAGCCCTGCGTGGCGTAGTTCATGCCGACCAGGGCTTCCACGAGGTGTTTGTCGGGGGCCTCGTTGTTCCAGATCGACTGGACGCTGTACGTCGTGCCGGTCGTCAGCATCTGCCCAAGGGCCGGGAAAATGTTGGAACAAGACTGCAAGCCTGCCTCTTTGGCATGCTGCAGAAACGGCGTTTCGGCCAGAGCCGGATTGGGCTGGTTGGTCTCCGCGACCGCCGGCTGCGGCAATAGATTGTGGAGCAGGTCGTAGCGCATGGCCGCGAAGCCGGCGGTGGCGACGACGGCAATGGCGAGCAACGAGAAGACAGCGGTCTTCGCCCGGTTTCGTTGCGGTCTGCTCCGGTCTTCGATGCCGACCCGGACAGCACCCTTACCCTGGTTGTGGGACATTATCCGGTCATGGATCGATTGCTGGTTCATCGCGATTGCCTCGTCAATTGATCGCCGCAACGGCCGCGGCCAAGCCCTTGAGGGTTGCGGTTACGTTGATCGTTCTGCCATCCGTGGTCGGGAAGGAGATGACGGATGCCGCGGCCTTCGAAATCTGTTCGCGCATGATCGGACCAACCGGCAGCATGCCGACGCAGACGGCCTGATTGCATCCGTCGAGTTGAATTTTAATCGGCTCCTTGCGCCCCTCGAACGTCAGCGAGACAGGAGCGTCGCTCTTGGCGATCGGCGGGGCGCGCAAGATCATGTAGGGGTTGCCTTCCTTGGTGGCGGCAAGCGACCAGCTGAACGCAACCTGTCCTGCCTGGTCCTCGATGATCTGGGTGACATTGCAGACCTTTTGGCGCGCCTTCAGGTTCTCGTCGCAGATCAGCGTCCAGTTCTCGAACGGACGGGTGGTCCGTTGATATTCGCCAAGCTTCGCATCCGCAGGGATCGCTACGTCGGAAGGTTTTACCCTGTAGCCGGAAGGGATCGCTTCCTGCCCGGCCGCTAACGGGCCGGACAGGAGCATTGACGTCATGGATATCGCGACAGCAAGGACTGCCTGCCTGATCATGGCCGGGCTCTAGTTCAGCGTAAGGCTGACGCCCGCGCCGACACCCCAGTGTCCGCCTGCCGTCGTACCGGACAGGTTCGCTCGAACACGTCCTTCCTCGCTGGTGTAGCCGGCGCCGAAGGCCAGGGCGCCTTCACCGCGCCAATAGCCTCCGCCGGCGGCCACGCTCAGCTTGCCGGGACGATCGTCGTAGCGCAGCGAGCCGGCCGCCAAGCCGATTGCCGCAGCCTGGCGCGCCTCGCCCCTGACCTCTCCCATGTCCATGTTGAGCTGGCTGAGTTTGGAGTCCGCATACGCATTGGCTTGCTGCAGCGTGGTGGCCGCCACCTGGTTGGTGTAGTTCTTCGAATTGTCCAGGTTGAGTGCTAACCCGCTGTTGAACTGCTGAACATTGACCGCATCGGTGTTGGCAACGCCCGGCCCGACATTGTGGATGACCACCGGCGTGTTCGGGTCGCCGCCGGCAAGGGTAATCGAGTTGGACTTGTTGCCGTTCCCGTCCTTGTCGTACTGGACGGCGAACTGGTTGAGGTCGCCGACGCTACCCTGCATGGCTTCGACCGCCTGGTTGGTGGCGAAGAGCTGGCTGCCGTTGATGGCGTCGGTGGAGGTGCCGCTGATCCGGCCCGCCGCGACATTGGTGACGGTGCGCTCGTTGCCGACGGTGCCGACGCTGACCGTGCTCGTCGGAGCTGTTCCGGCGAAGGTATAGGCAACGCCGTTGATCGTGGTGCCGGTGGTGGCGACCGCCGCCGCCGTCGTCGAGCCCGCGCCGAGCGCGACGCTGCCCGGCTCGTTGGCCTTTGCGCCGGCGCCGAGCGCCACCGCCTGCGCTCCGTTGGTGGTCGCGTTGGTGCCGAGGGCGATGCTGTCGGCCTGGTTGACCGTCGAATTCTGGCCGATCGCTGCCTCCCGGCGCCGTCTGCTGCACGATGGCGCCATTGCCGATGCCGATGCCGTTGTCGCCATTGACGGTGGTGCGCGGACCGACCGCAACTGAATCGACGCCGACCGCAAGCGAATCCGCGGCCGTCGAATTGGCGTGGAAGTACAGGCTCCCCGTCACCGCGAACGAGCTCAGCGCGCCCTTCAACTGGCGAAGCGTGACCGCGTCCTGGTCCTGCGTGCCGTCGGCCACGTTGATGATCTGGCGATAGGAGGTGGAGGTGCCGACCGAGACGGCGCCGAGCAGGCTCATGTCCGCGGTGTTGTAGGGAATGAGGCCGGTGCCGGAGAGGATCGATCCCGAGACGGGCGCGACCGCCCGGTCCGAAACCGAGCCGGCGCCGAGCGCCACGCCGCCGATGACGCTGGCCTGGGTGTCGCGGCCGAGCGCCAGCGCATTGTCGGCGCTCGCGGTCGCCTGGTAGCCGAGGGCGGACGAGCCGATCCCTTGCGCGAAGGAGTCCGCGACGGCGAGCGTCCGGTCGTTGGTGCGCACATAGCGTATGCCGTCGCCATTGGCGTCGGTGTAGGCCAGCGAGGTGTCGCCGGTAATGTTGCTGATCGAATTGCCGAGATTGGTGATGTCAGCCGTGTTGGCGGCAATGTCGGTCGTGTTCTGCGTCACCTGCTGGTTGGTCGCAAACAGCTGCGAACCATTGACCGCGTCGGTCGAGGAGCCGCTCAACTGCCCGGCCGCGACATTCTGGATCTGGCGTTCCGCGCCCACCGAGCCGACCGAAAACGCTCCCGCCGGCGTGGTTCCGGCGAAGGTGTAGGCAACGCCGCCGATCGTGGTGCCGCCGACCGCCGTCGTCACGGTCGACACCGCATTCGCGCCGATCGCCACGTCGCCGGCATTGTTGGCCACGGCATTCGGGCCGATGGCAACGGAATCCGTCCCCAGCGCCTGTGAATCCGCCAGCGTCGAATTGGCGTGGAAATACTTGATGCCGCCGCCGGTGCTGATGCTGTTGATCGTGTTGCCGAGATTGGTGATGTCGGCGGTGTTGGCGGCGATCGCCGTGGTGTTCTGCGTCACCTGCTGGTTGGTGGCGAAGAGCTGCGAGCCGTTGATCGCGTCGGTCGACGAATTGCTGAGCCGCCCCGCCGCGACATTGGTGATGGTCCGCTCCGCGCCGACCGTGCCGATGCTGACGGTGCTAGCCGGCGTCGTGCCGGCGAAGTTGTAGGCGACGCCGCCGATCGTCGTGCCGGCGGTGCCGACCGCCGCTGCGGTCACCGAGCCCGAACCCAGCGCCACGTCACCTACGTTGCTGGCAGCAGAGCCGGCGCCCAGCGCGATCGCGTTCTGGGCGGCGGCATTCGCGCCTACGCCGAGAGCGGTTGCCTGAAAGCCGGTCGCAAACGCGTTCTGTCCGATCGCGGTGCTGGACGTGGCAGTAGCATTGGCGTTGGCGCCGACCGCGGTGCTGTATTGGCCCGAAGCCTTGGATATGTATCCCATAGCCGTTGCGTCAAGCGCCGATGCGACGGCGCCGCTGCCAATGGCCGAGGCGTTGGCATTGGAGGCGCTCGAATTGACACCCGCCGCGATGGCGTTCGTCCCCGTCGCGGTGGAGACCGGTCCGATGGCGACGGAGTCCGTGCCCGTTGCCGACGAATCCGCCGCCGTCGAGTTGGCATGGAAATACTTGATGCCGCCGCCGGTGCTGATGCTGTTGATCGTGTTGCCGAGATTGGTGATGTCGGCGGTGTTGGCGGCGATCGCCGCCGTGTTCTGCGTCACCTGCTGGTTGGTCGCAAACAGCTGCGAGCCGTTGATCGCGTCGGTCGACGAGTTGCTGAGCCGGCCCGCCGCGACATTGGTGATGGTCCGCTCCGCGCCGAGCGCGCCGACGCTGACAGTGCTCGTCGGCGTCGTGCCGGCGAAGCTGTAGGCCGTGCCGCCGATCGTCGCGCCGCTGGTGCCGACCGCCGTCGCGGTCACCGAGCCCGAACCGAGCGCTACGTCGCCGGAGCTTGCCGTCGCCGTCGCGCCGTTGCCCAGCGCGACATTGCCGGCAAGGCCGGCTGCACCCGCCGTCGAGCCATTGCCCAGCGCCACGGAGCCTTGCCCGACGGCCTTGTTGTTGTTGCCGATGGCAACCGCGCCTGCGGCCTGGTTTGCGGCTGTGGCGGTTGCCGTGCCGTCGCTGTTGGCGATGTTGTTGGCGCCGCCGGTGAAGGCGCCGGTGCCGCTGGCATAGCTCGGATCGCCGATGGAGACCGCGCCGTTGCCGTAAGCCGTGTTGCCGGCGCCAATGGCGACAGCCTTGCCGCCCGTGGCCGTCGCGGCCGTGCCGATGGCAACCGCGTCGGCGGAATTGGCCACCGCAGCATTACCGATCGCCACGGCGTTGGTGGCACTGGCCTTGGAGCCGATGCCGAGCGCGGTGCTGGCAATCCCGCTAGCGGCGGCGCTGACACCGGCGGCAAGAGAATTGTCTCCCGTCGCATTCGCGCCGGACCCGAATGAGGAGGCGTTCGCGCCGCTGGCGACAGCCGTGTTGCCGATCGCTGTGCTGGCGGAGCCACTCGCAACCGAGGTAGCACCCATCGCCGTGGCGAAAGCGCCCGAAGAGAGCGAATTGGTACCGATCGCGATGCTGTTGGGCACAGCCGTGTTGGCCTGAACGCCCGCCTGCGCGCCCGTGCCGAATGCGATGGACTGGTTGCCCCATGCACTGGCTCCTCTACCCACCGCTGCGGCGTTCGTTCCCGTTGCTTTGGTCAGGACGCCAATGGCAAGGGCGTTTTGCTGATTTGCTGTGACATCCGTGCCAAGGGCGATGGCGCCTTGGGCCAAGGCCCCTGACCCCGCAACGGTGCGCGCGCCGATATTGATAGAGTTGATATCGGACGCGACCGACTGGAAGCCTATCGCGATGGCGTTTTGACTGCCTGCATTGGCGTTGGTACCTTGGGCAAGGGAATCGATTCCGCTCTGGGTTGCTTGATATCCAAGCGCCATACCGCGCAGGCCACTAGCACTGGACTGATAGCCCATGGCGTATGCGTATTGGGCGCTGGCTACCGACCCGTAGCCAGTGGCGAACGCATAATTGTTGCTGGCCGTGGCGCCGACACCGACCGCGGTGGAGTTCGATCCCGAAGCGTGGGAGTTTGTGCCCAGTGCGCTGGCCCCGGCCGCAGTGGCGTCGGACTGAACGCCAATGGCTACCGTATTGATGTTGTTTGAAATCGCGCCGCCGCCGATCGCCACCGCGCCGCCGGTGCCTGTGGCCTGCGCATCCTGGCCGATTGCCACTGCGTATTGCGTTGACCCGACAGACCGGGTCCCGATCGCAACAGCATTGAGCTGAGAGGCCGTCGCGGCCGGGCCGATAGCGACTGAGCCACTGGCCGTCGCGGTGCCGCCGCCGGCGGCATACTGCGCGGACGCCGGGGTGGCGATGCTCCCGAATGCGATTGCACCCAGCGCCGCTGCCGCAATTCTGCCGCTGCCCAGCGTGCCAAGCCCCAGACATTTGCGTCGCATGCCGAGCACGCGGCACGCGTTGCGCAGCACCGCCATCAGGCGGCGCCGCACCGAGCGGCTGTCGGCCGCGCCCGCGATCCAGTTTCCGACAAAGCTTGAAGAAAGTTCGATCCTTCTCCGCCCCTCGACGCGTTTGGTCATGCTAGTTTTTCCTCGCAATTGCCGAGGCGCTCTGATGTGCCGCACCATTCGCCCCGGTGGCCAAAAAATCTTCGAAATTGCGCGTCTTCTCCCGCAACGAGAGACCGACCTTCGCGCCTTGTTTTTCAATCAGCTGATAGGCGCTCGCGACCCATGGCTGCGTCGGTTCTGGAACCGCATGCAGTGCAGCCTCCGTCCGTTCCGGCGGCAGGTTTACCGCCACCAGCGCGCGGCAGAGATCGAAATGAAATCCCGGATCGCCTTCACCACAAGCCGGAGAGGTCAGTCCAAGCACGAAACAGGCCAGGAGATGGTCGAGTTCCGCAGCGCTGATCCGGCTGGCGTATTGGCGTTGCAGTGCAGCCCAGGCCGCTTCGGCCTTAGGCGCGAAGACCTCGATTTCCGCGAATTGAATGTCCATGGGACAATCCGACATGCTGTATCATCTGGTTGCTCCCCCGCCCCAAATGACTTCAATCGCGACCATGAGCACATTCGCGGTGCAGGTATTTTGGAATAATCCGGAATCTTTGTAGGAAAATCCGGTATTTGGTCCCTGCGCGACAACTGTGACTGCTCTGCCACACAACCTTCGACTATACTGAAGATCAATCGAGGTATCGCCGCGGACAATCATGCGCGCCGCAACAGTCGTTAACGTTGCAGCTTCACCTGCCTGGGGGTTCTGTTCCGGTATCTGGACATGGTGACTGTCAAGTGGCTCTGGTCCGAGAATCCACTGAGATGAGCGACTTCCGCAATCGACAGGTCGCTCTCGATGAGAAGTTTTTCGGCGAAATCGAGACGCAGCCGCAGCAGGTATTTGTGCGGCGGCTCGCCAAAGGTCTTGGTGAATGCCAGGATGAAATGGCTCGGCGAAAGGCCACAGAGTGCGGCCAACTCGGCCACCGCGATTTTGCTGGAAAAATTTACCTCCAGGAATTCGCGCACCCGCCGGGCGCTGCGGTTCGACAGACCGCCCTTTGGGGCTTGTGGCAACTTTCGCGCTCCTGCGTAGTTCCGAAGCAAATGGACGCCGAACATGGTGACCAACGAATCGATATAGAACTCGTTTGGAGTTTCCCGATCCGTCAGTTCCGCCTTCAGCAACTGCGCGAGTTGCAGCGCTTGGAAGTCGACGGTCCCGTACGGCGGCGGCTGAAGCTCGGCATGGCCGGTGTCGAATTCACGCGTTGCCAGCTCGAAGAGACTCTCGGGGGTGAGCGCCACGATTACGCTTTCCGTGGTGGATGACCGGGTCACCTTGCCGCCGAGGTCGGCTGGGACGATCATGATCATGCCGACGTCGCCGTCGTATTCGTGGACTTTGTCGCTGCCCAGCGATGCCGCAATCCCTGGTGAGGGTGTAAGCAGAACCGAAGCGAAATGTTCCGCCGCTTTGAATGTGTGTGATCCCGGCCCATGAACGACATGAGCCGCCCCGCCTCGAAACGTGACCAGGTAGCGCCCCGCGCTTTCCGGAATTCCGTCGAAGATGCGACGATCCGCGCGCCGCCGCTCTGTCCCGGCGCTTTCCTGGACGTTGCCTCTATGTTGCATCTTCGTCTCTGCCACTGCTGCGCCGATCAATCCAATCCTGTGCTGTATCGAGGCGCCCAGAATTCACGTTTGCTCCTGGGCGTTCCTTCGAATCCTACAGATGCTGCTTTATATTGCAAAGAAGAATTTGAGCTCAAATGAAAATTTTACCAGGATTTTGACTATAAATTTACAGGTTTGAATTTTTAGCCAAGGCTACCTGACTATTTTCCGATCTTATCTTACCATTTTGCCTAGTTATTGTGCATAGTGTGCCGTCGCAATCCAGCGTTGTATTCCGAATATAGATCGCGCGGCCATTGACAGAGCTGGTCGACTATCTGTCATTGCCACGGACGATCCGGCAGCAGTTATCGCCCGAATCATGGCTTCTTTCCCTTGTGCTTCTTCATGGCGGTGGCCAAATGGCCTTGATCCGAAAATCCCGCGAGGTAGGCGACTTCGGCGATGGCGACCCTCCGGGAGCGATCCAGGGCTGCGGACAGAGCATATCCCGCTCCCCCGCATGGTTGCTCTTCTGGGATTGGCATTTTCGGGGATTATGTCCGAGGGCGTGCCGATCGACCCGATCGGCGCCTGCGCTGCGTTCCTGAACCTCGCCCGCATTTTTCATTCAGCCTTGCCTCAGCCGCTTTGCCAGCCCATCGAAATTCCGTGCCGTGCAAACAGCCAACCCGGAAATCCGGACGGTAATTTGTATCCCCCATAGTCCTGCCCAAAGGCAGCGTAGCGCATCCCGCGGATAGAAAAAACATTGTAAGTGAAGAAAAAAGTTCGCGCGAGAAAAACATGGCCTGGCTTGGCCGGCGCTACGGAATTATCCGGCTCACGCAGGCCTGCTAAAGATCGCCTCGGCGTTTCTCGTACAGATCCCAGGACAGCTCGACCATGGCCAGAAGAACGTCTTCCTGGCTCCACCCGGCGGCAACCGCCGCCTCGACAATTCCGCGGACGAGCGGCAGCAATTGGCGCTCGCATTCGGCCGACAGGTTGGCCTCGGCGCCGTCGGCAGGCGGACTATCGAAATCAAATCCCACCATCGGCGTTCCCCCGCCATCAATGATCTAATGAAATGTATGTCTCTGCAATCATACTCCCGTCTAATATACATCCAATCGGTAACGAAACACAGCAGCGTCGAGATTGACAGGGCATGGCCGCCCCGATTGCAGCGGCTCCATGGTTCGTCTGGACGTCTTTTTTGGCCTCCTGTTGCCGGCATTGCACATCTTGGATGCGAACCCCAGGCATTCGCGTAAAGCTATCGGGATCCTGGCGAGCTTTGCCGCATGGAGCGGAACCTGCCGCTTCATGGCATCGATGAAGTCGATCAGGTCACCGGGCCGAGCAGGACCGAGCCATCCGGCACCCCGCCATCGATCGGGATGGCTCTGCGGTTTGCGCTCGCCGCCATCGGCTGGCCGATGTCGGACGTCACGATGACCGGGCTCTTCGACGGCACGCGGTCGTAGAGGTCGATGATGTCCTGATTTATCAGGCGCACGCAGCCTGACGAGACGGATTTGCCGATCGAGTTCCATTCCGGCGAGCCATGCAGGCGGTAGAGCGTGTCGACGTTGTCGTGGAACAGGTAGAGCGCGCGGGCGCCGAGCGGGTTCTTGAGGCCGCCGGGCATGCCGCCGTTCTTGGCGCTGTATTCTTCCAGTTCAGGCTGGCGGGCAACCATCTCATCGGGCGGCGTCCATTTCGGCCATTTCTGCTTCCACTGGACGACGGCGTCTCCCGACCATTCGAAGCCGGCGCGGCCGAGGCCGACGCCGTAACGGATCGCCTGGCCGCCTTCGCGCACCAGATAGAGGAAATGGTTGGTCGTATCGACGATGATGGTGCCTGGCCGCTGGCCGGTCGGATCGGGAACGATCTGGCGCAGGAACTGCGGGTCCATCTTCTTGATCGGGATGGCCGGGAGCTCGAACCCGCTGTCGGAAATCGGGCCGTACATCGTCGCATAGTCGCCGAGCGGCGGCTCGTCATAGGTCGGCGGTGGCGGTTCGACCGGCGCCGGCGCCGGTCCGGTGGTGGTGCAGGCGGAGACCGCAATCGAAGCGGCGCCAAGGGCTGCAGCATTCAGAAAGCCGCGACGGCTCAGGCGATAGGGGTCGATTTCGGTCTTCAACATGGTTGCCTTTTTTAAGTCTCGAATCGCAAGAAAGCGTGAATGCCTTCAAGCGGCGCAGTGGTCGGCCTCCCCCAATGCCTGACGCGATAGGCGGTTCCGATTCTGGCCTGAGGGTGGACAAACAAAGGCGAAGCTGTGACCGCCCTGCCACTGTTGCTCGAAGGCAACAGAGTGATCAGCCGCCGGTCAGCAGGCCTTCAAGCGACGGCAGGATCAGCGCCGGCGGGAAATCCCGGTATTCCTCGGGCTGGTTGGCGCGGTTGATCCATACGGTGCGAAAGCCGAATTTGGTGGCGCCGGCGACGTCCCAGCGGTTGGACGACTGGAACGAGACGGCGCCCGGATAGAGTCGCCAGCCCGTCGCCACCATGTCGTAGGTCGACGGGTCGGTCTTGAAGCGCCTGACGGCGTCGACCGAAAAGATATCGTCCAGCACCTGGTCGAGGGCGGCCGACTTGACCGCCGCTTCCAGCATCTCGGGCGAGCCGTTGGACAGGATTGCGAGCTTGGCGCCGGATGCTTTCAGCGCCTTGAGCACGGCCGGCACTTCCGGATAGCAGTCGAGCCGCCAATAGGCTTCGAGCAGCTTGGCCTTCAGTCCCTTGTCGGCGGAGGGAACCTTGAGCAGGGCGAAATCGAGCGCCTGTTCGGTGAGCTGCCAGAAATCGGCATAGCCGCCCATCAGCGTGCGCACCCAGGAATATTCCAGCTGCTTGGCGCGCCAGATTTCCGAAAGCAGCGGGCCGTCGGGGCCGATCTCGCCGTCATGACGGCGCACGGCTGCGTGCACGTCGAACAACGTGCCATAGGCGTCGAAAACGTAAGCCGCGTAATGCATGGCGACAGTTTTGAGGGCAGGCGGCGCAAGGTGCAAGCATCGATTGTGGTCTTGATCGCTTTCTTGGGGCGCTCTGGCCTCAACAAATCCGCTCCATGCCGGTTGACGGCGCCGGTCAAAGCATCTTCCAATGCCTGGCAACAAACAGCTTTGAAGCGGAACCGAACAATGACACTGGCGACTGCGGCGCTATCGGCGACATGGACCTTCGTCGACGGCGACTGGTACGAAGGCAACGTCGCCATCCTTGGTCCGCGCAGCCACGCCATGTGGCTCGGCACCAGCGTCTTCGACGGCGCCCGCTGGTTCGAAGGCGTCGCCCCCGATCTCGAGCTGCATGCCGCTAGGGTGAACGCATCGGCGACCGCGCTCGGCCTCGCGCCGTCGATGAACGTCGACCAGATCGTCGGCCTGACCTGGGACGGGCTGAAGAAGTTCGACGGCAAGACAGCGGTCTACATCAGGCCGATGTACTGGGCCGAGCATGGCGGCTATATGGGCGTGCCGGCCGATCCGGCCTCGACCCGTTTCTGCCTCTGCCTTTACGAATCGCCGATGATCTCGCCGACCGGCTTTTCGATCACCGTGTCGCCGTTCCGGCGGCCGACCATCGAGACCATGCCGACCAATGCCAAGGCCGGCTGCCTCTATCCCAACAATGGCCGCGCCATTCTCGAAGCCAAGGGACGCGGCTTCGACAATGCGCTGGTGCTGGACATGCTGGGCAATGTCGCCGAGACCGGAACCTCGAACATCTTCCTGGTCAAGGACAGCCACGTGTTGACGCCGGCGCCCAACGGCACCTTCCTGTCCGGCATCACCCGCTCGCGCACCATGACGCTGCTTGGCGATTACGGCTTCAAGACCACGGAGAAGATGCTGTCGGTGCGCGACTTTCTCGAAGCCGACGAGATATTTTCGACCGGAAATCATTCCAAGGTCGTGCCGATCACCCGCATCGAGGACCGCGATCTGCAGCCCGGGCCGGTGGCCAAGAAAGCGCGCGACCTTTATTGGGAATGGGCGCATTCGACTTCCGCCGGTTGAGCCGCTAAAAGGCAATTGGCGCTTCATTCCGGAGTTGTTCCAGATCAATGCAGCCCTATCTTAATCCGGTATCCGCACCGGATTTTTCCATGAGGAGTATGACCGATGGCTTTTGAATTGCCCGCCTTGCCCTACGACTACGAGGCCTTGCAGCCTTACATGTCGAAGGAGACGCTGGAGTATCACCACGACAAGCACCACAAGGCTTATGTCGACAACGGCAACAAGCTGGCCGCCGAAGCGGGCCTTGGCGATCTGTCGGTCGAAGAGGTGGTCAAACAGTCGTTCGGCAAGAATGCCGGCCTCTTCAACAACGCAGCCCAGCACTACAACCACATCCATTTCTGGAAGTGGATGAAGAAGGGGGGCGGCGGCAACAAGCTTCCGGGCGCCCTGCAGAAGGCTTTCGACGCGGATCTCGGCGGGTACGACAAGTTCAAGGCCGACTTCATCGCCGCTGGCACCACGCAGTTCGGCTCGGGCTGGGCCTGGGTCTCGGTGAAGGACGGCAAGCTGGCAATATCCAAGACGCCGAACGGCGAGAACCCGCTCGTCCATGGCGCATCGCCGATCCTCGGCGTCGATGTCTGGGAACATTCCTATTACATCGACTACCGCAACGCGCGGCCGAAATATCTCGAGGCCTTCGTCGACAGCCTCATCAACTGGGACCATGTCCTTGAAATGTACGAAGAGGCGAAAGCCTGATCGACCCAGAGAAGCCCCGGTACTCCGGGGCTTTTCTTTCTCAGCTGAAGCAGCAGGCACACAAAATTCGGCAGAATCCGGCCGGCGGACAGGGAATAGTCCCGGCCCGCCCTCCGTTAACGTTAGGTCGCGACCCCTCATCATCCTGGAGCCAATTGAATGAGAAAGCTTGTTATCGCCATCTCTATGCTCAGCCTCGCCGCCTCGGCGGCTTTTGCCGACCCGATCCTCGACCGACAGGGACTGATGAAGGAACGAGGCAAGATCGTCGGCGGCCTGTCAAAAATCGCCAAGGGCGAGGCAGACTTCGATGCCGCCGCCGTGCTGACGGCGCTGCAGGCGCTGCAAGTCAATGCCGAGAAGTTCGATGTCGACACGCTGTTCCCGGCCGGCAGCGACAGCGGTGATACCACCGCCTCGCCCAAAATCTGGAAAGACATGGCGGGCTTCAAATCGACCGAAGACAAGTACCTCGCCGACGTCAAGGCCGCAGTCGCCGCCGCACCCGCCGATGTCGATGCGCTGAAGGCGCAGATCGATACGCTCGGCAGTGATTGCGGCACCTGCCACAAGACCTATCGGGTGAAGAAGAGCTGATCCCGGGCAATGCCCTTGTGGAAAAAATTTGTCGGCGCCGCCCTTGTCCTGGGTGTCGTCGGTGCCGGCGCCGGCTGGCTGTTGTCGGCGCCGGTCAAGCTCGACACTGACACCCTGGCGCAGCTCGGCCCCGGCGACGCCGCCAGGGGCAAGCGCATTTTCAATGCCGGCGGCTGCACCTCCTGTCACGCCAAGCCAGGCTCGCAGGGTGACGCCCGTTTGCAACTGGTCGGCGGCCTCGAGCTCAAGACGCCGTTCGGCACCTTCGTGCCGCCCAACATCTCGCAGGATCCCAAGGACGGCATCGGCGCCTGGACGGTCGAGGACCTTGCCAACGCCATGCTGAAGGGCGTGTCGCCGTCGGGCGAGCATTTCTATCCGGCCTTCCCCTACACGTCCTACGCCCGCATGAAGCCGGCTGATATTGCCGATCTCTATGCGTTCCTGAAGACGCTGCCGGCGGTCGCCGGCAAGGCGCCGGACAATTCCATGAGTTTCCCCTTCAACATCCGCCGCGGCCTCGGCCTGTGGAAGCGGCTCTATCTCAGCAAAGAGCCGGTGATTGCCTTTGCCGATGGCACGCCTGATCCGGTACTCGCCGGCCGCTATCTGGTCGAGGGGCCCGGCCATTGCGGCGAATGCCACACGCCGCGCGATGTCACCGGCGGCACCAGGAAGAGCCAGTGGCTGGCTGGCGCGGCGGCCGCCGAAGGCAGCGGCATCGTGCCGAACATCACATCGGGCGAAGGCGGGCTCGGTGACTGGTCGGAAGCCGACATCGCCAACTATCTCGAAACCGGTTTTACCCCTGATTTCGATTCGGTCGGCGGCGCCATGGTCGACGTGCAGCGCAACATGGCCGAACTGCCGCCGGAAGATCGCGCGGCAATAGCCGCCTATCTCAAGGCGGTGCCGCCGCATCCCAACGGCTACCCGGTGCGCAGCAAGCCGGCCAAGTGATCCCGGCCACAGGTGGCGATCTACAGGTGGCGATCGCCGAGGAAGTCGAAGCCCGTCTCGAAGAAATGGCTGTAATTGCAGGTCAGTTCCTCGCCGGGTGCGATGTCGCGCAAGGCATAGGTTTCCTCGGGCGAGGAGACGTCGCAATTCGGTTCGTCGTCATGGTTCATGTAGCGGGCGTCGTCGGCTTCGAAGACGATGTAGTTCGGATTCCGGCGGTCTGGATAGGAATAACGGTCGAGATAGTTCTTCACCGGGCCGCTCTCGCCTTCATAGGTCTCGACGTCGATGATCCGGTCGAATCTGGGATCGAGCTTCCAGACCAGCGTGCCCTTGGCAATGTGGTTCCTGGCGAAAACCCCGATGCCCTGGATCGGTGATTTCTCGAGATAGGTGTCGACGAGCAACATAGTGGCCCCTTTGCGTATGTCATGGTCTGGAAGGTGGCGCGCATTGGGTAGCGCGCAGCCATTGCAAATGCGAGTGAAAATGAGCAGCCTGGAATTCAAAAAGTGACGATCGGCGCGCCTCGACGGGCGCGCCTTTCGCATCGACATCAGCGCTGCTGCAAGGCCAGACGGACGCCTAACGCGCAGTAGATGCCGCCAACCACCTTGCCTTGCCATTTCACCACCGACGGATTGCGGCGCAGGAACGTGCCGAGCCGGCCCGCACTCACGGCAAAGACGACTGTGCTGAAAAGGCCGAGCAGAACAAAGATTATGCCCAGCGTCATCAGCTGGAGCATCACCGATCCGTTTTCAGGCCGCACGAACTGGGGCAGGAAGGCGAGGAAGAAAAGCGCCGTCTTTGGATTAAGCACTTCGGTCAGGACAGCTTGACGAAACGCCTTGCTGGCGGAGATCGCGAGTGCGCCCGCAGTAGGGTCGGCCGGTATTCTCTCGATGATTGCGCGGATGCCGAGGTAAACGAGATACGCCGCGCCGATGTATTTTACGACGCTGAACAGCGTTGCCGAAGTGGCGATGATCGCCGAAATGCCGACCATCGCCATGATGGTATGGAACACATCGCCAGCCGCGACGCCCGCGCCCGTCGCGACGCCAACCCTGGTTCCGGAACTCGTCGCTCGCGCGACCGTCAAAAGCGTGGCTGGGCCTGGAATAAACACAAAGCCAAGCACAACCGCTATGTAAGCCGTCAAGGTGGATAGATCGATCATTGCGACGCCTCCGTTGCATTCTCAGCCTTGCCCGTAACCTCGGGTTCGGGCTTGGCCGTAACCTTGAGCGCGAAGGAGTAGGTATAGGCGATCTCCTCCAGCCTTGAAAAGCGGCCGGAGGCGCCGGCATGGCCGGAATCCATGTTGATCTTGAACAGCACCGGATTGTCGCCGCTCTTGCGCTCGCGCAGCCGCGCCACCCATTTGGCCGGCTCCCAATAGGTGACGCGCGGATCGGTGAGGCCGGCCAGCGCCAGTATCGGCGGGTAGTCGTGATCGGCGACATTGTCATAGGGTGAGTAGGCGGCGATCGTTTGGTAATCTTCCGCCGACGCGATCGGGTTGCCCCATTCCGGCCACTCCGGCGGCGTCAGCGGCAAGCTTGCGTCGAGCATCGTGGTCAGCACGTCGACAAAGGGGACCTCGGCAACGATGGCGCCGAAATTTTGCGGCGCCATGTTGGCGATCGCACCCATCAGCATGCCGCCGGCCGAGCCGCCTTGCGCGACGATGCGGTCGTGTTGGGTGTAACGCTCGGCGACGAGATGCTGCGCGACGGCGATGAAATCGGTGAACGTGTTCATCTTGTGCGCCCGCTTGCCGTCGTCATACCAGCCATAGCCCTTGTCCTTGCCGCCGCGGACATGGGCGATGGCAAAGACAAAGCCACGGTCGACCAGCGAGAACCAGTTGGTGTTGAACGCCGCCGGGATGGCAATGCCGTAAGAGCCGTAGCCGTAAAGCAGGCACGGCGCGGAGCCATCGAGCGGCGTGTCGCGGTGATGCAGGAGCGAGACCGGCACCAGTTCGCCATCGGCGGCCGGCGCCATCAGCCGGCGCGTGACATAATGATCCGGATTGTGACCGGACGGCACTTCCTGGGTCTTCAGCAGCACACGCTCGCGGCTGCGCATATTGTAGTCGAAGACCTGCGCCGGGGTCGTCATCGACGAATAGGTGAAGCGCATGATCTCGGTGTCGTATTCATAGGACCCCGACAGGCCGAGCGAGAACGCCTCTTCGTCGAACGAGATCAGATGCTCCTCGCCGCTGCGGCGATCGCGCACGACGATGCGCGGCAGCCCTTCCTTGCGTTCGAGCCTGACCATATGATCCCTGAAGCCGACCACCGACAGGATCAGCCGGCCTGGCTCGTGCGCCACCAGCTCTTCCCAGTTGGCGCGAACCGGGTCATCAGCCGGCGCCGTCATGATCTTGAAGTCCTTGGCGCCGTCGGCATTGGTGAGGATGAAGAAGATGTCGCCGCCTTCTTCCAGATCATATTGCAGGCCGGTCTCGCGCTTTGCCACCAGCTTTGGCTCGGCGAAAGGCTCATCGGCGCGCATCAGGTGATATTCCGAGGTTTCGTGATCGTTGATCCCGATCATGATCCATTCGTTGGAGCGCGTGCCGCCGACATCCATGAAGAAGCCGGGATCGGTTTCCTCATAGATCAGCCGGTCATTAAGGGGGCTGCCGCCGAGCGCGTGGAACAGCACCTTGGACGGACGATGATTGTCGTCGAGCCTTGTGTAGAAGAAACCGTCATCGGCGGCATTCCAGACGCCGCCACCACTGGTGGCCTCGATCTGGTCGCTCAGTTCCTTGCCGCTGGTGAGATCGCGCACGCGAAGTGTGAAGAATTCAGAGCCCTTGTCGTCGAACGCCCACAACAGCTTGCGGTGATCGGCCGAATGGTCGACGCCGCCGAGGCGGAAATAGGGCTTGCCCTCGGCTTCCGCGTCGCCATCGAGCAGGATCTGCTCATCGCCGCCATCGCGCGGCATGCGGAAATAGCGGGGCTGTTCGCCGCCAAGCTTGAAGGATGAGCCGTAAGCATAGGGGCCATCCTTCATCGGCACCGTCGAATCATCTTCCTTGATGCGCCCCTTCATCTCGCCGAACAGCTGCTTCCGAAGCTCTAGCGTATCGGCCATAAGCACTGCTTGATAGGCGTTTTCGGCTTCGAGATGGGCGCGGATGCGGCCCTCAAGCAGGGAAGGGTCCCTGAACATCGCCTGCCAGTTCTCGGCCCTCAGCCAGGCATAGTCATCTGTGCGGGTAATGCCGTGATGCGTGTCGAAGACGGGGTGTTTCTCGGGGCTCGGCGGGCTGGCGGTCGGAAAAGCTGAGGTCTTGGTCATTGCGTCTCACTGAAGAAATTACTTGAATGGCAAATGAACACGCCGATCAGCGCGGGTTCAAGGGCCGGGATGTATTGGTTGCGGCGGGCTCGGGAGATGAGCCAAAAGGAGAGGATGATGAATTTCCATATCAACACCGCTGCGGCTCTCGCCGTCGTCGCTTCGACCGTTCTGGCTTTCACCGGCCAGTCTCATGCAACCGCGTTCGCCGCTTGGCAAGTGGCTGGCGTGCCGTTCGGCGACACGCTCAACGTTCGCAAATATCCGTCCGGCACCTCGCAGAAGCAGGCCGCCTATCCCAACGGGACGATCCTGCAGATGACCGGCAAGTGCACCGGCGGCTTGAATCTTCTGGAGATCGCCGGCCAGCCGCACTGGAAACAGAAACAGGCAATTCGCTATCAATGGTGTCAAGTTTGGCACGACCCGGCGCAAAATGGTGCTTTTGTTAGTGGCTGGGTCTATGGAAAGTATCTCACGCCGTATTGAATCCGGTCAGACCGAAGATCTTCTTCGGCGGGTTTCGCCAACGCTTTGCAACTTGCGGTTTGGTACGAATCCGACAATCAGCCTCCCAAACCTCGAAGCATAGACCAAGCATCGCTGCCCGCTTTATGAGTCCTTGCTGATTTAGCGGTGGTGTGACCTTACGTCATGCTAGTCCTGGTCCGACCAGAAAATATCGCGAAGTTACAGAGTGCACGAAAGATTGAAGCTGAAGAGCGACTATTCGATGAATATCGTTGAATATAGCGCAAGATGCGAATTGACTTACTTTGTCTGTGGGCTCATTAAGATGCCCGGACGCGAATCCATGAAGCTCTTCCCGCGTGAAATTCGCGCCATGCCCGATCTTCCAAAAAGGGCGCAAACAGAAACATCCTTCGTTGGGGCCTAAACCATGGATATCGTCGAAACACCTTCCAGAAATAGCGATGCGCTGATCGAGCTGACCGCCGATGTGGTGGCAGCCTATGTCAGCAACAATCCCGTGCCGGTCGGCGAATTGCCGAACCTTATCGCTGATGTCCATGCCGCTCTCGGGCGCGTGGGCGGAGCAAGCGAACAGCCTCCGGCCGACAAGCAGAAGCCTGCGGTAAACCCGAAGCGCTCTGTTCATGACGATTACATCGTCTGCCTTGAAGATGGCAAGAAGTTCAAGTCGCTGAAGCGCCACCTGATGACCCATTACGGTCTGACGCCCGATGAATACCGCGAGAAGTGGAATCTCGACGCCAGCTATCCGATGGTTGCCCCTAACTATGCCGCTGCCCGTTCGCAGCTGGCCAAGAAGATGGGCCTCGGCCGCAAGCGCAAGGGGCGGTAACACCGGCTCCAATGGACAAGATCAACGGCGCCCCTTACGGCGCCGTTTTTGTTTCTAGAACAATTCCAGGAAAACTGCCGAGCGCTTTCTCTTGGGAATTGCGTCGAAAGAAGAGAAGATAGAGCAATCAAGCAGTCTGCTTGAGAGCCATCTCGGCGTCGCGCTTGACGCGCTTGACCATCGAGCGCAGGCCATTGGCCCGCTGCGGCGACAGATGTTCGTCGAGGCCAAGCGACCTCAGCGTCGCCTCTGCGTCCGTTTCAAGGATCTGGCTGGCAGTCCGTCCCGAAAACAGCGCCAGCATGATGGCGACCAGACCGCGCACGATATGAGCGTCTGAATCGCCTGTGAAGGTGATGACCGGATCGGCGCCCGGCGCTCGGCTCGTGGTCAGCCAGACCTGGCTGACGCAGCCCGGCACCTTGTTGGCGGCGTTGCGTTCGGCGTCGGGAAATGGCGGCAGCGCTTCGCCGAGCTCGATGACATAGCGATAGCGGTCTTCCCACTCGTCGAGCAGGGAGAAGTCGTCGCGGATCGTCTGGATCGTCGTGGCCATTGCTCGGGATATAGTCATCCGCGGCTGCGGCGTCACGGAAAAAAGAAGAAAAGCACCGCAGGCATCGAGAGGTCCGACCGGCCTGCGGTGTCGCTGTAGATACAGCTGAAACGGTGTTTAGTTCTTCGCCACCAGCTTGGCAGGTATGTTGACTGTCGCCGGCAGCACGATGTCCTTGGCGACGCTGCCGGTGGCCAGCGATGTATCGGGCGAGGTCTCGGCGCTCTTGTCGTCCAGCATGGCGGCGGCGATCTTGGCGGTTTCCTTGGCCCGGGCGCTGATCGTATGCATCGCCGACTTGCCGGTTTCGCAGACGTCCGGCTTACGCTCGCAAATGCCGGCGATGTCGCCGACCGCTTCGCGCGCCGCAAAAAGCGCCTGGAACGGCCCGACGCTCTCGCGGCCATCCTCGTCGGGGCCGACGGTCAGCGGCAGCGCCAGCAACACCAGCGAAAACCAGAACGCCATTCTTATCAAAAAGCCCATCGATCTGCCCTCTCGTCCAATGACCGGATCATGCGTCCATGCGCAATGACCTCTTTATATCAGCGACAATGGCACATGAGGCGCAAAGGACGGCTTTCCTGCTCAGTGAAAATTTTCCTCAAATTTTAGGCAAATTCGAAGCGAGGCGTTTTGCAGTGCATTAGCCTCAAATGCCGACAATTTTCTTAACCTTGCAGTAACCATCTAAGCCATTGTTGTGCATGGATATTTTCAGAAGGGCAGGCATGCCGGCTCAGGGTTTCGCAGCCACGGGCACGCCCTTTGCACATAACGCTCCGTTTACTATGGCTACAAATGGCGGTGCATTCCGGTGCCGGCGCTCCAATTTTTGCCGCAGCGCGCTCGTTGTTCCGGTCAGCCTTATTCATTCCTTAAACGCTGGATGCGAGTTTCAAACAAGCAAAAGCGACCTGCAAAGCAGGGCAGTCACGACCGGGTGCGAGTGCGTTGAGTTTGACAACTGCCAGATATATTGAACTGCCTGGCGCGCTGGCGGCCGGTTGCGAACGCATGGTCCATCCGGCCATCATCGGCCAGGGCGATCGCCTGCGCCAGCGCCGGTTCATCGGCATCATGCTTGCCGCTCCGTTCTTCGCCGCCGGTGCGGCGGTGACACTGGTCACCTCGGGCATGGGCGCCGCCGTCACCGTCGCAGCCATTTTCGCCGCCTTCGGTCTTTGCTGGTTCGCCGCCTTGCTGGTGGCGGCGTCAGGCAAGATGACGCTGGCAGCCCAGGTTGCCCTTGCCGCCGGCGGTCTTGCGCTTGCCGGCGCCGTCGCGGCAGCAGGCGGCCTGGCGTCGCCGGTTGCGCTGCTGGCCCTGGCACTGCCATTCGAGGCCTGGTGGATCGGCGGTTCAAAGCGCGCGGCACTTTGGGGCGGCCTCTCGGCCTTGGCCGCAATGCTGCTGCAGCCCTTTGTCGCCTCTGTCGTCCCGCTCGGCGGGGCGCAAGTCGCGGCGTGGCACTGGCTGCTGCCGCTCGCCTGGGGCCTGACGCTGGTTCCCCGGCTCGCAGCCCTAGGCGATGCCGCACGCGCGCAGCCCGCGCTGCTTCCAAACGACCGCATTGAAGACATGATCGACGCCGTTGTCCTGCATGTCGCCCGGCATGGCGAGGTCCTGGATGCCTCGGCCAAGGCGCGCACCATCCTGAAGCTGCCGCCGGAACTGCTTTTCGGCGCCGGGCTGTTCGACCGCATCCACCTGTCCGATCGCGTCGCTTATCTCAGCGCGCTTGCCGACATGCGCGATGGCGCCCTGGCGCGCCGGCTCGATCTTCGGGTAAGGCTGCCGCAGGACGGCAGCGCCTCGACGGCCGACAATTACCGGCCATTCCAGCTCGAACTGGTGCGGGCCGAAGGGCAGCAGGAGACCTTCACCCTGCTGCTGCGCGAGAACGACGAGACTGCCCGATTGCGCGACGAGCTTGCTGCCGCCACTGAGGCCGCAGCGTCGGCCGAGGTGGCGAAGGGCCGCTTCCTGGCGGTCGTCAGCCATGAGCTTCGGACGCCGCTCAACGCCATCATCGGTTTTTCCGACATGCTGCTGCATGAGATGTTCGGCGGCTTCAAGGACCCGCGCCAGAAGGAGTATGTCAGCCTGGTGAAGGAGTCGGGCCAGCATCTGCTTGCCGTCGTCACCTCCATCCTTGATGTCTCGAGGATCGAGGCCGGCGCCTACGCGACCGAGCCCGAGCCGTTCCGCTTTATCGAAGCGGTCGAGATGTGCCAGTCGATGATGCAGCTGCAGGCCAATGCCAAGAACATCGATCTCCAGGCGCAGATTGCGCCGGACGCCGGGGAGATCAATGCCGACCGTCGTGCCGTGCAGCAGATCCTGATCAACCTCGTCTCCAATGCGGTCAAGTTCACGCCCGATGGCGGCAATGTCGTCGTCGGCGCCAAGCGGATCGGCTCGCGGCTGCATTTCTGGGTCAGGGACACCGGCATCGGCATCGCCGAGGAAGATTTTGTCAATCTCGGCAAGCCGTTCATGCAGATCCAGAACGACTATACGCGCCGCTTCGAGGGCACCGGGCTCGGCCTGTCGCTGGTCAAGGGCCTGGTGGCGCTGCACGACGGCACGATGTCGATCGAAAGCATGCCGGGCGAGGGGACGACGGTCACGATCAGCCTGCCGGTGAACGGGCCGAAGAGGAGCGCGACCGACAGGAACGGCGTGCTGCCGATGCCCGCGACCAGGACGAAAGGCGACGCGAAAGGGGACAGGAATGGCTCGCTCCGCAAAACAGCCTAAGGCGGTCAAGCGCCGCAGCGGCGCGTTCGAGGCCGGCGCGATTGCGCTCGGCGGCGCGATCTCGCGCAATCCGGTCCTGGTCGGCGGGTCGACCGCCTTCCTGGTGACGCTGTTCTACGTTTCCGCCAACGCGCTGTGGTACCAGCCGTTTCCGCATGCCGGCGCCTTCTTCGCCACCCGCAGCATCGAGGGTTTTCCGCACCCCGGCGGGGACGAACCCGAAACCACCATCAACATCCTGCGGCCCGGCCCGGCACCGGTCAAAAGCGACCCGACCGTCGAGCAGGTCCAGGGCATCCTGAAGGATCTCGATTTCTACACGGGAACGGTCGACGGCATTTCCGGGCCGAATACCCAAAAGGCGATCCAGGCATACCAGCAGAAGGTTGGCCTGCCGGCCTCCGGTGAGATCGACGCCGTGCTGCTCGACCAGCTCGGCGCCAAGCAGACCACAGCTGGCATCCCGCATCCGCTGCCGCGGCCCGTGGATATGGCCGCCGCTCGAGTTGCCGCGCCCGAGGCCGCGCCTGCGCCCATCCCGGTTTCCGCGCCGGCATCCGCCCAGGCGCCCGATGCCCGCATCGTCAAGATCCAGGCCGGCCTGAAGGCATTCGGCAATGACGACATGCAGCTCGACGGCGTCGTCGGCGCCCGCACCAAGGCGGCGATCAAGGAATTCCAGTCGCTGTTCGGCCTGCCGGAAACGGGCGAGCCCGACGAGGTCGTCTACGTCAAGATGCGCGAGATCGGCCTGACCAATTGAGTGGTCAAGACGACCGCTCGCGGATAGACGAAAATCCGGCTAAGACGCCGCGCATGTCCTCCGGAGCCTCGTCATGCGCGTAACCACCGAGTTTTGGGTGTCGGCCCTGCTGCGCCGTGTTTTCGGCGCCGGCGGCTTTGCGGCCGTCGTCAAGCGCGGCGCGACCGAGGCCGGCGCTGTCTTCGTGCTCTCCCGCGGCAGGCTGGGCGACGTCTCCCTGTTCGGCCCGGCGCCGCAGACGAGCTACGATTCGGACAAACCGGATGATCGCTTTTTCACGCTGCTCGGCGCCGGCGACGATGCCGCCGCGCTTGACGCCAGGCTTGAGCGGGAGAAAAAATTCGATCCCGACATCTGGGTGGTCGAGATCGAGGCCGGAACGGTTTCCGTCGAGGAGCTTCTCTCCGTCAAGACGCCTTGAGGCTGGCCCCTAGGCTGGCTTTGTCGACGTCCGGCGCTTGGTCGCCATTCGCGGCGACAGGGGTGTTGCCGCGCACCGCTCGCGACAATGTTTCGGCCTTCCAGCCGCGCACCTTGTCGAGCGCCGCCTCGTGGTGCAGCAGCCGGTAGCGGTCGAGGAAGATGCGGATCGCCTGCGGGTGCGGAAACTCCCGGGGGTAAACCGCGACCACGATCAGGAATGCCCTGTCCTCACTGAGGTCGAGCGCCCGCAGCGCGGCGAGCAGCGAGACATAGCTCGAATGCTCGGTCAGCGACCGCGCCGTCGAGAAGTCGATATCGAGCGCGTCGGCAAGCGCGGTCTGGAAGAAGGCGGCGTTGCCGGTCAGCGCCGTCTCGCGCAGCTTGCTGTAAGTTGCTGAGCCGGCGAAGGGATTGACCGATGTCGCCTCGCCCTCGGCGAGCATCATCGAGCGCAGGCGGCGCCTGGCGGTTTCGGCGGCGCTGCCGGGCAGTTTTGGTGCGCTGGGAGCGGCGGCAGCGGCTTCGGCGTCGGCGCCCGCCACGTCGGCGATCGGCTCGGGCTGCCGCACGCGCACCAGGGTCGGCTTTTCCAGCGCCTTGATCAACTGCGCGATGGTCGGGTTCAAATCCTTGCGGCGGGCAATGGCGCGCGCATGCGGCAGGCCGTGGCGGCCGATCAACGCGATCAGGTCGATGTCGCCCAGCGCCCGCGAACGGACGAGCAAGGGCGCGCAGACATCGACCGGCTCCTCGCAAAGCCGCCGCACCAGGGCGGCCGGCGCATATTCGCATTCGGACAGGGCGGCGGCGACATAGCGGCGCGATTCGACCGGTACGCTGTCGAACAGCGGCAGCGTCAGATCCTCGAGCTGGGCGATCTCGCGGCGCGACGGGCGGGTCAGCGAGCAGAACGCCGACACGGCGGCGCGAAACAGCCTTTCGGCTTTTCCCGATTCCGTCCGTATGGCGATTTGCCTGAAATCCGAAGCTGACACGGAAGATACGCCCGACACTCGACACAACCCGGACCATGCTCAACCGCAACTATGTCGGTTTCGCGCAAGGCCTGGAACAAACATCAAATTAGCCGCGATCCGTTAGCGCTCCGTTAACCCTCTGCCGGCCTTAATCACATTTGGAGGCGTTGCGTTGTGCTCCGGGGCAACCGAGAGGAATACGCGAACCATGGGCATGGTACTGTCTTTCGTGCCGCGATCGGCACCAGTCAATCGAGCAGTTCAGGACACCGGTACGCCGGCGGCGGTGATCATTTTTCCCGGCGTCCGCTACGAGCATCCGCCATTGGCGGGCCAGGCGCGACCGGCGGACCAGCCGGGCACACCACGGACGCCTGTTCCGCACCACTGAATTTGCTGGTCGTCGGGGTGAGGTCAGTAGTCCTGCAGTTCGCAGGAGCTCTGGTCCAGGAACTGCGACACAACCGGCTTCCAGCTGTCGTCAGGCACCAAGGCGCGGATGACGAAGATGCCTTCCTCGATCGGCGCCTCGACGAAGATCGCCCCTTGCAGGTCTTCGGGAAGCTCCCTGCGCACGTCGATCATCTGTGCCGGCGTCAGCACCACGGTGTCCAGCTTGCTGCCGGTCGCCGTGCGGTCGTTGAATGAATAGAAATTGTGGCCGTTGCGGTCATAGACCGACACCGACCAGAACGGCACGCTGCCCGGCGCCTTGATCCGCACCACGCCTTCGGCAAGGTCGAAGCGGCAGGCGGCGGCGTAAAACAGCGGATCCACCGACTTCACCACCGGCGCGCCGCCCGCCTCGGCATCCAGCCTGGTCATCTTGTAGAGGTCGGACGCCATCGCCAGCCGTGACCAGGCATCGCGCTCGGTAAATTCCGGCACCAGCAAAAGCACCACGATGTGAACGATGCCGGCGCCGAGCAGGCCGAGCAGGATGGCGTGCAGCAACCTACGCATTGCAGCCAGCCTTGACGATCCGGGGCAGCGACACGTCGGAAAGGCCGGTGCTTGAGGCAATCGGCGTGTCGTAGAAGGTGAGCACGAAATACATCCGGCCAAAACCTTCGGTCAGAAGCCAGTTGCCGGGGGCCGGACGGTTGCCGACGGCGATGATCACCGAATTGTCGGGCTGACGCAGCACCTGGTAGGATTGCAGCGCCGCCAGCCTCGGCTTGCCGGTGTCGACCACGCCGAGCGATTGATCCGCGGCATAGAGCGTCCAGAACCGGGCGGTCGGGAAACTGCCTTCGATCCTGTAGTCGCATTGCCGCTGAAGCTCATCGCCGGCCGCATCGCGTTCGGCGATGAAGGACAAGCCTTCCGCCTTGCCGAGCGCCAGCACGCCCTCGCGCGCCACGCGCGCCTTCGAATAGGGGTCGGCATCTTGCGTGCCGATCTCGGGGAAGGCGGTCCATTGGCCGATGCTGATCGCGCCGACGCCGCTCTGCGCCTGCAGCGCATACCAGACGCTGCCGCCGCCGAGGCCGATGGCTATGGCAAGCGAAAGCAGCATGAAAAAGGCGGTCTTGAGCATGAAGAACCGGGACGAGAGAATTATCGTTCGGGGATATAGCGGGGCAGGCCACAGAGCAAGCAGCGCTGTGGAATCAAAGCGCCGACAGGGTCTCCGGTGTCTGCGGCGAGCCGAGCACGGGCGCTGTCTGGAACACCTTGGTCATCTCGCGCAGCGTCTGTGTCGTGCGGCTGGACAACACCGCCGGGCGCTCGGCCGCGGCATCGGCGGCTGCCTGATCGGCGTTTTTCTTCTCCGCTTCCTCGGCTTTGGCCGCGATCTCTTCGTCGACGAAGGGCTTGTCTAGGCCGGGGATCGGCTTCAGGTCGATATTCTGGTGCGCGTAGACCATCAGCCGCTGCCACACCATCGCCGGCAGCGTGCCGCCGGTCATGTTGCGGGTCGGGGTGAAGTCGTCATTGCCGAGCCAGACGGCAGCCGTGTAATTGCCGGTGAAGCCGACGAACCAGGCGTCGCGGTAGGATTGCGTCGTCCCCGTCTTGCCAGCGACGACGATGTTGGGCAGCTGCGCGCGCCGCGCGGTGCCGATCGCCGGCACCGCAGCCAGCATGGTGTTCATGTATTTCAAAGCCTGTTCCGACAGAACCCGATGCGGCGCCGGCGCATCCTTGGCAAAGTCGTAGACGACATCGCCGGTGCGGGTGACGAGCTGGGTGATGCCGTGCCGCGAGCCGGCGAAGCCGTTCTGCGCGAACACGCTGTAGCCCGTCGCCTGGTCCATGACCGTCATGCCCGATGTGCCGAGCACCATGGTCTTGTGCGACTCCAGCGGCGATTCCACGCCGAATGATTCGGCCATCGCCTTGATCGGGCCGATGCCGAGATAGTCCTTGGCCAGCCGTACCGGCACGGTGTTGATCGATTTGGCGATCGCCGTGATCAGCGTCACATTGCCGGCCGAGCCGCCATTGTAATTGTGCGGTGACCAGCCGCCCCAGCTGATCGGCCCGCCTGAGACGACGGAGTCCGGGGTGAACCCGTGCTCCATGGCGGTGGCGTAGACGTAAGGTTTGAACGAGGAGCCGGTCTGGCGCAGCGCCTTGGTGGCGCGGTTGAACTGGCTTGCGCCATAGTCGCGGCCGCCAACAATGGCGCGCACCGCGCCATTGGTCTCGATCACCACAACGGCGCCCTCGGTGACGTTGTATTCCTTGCCGAACTGGCGGAGATGGAATTCGACGGATTCCTCCGCCGCTTTCTGGATGTTGGCGTCGAAAGTGGTGTGGGCGACCAGCGAATGCTGGCCGGGCTTGGCGATTTTCTTGACCTCATCGAAGGCCCAGTCGAGGTAATAGTCCGGGCTCTTCTGCTCGCCGCGGTCGACGATCTCGGCCGGATGCAGCCTTGCCTGCAGCACCTGGCCTTCGGTCATGAAACCGGAATCGACGAGGTTCGACAGCACCACATTGGCGCGAGCGCGGGCAGCGGGCAGGTTGATGTGCGGGGCGTATTTGGTCGGCGCCTTGAACAGGCCGGCCAGCATCGCCGCCTCGGCGAGGTTCAGATCCTTGACGCTCTTGCCGAAATAGAAATCCGCCGCCGCCTCGATGCCGAACGTGCCGCCGCCCATATAGGCGCGGTCGAGATAAAGCTGCAGGATCTCCTTCTTCGACAGATTGGCCTCCAGCCACAGCGACAGGAAGGCTTCCTTGATCTTGCGTTGGAAGGTCCGCTCATTCGACAGGAACAGGTTCTTGGCCAGCTGCTGGGTGATGCTGGAGCCGCCCTGGACGACGGAATTGGCCCGCACATTCTCGAAGATGGCGCGCGACAGGCCGAGCACGTCGATGCCGTAGTGCTCGAAGAAGCGCCGGTCCTCGGTCGCCAGCACTGCTTTGATGACATGGTCCGGCATCTCGTCGACAGGCACGGAATCGCGCTGGATGATGCCGCGCTGGCCAATCTCGTTGCCGTAGCGGTCGAGGAAGGTGACGGCGAAATCGCCCTGACTGCGCCAGTCGCCAGTGGTGATCTGGAAGGCCGGCATCGCGAGTGCGAGCAGCACGACGACGCCGCCGGCGCCCATCGTAAAACCTTCGCTCAGCACCTCGATGATGCCGCGTCGCCAGCCGGTGACTCGGAAGCGCCGCGAAAAAATGGTCGCCGATTCCCAGAACTGGCCGGCCTTGAAGCCGATTTCGTAGAGCGAGGAATCGATCCACGCGTCCACCGCCAGCAGTGCGGCGGCGATCGGACCTCTTCGTCTTGGACGTCGTTCTAAAGGACTGGCCATTCCCGAAACTCACCCAACCCACCTGAGAACCGCAAGCGGGCAATTTCAGGGCGGGCATACCCGGCGAAGACTATTCTTCCATTTCAGCCCGGCTCACAAGGGCAGCCAGGCCACACCGCACGGTTTGTTGAGCGCCGCCCGGATCGTGACGCTGGAGGTCGACGCCGTCGATGCCGACGCCAGTGGCTTCGAGCCAGTCTGGCACAAGGGCCGGCGCGTCGGCTTCGTCGCCTCAGCCGGCTATGGCTACACAATGGCAAAAGCGTCGCGCTGACGTTGCTGGGCGACGAATTCGCCGGGGAGGGGACCGCGCTTTCGGTGCACATTGTCGGCGTCGAGCGGCCGGCGCGAATTATTCCGGCCTCGCCATACGACCCCGAGGGCAGGCGATGCGGCAATGAGGAGTTTTGGCCATGGTCGATGACATTATAAGGGAGACCAGGCGCGAGCGCCGGCGCGGGCACACCGGTGAGGCCGGCAGCGGGTCAAGCCGCCACCCGAACTATCGCTCGCTCAAGAACCCGTTCCTGCCGCAGCCGGTGTTTTCGGACGACCAGGTCGCGGCCATCCACGACACGGCGTTGCGCGTGCTGGAAGAGCTCGGCATCAAGGTGCTGCTGCCGGAGGCACGGGCGATCTACGCCAAAGCCGGTGCGCTGGTCGACGAGGACAGCCAGATGGTGCGCATCGGCCGCGATATTGTCACTGCGGCACTGGCCTCGGCGCCGAAATCCATCCGGGCGCTGGCGGGCAACCGTAGCCGCGATCTCATGCTGGAGCTCGGCTCGATGACGTTCCTGGCCGGAGCCGGGGCGCCCAACGTCACCGATCTCGAACGCGGACGGCGTCCGGGCACGCTCGCCGCTTTCGAAGAACTGACCAAGCTTGTTCAGAATTTCGACGTGCTGCATATGCTCGGCCCCTGGATCGAGCCGCAGGATGTCGACAACCATTTGCGCCACTATGCCGTCAACCGTGCGCAGCTGACCCTGTCGGACAAGTTCCCCTTCGTCTTCGCCCGCGGCACGCCGCAGGTCGAGGATGGGTTCGAGATGATCAGGCTGGCGCGCGGGCTCTCGCAGGACGAGTTCCTGGCCGGCGTCCATTGCTACACCGTGATCAACACCAATTCGCCGCGCCAGCTCGATATCCCGATGGCGCAAGGCATCATCGACTTCGCCAGGGCCGGCCAGGTCTCTGTCATCACGCCCTTCTGCCTGGCCGGCGCCATGGCGCCGATCACCGTCGCCGGCGCATTGACGCTGCAGCATGCCGAGGCGCTGGCTGGTCTCGCGCTGGCGCAGATGGTGCGGCCGGGCGCACCGGTGGTCTACGGATCCTTCTCCTCCAATGTCGACATGAAGTCCGGCGCACCGGCCTTCGGCACGCCCGAGCACGTCAAGGCGACGCTGGGCGCCGGCCAGCTGGCGCGCTTCACCGGCCTGCCTTGGCGGTCCGGCGGCGGCAGTGCGGCCAACATTTCCGATGTGCAGGCGGCGCACGAGACGCAGTTCGCGCTGTGGGGCTCGGTGCTTGCCGGCGCCACCGTCTGCATCCATGCCGCGGGCTGGCTGGAGGGTGGCCTCAGCGTCTCCTACGAGAAGCTGATCACCGATATCGAGGCATTGCAGACGGTTGCCGAACTCTGCGCTACGACCCCCGGCGACGAGGATTCGATCGGCTTCGAGGCGATCGCTGAAGTCCAGCCGGGCGGGCATTTCTTCTCCGCCGGCCACACCATGACGCGCTACCGCACCGCCTTCTACGAGCCGCTGGTCGCCGATTGGTCGAATTTCGGCAGCTGGACGCAGTCCGGTTCGAAGTCGGCCACCGAGCGCGCCACCGGCATCTGGAAGCGGACGCTGGCCGACTTCCAGCCGCCGGCGTCGGCCGTTGCCACATCCGATGTGCTCGACGAGTACATTGCCCGCCGCACCGAAGAGGGCGGAGCGTTGCCGGTGTCGTGAGGTTGGCAGCCGTCACGTCGGCCGCTTGTCGCCGGTCTTCGACGGCTCGCGGCGAATCGGCCCGGCATCGGCCTGCCTGTGCTTGTCGGCGGCAATCCGGCGGATGCGATCGAAGCGGCTCTCCTCCGCCGGCTTGGTCGCGGATACAGCGTTTGGCTTCGGGGCGAATGTGATCATCTGTCGATCTCCCTGTCGTTGATGACTGGTCTTGACTGACTGACGGAAATTCCTGGCTCGCCGGGGAAATGTCCCCGGCAGCCTGTTTTGATTTATGCCCGCCCAGATTCCCAGCGGGCAATTTTCGGGCGATGGTCAGTAGCCGCCCATGCCGCCACCGCCGCCCGCAGGCGCCGCATCCTTGGCCGGAACGTCGGTGATCATCGCTTCGGCGGTGATCAGAAGGGCGGCGATCGAGCCGGCGTCCTGCAACGCGGTGCGCACCACTTTCGCCGGGTCGACGATGCCGGCCTTGATCATGTCGACATAGACCTCGTTCTGGGCGTCAAAGCCCTGATTCTGGTCCTTGCTGTCGGACAGCTTGCCGACGACGATCGAGCCTTCGACGCCGGAATTCTCGGCGATCTGGCGGATCGGCGCTTCCAGCGCCCTGAGCACGATCGAAATGCCGGCGGTCACATCGTCATTGGCGCCGGTCAGGCCGGCCAGAGCCGATCTTGCGCGCAGAAGCGCCACGCCACCGCCGGGCACGATGCCTTCTTCCACCGCCGCGCGCGTCGCATTCAGCGCGTCGTCGATGCGGTCCTTCTTTTCCTTCACTTCAGACTCGGTGACGCCGCCGACGCGGATCACGGCGACGCCGCCGGCGAGCTTGGCCAGCCGCTCCTGCAGCTTCTCCTTGTCGTAGTCGGACGTGGTCTCCTCGATCTGGCCCTTGATCTGCGCGACGCGCGCCTGGATGGTCGCCTTGGTGCCGGCGCCGTCGATGATCGTGGTGGTGTCCTTCTCGATCAGTACGCGCTTGGCGCGGCCAAGCATCTCGATGGTGACGTTTTCGAGCTTGATGCCGAGATCCTCGGAAATCATCTGGCCCGATGTCAGCACGGCGATGTCTTCCAGCATCGCCTTGCGGCGATCGCCGAAGCCCGGCGCCTTGACGGCCGCGACCTTGAGGCCGCCGCGCAGCTTGTTGACGACCAGCGTCGCCAGTGCTTCGCCTTCGACGTCTTCCGAGATGATCAGCAACGGCCTGCCGCTCTGCACCACTGCTTCGAGGATCGGCAGCATCGCCTGCAGATTGCCGAGCTTCTTCTCGTGGATGAGCACGTAAGGCTCTTCCAGTTCGACGCGCATCTTGTCGGCATTGGTGACGAAATAGGGTGAGAGATAGCCGCGGTCGAACTGCATGCCTTCGACGACGTCGAGTTCGGTGTCGGCGGTCTTGGCCTCCTCGACGGTGATGACGCCGTCATTGCCGACCTTGTCCATCGCCTTGGCGATCATGGCGCCGACGCTGGCATCGCCATTGGCGGCGATGGTGCCGACCTGCGCGATCTCGGCCGACGACTTGACCTTCTTGGCCTTCGCCTTGATGTCCTTGACCACGGCGGCGACAGCCTGGTCGATGCCACGCTTGAGGTCCATCGGGTTCATGCCCGCGGCAACCAGCTTGGCGCCTTCGCGCAGGATCGATGCGGCCAGCACCGTGGCGGTGGTGGTGCCGTCACCGGCGAGGTCGTTGGTCTTCGAAGCCACTTCGCGCACCATCTGCGCGCCCATGTTCTCGAACTTGTCAGCAAGCTCGATTTCCTTGGCCACCGTCACACCGTCCTTGGTGATGCGCGGCGCGCCATAGGCCTTGTCGATGATGACGTTGCGGCCCTTGGGGCCGAGCGTGACCTTCACCGCATTGGTGAGGATCTCGACGCCGCGCAGCATGCGGTCGCGCGCGTCGGTGGCGAATTTGATTTCCTTGGCAGACATTTTTTTCAATCCCGTTGGTGTGGTGAAGCAAGCGGCTCGCCGGAGCCTGGCAAAGCCAGGCCGGTCAGGCAGCCTTCTTGGCTTTGACGCTCTTCTCGGTGACGACCGTCCCGCTCTTGCCGATAGCGGCCGTCTCGCTCTTGCCGATGACGCCCATAATGTCGGCTTCCTTCATGATCAGCAGGTCCTCGCCGTCGATCTTGACCTCGGTGCCCGACCATTTGCCGAACAGGATGAAGTCGCCGGCCTTGACGTCGAGCGGAACAAGCGCGCCGTTTTCGTCGCGTGCGCCCGGCCCAACGGCGATGACTTCGCCTTCCTGCGGCTTTTCCTTGGCATTGTCGGGAATGATGATGCCGCCCTTGGATTTGACATCGCCTTCGGCGCGCCGGATGACGACGCGGTCGTGGAGTGGCCGAAACTTCATGAGAACTTCTTTCTGGGGCCGGCATAGGCGACCGCGCCGTTCTTATAGGCGTGTTGGCACTCGATAGATAGGAGTGCCAAAAATTATTCGTGGCCAAAATTAAATATTAAAAAGTATTATGATGTCTGCAGGGTTCGAAACGTCGCGAGGCGCCTAGATATTTCAAAAAATTGAATTTCGAGGCAAAAGTGGCTATTTATATCGTAAGTTCGATTTCACAATTTCAGGCACGAAGGAGATTTAGGCGATGGCCGAAGGCAATCAGAGCATCATGGAAAAAGCTGAAGCCCGCTTCATGGACAAGCAGAAGAAGACGGCCGAGCGCAACAAGGCAACCTCCGACTACATGTCCGAAGCGAGGGCCAGGGAGATCAAGACAGCAAGGCTCAGGGAATTGCGCCTGGCCAAGGAAGAGGCCGACCGCGTCGCGGAAGCCTTGAACCCGACACCGAAGAAGAAGCGGGCGACAGTCAAGAAAGCCGCCGCCGCGCCGAAGGGGGGCACGTCATGAGCCTGACATTCCCCAATCCAAGTCGCTTCTATGACGAGGCCGGCAAGCGCATCCGCTTTGTCGGCCACGACGGCATGTTCCAGATTTCCTTCTCTGTCGCAGCCGATGCCCTCTCGAAGGCGCCATCAGGGACGGCGACCGCGGAAGCCACCTATCTGGCGGCTTTCGACATCGCGTCCAGCTCCATCCATGACGTTGCCAGCAAGGCCTACGCCCGCACCCGCAAGAGCATATATGTGCTCACAGCCGCGGATTTCGGTTAGCGCGCGTTCGTCTTGCAATCAGAGCGGCTGAGATCAGCGTGCGTCAGGACTTGCGGTCGGCTTTTGCCCGCCGCTTGACGTCCCGGCTGTTCAGGCGGTCGGCCATCGCTTCCGCATCGCGCAAATTCATGGCCACCATCACCTGTTGCTTAAGCTCGACAGGCTGGCCGGTGAAGATGTCGAAGATAGTCCAGCTCTCGGGCTCGTCCATGCGCAACGCGTAGCGGTTTGTCATATCGGCATCAGGCCTTTGACATGAAAAATGCCGCCGCCAGGATCAGGATTGTCCAGGCCACCACCGACAGCTTCAAGGCCAGGCCGCCATGCATTGAAAGTATCTCGCGCATGCGCAGGGCCACGGTCCTCTTCGACAGGGCGGGTGCTGCCGCAATCGCGACCGGGGGCTTGACGCCGAGCTTTCCAAAAGCCGGCAGCAGCGGTGGCGTTCGCATGAAATGACCTCGAATTGCCGGAGAAAACAGGGCTCCTCATAACACCCTTCTTGAAACTCCCCGCATGCCAAATAGAACCCGGTCCGTGAAAGGGCCATGCCGCCCGATTCGCCGCCTTCCATCAGGCGGATCGTCATCTGGCGAAATCCGTGCAACGCGGTTAGGTTGCGCGCGAAACTGAGGTTGTTCAAAGCGTGACAGGCGAACGGAGACGACGATGACGGCGCCCGGCGATTTGCTGCAAGCCTTGTTCATGAGATTGAAGAGCGATGCCTCGCTGACGGCGCTGCTCGGCGGCGCCGGGTTGCGCGAGCAGGCGGCCGACAGTGCCGCCTTCCCTTATGTGACCTATGGCAGGACCAGCGCATTCGATCTGGACACCGGCGCCGACAATGATGACGACCAGCTCATCACGCTGCATGTCTGGTCGAAGGCGCAAGGCGAGGCCGAGACGCGTCTGATCATGGACAGCATCCGGGCGCGCCTTGACGGCGCCGCTTTCGCCACCGGCTCGCGCGACCAAACCCGCCTGTCCTTGGAGTTCGCCGAGGCCCGCTACGACGAGGACCTGGCGCTCTACCACGGGGTGCTGCGGATACGCGCCCTCACCGAGCAAAGTGATTGAAGCAACCTAGATTTGCGCCTGGATCTCGGCCTTGTCGATGACTGACCACACCTCGCGGATGCGACCCTCTCCGAATTCGTAGAAAACATTCTCAGCGAACGACACGCGCTTGCCGTTCACCGGCAGGCCGAACAGCACGCCCTTGGGATGACAGTCGAAATGCAGGCGCGCCGCCACGCGCGGCGGCTGGCAGACCAGCAGTTCGATGTTGAAGCGGAGGTCGGGAATCGCCTCGAAATCGCCTTCGAGCATACGGCGATAACCCGACAGGCCGAGCATTTCGCCATTGTGCTGCACCTCGTCGCCGACAAAGTCTCCAAGTTTCGCCCAGTCCTGGGCATTCAGGCAAGCGATATAGCCCCGGTAAAGGTCGGCAAGGTCTTTATCCGTCATGGCGCACTCCGATGATTTGGCGTTTCCCGCGCTATTTAGGGCGGCCCTTCAGAATGGTCTCGCCTTGACCTGTTCCCAATCTGGCTGCGAATTGAGAACCTGCGCGCAAACACCATAGCCGCGCAGCCGGTTTTCCGGTTATGAATCCATTGCCCGGTCTGAGGGACTGGGCGGTAGGATCGCATTCATTCGTTGCGCGCGCAGGGGGTATTGCGGGGATGGATTTTCACCCGTTTACCGTTCATTTCACGTTCAGCACAGTTGCGTTACAACGCCGACCATGAAAACGCTTCGCTCTCATGTCAGAACCGCGATACTGGCGCTCACAGCGGCCGGCCTGTTGGCGTCGCAAGCGACGCCGGCAGCCGCGGCGGATTGCTACGCGATCGGCCAGCAGGTTGCCGAGCAGAATGGCGGCACGCTGGCCAAGGCTTCGCAGACGACGCGTGGCGGCCAGGAGGTCTGCGTCATCGTCGTGCTTGTGCCGGGCAAGGACGGCCAGCGTCCGCGCCGCTCCGAGATCGTCGTCCCGGCGAACTGATCCAATCTTCCCCCTTGCAGGGTCGTTTCCCAGACCACCGGAATCGGCCTATAGCTGACCCATCAACAGGCCTGACCGATCATGCGCGTACTCGTCGTCGAAGATGACAAGGATCTCAACCGGCAACTGGCCGACGCGCTGGTCGATGCCGGCTATGTCGTCGACCGCTCCTATGACGGCGAGGAGGGGCATTTCCTCGGCGACACCGAGCCCTACGATGCCGTCGTGCTCGACATAGGCCTGCCGCAGATGGACGGCATCAGCGTCGTCGAGCGCTGGCGCCGCAACGGCCGCAAGATGCCGGTGCTGATCCTGACAGCGCGCGACCGCTGGAGCGACAAGGTGTCGGGCATCGATGCCGGCGCCGACGACTATGTCACCAAGCCGTTCCACATCGAGGAGGTACTGGCCAGGGTGAGGGCGCTGATCCGCCGCGCCGCCGGCCATGCCTCGTCCGAGCTCACTTGCGGGCCGCTGCGCCTCGACACCAAGGCCTCCAAGGCCGATGTCAACGGCGTGCCGCTGAAGCTGACCTCGCATGAGTTCCGCCTGCTGGCGTATCTGATGCACCATATGGGCGAGGTGGTGTCGCGCACCGAGCTGGTCGAGCATCTCTACGACCAGGATTTCGACCGCGATTCCAACACCATCGAGGTCTTTGTCGGCCGGCTGCGCAAGAAGATGGGCATCGACATGATCGAAACCGTGCGCGGCATGGGCTATCGCATGCGTGAGCCGGAGGCGTAAGGCGGAACCGCTCCCCATACCAGCAAGGAAGCCTTTTTCGGCGCGGCTCTGGCCTCGCTCGCTGGCCTTCCGCGTCATCGGCTTTTCCACGATCTGGGCGATCCTCACCCTGATCGTCATCTTCACTCTGATCACCACGCTCTACCGCCAGGCCAGCGAGCGCGGCTTCGACAGCCTGCTGTCGGCGCATCTGTTCAATTTGATCGGCTCCGTCGGCGTTTCCGAAACCGGCCAGCTCACCGGCGCTCCCGACCTTGGCGACCTGCGCTTCTCGGAGCCGAATTCGGGCTGGTACTGGTCGGTGGAGCCGGCTTCCGAAGGCGTGCACGGCAACCTTCATTCGTCCTCGATGACCACGACGATCCCGTCGCCGACCGTTGCCGAGGTGCCTTTCAATTCCAGTTTCCAGCGCAGCTATTCCACCGACGGCATCGGTGACGAGGAACTGCAAGTGTTCGAAAGCGAATTCGTCCTCGATGCCAAGAACCGCGCCGCGCGCTTCCGCGTGATGGGCAACAAGACCGAGCTCGAGCACGAGATCGCCACCTTCCAGGGCCGCCTGTTGACCTATCTCAGCCTGTTCGGCGTCGGCATGATCGCCATCAATGCGATCGCTATCCTGCTCGGCCTCCAGCCCTTGCGCCGGGTTCGCAACGCGCTTGCCCAGGTGCGCGAAGGCACGGCGCAGCGGCTCGATGGCCGGTTTCCCGCCGAGATCGAGCCGCTCGCCAACGAAACCAATGCGCTGATCGAAAACAACAAGCGCATCGTCGAGCGCTCGCGTACGCAGGTCGGCAACCTTGCCCATTCGCTGAAGACGCCGCTCGCCGTGCTGATCAATGAGGGCCGGGCTCTAGGCGGCGCCAAGGGCCAGCTCATCGCCGACCAGGCGGCGTCGATGCAGAAACAGGTCGACCACTACCTGCAGCGGGCACGGGTCGCGGCGCAGCGCGACAGCGTCGTCTACCGCACGCCGGTGACGCCGCTGGTGCAGCGCATGGTGCGCGTGCTGCAAAAACTCAAGCCTGATGTCAGCCTGTCGCTTACGCTGCCGGCGGCCGACATCGTCTTTGCTGGCGAGCGCGAGGATTTGGAGGAACTGCTCGGCAACCTTCTCGACAATGCGATGAAATGGGCGAAGAGCACTGTTGCCGTATCCGTCACGCCGGCCGCAGCCGGCCTGTTCGAGCTATCGATCGAGGATGACGGTCCCGGCATCCCCGAGGACAAGGCCCGCGATGTCTTGAAACGCGGCCGGCGCCTCGACGAGACAAAGCCGGGAACCGGGCTCGGACTTGCCATCGTTGCCGACCTCGTCAACGAGTATGGCGGGGCGCTGGCGCTGGAACGCTCCACGATGGGCGGGCTGAAGGCGGTTGTGCGCTTGCGGAGCTTGCAATGATGTACTGCCCAGGGCCAATCGACACGGCCGAATGCCTGTGTTATGGCGGCCCCTCGATTGCACAAAAGCCGTTAAAAACGGCCAAATTTCCGACAAATGTCAATAGTATGACGTCCTGACGCCCCCGATGACGCGGCCCCCAGCGCATCCCGTTCAAGAAAACCGGTTGTTGGCATGAAGATTCGCGTTGCGCTCGTTTCCGCACTGCTCGCTCTTTCCGGCTGCGGAACGCTGGGCAAGGGCAGTGGCCCGGATATCTCCATCACCAATCCGCCCGCGTCACCTCCCTCGGGTGCCAAGGTCGCGACGACGATCATCTCGGCCATGGCTGGCGGGCTCGTCGGCGGGTCGATCGGCAGCGGCCTGACCAGCACCGAGAAGCGCAAGGCGCTCGAGGCGGAGTACAAGGCGCTCGAATATACCGCGAGCGGCCAGAAGGTGACCTGGAAGGGCGACAGTTCGGCCCATTCCGGCGAAGTCGTCGCGGCCCAGCCCTACCGCGTCGGCTCGCAGGATTGCCGCCAGTACACCCATACAGTGTTTACCGGCACGGGCGGCCAGACCGCGCGGGGCACCGCATGCCGCAACGCCGACGGCAGCTGGACGCCGCTGACCTGAACATTGGGCCGGGGTCGGAATCCCGTCAAAGCGTCGCAGCGACCTCATGTTGTGAGAGCAGGGCTCTCGCTCTATTGGAAGAACCATGCTGTTCTGGGTCATAGCCGCACTCCTCACGCTGGGCGCAAGCCTGGCGGTGCTGCTGCCGCTGACCGGCGGCGGCACGGACGCTCCGACCAGCAGCGACCATGACCTCGAAGTCTATCGCGATCAATTGGCCGAGCTCGAGCGTGACGCCGCGCGCGGCCTGATCCAGCCGGCGGAAGCCGAGGAGGCGCGCGCCGAAATCGCCCGCCGCGTCCTTCGGCTGGGAAATGCCGGCCAGGCCGATGCCGCGACGCTTCAGCAGCCGTCAAAGGCGGCCAGGCTGGTGGCGACATCAGCGGTGCTGATGGTCCCGCTGCTCAGCTGGGGCATGTACAGCCAGCTCGGCTCGCCCGATCTGCCGTCGCAGCCGCTTGCCGAACGGCTGGCCAAGAATCCGGCCGATAGTTCGGTCGATGAGTTGGTGGCGCGCGCCGAGGCCCATCTTGCCGCCAACCCTGGCGATGGACGCGGCTGGGACGTGCTCGCCCCGATCTATCTGCGCCTGCAGCGCTTTCCCGATGCCGTGACCGCCTATCGCAATGCCATCCGCCTCGATGGCGACACGGCTGCCCGCGAGGCCGGTCTCGGCGAAGCGATTGCCAATGCGGCCGGCGGCATCGTTTCGGCCGATGCGCAATCCGCTTTCGAACAGGCGCTAAAACTCGACCCGGCAAACGCGAAAGCCTCGTTCTATTTGGCGATGGCGCTGGCCCAGGAAGGCCGCATACCCGAGGCAACCACGGCTTGGCAGAAAATGCTCGATTCCCTGCCGCAGGATTCGCCATGGCGCGGAGCTGTCCAACAGGCACTGGCCGAGGCCGCCAACCGCAGCGTCGCGTCAGGAGAGCCCGCCAAAGGCCCCGACGCCGCAGCCGTCGATGCCGCCTCGTCGATGGCGCCGCGGGACAGGCAGGCCATGATCGAAACCATGGTCGCCGGCCTCGACGAAAAATTGCGGCAAAATCCGCGCGACACGGAAGGATGGATGCGGCTCATTCGTTCCTATGTTGTGCTGGGCAAGGCCGACCAGGCGCGGGACGCGCTGCATCGCGGTATTGCCGTGTTTGGCGCCGACAGTGAGGAAGCGAAGAAATTCACCGCCTTTGCCGCCTCGCTCGGCCTGACGGCGACGGAGTAGGACATGACGCGCAAGCAGAAGCGATTGTCGGTGATTGTCGGAGGTCTTGCCTTCCTCGGCGCCGCCACCGGGCTGACCTTCTATGCGTTGGGCCAGAAGGCCTCCTATTTCTATATGCCCGCCGATCTGACCACCGCCAGCTTGCAGCCGGGACAGCGCATCAGGCTCGGCGGCCTCGTCGAAAAGGGCACGGTCGTGCGCGGGCAGGGCGCGACGGTTGCGTTCTCGGTCACCGACACGCACAAATCGGTCAAGGTCAGCTATACCGGCATCCTGCCCGATCTGTTCCGCGAGGAGCAGGGCGTCATCACCGAAGGCAGCTTTGGCGCCGACGGCGTTTTCGTCGCCGACAGCGTGCTGGCCAAGCATGACGAGCGCTACATGCCCAAGGAAGTCGCTGACGGGCTGAAGGCCAAGGGCGTGTGGCAAGAGAGCAAGAGCCAGTAATGGTTGAGACCGGACACTTCGCGCTCGTCCTCGCCTTTGTGCTGTCGCTGGTGCAGACGCTGGTGCCGCTGATCGGCGCCCGTACCGGCAACCAGAGGCTGATGGCTGTCGGCGGTCCCGTCACGGTCACAGGCTTCGCGCTCACGGCGCTATCGTTCGCAGCACTCGCCGGCGCCTATGCAAGTTCCGATTTCTCGGTGGCGAGCGTGTGGGAAAACTCGCATTCGCTGCAGCCGCTGATCTACAAGATCACCGGAACCTGGGGCAATCACGAAGGCTCGATGCTGCTCTGGGTGCTGATCCTGACCTTCTTCGGTGCGCTGGTCGCTGTCTTCGGCTCCAACCTTCCGGCGACGCTGCGCGCCAATGTGCTGGCCGTGCAGGGGGCGATCGGCGCCACCTTCTTCCTGTTCATCCTGGCGACATCCAATCCGTTCACCCGGCTCAATCCGGCGCCGATCGAGGGCCGCGATCTCAACCCGGTCCTGCAGGATCTTGGCCTCGCCATCCATCCGCCGCTGCTCTATCTCGGCTATGTCGGGTTCTCTATCTGCTTTTCCTTCTCGGTCGCCGCCCTCATCGAAGGCCGCATCGATGCCTCCTGGGCGCGCTGGGTGCGGCCGTGGACGCTGGTCGCCTGGATGTTCCTCACCGGCGGCATCGCGATGGGCTCCTACTGGGCCTACTACGAGCTCGGCTGGGGCGGCTTCTGGTTCTGGGATCCGGTCGAAAACGCCTCCTTTATGCCGTGGCTGGCCGGCACGGCTCTTCTGCATTCGGCGATCGTCATGGAGAAGCGTTCGGCGCTCAAGATCTGGACGCTGCTGCTTGCCATCCTCACCTTCTCGCTGTCGCTGCTCGGCACCTTCCTGGTGCGCTCCGGCGTGCTGACCTCGGTGCATGCTTTCGCCACCGATCCGACCCGCGGCATCTTCATCCTGTGCATTTTGACGCTGTTCATCGGCGGCTCGCTGGCCCTGTTTGCGCTGCGCGCCTCGCGGCTGACGGCCGGCGGCCTGTTCCACCCGATCTCGCGCGAAGGCGCACTCGTCCTCAACAATCTGTTCCTGACCACGGCCACGGCCACCGTGCTGGTCGGCACGCTCTATCCGCTGGCGGTCGAAGCGCTTTCGGCCGGCAAGATCTCAGTCGGCGCCCCCTTCTTCAACCTGACATTCGGCCCGCTGATGGTGCCGCTGCTGGTCGTGGTTCCTTTCGGACCATTGCTCGCCTGGAAGCGCGGTGACCTCTATGCCGTCGCCCAGCGCTTGATGGCGGCTTTCGGCGCCGCTCTCCTGGCGATGCTGGTCACCGGGCTGTTCATCGACGGCGCGTCGGTGTTCGCCGCCCTTGGTGTCGGCCTCGCCTGCTGGCTGGTCTGCGGCGCGCTCACCGACCTCGCCGTCAAGTCCGGCTTTGGCAATGTGTCGCACGCCATCATGCTGCGCCGTTTCGCCGGCCTGCCGCGTTCGGTGTTCGGCACTGCACTTGCCCATCTCGGCCTCGGGCTGACGACGCTCGGCATTGTCGGCACGCTGTGCTTCGGCACCGAAAGGATACTGTCGATGCATGCCGGCGAGAGCGTCGAACTCTCCGGCCACACGCTGCGTTTCGACGGCCTCTTCCCGGCGCAGGGTCCGAACTACAGCGAGCAGCGCGGCCGCTTTTCCCTGATCGGCGCCGATGGCGGCGTTTCAGCCGAAATCACCTCGGCCAAGCGCTTCTTTCCGGTGCGGCAGACGACGACGACCGAATCCGGCATCGAGACGATCGGCTTCAACCAGCTCTATCTGTCGCTGGGCGATGAAGGCACCGATGGATCCGTCGTGGTGCGCCTGTGGTGGAAGCCGCTGGTGACGCTGATCTGGGGCGGAGCTCTGGTGATGATGGCGGGAGCCGCAATGTCGCTGCTCGACCGTCGCCTGCGGGTTGGCGCACCCTCGCGCCGCCGCAAGCAGGCAGCCTCCATGCCGTCGGCAGGCGCGCCGTGAGCACCAGGTTCTCGTTGGCCTCGCTCACCCTGCTTCTGGCGCTGCTGTTTGCCGGCGCGGCGCAAGCGGTGAAACCGGACGAGGTTCTCACCGATCCGGCGCTCGAGGCGAGGGCGCGGCTACTGTCGGAAGGCCTGCGCTGCATGGTCTGCCAGAACCAGTCCATCGACGAATCCGATGCAGACCTCGCCCGCGACCTGCGCATCCTGGTGCGCCAGCGCCTGGTTGCCGGCGATACCGACCAGCAGGTGATGGACTATATCGTATCGCGCTACGGCGAGTTCGTGCTGCTGAAGCCGCGCTTCAGCCCGCGCAACGGCTTGCTGTGGGGCACGCCGGTGCTTCTGCTTCTGGCCGGCGGCATTTTCATTGCGCTGACCACACGCTCGCGCCGCTCGTTGGCAACCAAGGCGCTGAGCGCCGAGGAACAGGCGGCGCTGGACAAGATGCTGAGCGACTAGCTCGGCCATTCCTCCAAAGGCCAGTCCCGCGACGTGTGGATGACGCGCAGGATAACAATGCTCTGACGGCCGGCGATCAGGCGCAATTCATAGGCAATGATGTAGGGCAGGCGGCCGATGGGCTTCTCATAAGTGCCTGTTACCCGGCCAGGTCGGCCCGTCGCCATATCACCAAGGCCCCGGCCCATTTCACGGATACGGTCCGCGAGGCGTCCCGCGGCGGCAGGATTGTCCTGAGCGATAAAGGCAACTTGCTGCGTGAGATCGTCCAGCGCTTCTCGCGACCAAGTGACGAACCGCTTCACGGCTTGCCTGCGCGCCTGGCTTTCGCTGCTTCGATCACCGCGTCGACCTCCGCCATGGCGTCGTCGTGGGGCACGACGCGGCCAGCCTCTGCGTCGGCCATGCCACGTTTTATGCCTTCGATGATATCCAGCTCGCGATCGACATAGGCTGAGACCGCCTCGGCGGCGAGGAACGATTTACTACGCCTGGTATCGGTAGCGATCTGCTCCAGCTTCAGCTTGGTCTCGGACGAGACTCGAATGGTCATGGTGGTGCTTGCTGTCATTGTGAAAGCCTTGTGCTGAGTTGTGTACAACATAGGGCAGCAGGCGAGCGCAACCAAGCGATTTGTGCGTCCGCCCAACATTACAAAACTTTCATGCTTCGGAAATGGCGCGGTAATGTGCGCCTCTCTATTTCTCTTGTCCGAGGATGCTCTGCCTGAGCCGCATCCAGTGAAAAGAGGATATGAGACCATGACTATCGCCCCCAAACCATATTCCCGGACCCGCAAGCGCCTGTTGGCGGCCGCCGCTTCGCTGGCCATTGCCGGCGGCATCGGTTTCGGCGCCGTTGCCACTGGTACAGCTCCCGTTCTGGCCGATGCCGTGCGGGTCGAAGCGCCCCAGGTACCGGGCTTTGCCGATGTCGTCGAGCGCGTTTCGCCGGCCGTGGTCAGCGTCAAGGTCAAGGCCAAGATCGAGCCTGCCGCTGACGACGGCTCCGACCAGTCCGACGATCCGGACGGCATGAACAACCTGCCCGACAATCCGCAGCTGCGCCAGTTCTTCAAGCAATTCCGGGGCTTTGGCGATCAGAACGGCCAGGGCGGCGGCAATCGTCGCTTCAGCCACCGCGACCATAACAACGACCAGCCGCGTCCGGTGGCGCAGGGTTCTGGCTTCTTCATCTCCGATGACGGCTATCTCGTCACCAACAACCATGTCGTCGAGGAAGGCTCCGCCTTCACAGTGGTGATGAATGACGGCAAGGAGCTTGACGCCAAGCTGATCGGCACTGATCCGCGCACCGATCTGGCGGTGCTCAAGGTCGATGGCGTCGGCAAGTTCACCTATGTCGATTTCGCCGACGATTCCAAGGTTCGCGTCGGCGACTGGGTGGTGGCCGTCGGCAATCCGTTCGGCCTCGGCGGCACCGTCACCGCCGGCATCGTCTCGGCCCGTGGCCGTGATATCGGCGCCGGTCCCTACGACGACTTCATCCAGATCGACGCCTCGGTCAACCGCGGCAATTCGGGCGGCCCGACCTTCAACCTCAACGGCCAGGTCGTCGGCATCAACACCGCGATCTTCTCGCCGTCGGGCGGAAGCGTCGGCATCGCCTTCGACATTCCGGCCTCGACCGCCAAGCAGGTGGTGCAGGATCTGATGAAGAGCGGCTCGGTGCAGCGTGGCTGGCTCGGCGTCGAAATCCAGCCGGTTACATCGGACATCGCCGAATCGCTGGGCCTGAAGTCGCAGAACGGGGCTCTGGTTTCGGGCGCCCAGGACGGTGGCCCCGGCAAGAAGGCCGGCATCACCGCCGGTGACGTGATCACCCAGGTCGAAGGCAAGGACGTCGCATCGCCGAAGGAACTGGCTCGTCTGATCGGCGCCTACCCACCCGGCAAGTCGGTCGACGTCACGGTGTGGCGCGACGGCAAGAGCCAGACCATCAAGGTCGATCTCGGCACGTTGCCATCCACTGACAAGCAGGCCTCGGCCGACCCGCAGCAGCCCGCGGCACCGGCAAAGCCCGCCGCGCTGGCCGATCTCGGCCTCACCGTCACCAAGTCGGAAAACGGCAAGGGCCTGGTGGTGACCGATGTCGATCCCGACAGCGATGCCGCCGACCGCGGCATCCAGCCCGGCGATGTCATCACCTCGGTCAATTCGACGGAGGTGAACGGCACCGAAGACGTCGCCAAGGCGATGGCCGATGCGGTCAAGTCCGGCCGCAAGGCGGTGCTGATGCAGATCACCCGCGACGATTCAAACCGCTTCGTCGCGCTGCCAGTCGCCAAAGGCTGACATCACACAGTTTCCAGTGCGGCGGTTTCAACACCCCCGAGCCGCCGCACGGGAAGCAAGGGGCCGAACGCGTTAGTCAGTCATCGTGTTCTGCCCCCGGCGGCAGCGGGCCCATCGCCCGCTGCCGCTCTAACATCGAAGCATGTCGCCCAAAAGTGCACGGCGGTTTTGGCAAAACGACATGCTTGAACGAAAGCTTTTGCGCTCATGGCCGCCCCTCAATCTTCCGGCGAAATCGCGTATAACGGCTCTATGAAGATTCTCGTCATAGAAGACGATCGCGAGGCGGCCGACTATATGCAGAAGGCCTTTGCCGAGGCTGGGCACACCGCCCATGTCGCCGGCGACGGCGAAACCGGCTTTGCGCTGGCCGATGCCGGCGACTATGACGTGATGGTCGTCGACCGCATGATGCCACGCCGCGACGGGCTCTCCGTCATTGCCGGCCTGCGCTCGCGCGGCAACACCACACCGGTGCTGATCCTGTCGGCGCTGGGCGAAGTCGATGACCGCGTCACCGGTCTGCGCGCCGGCGGGGACGACTATCTGACCAAGCCTTATGCCTTTTCCGAATTGCTCGCCCGCGTCGAGGTGCTGAACCGCCGCGCCAGCGCCAGGGAGGCCGAAACCGTCTACCGGGTCGGCGATCTCGAGCTTGACCGGCTGTCCCATTCGGTCAAGCGCGCGGCGCGCGAGATCACGCTGCAGCCGCGCGAATTCCGCCTGCTCGAATATCTGATGCGCCATGCCGGCCAGGTGGTGACGCGCACCATGCTGCTCGAAAATGTCTGGGACTATCATTTCGATCCGCAGACCAACGTCATCGACGTTCACGTCTCGCGCCTGCGTGGCAAGATCGAGAAGGGTTTCGACAAGCCGATCCTGCATACGGTTCGCGGCGCCGGCTATATGCTGAAGAGCGGCTAGAGCATGATCCCAAAAAGTAGGTACCGGTTTTTGGAGAAGATCATGCTCCAACAAAGGGGTAGATCATGATGAGATTTCAGCCAAATCTCATCATGAGCTAGAACTCGATGGCCCTTTCCCTGCCGGCCATCATGAGGACGACGGCGGCGCGGCTTTCAGCGCTTTATTTCCTGCTTTTCGCGCTATGTGCCGTGTTGCTGGCCTTCTACATGACGTCGTTGTCGGCCCGCATGCTGACCGGCCAGACCCAGCAGACCATCAATGACGAGGTGCTCGGCCTCGCTCGTGCCTATCAGAGCGGCGGCCTGCCGCGGCTGGTACGCGTCGTCGAGCAGCGCTCGCGCCAGCCCGGCGCCAACCTCTATCTCATTGCCGATGTCAACGGCCAGATCCTCACCGGCAACGTGCAGAGCCTGGCACCGGGGGTGCTCGAGACCGATGGCTGGACGACCGAACCCTTCTCCTATCGCCGTTTCGGCGAAGGTGAGCTCGAACGGCAGCGCAACCAGGCTTCTGACCCGAATGGCGCGCAGCCCGGCGAGACCGAAATTCAGTCCGAGGGCGAGAAGGGCCACAACGCCATCGCGCTGGTGCTGCGGCTGCCCAACCAGATGATCATGCTTGTCGGCCGCGATCTCGGCGAACCCGAGCGCTTCCGCGCCGTCGTTCGCCGCGCCCTGATGCTGGCGCTGGGTATGATGGGAGTGGGCGGGCTGCTGATCTGGTTCCTTGTCGGCCGCGCCGCGCTGAAGCGCATCGATAGCGTCTCGGAAGCAAGCCGCCGCATCATGGGCGGCGATCTCACGGGACGGCTGCCGGTGACCGGCGCCGGCGATGAGTTCGACCGCCTGTCGGAAAACCTCAACACCATGCTGGCCAGGATAGCGACGCTGAACGAAGGGCTGAAGCAGGTCTCCGACAACATCGCCCATGATTTGAAGACGCCGCTGACCAGACTGCGCAACCGCGCTGAGGCGACACTTTCGGGCAAGCACAAGACCACCGACTACCGGCAGGCGCTGGAAGGCACCATCGCCGAATCCGACCAGCTGATAAAAACCTTCAACGCCATCCTGATGATCTCCAGGCTGGAGGCCGGCTATTCCTCGGAGAGCACCAGCAAGGTCGATCTCGCCGCCGCCGTCCGTGACGTTGTCGAGCTTTATGAGCCGGTGGCGGAGGAGGCTGGCGTGGTGCTCGAAACTGCCGCGGACGGGGATTTTTCCGTCGATGGCAACCGCGAGCTGATCGGCCAGGCACTGTCGAACATCGTCGACAACGCCATCAAATACTCGACCGATGCGGCGGAAAAGCCTGCCGTGCGCGTAGCCCTGCAGCGCGTCGGTCACGAAATCCGCCTTTCCGTTTCCGACAATGGCCATGGCATCCCCGATGACGCCGACCGCGCCAGGGCGACCGAGCGCTTCGTGCGGCTGGAAAAGAGCCGCTCCCAGCCGGGATCAGGCCTTGGTCTCAGCCTCGCCAAGGCGATCATGACTTTTCACAATGGCCGGCTTGAACTTCTGCCTGCCAATCCCGGATTGTCCGTTATCATGAGCTTCCCGGCGCGGGAGGACCATTGATGGCGGTGAGGATGGCTGCGAAACGGATCGAGACCGAATGGCGCCTGCAACTGGCGGCGCAGCTCGCGCCGCTGGATGAGACTCGCGCCCGGCGTGAACTGTCGGAGATCGCTGGCGATGCCAAGGACGAGAACCTGCCGCGTCTGGCGAAATTTCTAGGGGGCAAGGGCGCCGCACAGGAGTTTCTCGCTGCCGTCTTCGATCTCTCGCCCTTCCTCCGCGATGTCGCGCGCCGCCGGCCGCAAATCCTCGACGCGCTGTTCGATGAGGGTGTCGAGGCCAGGCTGACCAGCATTGCCGAAGCGATCGGCAAGGCCGCCTTTGCCGAGACCGTTTCCGAATCCAGCCTGATGATGGAACTCAGGCAGTGGAAGGGTGAAGCTCACTTCCTGATCGCACTTGCAGACCTCTCCGGCGAGGCCGATGCCGCGCTGACGGTAAGGCGCCTCAGCAATCTCGCCGATGCCTGCACCTGCGCGGCGGTCGACTTCCTGCTGCGCGAGGCGCACAGCCAAGGCAAGCTCAAATTGGCCGATCCCGAAAATCCGTCACGGCAATCCGGCTGGATCGTGCTCGGCATGGGCAAGCTTGGCGCGCATGAACTGAATTTCTCCTCCGACATCGACCTCGTCGTCTTCTTCGATCCGGATGCGCCGGCAATCGTCGATCCGCTCGACGCCACAGAGCTGTTTGCGCGCCTGACCCGCAGGCTGGTCCGCATCCTGCAGGACCGCACCGGGCACGGCTATGTCTTCCGCACCGATTTGAGGCTTCGTCCCGATCCAGGCTCGACGCCGCTGGCGATCCCGGTCGAGGCAGCACTTCGCTACTATGAGGCGCGCGGCCAGAACTGGGAGCGCGCCGCCATGATCAAGGCGCGTCCCGTGGCCGGCGATCTCGATGCCGGGGACGCGTTCCTGCGGGAATTGCAGCCCTATGTCTGGCGCAAATACATGGACTATGCGGCGATCGCCGACGTTCATTCGATCAAGCGCCAGATCCATGCCCACAAGGGTCATGGCGAGATCGCGGTCAAAGGACACAACGTCAAGCTCGGCCGCGGCGGCATTCGTGAAATCGAGTTCTTCGTCCAGACCCAGCAGCTGATCGCCGGCGGCCGTTTTCCGGAGCTGCGCGGCCGCGAGACGGTGCCGATGCTGGGTGCGCTGGCCGCGCGCAACTGGATCACCGCCGATGCACGCGACGCGCTCACGCAGCAATATTGGTTTCTGCGCCGCGTCGAACACACCATCCAGATGGTCGCCGACGAGCAGACGCATATTCTGCCCGACGATGATGAAGGGCTGGAACGCATCGCCCATATGCTGGGCTTTGCCGATGCCGCCAGATTTGCCGAAACCTTTCGCGCGGCTTTGCATGAGGTCGAGCGCCATTACGCCGCGCTGTTCGAGACCGCGCCTGAATTGTCGGCCGGCGTCGGCAATCTGGTCTTCACAGGCGATGTCGACGATCCCGACACGCTGCAGACCTTGCACGGCCTTGGCTTCCAGCGGCCAAGCGACATCTGCCGGGTGATTCGGGGCTGGCATTTCGGCCGCTATCGCGCCACCCAGTCGGCGGAAGCGCGCGAGCGGCTGACCGAACTGACGCCGGCGCTGCTCAAAGCCTTCGGCCAGACGCGCCGGGCCGACGAGGCGCTGGTTCGCTTCGACGAATTCCTCGCCGGCCTGCCCGCCGGCATCCAGCTGTTTTCGCTGCTGCAGTCGAATCCCGCCCTGCTGAAACTAATGGCGACGATCATGGGCGCCGCGCCTCGGCTGGCGGCAATCATCACAAGGCGCCCGCATGTCTTCGACGGTCTGCTCGACCCGGCGCTGCTCGCCGAACTGCCCAACCGAGCCTATCTCTCAGCGCGGTTGGCCGCTTTCATCGAAGGCGACCGGGCTTATGAGGACGTGCTCGACCGTTTGCGCATCTTTGCCTCCGAGCAGAAATTCCTGATCGGTGTCAGGCTGCTCGCCGGCTCGATCGACCCGGCGCGCGCCGGCCGCGCCTTTTCCGATCTCGCCGACCTCACCATCGACGCCGCATTGCAGGCGGTGACCACCGAATTCGCGCTGCGTCATGGCCGCATCGCCGGCGGCACCGTGTCGCTGCTCGGCATGGGCAAACTCGGCGGCCGCGAGCTCACCGCCGGCTCCGATGTCGACCTCATTCTGCTCTACGACCACGACGCGAATGCCGACGAGTCCGACGGCGACAAGCCGCTCGCACCATCGCACTACTATACCAGGATGACGCAGCGGCTGATCGCGGCTGTCTCGGCGCCGACCGCCGAAGGCGTTCTCTACGAGCTCGATTTGCGCTTGCGGCCATCCGGCAACAAGGGGCCGGTGGCCACCCACATCGATGCCTTCAAGAAATACCAGCGCCAGGAGGCCTGGACCTGGGAGCACATGGCGCTGGCCCGGGGGCGCGCCATCGGCGGCGACGCGGCCCTTTGCGCCGAGGTCGAGGCCGAGGTGGCGGCACTTCTGGCCTTGCCGCGCGACGCCGCCAAGGTGAGGGCGGAGGCATCCGAGATGCGCGCGCTGATCGAGAAGGAAAAATCGCCGCGCGATCTCTGGGACATCAAGCTCATCTCCGGCGGCCTCATCGACCTCGAATTCATCGCGCAGGTGGCGGTTATAACCGGGCAGGTCGAAGCCGGCCGCAGGGTGACCGCGACCGGCGCAAAACAGGGGCCAAGGGGGCCCGCTTTAGGCCCGGGCCCCCGCAGCGCCCCCCCTTTGGCAGCCGAACACCACAAAAGGAGAGGAATATAAACATAAGTCGCGGCCCACGAAATT